>CAIUPO010000067.1 GCA_903901055.1 uncultured Bacteroidota bacterium
CATCAGCTCCACCGCCGATAGCAAAGCAAATTGGCCTTTTCCAATCGTTATTGAGAAGCACATTAAGCAATATTAATTTGTCTTTCAGAATGTATGAGCCTTGAAAACTCCATTTTATTTCAGGCGCGATATTATTAATTGATTCACCGTGAAGTATTTTGCTGTTCACAACATTTGCAGGATTCACGCTAAGCTTGAACTGTTTTGTTGACAGGTAACTAAGCTTATCGCCACTTGGAGCGTCAATTTTATGTGAAGGGTCATCACTCAAAATAAAATCCATGGCAGATTTCAAGTCTTCATAATTATCGGAGTTATTTGAGTAGCTTGAGCTATTGGTGTTAAACACCACAAAATCCAATACCCCATCTTTATATTGTTCAGGCCGAATAGAAAGTGGCAATGGTTGTGCACCGGCAAATGGTCTGCGCATCCTGTTAATATACGTACTTGTTTCTAAAAGTGATGAGTTTACTATCAGCACATCAGTGCGGAAATGATATTTTGCTTGAACGTAAAGCAGAGGGTAGGTATCGTTATCTCCATACGTAATAAGTATAGCATTTGAATCACAGGAGGTGAGATAGTTTTTGGCAAATGAAACCATGAAATAATCAAAAATATTATCCTTCAACTCTTTATTGGCCTTTGTTTCATTTTGATAAATCATCATATCTAAATAGGCTACCATATATTCATCTCCAAGTTTTAATCCAATATCGCCAACAATGGTTTCGTATTTAGGATTTAACTTCTGAACTTTTTTATAGGTTTCAATAGATAAGTCATGGTATTTCTTGTATTTCTCCAATTGGTCAGGTGAAAGGCTATTGGGGCCATCTTTCAAGTCGAACTTTACTTTTTTATTCGAGAAGCCTGAGTTGTCATTTAACAAGTTATCGGCATAGTAGGAATAAGACCTTCCAAGTGCATAGAGTATTGAATCAGGAAGGTTGTTCATGCCCTGATAGTCCTGAATTATATCCCAGTCAAATCCTTTGTAGTTGTAATAAGGAAATAAATTAAAGCTTTCCGCTTTTGTATCACGCCAAAACCGATCGAGTTGCTCCTTGTTTTCATTTTTGTAGGATGCTTTAGTAAAGCCTATTTCCTGAAAGGTTTCTGTGCCCCGCTTCCAGAATAATTCATCCTTAATAATTGTATCTACCGTATTGTGTTTTAGCACTACCACATGCCATCCGTCCGGCTTTTTTTGAAACTGCAATTGCGAAATATCCTCGAGGTTTTTCACTGAGTACGTTTGGTAGAAATGGGTGTAAACTGTTTTATAACTGGGGTAAGTGCGGTACCCCGGCTTGGTACAGGCTGAAAAAAAATAAAGCAACAACAAACATAAAACAGTCGTTTTTTTCATGGAAATGTATATTTTGGCAGTCGATATAAGGATTATACATCACAAATGTATTTTAATTTTATTTAATGTTTTATATCAATTAAACAGAGGGAAAATGAAATTGATTTTTTTAGTTTTAGGTGGATTAATAATGGGCGTTAGCGGAACTTGCCAGAAGGTTTATGACCCATGCCAGAAGCTGGACACAAATACAATAAAGAAACTTATACTGGGTACTTGGGTGGAAATGGCTGATACAAGCCATGTTTTAGTGGTGACTGAAGATACATTGACAGAGCGGATATTAATTGATGAAGGAGGAGTTAAGAAAATAAACCTTTCGTATTGGAGTTATAAGTTTACTGATAATATGTTTTCTTCCGATGATGTAACCTGTTATTCTTTGTTTGAATATAAGGAGGGTTATTCCCACCATACGGATTTCCCTATCAATGCCATTGATGTGAATTATATGCTATTAGGCTCTACAGGAAAAAAAGTGTACAAACGAAAAAATTGATGAGGTAATGTTTAAGTATTTTCCCCTGATTTTATTGGTTGGTTTGGTTATTGGATGTAATCAAAATAAAAGAATGTCTCATGCTGATGCTGTGGCCCATATAGATAGTTTGAAAGCTGAGTTACTGCGAACTGACAGAGAATGGAGTGTACGTTCAAAGAAAGAAGGGTATTACCATGCCCGTATTGAATATGCTGCCGATAGTTCAATTGAGATTGAAGAAGGGGTGATGCCGATTGTGGGCAAGAAGAAATTTGAGGATTACCCTTCTGTTCATCCTGATTCTGTTTTTTGTCTTGGCTGGACTCCTCTGCGCGTTGAGGTTGATTCCGCCGGTGAAATGGGTTATACTTTTGGCGGGTTTGCATACTATACCAAAACTAAATTAGGCCACGACACAACTTATTATGGAGACTATGTTACCATTTGGCGCAGACAGGCTGATGGCAAATGGAAATTTGTTATGGACGGAGGCACGGATACGCCTTTCCCGGTGATGGAATTAAAATAGATTTTACCTTATCCTTTTCAGTACCAGTAAATCATCCGGAAAAGTGATGGTAATCTGGTCTTTGCTTGCAAATTCCACACTACCGCAAAGCAATTCGCCATCATCGGAATCTTTTTCAGTTAAATAATAACCTGTTGGGCTGATGATGGTTGAGTTACCATGGCAGCCATGGCGACTTATGCGGTAGGTATAAAAATCTGCCTCGGCATAAATTCCATTGGTAGATTGAATAATAGAATCGTTGGTAATCTTTACTGTTAATGCTGAATCGTCCAGGTTTTGCCAGTGGCCTACAAGGAAGGATTTCAATTTCGGTTCATTAATGTGTTGCCCAAAGCAGGCTACCGAAAAGAGTAAGAACAAGATAGAGTAAAATACTTTTTTCATGACGGGTTTCTATTTGAGAGTAATGGTTAGCAATCTGATTTATAAATGGTTTTTAACATAATAGCTTTAGTTCAGCAGGAAAATAAGGGAAAATTCTACGGTAGTAGTAGCTAACAGGCTGCTAATACTCAATTTTAATGCCTTCCTTTTCCTAAAACTGCCTTACTTACGTGGATTGCGAGGGACTTGTTACAAAAAAGTTTTAAAAACTCCCTGAAATTGTTGAAAAATAATGATAACTAAACGGGTGCTCTTATAGGCTCAGGGCTTAAATTCGCCGAGTTTACAGTATATAATAGTATGAAAGTAACGTATTACGGACATTCCTGCTTTGGAGTTGAGGTAAAAGGCAAACACCTTTTATTCGATCCTTTCATATCCTATAACCCTTTGGCTAAAGGGGTAAAGATAGATGAAATCAAAGCAGATTATATATTTCTTTCACATGCCCATCAGGATCATGTTGCCGATGCCGAAGCTATTGCTAAACGCACAGGTGCAGTTCTTATTTCAAACTTCGAGATTTGCATGTACTTTGCCAAAAAAGGAATTGATAAGTTTCGCCCTATTAATACCGGTGGCGGGTTTTCAACCAAAGCCTTTAGGGTGCAAAGTGTTATTGCGCAACATTCCAGCAGTTTTGAAGATGGTGTTTATGGTGGGGATGCGGGCGGATTTGTGATATCAAGTGAAGAGGGTAATTTTTATTACGCCGGAGATACTGCTTTAACTTATGATATGAAGTTGATAGGCGAAGGGAACACCCTTTCTTTTGCATTGCTTCCAGTTGGAGATAACTTTACAATGGGTTGCACAGATGCAATAAAGGCTGCGGAGTTTGTAAAGTGCAATAATATTATCGGGATGCATTATGATACGTTCGACCTGATTAAGATTGACAAGGAAAAGACAACGGAAGCGTTTGAAAAAGCCGGGAAAAAGATTACGTTTTTAGAGATAGGAGAAACAAAGGAATTTTAGTAAAACAAAATAAGAAAAATGGGAAAAATAATTGCAGTTGCAAATCAAAAAGGCGGAGTAGGTAAAACCACAACAGCCATTAATTTGGCGGCTGCCCTTGCAGTGCTTGAACACAAAACCTTGTTAGTGGATGCCGATCCTCAGGCAAACGCTACATCTGGGGTTGGATTTGATTTGAAGAAGATTAAAGCCGGCTTGTATGAATGTATCATTGACAGCGTTCAGCCTAAGGATGTTATTCTGACAACGGAAACACCTAACCTCGATTTGCTGCCAGCGCATATTGATTTGGTGGGTGCTGAAATTGAAATGATAAACCTGCCTAACCGCGAGAAGATGATGAAGGCTGCTCTTGCCAAGATTAAAGACGATTACGAATTTATTATTTTAGATTGCTCACCCTCATTGGGATTAATAACACTTAATGCATTGGCTGCTGCCGATTCAATAATCATTCCAATACAATGTGAATATTTTGCATTGGAAGGATTAGGAAAACTTTTGCAAACCGTAAAGTTTGTTGAAGAACGCCTGAACCCTGAATTGGAAATGGAAGGCATCCTGCTCACCATGTACGACGGACGTTTGAACCTTTGCAACCAGGTTGTGGAAGAAGTGAAAACCTATTTCCAACAAATTGTGTTTGATACAATTGTACACCGCAATATCAAGCTGAGTGAGGCCCCAAGCTTTGGCAAGACCATTATTATGCACGATGCGGCATCGCGCGGTGCGCTTAACTATCTGCATCTTGCACGCGAAGTATTGCAAAAGAATAAAATGACCCGTTTGAAACAAAGCGAAAAGGTTATTAATATTGAAGAAAACTAAAAAATGCTAAATTGTGAATTGTAAATTGTGAATGAATTATATTTACAATTTACCATTTACAATTCACAATTGAAAAAATGAACCAGAATCCTAAAAAGAAATCTCTTGGACGTGGATTGAGCGCTTTGCTCGATTCAGGTGATGCAATTGAAACAGTAGCGCATTCTTCCTCGTTACATAGCAGCACACAGCATGGAGGGATATCGCAAATACTGATTGAACAAATTGAAGTAAACCCATTTCAGCCCCGCACTCGTTTTGAAGAAAAGGCATTGAAAGAACTGTCTGATTCCATTGTTCACTATGGGTTGATACAACCTATAACTGTTAGGCGCGTCAGCAAGGACAAGTACCAGTTAATCTCGGGAGAAAGAAGATTTAAAGCATCGCAAGTAGCGGGGTTGTCTGAAATACCCGCGTATGTTCGACTTGCCGATGACAAGGGAATGCTTGAAATGGCCTTGATTGAAAATACCCATCGTGAAGATTTAGATGCTATAGAAATTGCAATGGGCTACCAACGCCTGATTGATGAATGCGGGCTTACACAGGAGGAACTATCCGATAAACTTGGTAAAGACAGGACTACGGTAACGAATTACCTGCGCCTGTTGAGGCTTCCACCGGTGATACAATTAGCCATTCGTGAGAAAAAAATTACAATGGGCCATGCTCGTGCACTTATTAATATTGATAATCCAATCAACCAGCTCAGCGTATTCGATAAGATTTTGGATGAGTCATTAAGCGTAAGGGATACAGAAGAAAAGGCAAGGAGCGCAAAAGGAAAGTCGAACAAGCAAACCTCTGGCGGAAGTGCAGCCAATTACAAAGAGGTAGAAAAAGATTTATCCGGACGACTGGCTTCGAAAGTGAAAGTATCAAACTCAGGAGGAAAAGGGAAAATAGTGATAGCTTTTTCTTCGGATGAACAGTTCCGCAAGATTTTAGAGTTATTGCATGCAGGTCAATAAGACATTGGCGAAAAAAATAACATGTATTCTTCTTACAGGGGTTTCTACCTTAGTGTTTTCATTTACAGTAGTTGCTCAAAAAAGTGATTCCGTTAAAGCAATAAAGGTAGCAAGCCCACCACATTCACCAAAGCTGGCCATGCTTTACTCTGCGGTATGCCCCGGGCTTGGGCAAATATACAATCACAGGTACTGGAAACTGCCGATTGTGTACAGCGGTTTAGGTTTGGATGCCTACTTCTTTTTTGCAAATTTGCATTTATATAATACCTATCACAGTGCATTGGTAACCCGCGATAACAATGGGATTGATCCATATTACAATTACTACTCATCTTCCCAGCTTTCAGATATTGTTTTGTATTACCGCCGCAACCTTGACCTTACTGTAATTATTGCTGCGGGCATCTACATTCTGCAAATTGTGGATGCCAATGTAGATGCACAATTACACGGTTTTAATGTGTCGGATGATATCTCTGTAAACTTTACTCCCCGTTTAGTTCCCAATGCTTTTAGCGGAACGTTTACTTTTCAGCCGGGGTTTACGCTGGTGAAGAAGTTTTAAGGGAATTGTTTATTCTTTACTTCCAGGAGTTATATACTAGAGGCGGTTAGGGTTTGGGTGGTCTTATTATCCCAGCGCTTTGCTTTAAAATTTTCGACATTAAAATACCTATGTTTGTATCTAAGAAATATAACCCTCTTCCTTCCGCGCCAAATCTAATGCCAATTGAGTTTGAAGAGCCATAGAAGCCAGAAACACCGCTTCCACCATTTCCAAAACGTGCTAAAGTTATGTACATGTTCGGAATTTCATTGTCTCTTTTATAATCGTACGTGCCGGAGCCCCCATAACCATTTGATAATTTAATGGCTTCTTTAAGATTTGTTTCTTTCCGGAAATATTTACCCGTCTTTAATTTAATAAAGATAGAGTTAAGATAAAATCCTTCAAAAGAAGTTGTATCCAACTTTTCGCTACTAAAAACATAAATTGTATTTTTTTCATGTTTGGAATTATTCAACTTCAAAGTAGAATCATTCATCATGTAAGTTTTTAAAACAAGTGTACTGATATTTTTTTTAAAGTCTTCAGAAAAAGAAATCAATACAAATGAATTCGCACCTGCCGATTGAGCATTAGTTTTAATAACATTGAAAAGCTCTGAAATCCAAGAGTTTTCTCTAAAACCTGTAGCCTCAAAGGTCCCGGTAAACTGAAGCTTTGATGTATCAAGACCAGCCTCAATATAACTAAAATCCTTTCCAATGGGTAGATTAGTTTTATCTGTTTTTTCCAAAACTTTTACTGATTGGGAGAACCCTGAAAATGCAAAAAAGAAGAATAAAATTATGAAAAGGGTCTGCTTAGATTTCATACAGTATATAATATCAAAAATAATATTTATTCCCAAAAAATTTAACATTATTCCCCTGAATTTGTGTAAACTGTATTGTCAGGCGGAGTAATTTTTCCCCGACTGGGTTTCATCAGTTTTGTAAGCAAAATGCCCAGATTGGTATCAATAACAGGTAACCCAATGGGCTTAGAAACCCGTATTCCCAATGAGAAGGACTTATTAATATAGGAACCGGTAACACCCGTTCTTCTGCTGGTAACTCCAGCATTTCTTACCTCATCTCCTGATAAATTAATGTATAAATCCGGCAAGTCATAATCTCTTTTGTAAATATAAAGACCACGTGAAAATCCTCCTTGTGACAATTCTAATTGCTCATTTGTTTTTGTCACTTTCCGGAAATATTTCCCCGATTTTAATTTTACTAATGTATCATTAATACTAAACTTTACAGATGCAGTTGAATCAGGAGTATCATTACTAAAAATATAAATTACATTTTTTTCATGTTTGGAATTATTCACGATTAAAGTGGAATCATTCATCAGGTAGGTTTTTAAAACAAGTGTATTTGAATTGTTTTTAAAATCCTCGGAAAATGAAATCAGCAGAAATGAGTTGGCGCCAACACCTTTGGCGTTATTTTTAATAACTGTAAAAAGACTCGAAATGGTTGATTTTTCTCCGAAGCCAGTTGCCTCATAAGTCGCTACAAATCGTAATTTGGAGGTATCCATTCCCTGCTCAATATAACTGAAATCCCTTCCGGGAGGCAATTTAGGTTCTTCTTGTTTCTCCAGAATTTTAACTGACTGTGAAAACCCCTGCAACACAAAAAAGCAAAACAGTAATGGTAAAAGATACCGGTTTGTAATCATAAAGAAATTCAAAAATAGTATTTATTTGGAATTGGATTGAGGGGAATAAAATGTTTTCATCTGAAAATATATTTTTTATTATTCGTTATAAAATTAAATTCACCGAATAACAGGACGTAACAGGGCGGGAACAGGCGCATTACAGAGGAAATAACAGGACAAAATACAAGTATGTAAAAAGCCTATTGGTTGATAATCAGCAATAATTTTTCCGATTTCTCTGTTATTAACAGGCTGGAACAGAATTTCATAACAAGAACATGTATATATTTTTTTATTTTCGGTATAAATAGTTGGAGCGGTTATTAGTGTTTTGTGGATAATCATATTACAAAGATAATTCACAGAATGTAGTTTTTTTAGAAGTCAATTACTTTTTGTAAACACAGCAAATAAATTCTATGGCATGGACAAGCATGACGCTTCGGTCACGACAAAATTAACAGGGATACCAGAGAATAAAAGACACTAATTAGTGGGACCTGATTAGTGTCTTTTTTATAATAAATATAGAATTGGGTGTGTTCTTTTAACGTTGAATAATAGGAATTACATATCCAACCATGTGAATCATGTTAGCACTATCAGCGTGTTTATAGGGCTGCATAAAAATGGTGAAATTTGTAAAACGGGAATTGGTTAAAATAAAATTTTCTTTAAAATCGTAATAGCCCATGTAAACGGCCCGTATGGTTAAATTCTTTCCTAGCATTTCTTTATCGAAAGTTATTTCAAATTTCCCGTTTTCATCCGAAGCAACGCCGGCCATTTGTTTCTCACCCTCTTCAATAAGGATATTAGCAAAAGGCATGGGCTCCATGTTATTTGAATCAATAGCTATTCCTTTTATTGTATAGGTGAATTCGGTTGGTTTGAATTTATCGCTTGCCCTCACATTACCTTCGAAAGTAACAGGTTTGTATATTTCAGGGATTGATATATCCTCAACATGAATGGTTGTATCAAGTGTCCCTTTGACAGAATCACTAACTCTTGATTTTTCATTTATATTTTGCCCCTGCGCAGTTCCTGCAACTCCGGCCGCCAAAGCAGTTCCGAATAAAAGCCTGCGAAAAATTGGAGTATGCGAGGGTTCATTTGCAACCAACAAGTGATTAAGTTGGGCAATATTGAATCTGCCACATGTATCGCCTTTTGTCTTTGAAAAATATTCCAGCAGTTCTCTATCGGTATAAGTTGAGAAGTCAGTTATTGTATTGCAGCATTGGCTGCAATACTTATTCTTTCCTTCAGGTGTCATTTCATTCCAATCTTCGAAACAAGGCTTGGGAATGGTGAGTTTTATTTTCTTATTTCTGAGCATATTTAAAATCGATAAAGCTTGTTTTTAAAGATACCGCACATTACCGGCAAGATAATGTGTTGATTTTTTTGATTTCTTAATTCTAATATTTATGGTATCCGAAGAGGTTTTAATTATAAAGTCTTCTGTTTTTGAATCATAGTACGAACTACTTGCTGTTGCACTAATTTTTTTATTCAAATAGTTGGCAGGCAAAGAAACTGCATATTTCCCTGATTCATCGGCTTGTGCAAGAATTTCTGTATTACCCTCCAAAACAAAGCTGATAGTTGCATGGGGGATTGGGTTTTTAGTTTTATTGTCGAGAATTTTTCCTGTAATTTGGATTGAATCCTTTGCAACTACTTTGTTTTTTTTGCTGATGCTAAACGTATTTATTTTGCCCGAAGAATCAATCGTTCCTGCCGGAATAGAATGAGTATTGTTTTGGCCATGAGCTATTCCAACACACCCTGCTGCCAGTGCCGTTCCGAATAAAAGCTTGCGGAAAACAGGGGTTTGTGAAGGGTCATTTGCAACCAAAATGTGATTAAGTTGGGCAACGTTGAATCTGCCACATGTTTCACCTTTTGCTTTTGAAAAATATTCCAACAATTCGCTATCCGTGTAAGTTGAGAAGTCAGTTACAATGGTGCTGCAACTCTTGCAGAACCTGCCTTTTTCAGCGGGTGTCATAGTATCCCAGTTCTCTGAGCAAGGGTTGGGAATTGTGAGTTTCTTTTTCAAAACAGCAGCCATTTTTTGTGTTTTTTAATTTTTTTAGGGGTGGAATGGATTTGCGCACTATCCATTACAAATCCTGTTATCGGAAGCCTTCCTGTAACCAATGGGATACTCCTGCCTTCTACCACTACAGTATTAGAGCATACAATGTGCATTTCAACAGGTGCAATTTGAAGTGGAAATTTCAGGGGTTTGAATTTTATTGTTTTTTCATCTGCACCATAATACATTACTAATAGGGTTAAATGACTTCCAATGAAGCTTCTGCTGATAATAAATTTGTATTTCCCTTCGTTATCCGTTTTTGTTTCTGAGATGCGTTTGCCATTATGCTCAATGGCTAACATTGCCCCACTCAACGGTTGTGAGTTGGAGGAATCAATAACAGATCCTGTTATTTGATGTGCTGAATCATCAATAGGTGCAGTCGTTTTCTTATGATGTTGAATAGATGTGCCGGTAGCTGTTTTCTGAATTGCAACATTATTTTGACTGTTTGCACTTCCGGCAATACCCAAAGCCAGTGCAATACTCATAACGAATTTATGAAAAGATGATGTGCTATAGGGTTGCTGAATAAAAATTTCCCTGTTTAATTGTGTTTCTTCAAATCGTCCGCAAACTTTGCCTTTTTCTTTTGATAGAAATTCGATTAGTTCCCTGTCACTATAAGTAGAAAAATCACGAATGATATGGCTGCACCTATTGCAAAACCTGCCATCTCCCTGTGGAGTCATCTTATTCCAATCCTCTGAACAAGGGTTGGGAATGGTGAGTTTTATTTTGAGCCGGTTGCCCATTTAATTTCAAATGTAAATTTTAATTTTTTGGATTAATATCTTTTTGTTCATTAATGGGATAAAACAAAAGGTCTTCTCTGATATAATTACTTCTACTGTCAAATTCGGGAACATTAATTATAGTGGAGTCGGGAATGTTTTGATCTTTAGTTACAGCCATTCCGTCGATAATATATTGCGTTACAACGGTCCTTCCCATAATATGCGGTGCACTGCTATGGCTTAAAGTATCTTTAAAAAGCATTGTTAATATAGGTAATTGAACCGGAAATTCTTCAACCTTAAAGTATATTTTTTTATCAAAGTAACCATCTTCAATAAGTGAAATTGTTAATTGACGACCTATAACACTATTATCAATGTTGAAAGAAAACTCACCATTCCAATTTGTGAATGCATCAAGATAATAGCTGTCTTCAAGTTTCAATGCGACGAATACCCCATATAAAGGTTCTTTGCTTACAGAGTCAATAATTTTTCCACTGATTTGGAAAAGAGTACCAGTAGGGGGTTTCTTCTCTTCAGCGAAATTTTTCTTAACAGTTTGATTAGAACCCGGAGGATGGTTTGAAGTATTATTTTGGGTTTGTCCTATAGCTGCAACACTAGCGGCCAGCGAAGCACCCACTAATAGCTTATGTATAAAGGGAGTGCCTGAATATTCCTGAACTTCTATTATCCTATTTAACTGGGTCTCGGAAAATCTTCCACAAATTTTGCCTTTTGCTTTTTCAAAAAAAGCTAATAATTCTTTATCAGAGTAGTTCGTTACGTCAATAATTGTTTTACTGCATTGGCTGCAATGGCGGCCCTTTCCTTCAGGAGTCATTTTATCCCAGTCCCGTTTGCAAGGGTTGGGAATATGAATTTCTATTTTCCTTTGTTTACCCATTGTTAAACAAAGATAACAAATTTACGATACAAAAATACTGAGGGATTTGTGGTGAGCCTATCTTCTGTCTACTACTTTCATTTTGCCCATGGTTTTTCTTGGCAGATGCTGTATAATATTGAAATTGCTTACCACGGGTAAATTAACTGTTTCAATTTCCGTTGTGGTTTTCTTGTATTCACTTGCGTAAACAGAAAATGTTAACTTCTTATTTCGTAAGGGCAGTGGCACATTGTAAGAGTAGTGCCCATTAATATCGGTATGAAGAATTGTATCTTGTTTGTTATCGCAATAGACTATTATGGAAGCATTCATTATGCCATCTCCATCTGAACCATCCTTTACAATCCCGGAGATGGTATGTAATGTATCGGTGGGCGGTAAACCGTCTGACGGGCGATAACTGCGTTCGCTTACCCGGTTCGATTGATTTACGTTACCTGTTAGTGTGCTATTCCTTGTAGTTTGAGCATGAGCTACACCTGCAACTCCCGTTGCAAGTGCAGCACCAACTATAATTTTGTGGAATAGGGTAGTGGTGTTGGTTTCCTGAATTGCTATTACGCGGTTTAGTTGAGTATCATAAAAACGCCCGCAGATAGCGTCTTTTGCTTTTGAAAGAAATGCGATAAGTTCTTTATCGGTAAAGGCAGAGAAGTCTGTAATAATGGTGCTGCAACTCGCGCAAAACCGGTCTTTCCCTTCGGGCGACATTTTATCCCAATCCTCGGAACAAGGTGAAGGGATGGATAGCTCTATTTTGCGGGGCTTGCTCATTCATCAACAAAAGAAGGGAATCTTTATGAAGAATAAATGATGGATTTTTTTTAACTATTTAAAATTTTCAAAATGCACCATCCACTCAAAAGTGTAATTAAAATAAATATTGTTCCAATAACAATAAATCGTTTTATCCGACTCATTTTTGGTAGAAATATACTTATAAGTCCTGTAAGTAAATACGAGGTGCTTAATATGAAAAATCCAAGGAAAAACAGGGCTGCATTATTCACGGTGACATATCATTTTATTAAACTTGATATCTAATTCAAAAGTATGTTTTTATGAAGGGTTATTGGAATAGGCAGATACATTAAAAATTTAGTTGCTCATTATCAGGCATATAATTAGTGTTGTTCAAATAATTTACTACTATGTATTGCAAGGTATTAAAATATTTATATATCTTTGCATTGTCAATTAAGAGATAGTCCAAATTAATATAATAAATATGGAAACAGAAAACACAAAAGCGCCGAAGAATGACCCCGCCGGTCAGGCTCAGATGAGGAAGGGAGTGCTTGAGTTTTGTATCCTCTGCATTTTATCGGAGAAGGACGCCTATCCTTCCGAAATAATAGATGCGATGAAAGAATCAAAACTGATAGTAGTGGAGGGTACACTTTATCCTTTGCTTATGCGCTTAAAAAATGAAGGCCGCCTTGCTTACGAATGGAAAGAATCTACATCGGGCCCGCCGCGAAAATATTACCGCCTCACCCCGGCCGGTAAAGATTTATTGAAAGAGCTATATGCATCCTGGAGTGAGTTAGTTGGCTCGGTAGAACAAATAGTAAAAAAATATTCCTCAAATATATTATAAAAACGCCATGAAAAAAACAATAAGCACAAGTATAGGTAGCATCGTTTTCAATGTGGAAGAAGATGCACACGATAAACTGGCAGCCTATTTAGATGCTATCAGCGCATCACTTAGAAACTCCGAAGGGCACGATGAAATTATGTTCGATATTGAATCGCGCATTGCTGAACTATTGCAACAAAAGTTAAGCCAGTATAAACAAGTAATAACACTTGTTGAAATTGATGAGGTTATAGGCATAATGGGTAAACCGGAAGATTATGGTGCAGCTCCGGGTGCTGAAAAACAACAAGCCTATTCCACTTACACAAGCGGACCTGGCGGACGCAGGCGTCTTTTCCGCGACCCGGACGATAAGGTTATCTTCGGAGTTTGCTCCGGTATTGGGCAACATTTCGGATTCGACCCGTTATGGATACGCCTTGCATTCGGAGTTGCATTTTTCGCCGGAGGATTCGGATTGCTTCCTTATATATTCCTTGCCATTATACTCCCTAAAGCAAGAACTGCAGCGGAAAAGCTAGAGATGCGCGGCGAATCGGTGGATGTAAATAATATCCGTCGCGTTTTTGAAGAGGATGTGGATCACATTAAAAAAAAAGTAAAGGATTTTGGAAATGACTTAAAAACAGGGCACGCACAGGATAGAGCTAAAGAGTTTGGTAAAAATATGGGTGACTTTGTAAGTTCGGTAGGGAATGGAGCAGGGAATTTTTTAGTGGCAATTGTTAAAGGGATCCTTGCATTTGTTGCAGTAATAATTGCTATTGTTTTCGGGGCTTTGCTGGTGGGTTTAATTATTTCATTAACCAGTGGAGTAAATGTAATTCACACCGATGCAGGTACAGGGCATTTAATGCATTATTCGGTGCATGGTTTCTTTGATATGCTTTCGGTTAACGGTGGCATGAGAGCAGTATTATTAATTGGTATTTTCCTTTTTCTGGGTATTCCGCTTTTGGCTATAATTATGCGTTTCGCACGTATTGCTGCGGGCAGAAGGCAACCTTTCCAGTGGTTCAGCATTAGTGCTTCTATACTCTGGGGTGTTGGATGGGTGTTTATGTTCATTGGCATTGCTGCGGTTTTTAGCCATTTTTCGGTGAAAGATTTTACCCGTAATGATGTTACAGTGAATCCTCTGCCCAATAAAATGCTTTATGTTAAAATGGATAATAAAAGGGTAGGGGAGGACATGATTGAACTGGATTCCCTTAACGTATATATATCTGAGCAAAATGAATTCAGAGGGAATCCTTCACTGTGCATAGAACAAAGCCCTGACAGTAATTACCATCTGGTAATGACAAAGATTGCCCGTGGTGCTAACAAAATGGAGGCAGATGCATTTGCCGATGCAATTGACTATAACTATTCCAACCATGATTCAACGCTGGTACTTGACCCTTATTTCAGCCTTGAAATGAACAAGGGTTGGAGGAAACAAATACTTGATTTATCACTTCAGGTTCCTCTTAATAAAAGTATTGCTTTGCCCGACGGAATAGACCACATTCTTTGTTCGGCTATGCATCATAAAGGACAGCATATTGGTGGTGAAAAATGGACTATGACCTCATCAGGGTTGGTGCCATACAGTAAGTGATTTATTAGCAACAAAATAAAAAAAGGTCAGCAGTAGAATCTCTACTGCCGACCTTTTTTGTTTCTATAAGTCTTTAACTTATTTTTGAATAACCAGTTTTCCCTGGCCTACTAATACTCCCGATTCACTAAGTATCCGGTATAAATAAACACCGCTTGGCTTAGTACTCAAATCAATTGCATTGATATGTTGAGAAGTAGTTTGGGCGTAAACTTTTTCACCCAACACATTATATATTTCAACATTCTTTGCAGACGATTCTGCATCCATAATTGACATGATAAAGCTACCATTGTTAGGGTTAGGGTAAACCGTAATCATAGATGAATTGCTGAAGGCATTTATTCCGGTAGATAAATTAACCGTTACACAAACACTGTCTACACAACCATTATTGTCGGTAATAGTGCAGCAATAAGTGCCGGTACATTGTCCTCCTATTGAATCAGTTGTTTGATTATTAGGAGACCATAAGTATGTATACGGTGAAACGCCACCTGAAACCGAAACTTTTGCAGTTCCGTTGCAAGGGCCATTATCTACAGTAGAAGTTTTAACCATTGCAATAGCAGTTGGTTCAGTAATGTTTACTGAAGCAGTTGCAGAACTACCGCAGGAATCAGTAATAGTTACAGAGTATGTACCCTGGGTTAGTCCGCTTATAGCCGAAGTAGTTTTGGCATTAGACCATGAATAAGTATATGGAGATGAGCCACCGCAAGGGGTTGCAGTTGCAATTCCATTTCCATTACACTTCACAGAATTAGCTGCTGCCGAAGCGTTTAGTTTGGCAGGTGTTTGAATTACAATTTCATCAATACCTACAGGGTAAAGATCACCTGCATTATTACCGGCAGTTACAACAAATTGGAATTTGAAGTTTGCAACTAAGTCAGCAGAAGGAACAGTAACTGTTATTGGAGTCCAGTCTGAAGTACAACCAACAAGGTCAGACCATACTGTTACATATCCGCTTCCGTTATTAAATTGTAAAGCCAATGCAGCCTGAGAATTGGTTGTTCTGCAATCGCCGTTAAAATAGTAGAAGGAGAATTTTGTAGCGCATGTTCCACTTGAAAGGTCGATAGTTGGAGATATTATGCTTCCGGTAGTATGGGTAGCGGCATCCCAGTTATCAAACAGCGCCGAGTAAGTAGAGCCATTTGCAGCGCATGTAAGAAGTGGTGCATAAGTTTGCCCGCAATTATCATCCGGGCTCGACCATCCAGCCTTAACATCATCTCTGTGCAAGGTATTGTTACCATCGTTATTGTTGCTGCTTCCCCATGTTTGGCTTACGGGAACGGTAGCCGGTGAGCCACCTGTCATCACTACATTGTTTTTATAAATTGTAGCTGTTCCTTCAAAGTTTTGCGAGAAAAGGATTGTATAAGCAGGTGCTGTCGAAATGGTAACTGAAGTGGTTCCGGTGCAACCATTTTTATCGGTTGCAGTAATTGTATAGGTACCAATACTAAGGCCTGTTGCTGTAAGATTGGTTCCTCCGCTTGGTGTCCAATTGTAAGTATAAGGGCCTGTGCCGCCTGTAGCTGCATTCGATGTTGCACTTCCTGAACCACTACAATTAGCATTTGTATGCGAAGCCATACTTATGGTCAGGGTAGGTTGGGTAATAGTAACCGCTGCAAGACCCTGGCAGCCGTTTTTGTCGGTTGCAGTAATGGTATAAGTTCCTGCACTTAATCCTGAAGCTACAAGGTTAGTACCTCCGTTCGGCGACCAGTTATAAGTATATGGTGCGGTTCCGCCTGTGGCAGGGTTGGCTGTAGCACTACCTGCAGAAGAACAATTTGCACCGGTGCTGGAAGCTATTGAAATAGTTAGCATTGGTTGAGTAATGGTTACGGATGCAGTAGCAGTACAACCATTATGGTCAGTTACTGTAATAGTATACGTTCCACCACTCAGGCCTGTTGCTGTGGAGTTAGTACCTCCTGATGGAGACCATGAATAGGTATAAGGCTGAAGGCCTCCTGTAGCTGTGTTAGCTACTGCCGTTCCGCCAGTGGCGCACGTTGCATTGGTATGCGATGCAATTGTTATACCAAGTGTTGTAAATAATGTAGGGTTTGATGCGAAACCATTCGCAGTTACTACAAGTGAGTAAGTTCCGGCAGGAAGAGTAGGCATGGTGAATTCTACTGTATCTTCAAGGCTATCTGTTGCCACTGCACCAATTCGGTTCCAGTTGAAGGTGCGTGCATAATACACGTTGGTTCCATTGGTGAGGCGAATAATTGGATAATTGGTCGAATTTTGCCAATCATCTCCAAATCCGGCTCCTTCTGAAATACCATTGAAGAGCTTGCCGGTTAATTTATAATTCGGGCATCCGTCAGGAAGAATGCTGTTGATTGTTGGCTTTCCTTGTGGGATGGCTGCGCTACCGGGGGTATATACCCAGTATTGGTTAATACCTGCTTCTGATACACCGAAAAGAACTTGTCCGTTTGGTAATTGGAGCATATTTGAGAAATTGCAAGGTTGGCCTGCAATTTGATCTACCCCAAGGGTAGGTAATACAGAAGTAACCTGGGCAAAAGTATTTGTAGTATAGTCATATTCTACAAAGTAAATAGGAGGCAGGAATTGGTTGGCGTTGCTTGTATTCACCGGTGAAACAGCCAATAAGATATGTCCATTAACCATCATACATCCGGCAGCATCCGTTTGTCCCATCTGTAGTCCGCTAATCATTGGGAAATCGGCTGCGGCAGCCCAGGTGCCTGGACTGGTGTTTCCTGTAGGTGTATATATTGCATTATGTGCTGTTGCGCCAAACATAATAGCTTTACCATTGGGCAGCAGGTAGCCTCCACCCATTTCAGAGCCATACGGATCATATAAAGCTACTGGTACATTAGCATCTGTAACAAATGAATTGGTTTGGGGAATATACCTTGTAGAATTCTGAGAGGCGATACCGATATATAAAATACTGCTGTCTCGCAATTTCATCCAAGCTGCTTCATCATGGTTAAGCGAAGCCAGTGGTGCATTGGTCCAGTTGTTGGTGCTGTTGGTATAAAATAAATCATCGAATGACGGATTATTGCCGCTTTGCAACCCTACAAGAACAGTTCCGTTATATAAAAGTTGAGAATTACCATCATAAATATTTTGGTTTCCCGTAACTGCATTAGTATTGGTCCAAACATTGGTAAGAGGGTCCCATACTTCGCCACGGGTAGCACCGGCTCCATACTCACCTCCTGCGGCAAAAACTTTTCCACTTGGCAGAACCTGAGAAGCAAAAAACAGGCGGTCATAATGCATGTTAGCTATAGAGGTCCAAGTGCCATTTGCATAACTGCCATTAATATCCGGTGTAAGCCTGTTCCATCCTACCCCATTACCGCCGCCGCCATCATCTTTACATATTACGGTTCCGTCGGTTAATAGTAACATTACCCCATAACAATTGTTGGGGGCTTTATTTGTTAATGCTGTCCATGTGCCTATTTGTGCATTGGCGCTGCCTTTTAAAAGAAGCAGGGATATCAAAACACTGAATAGTGTGAATATTTGTTTTTTCATTATGTTTATTTTTCTAGGGTTTATTAATATGCAAGTTTACGAATTTTTCTTAATCGGTATTTTGTTTTATAAAAATGGAGATAAGAATGCTTTTTTTAAGGCTTAAAGTACCTGACTTAATAAATCGGCCAGCGGGCTTTGCAGTGTGTGATTTTGTATTTGTGCAGGAACCGCCAATTGCCAAAGTTTACGCTGACGGTTGCGGAGAGTGGGGGATTCGAACCCTCGGGACCCTTTCGGGTACACACGCTTTCCAGGCGTGCTCCTTAAGCCACTCGGACAACTCTCCTAAAAATTTCAGGGCGCAAAGATAAATAAATACACTTGCGGTCTGATTATTTTAAAAAGATACTGTTCCTCCTAGTTACCGCGCTTTCCTTTAGAAGGCTGTTTCACCTGCTCCTTCGGGTCGAATATCAATTTTGTATACGATAGTTCAATGGTCTCAATAAGCACTTCACTTTTTTCCGCATTCAGTTCACCCAGTTTCCAACTTTTAGGTCTAACATCGGTAATACCCCATCTCATGTAAGGATGGTGTTCTTCATTTAGCAACTCAATATACACTTCCTTTAAAGGTACCTGCTTTTCTTTGTTTATCCATAAGGAAATCCACTGAATAAGCGGGGATTCTTTAATATCGACAACTGCACGCCTTAAAACAAGTGTAGAAAAACTGACTGCCTCCGGTGCTGGATTTTGTCGGTCAAAAGTATGCGTTTCATTACTGTTAATGAATGCTTCTAACCCTGTTATTGACTGAAACCCTATATCGGTAAATTGTGCGGGGTCCAATCCTTTAAATAATATGCGAAAATGGAAACCGACCGGAGGATACATCTGTATTATTGATTAGCTTCAATAATTGTTAGCCCTTCATGCACCAATATCATTGTTTCTATAGCCACTTCATTCGCGTCTGCTTTTAGGTTAGTTGATTCAATTTTGCATGGCCAGGCGTTCTTAACGCTCCATGTAATCACGGGTTTATGTTCTTCATCCAATAATTTTATGGTAACAGTCCTTCTGAATTTTTCTTTTCCTTCCTGAAACATCAAGGTCTTTTTCCATTGTTGGAAGAATTCAAAATCACCTAGAAAAGTACCCCTTTTCAGAATTACATCAGAGTATTTGGTAAGTCCGGGTTGTTTTGTTTTATTGTAAACAGGGGAAGAACCTTCACGATATTCTATAACCTCAGTTTCAAAGTCGAGTCCGCTCACCTCAGTAAATCCCACCCGGGTACCTCCCCAATCTAATTGGAAATGAAACTTGGGTAATGGGTAATTTTTTTTTGGGTCGTCTGCCATAGTGTTTGTTTTTGATTTGTAGACTTCGCTAAAATAATGAATTTTATTTAATCGGGTGTTTCTCCGGGAAATAACGACAATATCACGATTCATTCGAGATGAAGGGCGCTCTACGGTTAAATGAAGTATCACTTAGCTGTTCAATTAAAAACCTAGCCAAATCCGCTGCCCTTATTTTTTCGCCCAAGCAATCTTCCAAACTGCATAAAACCTTTCCTTGTTTCTCACTTAACTCAATTAGTGGTAACCTTATGAGGG
>CAIUPO010000068.1 GCA_903901055.1 uncultured Bacteroidota bacterium
GTTTTATTGATAATCAATTTATTACGAACACAAAGATAATAAAAGGAACTATTTAGGGAACTATATTATAGTATATTTCTATCAACTAACTGATATATAGCGATAAATGTTTAAATATATTCACTTCGTTCAGAATGACAAATTCATTCTCTTACTAAAACTTCCCTACTTTTGCATAAATGAACCTTTCCCTTTTCATAGCGCGCCGTTACCTTGTTTCAAAAAAATCGCATAATGCTATAAACATTATTTCGGGTGTGGCTTTGGGTGGAATTGCCATCAGCACCATGGCGCTAATTATTGTATTATCGGCATTTAACGGAATATCTGACTTGGTAAGGTCCTTGTATAATTCCTTTGGGGCAGATATTGAAATCACAGCCCTGAAAGGCAAAACCTTTATTCCATCAGGCCCGGTGTTTGATAGTGTCCGCCACTTAAAAAGCGTGAAATATTTTGATGAAACCCTTCAGGATAAAGCACTATTAAAATACGGCAACAAGCAGTGCCTTGCCTTTGTGAAAGGCGTTGGTACTGATTTTGCACCCATGACTCGATTTGATACACTAATAAGAAGGGGTAAATACTTATTAAAAAGCGGGGAACTTTACTATGGCGAACTTGGCAGAGGTGTAGCCGAACAACTAGGCGTAAACGCGTCTGATGAAGATTACAATTCCATGTCCTGCTACGCCCCGAAACGAGGGTTAGAAAGTGCATCCATTAACCCGGAAGATGCAATAACACAACAGCACCTGTATCGCTCCGGCATCTTTTCCATCAATGATGACTTTGATAGCCGTTACGTAATTGTATCCGTAGATTTCGCAAGGCAGCTTTTCGATTACCAGGACAAATCGGTCAGTTCTATAGAGATTGGACTTGCAGACCCTGCCAACTCAACTATTGCAAAAGAAAAAATAAAATCCATTTTAGGTAAAGATTATACTGTAAAAGACCGCTATGAACAAAATGAATTACTCTTTAAAACCTTAAATACGGAAAAGCTCTGGGTATTCATCATACTTGTTTTCATCCTCATAATTGCAACTTTTAATATTGTAGGCTCACTATCCATGCTCATTATAGACAAGCAAAAAGACATCAACATCCTGCGCAATATGGGTGCCGAAATAAAATCAGTTCAAAAGATATTTATGTATGAAGGGATATTAATAACCTTTCTGGGGGCGGCTATTGGATTGGTGCTTGGCACATTAATTTGCCTGATTCAGATTAAATTCAAACTTGTACCTATGAGCGGAAACTTCGTGGTAGATGCCTATCCGGTTGCACTTAAGTTTTCAGATTATTTAAGCACATTGGGCTGCGTATTAGTTGTCGGGCTTTTAGCTTCATGGTATCCGGTAAGGGTTTTCACAGCTAAGAAAATTGCTGCGTAAATAATTACCCGTAAAGCGTAAAATACCCGCCCAGGTTATGCTTGTCTTCCAGATCCATTGCTATTTGTATCGACGCAGCTAAATATAAATACTCCTTAAGATTATGTTTTTCCAGCCACAGTTCAGCATGTCCATCCTCATTCAGCATATTAGCCACAGCAGCCAGTTCAGGCTGTTTTTCCGAAAGCAAAATATTTACTGCACTTTTATTACCATGTACGGCATCTACAAAAATGGCAAGTGTTTTCTCGTTTTTAACTAGCCATTTCATCGCATCAGGGCTGCCAACCAAT
Organism: uncultured Bacteroidota bacterium; assembly: GCA_903901055.1. Taxonomy (GTDB): domain Bacteria; phylum Bacteroidota; class Bacteroidia; order JABEUT01; family JABEUT01; genus JABEUT01. Next base: position 1,697 of record CAIUPO010000068.1, read on the forward strand.
GCTGAACCCACCGCTGCAAACTCGGGGGCTTCCTCCCGCACACGTTTGAAAAGATTTTTATCTCCTTTAAGAGCAAGCGTTAGTAGTCGTATTTTCTCTATTGAATAAACCATTTGCTAAATTTGCGCTCCAAAGTTAATAACAGGAATCATAACA
>CAIUPO010000069.1 GCA_903901055.1 uncultured Bacteroidota bacterium
CTGACAACTGAGAACTGACTACTGACCACTTTTCCGTATGAAATTAGACATTCTTACCATAGCTGCCCACCCCGATGATGTTGAACTTTCCTGTGTAGGCACTATTATCAAGGCTATTAAAGCAGGTAAAAAAGTAGGAATTATAGACCTGACAGAAGGACAGTTAGGCACCCGTTGCACCAACGAATTAAGACTGAAAGAAGCGGATGCTGCCGCTAAAATAATTGGTGCAACCTTTCGGGAAAACCTGCACCTGATGGATGGTTACTTTGAACATAACCACGAAAATAGGAACTTACTCATTCAGAAGATAAGGCAGTACCAACCTGATATAATTATCACCAATCCTCCACTCGACCGTCACCCCGACCATGGACGATGTTCAGCAATGGTTACCGAGGCTTGGTTTTATTCAGGCTTGCGCCGGATAGAAACTGAATTGGATGGCAAAAAGCAAGAACCATTCAGGCCTTCGAGGTTGTTTTACTTTATGCAGCATTATAATTACGATCCTTCCTTTGTAGTAGATATTAGTGACGAAATGGAACAAAAACTGGCGGCCATTAAAGCGTTTGCATCCCAGTTTCATTCAGAAGATTCAAACGAGCCCGAAACATTGCTTTCTCAGCCTCATTTCCTCGACTCAATAGTTGAGAGATGCGGCGCATGGGGCCATGCTATTGGAGCCCGCTACGCCGAAGGGTTTATGACACCACGCAAAATATTTGGAGTTAATAACATATTTGAAATTAAATGAAACAGACAGCACTCGTAGACAAGCACATTGCATTAGGCGCAAAAATGGTAGAATTTGCAGGCTATAATATGCCTGTATCTTACACCGGATTAAATGATGAACACCATACAGTCCGCAACAGTGCTGGCATATTCGATGTATCCCACATGGGTGAATTTTACATAACCGGTAAAGGCGCTTTGCCACTTATTCAAAAAGTTACGAGCAACGATGCATCCGTATTGACTCCCGGAAAGGTTCAATATTCTTGCCTTCCAAATGATGATGGCGGCATTGTGGATGACCTGCTTGTTTATAAAATAAACGATGAGAAGTATTTGCTGGTAGTGAATGCATCGAACATGGAAAAGGATTGGAATTGGATTGCATCACATAACGATACAGGAGCCATAATGATAAATGCTTCGGAAGAAACCTCATTGCTTGCGGTGCAAGGCCCAAAAGCTACCGCCATATTGCAAAAGCTTACCTCTGTTGATTTGAGCGCTATCCCTTATTATAACTTTACCATCGGTAAATTTTGCGGGGTTGATGATGTTATTATTTCATGCACAGGATATACAGGTGCAGGAGGTTTTGAAATTTATTGCAAAAATGAAGATGCTGCAAAATTTTGGGATGCTGTTTTGGAAGCAGGTAAGGAGGAAGGAATTAAGCCAGCCGGACTAGGCTGTCGCGATACCCTTCGCCTGGAAATGGCATTCTGCCTCTATGGAAATGATATTGATGATACCACCTCCCCTATTGAAGCCGGTTTAGGTTGGATTACCAAATTCACCAAGGAATTTACAAACTCGAAAGCTTTGTTGGAACAAAAGCAAAAAGGTGTTTCACGCAAATTGGTTGGCTTTAGAATGATTGAAAAAGGTATTCCACGCCATGGTTATGAGATTACAGATGCCCATGGAAATATTGAAGGAATTGTTACATCTGGAACACAAGCACCTTCCTTACAGATGGCCATTGGGATGGGTTATGTGAAGACTGAACTATCGAAACCGGGCTCGGAAATATATATTAAAATACGTGATAAACTGATTAAAGCTATTGTTGTAAAAACACCTTTCTATACTCAAACTGCCAAGTAAAAACCATGCAGGAAAAAAGCGCAAAAAATACGATTGAAGTATGCTTCTCGCCACACTCGTTCCCGCTATATCCACATGAGGAATGTATTGTAGTTGTAATTGATGTGCTAAGGGCCACCTCTTCCATTTGTGCTGCTCTTAATGCAGGCGTGGAACGTATTTTGCCAGTAGCATCGGTACTTGAAGCCAGAAATTACCAAAGCAAGGGATTTCTTTGCGCGGCTGAAAGGCAGGCTCAAAAGGTGGAAGGTTTTGATTTAGGCAATTCTCCTTCGGAGTACAGAAACCCAAAA
>CAIUPO010000070.1 GCA_903901055.1 uncultured Bacteroidota bacterium
ACAACTTAATGCAGACGGTACAATATTTACTCCTTTGATTTCTTCTTTGGAAAGTGTTGGAGATAATGCTTTGTCAGGAATGGTATCAGCAAATGAATTAAGTCAGGTGCAAACCGTAATTAATCCGAATCAAAATGTAACTAATTCAGGCAAGTTGGTAGTTACTTTAAATGAAATAAACAATCCGATTGCACGTCAAATTCAGATAGTTGTAAACTCGGTACAATCCATAACAGGTTAAAATATAAAACATGAATCCAATACTGGTAAATGGTGTAAGTTATACATGGTCAAGCATTACAATGATGTGGTACTCGCTACCTATTATTGGTATCACAAGTATTTCCTATGAAGCAACTCAAAAAACGGAGTTGAATTATGGTGCAGGAGTAATGCCAATTTCAGAGGCTTTAGGAAATTACGAATTTAAGGGCGAAATGGAAGTTTATTTGGAGGAGTGGAATAGAATTTTACAAGCTGCTCCAAATGGCGATCCATTACAAATTCCGCGTTCTAATTTTCAGGTAGTTTTCGGAGGGTCAAGAGTAAATGCAAAAGTAGATATTTTGCAAAGTGTGAAATTTATGAGTGATGGGGTACAGGTAAAACAGGGAGATACTAAGATTATGGTAAAAGTGCCGTTATCTATTGCAGGAATATGGCATAAAGTACGATAAGATTAAAACTAAAAAACTAAATAAAAAACTAAAATGTCAGAAACACAAACCAACGAAGATTTTATTGCATCTGTTGAGGCAAAAGCTACCGAATTATCAACTCAATTAGGGGTAGATATAACACCAATTATAATTCCCGATAAAAAGACCGGTGAAAAAGTAGTAGGATATTTAAAAGAATGTAACGACTACAATGTTTTAATTTCCGCAGTAGGAAGATTTTTGTCCGGCAAAACAGAGGAAGCAGCAGAAATGATTTTTACAGCAAGTTTAATAAAAGAGGTAAGTAACCCTCGATTATTTTCTTTTAATGATTCGGATGCAAAAGTAAAGGTCGGTGCTGTAATAGCTTGTATTCCATTGCTCGATATTTATGTAAACGAGTATAAAAAAAAATAGAAAAAATTAGTAAAGAAGTAAGGGAAAGCGAAGCAGGAAGAACTAAATCCTTGCTTCGCTTTTTCTTTTTAGAAGATACGGATGCAAATTTCAAGAGTGGCAAATGGAAGATGGAAGATTATATTTTAGCAAAAGAACAAATGTATTTCGCTTTGGAACAGACAGGGCAAATGAATAGAAAAACCTAATGAGTGTAGATAATACCGATGTAAAATACACCCTGATTTTAGAAGGCATAGACCGTCTGGAATCAGGAATGAAAAATGCAAAGCACCATACCGATGCCTTGGGTGAAAGTATGCATCATTTGAAGGAAACCGCAATGGAACTTATCGGGGCTTATGTTGGTTTTGAAGTTTTAAAAGAAAGTTTAGGAGAGTGGGAAAAACATAAAGTAGCGGTTGCGGAGTTATCTCAAATGTATGCCAATAACAGCGACCATATAAAAATGAATGTTGATGAGTTAAAAGAGTTGGCG
>CAIUPO010000071.1 GCA_903901055.1 uncultured Bacteroidota bacterium
GTGATCCCGATGGGGCTCGAACCCATGACCCCAACATTAAAAGTGTTGTGCTCTACCAACTGAGCTACGGAATCAACAATGTTTTCCTTAAAAAGGTGCGCAAAGATAATAGAATTTAATATGTCAAAACCGTTGAAGGGAATATTTAAATTCCTTCGGCCAAAATATCTTCATAACCCAAAGGCGTTCAGCCCTTCTTGGAAGTTCCTATTGTTGGATTTATTATAGAGCTATCGCATTTTTCGCAACCGCCCTTCTCTTTATGGCTTACAGTCTTGTATATTTTCCAACCTGCATAAACTAATGCAAGTCCGAAAATTATATATACAAGTATGGTTTGCATCTTAGTTTACTGCTTTAGCAACCCCGAATTTCTTCTGCAATGCCTCCGTTGTAATTGAACCCGGACGTTCAATAGGGAATCCAAGCACTCTGTCCCACAAAAGTGAGGCAAGAACTCCAAGTGACCTTGAAACGCCAAACAATACGGTATAAAAGTCATTTTCAACAATTCCGAAGTGGGTAAGTAATACACCTGAATGCGCATCTACGTTCGGCCAAGGGTTTTTAATCTTTCCGGTAGATTGCAGTATTGGAGGGGCTACTTCATAAATCATCTGCACAATTTCGCAAAGGTCATCGTGCTTTATATACCTCTTGTAAAAATCTTGCTGAGCAAGGAAACGGGGGTCTGTTTTACGTAATACGGCATGGCCGTAACCAGGAACCACACGGCCTTCAGCCAAGGTCTTCTTAATATAATCTGCTATTTGTTCTTTAGTTGGAAGTCCTCCACCTAATTCTTTTCTCAACTCCAAAATCCAAGATAGAACTTCCTGATTTGCCAAACCATGCAAAGGACCTGCAAGTCCATTCATTCCTGCGGCAAAGCAAAGATAGGGGTCGCTCAATGCAGAACCAACCAAATGGGTTGTATGTGCTGATACATTTCCACCTTCGTGATCGGCATGTATTGTAAGATACAGTCTCATCAGACGCTTTACATCAAATAAATCATATCCCATCATGTGGGCCAGGTTAGCAGCCCAGTCAAGCTTTGGGTCTGGTTCAATGTGTTCGTTATTCTTATATTTCCTGCGGTATATATATGCTGCAAGCCTTGGCAGGCGGGCAATCAGGTTCATGGAATCTTCGTAGATATAATCCCAATAATCTTTTTTGTTAATCCCTTTTTTGTAAGCGGCAGCAAATAAAGATTCCGTTTGCATAGCCATTGCTCCTATGCTAAACTCAGTCATTGGATGTGTATTTGCCGGCAACGAATCTAATGTATCAAACACATGCCGGGGCACTATGCTTCTGCGAGCCCAGTTATTGGTAATATCATCTACATCTTCCTGAGAAGGCAATTCACCCATTAGCATAAGGTAAAATATTCCTTCAGGCAAAGGCTCAGTTCCATTAGGAGCTTTAGGTAGCTTTTCCCTTAACTCAGGAATCGTATATCCACGAAAACGAATACCTTCTTCCGGATCGAGTTTAGAAGTTTCAGTAATCAAACCGACCATGCCCCGCATACCTTGGTACACTTGGGCAACATTGTACTCTCCTAACTTTTGTTCGCCATATTCCGCAATAAACTTTTTTACATTTTCAGCTTCAGCAGTGGCTTTCTTTAAGAACTTTTCTTTTAACCTGTCCATGATTTGTTTTGATATATATATGTCAATTATTTAGATACTTAAATTTCGTTCCTCCATACTGAGCAGAGCTTCCAAGGGCTTCTTCAATACGTAATAGTTGATTGTATTTGGCAACCCTGTCTGATCGGCTTATTGAGCCTGTTTTAATCTGCCCGGTATTCAAAGCTACGCTTAAATCAGCAATTGTGGTATCTTCTGTTTCACCCGAACGGTGGCTCATTACAGATGTGTATGAATTCCTATCAGCCAATGAAACTGCATCGATTGTTTCGCTAAGGCTTCCTATCTGGTTTACTTTTATCAACACTGAATTTGCAACATGCAGGTCAATGCCACGCTGAATGCGGGTTACATTAGTAACAAATAAATCATCACCAACCAATTGTGTTTTCGCGCCAAGCTTTTCTGTGAGGGCTTTCCAGCCTTCCCAATCATCTTCAGCAAGGCCGTCTTCAATTGAAACAATGGGATAGTTCTTCACAAGTTTAGCGTACAAGTCAATCATCTCTGAGGACGAAAACTTATCACCTGTTGATTTTTTGAAATGGTATTTATTTTCTTCCTCCAAATAGAATGAAGAAGAGGCAACATCAAGGGCGAGGTAAATATCTTTGCCTGCTTTATATCCAGCCTTTTCAACGGCTTTCAGAATAATATCGAGTGCTTCCTCATTTGATTTCAGATTAGGCGCAAAACCACCTTCATCGCCTACATTCGTGGAATAATTTTTCTCCTGCAATAATTTTTTCAGGTTATGAAAGACTTCTGAACCCATGCGTAAAGCTTCTGAGAATGTTGGTGCGCCAACAGGCATAATCATGAATTCCTGAAAATCCATGTTGTTATCAGCATGGCTTCCACCATTCAGAATATTCATCATTGGCACCGGTAGAACATTTGCATTCACCCCTCCTATGTATTTATATAAAGGTAGACGCGATTCCTCGCTTGCTGCTTTTGCAACTGCAAGCGATACACCAAGAATTGCGTTAGCACCAAGGTTTCCTTTATTATCAGTACCATCAAGGTCAATCATCTTTTGATCAATCTGACGCTGGTCGAAAATAAAATGTCCTTTCAATTCCTCCTGAATAGTTGTATTAACATTGTTCACAGCCTTCAAAACGCCTTTTCCAAGATAAGTGCCTTTATCGTTATCCCTCAATTCAACAGCCTCATGTATTCCGGTTGATGCACCTGATGGAACCGCAGCTCTGCCTATAACTCCGGCATCTGTAATAACATCGACTTCTAATGTTGGATTTCCTCTTGAATCAAGAATTTGACGGGCTTGAACGCTTGCGATAAAACTCATATACTATTCAGTCTTTAAAGACTTCAAAGTTATAAATAAAATAATCAATTTGATGTGAGACCCTATTTGCCTGTAAATGAACCATAAATATTTAAGAATTTGCATTTAGCTGATTATCTACTATTGCAAGTCCTTCTATGAATGAATGTGGTTCATATCCGAGCTCTTTCTTTGCTTTATCTAAAATAAAACCTGTTTTCAGTGGCCGGGGAGCAGGTTGCCCTAATGTTGCAGTTTTTGCCGGGTTTATAAGGCTTTTATCGAAGTGCCAGAAATCTGCAACAGTTTTGACAAGTTCTATAATACTCATGAAATCTTTACCAGAAATATGATATATCCCAGTTGCACCTTTAAACGCTGTTAGTACGCATCCTTCAGCAAGGTCCTCAGCAAGCGTAGGGGTGCGGAACTGGTCATCTACCACATTAATTGTTTTACCTTTCGACAAGGCATCTTTTGCCCATAAAACAATATTGCTGCGGCTCATAAAATCGACAACGCCATACACCAATATAGTCCTTATGATTGCCCATTTCAGTCCAGATTTTTCGACTAGTTTTTCGGCCTGAAACTTTGAATTGGCATATACCGAATTTGGCGGGTATGGAATGTCTGTCTCTCTGTAAGGGCCATTGTTTCCATCAAAAATAAAATCGGTGGAAAGATGAATTAGCTGAGGATTATTTGTTTGCCTCTTCATGGCTTTGATAATATACTCCACTGCTTCCACATTGAGTTTTCGGCAAGCATCCCTTTCTGTTTCGCAGGCATCTACATTGGTCATTGCTGCCGTATTGATTACCACGTCTGGCATATATTTTTCCAAAACATTCAATACCGATTTCTCCTCGGTTATATCCATCGTTTCATAAATATACCCTGCCTGATTTTTCAGCCTGTTCGCACCTTTTGAGGTTGCTATTACCTCAACATTAGCTTCCTGAATAAGCCTGTAAACAAGCTTTTGACCAAGCAGCCCGTTCGAGCCCGTAATTAATATTTTTTTCTTCATAAATTTTTTCTGCCGTCAAAATTAATAAAATGCTGATATGTTCAAGCTAATTGGCCTCTTACTAATAATTCCTATACTCGTATCATTGCAACACACCATATTCAATAACCCAGGTTGATATTGACGGTAAAAAAGTGAAAAAAATATTTCTTGTAAATTTATTTCTTACATTGCGGCATTAGTAACCATAAAATTCTCCCCAATGAAAAAAATATTATTTATCGCAAGTGTAGCAGTTGCACTAGTATTTACAGGCTTTACAAATGCGGATTGGTATAAATTCAGCTCCTCTGACGGACATTTTTCTATCAACTTTCCTTCTAAACCTGAGGAGTCTTCAGAAAAGCAAACAACTAAAGATGGAACACCATTTGAAATTCATTATGTATCCTATTCACCTAGTGATAGTGAAGTATATATGGTGGGCTATATTGATATGAATACTTTCTATCCGGCTGAAAAATCAATGAAAGAGATTCTGGAAAATAGCCGTGATGGGGCTACCGGTTCAATGGAAACTACAAATGTAAATACAATAACAACAAACCTGGACGGAGAACCTTATATTGAGTTTACATTTACATCGGCTAAATTTACCGGTAAAGACAGGATTTATATAATAAATAAGTATCAATATTCACTTATTACAATATTTTCTTTAGGCCAGGGTATTAGCCCTGATGCTGATAAGTTTATTCGTTCCTTCAGGCACTCCGATTAGTTCTTTACCGGCACTATTTGGGTTAAAGAAAAATCCCTTGTGAGTAGTTCCCAGCAAATTTTAATCCAGATTAATGTGCATGGAACAACACAAATAACATAAGGTGTAAGGAACTTATCCCTAACAAACTTTGGGAAAATATCGGTGGGTTCCATTACAGTAAATAGAAATGCCATTAGAAGAAGTGTAAAATTCAGCCAGCTGAATTGTGCTGTAAAATACCAAATTGCAATACCACAAATGGCTATAATAAAGCCAGGCGTTTCAGCTTTATGGTTGAAGATAATTACCCATATTAAAACGGAGGCAAGAAAAAGGTTGCGGAAGGATTGATAAGCAAATGCTTTAAACCGGAGCAATGGCAACATTAAAATTATACCTCCAATAACAACAAATAAATTCTTTTGTGTTATTCCAAACCAGGAATGAATTAACCCCATAAAAGAAACACCATAGGAGACATCATGATCATTTTTTAATAACAACAACCAGCTTTTATATTCCATAAATAAACCGCTGGGTGAAATAACAATTAATGGCAGAATAAAAATAATTACGAACCACATCACAGCATACATTATTGCCTTTATTTTTCCCGGGTAAAATAAAAACAGTGTGAAAAGAACAAGACCGTAAGGCTTAATAAACACAGATATTGTAACAAATAAAGTTGCCCAAAGAACCTTCTTGTTTTCAAAGCATAGATAAGTTATTATAAATAGTCCTGCCATTATACAATTGCATTGAGTTGCAACTAATGATGTAAGCGCTTCTATTAAAATAAAACACATTGCAAAAAGCATTTTCTTTTCGCCGGGGAATGGAAAATTCCGGAATGCATAAAATGGAAGAATCAGATTTAGAAGATTCCATAATATGAGTCCCGGAAGATTTGGCAAGCATGCAAAAGGCGCCATTAACATTGCAAATGAGGGTGAATATTTATATAAATCGTTATATTCACTTTCATAATAGAGATACATGTCTTTATGTTCTAAAAGATGATTAAATGATATTTTATATATCATATAATCATTATAGTTTGTGTGGTATGTGCCATGGGGCACTAAAAAGTATAAGCACACCGACAATATTATTGCTATCAGCGACAATATACCATAGAACAAATAATTGTTTTGCAATACTTTCATACACTTACTAAGTTAAGAATTGAAATTCTCCACAAAAGTATTCTAAATACCACAAGGTTAAATCCCTATTATTTTCAAAAAAAAGCTAGATAAGGAATAAACTAAGATGTCGCTTCAAAATAAATGGAACAGTTTTATTTCAAACATGTTATTTCCTTAAATGTTTAACTTTGACGTAATTAGTTTTTCTTACGCTTACCCCTTTGCAAAGAGTTAAATTCCCAAAAAACCGAAAAAGGCAATCTATCATCGCCATTTTATTCCAACTGGCGGTAGGAATAATCTGCCATGCTCAGAATTCTTCAATGCAATTTGAGCATTTAACCGGAAAAACTGGCCTTCCTCAAAATTCTATTTATGCCATTTGCCAGGATAAACAAGGCTTTTTATGGCTTGGAACTGCTGATGGACTTTGCAGGTACGATGGTAATGAAATGAAAATTTTCAGGAACAATCCAATGGATTCCAATTCACTTCCCGGAAACTTCATCAGACGGCTGCTGGTTGACTCAAAAGGAGATATTTGGATTGGAACAGAAAATGGTTTGTGCAGATACAATTCATATACTGAAACATTTAGCAGAATACATATTCCCCATGGGGATAATTACAGCGAAATCGCCTTTCCTTATTGTGAAATGCCATCGGGTGAAGTACTATTTTGCTCACTTAAATATGTATTTTTCAAAATTAATATTACCAGCTTAAAAACAACAGAAGAAAAATTTTCGCCGGACGTAAATGAAGCCTTTCAACATTCATCTATCTACTCCATTTTTAATTCTAATGGTAACCTGATATTTTCCGATAACAATTCCATTTCAATCTATAATACAATCAATAAATCCTTTAAAAATTGGCCTATAAAAGATACCAATTTTAAATTTTTAAATGATGCTATTATAAAAGGAGATTCACTCTATTTAGCCAAGTATAATGGTGTAATTGTAATGAACCTTAATACTGGGCAACTACGAAATATTGAACTAATAAAAATAAAAAACACTTCGGAAAAAATTGGCGTTGTAAATAAATTGATTCTTGCCCCAAATGGTGAAATTATAATTGGAACCAATAATAATGGACTTTTAGTTGCAGACGCAAATCTTGGAAACGCCAGGCAATACGTTAATAACCCTACTGATATTAATTCGCTTAGTTTTAATTCTGTTCGAAGTTTATTTTACGACAATTCAGGAAACTTATGGGTAGGTACTGATGGTAAAGGACTTAATAAATGCTCTGTTTCCAATAGGTTTAATTTATTTAATTCTCAAAAAAACGGAAAGGATTTTATGCCGGTGGATTTTATACGTTGCTTTTATGAAGATACAGAGGGAAATTTATTTATTGGAACGTATGGCGGAGGTTTTGAGGTTATAGAAAAGGACAGAACAGCATCTGAGATATTCATAAACATTGCCTCAGATAAACTTTCCCTGCCCAGCAATAATGTACTCTGTATACTTCATGATTCAAAAGACAATCTATGGGTTGGAACTGATAAAGGAGTTGCACGTTTTGACAGGAAGAAAAAAATATTTGAAAAAATACCTGGTGCGAATGTTTTAGTTAACTCCATGATTGAAACTTTACCAGGCAAAATACTTGTAGGTACTAATGAACTTCCATTTTACTTCTGCACTGATTCAAGCAATGCAGCAAAATTATTTGTCGACAGTAATTTATTGCATATAACAAATTTCAGCAAAGATTGGGCAGGGAATATGTATGCAGCCATAAACAGAAAATATTTAGGTGTTGATAAAAGCATGTTCAGAACTGAGAAAAATGAGTTTGGTAATTTTTATTTTTTTGCAGATGCACAATCTTGCTATGCCAGCGAAGCAGGCGATGTTTGGGTGGCTTCAAAAACGGGTTTGGAACATTGGAACAGCAAAGGCAAATTGTTATACAAATATACTTCTCAGGATGGGTTACCGGATAATTATTTATATTCTATTCTGCCTGATAAGAATGGGAATTTATGGATAAGTTCAAATAATGGAATCTCTAAATTCAATATCCATAGTTCAAAATTCAGGAATTATGATGTTGCAGATGGCCTGCAAGCAACTGAATTTAACTCTAACGCCGCTTTTATTTCAAAAAGCGGAGAGATGTTCTTCGGTGGTATAAATGGCTTCAACAGCTTTTTCCCTGACTCAATAAAAGATAACCCTGTCGTTCCCTTTACAGTTATTACCTCTTGCAAAATATTTAATAAAGAATGGAGAGGTGATTCATCTATAAATAGCATGCAAACCCTTAGCCTACCCTATTTCGAAAACACTATCACTTTCACTTTGGCGTCCCTTGAATTTACAGAACCCGAACAAAATCTTATTTCCTATCGCCTTCTCGGGCTTGATACAGTTTGGGCATCCCTTGGAAAAGAAAGGGTAATTAATTTTATGGGACTTTCGCCTGGACACTATACGCTTGAAATTAAATCATGCAACAACGATGGAGTGTGGAGCACTGCAATCAAAAAACTTTATATTCAAATCATTCCGCCAATTTGGAGAACAACCTGGTTTCTGGGTTTATGTATTTTAAGCATACTCTTATTACTTGTGTTTGTTGTCAGGTTTTTGGCCAGAAGGAAATTAATGGCTCAACTTGAAGAAATTAAACTCCGCAATATGCTGGAAAAAGAACGCACAAGAATTTCCCAGGATATGCATGATGAAATAGGCTCCGGGCTTTCAAAAATATCGATACTTAGTGAACTTGCGGGAAATAAGAATATGCAGCCCGACGAACGGGAAGAACAGATGAATAAAATCACTTCCACATCGAGGCAACTGGTAGACAATATACAGGAAATAATATGGTCGTTGAACCCCCGCAATGACACACTTGTCGGGTTATTTTCCTATATGCATGAGTATGCCAATGAATTTTTCGATTCCACTTCTATTCATTTGAATTTTGAATATCCAATCCTTTCAGTACAAGAAACTGTACATGTAAAAAATATTGTGCGGAGGAATATTTTTCTTGCGTTCAAAGAAACCTTGAACAACATAGTCAAACACTCACAGGCAAACCTTGTGAATATTCAGTTTTCTTATTCGAATTATATACTTCAAATTAATGTTTCAGATAACGGAAAGGGAATAAACAAAACGGATTTTAATAAGAACAGGAATGGACTTCAAAATATGAAAATACGGATGAAAGAATGCGATGGTGAAGTGGAAATAAAATCTGATACCGGAAATGGAACTCACATACAATTTAGGATTAAATTGGAGAAGTCAATTAATGTTACTACTTAAATGTGATATGGGAAATATAAATAGAGTTTATACTTTCGCATTATGATTCGGGTAGCAATAGTAGAGGATGACAAAGACATAAGGGAAGGCCTATCCCTGATTATTAAAAATTCTGAGGAGTTTGCCCTTGAGAGTGCTTACGCCTCAGGCAACGATGCCCTTGCAGGTATGGATTCTTCCGCACCTCAAATAGTGATTATGGATATTGGATTGCCAGGCATTAGTGGAATTGAATGTGTAAGAAAGTTAAAGGAAAAACATCCCGACACTTTATTTATGATGTGCACAGTATTTGAAGATGATGAAAATATATTTGATTCATTGAAAGCAGGTGCTACAGGTTATATCTTGAAAAAAATGCCAACGGCTAAAATATTGGAATCACTTTCAGATCTTTACAATGGCGGCTCCCCTATGAGCAGCCAGATTGCACGTAAAGTTATTCAGTCTTTCAATGCAAATAATCAGGCAAGGAAGACCGCTGAGTATGGCTTATCTGAGAGGGAAAATGAAGTACTTGAACTTCTTTCGCACGGATTCCAATATAAACAGATTGCTGATAAACTTCAACTTAGCATAGAAACAGTGCGCACCCACATACGCAACACATACAAAAAACTCCACGTACAATCCCGCACTGATGCGCTGAACAAGACTTTCGGGCGCAGTACTACTTAAATGTGATTGGTGTTCCAATTAATTTGGCCTATTCTTGCACTATGCTCACTCAAAATAAAAACTCATTCCGATGAGAAAACTTCTATTACTATCTACCTTGCTTTTTATTGCAGTTAATGCGAATTGCCAGGAAAAACTAACATCTTCAGAAAGCGAAATTAGATTATTGAGTCCGGAATTTGAAGATTTGTCAGATTCGGTTATTAATGGAACACGTGTTAAAGAAATTGGCTATCCAAATATGGATTCAACCAATTTAAAACTTTGGGGCGAATGGTTTTATTTTTTCATAAAAGACAACTGCTTTTTTGTAATGTTCCGCCCTGAAAATGAAGCAGCACGTCAAGCCCATATTATTTTTTTAAGTTATACCGGAAAAAAATTATCCGACACGGAATGGGAAAAAGATAGCCCCCATGGTGTAATATCTATAAGCATGGCAATAGATGAACATGGTTATCAGTTTGACTATTCTTTGAAAAAAGTGGATGAATGATCTCTCTTCACAATAAAACGAGCCTGTACTACTTTAATGTGATTGCATTTTATAATAACAAAAAATAATTTTGCTTTCAGAATAATTAATAAAAATAAATTAAAATGAGAAAACTAGTTGTGACCGCCATGATCCTTTTGGCTGCAGGAACTGCGGTATTCGCCCAAACAAAAACCAAGGTTTATTTGGAAGTGATTTCCAATGATAGTAAAACAATAAACTATACATTGGGCGTATATCCTAATACCTATTCATATACTCAGCCCGAAGGAATTGAGCCCTACTCCAGCCTCACCTTAAGAGTTGTGAACAGTGGTTCAGAAACCTTAAGATGGACCGAGCATAATAAAATATTCATTTTGCTTAAAGATGGCACATTGTTTTGCAATTACCTTACAGCAGCAACAGATGGTGCAAAGGCATGTTCATTCACAATTGACAAAGATGGTTCACATGACCAAACTCTTTGCTTCAGTACCAAATTTGACACTTCAAATATTGATAAGATCTGGTTATATGATGGCACAAGAGACCAAACATTTTCATTACTATATTATGAATCTGATAGCAAATAAATTAAACTTCAACCCCCTCCCCTGAACATATTTGAAGGCCCTGTAATAATGCGGGGCTTTTTATTTCCCGATGCAAAATTTTCCGAAAATATTGCCAAGTAAATCATCTGTTGTCACCTCTCCGGTAATCTCACCCAGGTGATTCAATGCGGAGCGTATATCGGAGGCCACAAGTTCGCCTGACAACTTATTTTCAATTCCATTTCTTGCCGTTTGCAAATTGTTAAGCGTGGCATCAAGAGCCTCAAAGTGGCGGGTATTGCTGAGAATTACACCTTCCTGAATATTTCTCCCTTTAATTATTCTTTCAAATAAATTATTCTTTAATGAATCAATTCCGCGACCATTTTTAGCTGAGATAGTACTTAGTCCACTTATATTTTTGAATTTCTTCAAATAGCTTGCTTCTTCTCCCAGGTCAACTTTGTTAGCTATAGGAATTACAGGTATTTCTTCGTTTTTCTTCAAACTCAATAAATCCTCAGCAACCTCTTCGGCGGTCATATCTTCAGCATCAAACAAATATAAAACTACAGATGCCTGTTCAATTTTCCGCAGAGTTCTTTCAACGCCTTTCTTTTCAATTATATCAACTGCTTTGCGAATTCCTGCAGTATCGGTAAGGCGAAATGCTACACCATTTATAATTAATGTTTCCTCAATTGTATCTCTTGTCGTTCCCGGAATTTCACTTACTATGGCTCGTTCTTCATTCAGTAATACATTAAGCAAAGTTGACTTGCCGGCATTTGGCCTGCCTGCAATTACTGCGGAGACACCGTTCTTGAGCACATTCCCCAACCTAAATGAATCACAAAGTGATTTGATTTTTTTCTGCATCTTTTCAATCAGGGAAATAAGTTGTGGACGATTGGCAAACTCAACATCCTCTTCACTAAAATCAAGTTCCAGTTCTATCAGAGATGCAAAGTGCACCAACTCTTCCCTCAGGGTTTTCAGTTCACCGGAAAATCCGCCCCGCATCTGGTTTATCGCCAAATGATGCGCAGCCTGTGTTTCGGAAGATATAAGATCGCTTACCGCTTCTGCCTGTGATAAATCAAATCGTCCGTTTATAAATGCACGCATGGTAAATTCCCCGGGCTTTGCAAGCCGCGCTCCTTTGCTTAGAATTAAACGGAGTACTTTTTGCAAAATATAGGGCGAACCATGACAGGAAATTTCGACTACATCTTCTTTTGTAAAAGAATGGGGTGTTTTGAAGAGCCCTATTACTGCTTCATCCAGCACTTCACCCCCATCCCTGATAACTCCAAAATGCATTGTGTGGCTTTCTTCTTTTGAGAGATTTAATCCCGGCAAGATTTTTTCACAGATGGAAATTGCGTTTACCCCTGAAAGTCTTATAACGCCAATTGCCCCAACTCCGGAAGGAGTTGACAAAGCAACTATTGTGTCATCAGCTATAGGGTTTTTCATTTTAAGATTGTAAAAATAGGCAAACGATAACTATGTACAATAAAAGATGAAATACGAATTGAAAACAGTGTCGGCAAAATGCACATTGTTTATAGTCCATAATTCATCATTTTCCAGTCCGCTTATTTTACACTTTTATGCATATTTTTTAGTTTTACACCTATGTATTTTACGTGTTGTAATTCATTGTTTTTCTTACTATTATATTCCATTGTATCTGTCTATTAATTTACAATTCCATGCATTTCCTGGCAATTCTAAATCTGAGCAACTATATATATCTAATTTAATTTTTATAAATATCTATTTACTATTTATTTGAATAGCAGTGTTCATAAAATAATTGCCGGTGTGGCTCATGCAAGTCAATGACTTTTTGAAAAACCCACATTTTATACTATTTATTTGTGGTCAAACTTTTAGTATTATGAGCAAATCAAGTTCGGTCAATACTGCACACCAGCAAATCAGGATGCTCAGGGCATTGGAGACTTATTTTGGCAATGTTGCAAAAGCCACACGGGCAGTGGGCATTACACGGCAAACCCACTACAACTGGTATAATGAAGATGATGATTATGCCGATAAAGTTAACATTATTAAATATGAATGCCACGAGGACTTCAAAAACCTGGTGATGGACAGTGTAAGGAAAAAGATTGAACAAGGTAACACCGCAATTATAGCGCTTTGTTATAAAAACCTGTTTATGGGCGATGCGAGGGAGAGACTGGATGTACGAAGCCCGATAAAGTTCAGACCTTTGGCAGCAATAAAGCTAGTTGACAGGCAGTCTGTACTTTATTCAAAAGACCCCGATACTGCAAGAATATTGAGTGAAGTAAAGGAAGAAGGAAGTAATCCGAGACAAAAGCTCGACCCTTTTTCACCGGAAGGGATGGCGGCATACGAGGCAGTATTACAAAGACAAAGGGAAGGGAAAAAGGGGTAAATACCCACTCCCCGAGTTTAGTTCCTAATTCAGGATTTGAACATCGCTTCTTTCAATTCCGTAAACAAGTCTTTTAGGAATTCCGAACTCCCATAGGTTCTTGGACATTAAATGGTAACTAACCACAAAATTTTCCATTTTGGCTAAACAAGTGCCATTGGTCGACCAAATCAATGTCTGTTCAAGGCTGTTACGTCCCATATCATGAGCGTATATAAGTGTTGTATTTTCTTCCTTGTTTTGAATAGCCCTTAGAATATCATCCCAGCTTACCAATTTTATTTTACTTTCATCCATTCCCAGTGCTTTTGCAAGAATTTTTTTCCCCAGATTATCGCACAAGTTTGAATCAACCAACAAGGTAGAAGAATATATGATATCATCTCCATTGTCATAGATGGTTGTTTTTGCTGTTTCATTATCGGTAGTTGATTTCACCGACACGGAAAAGTTAATCTTATTCTTAAGTTTTTTTGTTTTAGGCTCTTTACCGTCATTCCAGAAATGCTCTAAATGCTTTTGAAGCAGAAGTACATAGAAAGGGATTTCAGAAATTGTTTTCTTTTCAGACTCAATTAACGGCTGATCAACGAAGAATTTGAAATTTGGATTCAATTTGATTAAAGATGCAGAATCTCCTTGCTGGTTTGATACAATATCTAAATTTATTGCGTCTACCAAATGGGTGCCGCGAACAAGCATATAAGGAGATAATTTGCTATGTATCTCATAGGTTGTTTTTTTATTTCCTAAAAATATTCCGTAACTAAACGTGCCAGTTCTTATATCATAAGTCTCTTCACCGGGAGTATAAACTCTAGCATTTGAATCTATAAGCAAGTTTTCATAATCGCGCGAATTTCCGTTAATAGGAGTATTACTCTCGTATTGCTGACCATGGTCGGCAGGGGCACCGCCCCCGTATTGGGCTCCCCCACCGATTCTCATACTTTGATAGCTGCAATTAAAGGCAAAAAAAGATGCATTTTCATCATTAATTTTATTTTTTAATTCAGAAATGCGGAGCATTTTAAACTTGGTGAAAGTCCAGAATTTAGCAAATGATGCGTATAATGTTTTACTATAATCAGAGTTTGTGTCATCTACCAATACAAATAATGTAGTACCTTTTAGCCTGTCTAAATCTTTATTGTCCAATTGACGGCCCACCTGACCATACGAATATGAGCTAACTATTGCCATCAAGGCACAAAATATCCTGATTTTCATACTACTATTTTTTTCAAAAATAAGAATTTTATAATATCCTGATTATAATATACTCCCGAGTCATGGTTTGGCTTCACACTACCTTCTCCAACATGGAGGGGGATGTGTTGAAAACAAGCAATTTAATAGTTTGAAACCTTTTTACTGCATTTCTCGTAATAACATGCATAAGAAATCAGAATCGTTATGATTTCTTACACTTTTCGGAAGCGTTACTATTTTTATTTTATTAGGATTTTTGATTTTATAATTAACATTATAAAAGCTATTTTGTATACTATATTTTAAATATATATAAGGAAACATACATTGCATGGAAAAAATAATCTACCCAAAACTAAGAATAAAGGCATTTTTTTTAGCCCCTTTATTTTTATTACTATTAGCAGGATTTCCTTTAAAAGGCTGGGCTGTGGGTGCAGTACACGCAGTGAAATCGGGGAACTGGAGCGATAATACTGTTTGGAATACCAACACTGTTCCTACTTCCGTTAACACCGTTACAATTGGAAGCGGGTACTCGGTTATAGTTGACCTGGCAGGGGAAAAATGTTCTACCCTTACACTTGGTGATGGATCAGGGTCAGGAAGCCTTGTATTTAATGCCGGCGCAACACTTACCATGTCGGGCATATTAACTATAGGAAATACATTTCCGGGAAATATTGATATGACTAATGGAGGGATATTAAGTATTGCCAAATTTTCGATTACCAATGCAGGCACCTGGATTCCTGGATCCGGTTCAGTTATTTTAACAGGGACGGCTCAAACACTTCCTACAACATTCGTAACTTCTTTTAATAACCTTACTATTTATTTAAGCAGTGGTGTTGTAAAACTTTCGTTCAAAATGAATATTGCAAATTCATTGAATATTGCACTTGGAGGATTAGACCTGGCCGGATATGGCTTAACAGCAGGTGACCTGCAAGGAATAAAACAATTAACAAATAGTGGGGCCAATCAAACTGTAACAGTAGGCGGAGATGGTAACAGTACCGTATTTTCCGGAATTATTCAAAATGGGACGGGCACTATAACTCTTGTAAAAAACGGAACAGGAACGCTTACTCTTTTAGGAGCTAATACTTATTCCGGAGGAACTTATTTGAATGCCGGAGAAATTGATATAGATAGCCCTACAGCTATCGGAACTGGACTGTTTACAATATCGGCAGGTACTACAATAGATAATACCTCAGGCGCCCCGATTACATTAATAAACAGCAATACCCAGCTTTGGAATGGCAATTTTACTTTCAGGGGAAGTAACGATCTTAATTTAGGAACGGGAACTGTTACACTAGGCACAAGCCCAAGTGTGAGTGTTCTTGGAGGTACATTAACAGTTGGCGGAACTATAAACGATTTAGTTAATAGCCTCACAACTGTGGGGAGCGGCACATTCAGTTTGGCTAGCCAGACCGTTCAGTTAAATTCTTTATCTATGGGTTCAGGCTCTTTTATATCTACATCAAGTTCTCTAAGTTTAACCGGAAATTTCAGCGACAGCGGAACGTTCAGCAATAATAACGGTTCAGTTATATTGAATGGAACTGCATTGCAAACCATAAGTGCACTATCGATTCCTGAAGCATTTAATAACCTACTATTTAATAATCCTTCGGGAGCAACATTATATTCCCCACTTAGTGTGTCTGGCAGTTTAAACCTCTCTAATGGTATTATTAATTCAAACGACAGTACTGATATAATTTATATAACCTCAACTGGAGGAACTTCGGGAGGTAAGGCGGCTTCTTATATAAACGGACCGATGGCAAAAATTGGAAATAGCGCTTTTCTTTTTCCTATTGGCGGAAGCGGAAGATATATGCCACTTGCAATTTCAGGCCCTGCAACTGCGACTGATACAATTCTTGCAAAATACACCTTTGCTTCACCTGTTAATCCATTTTCTGTTAACAGCCCATTAACGAGTGTTAGCACTATTGAATATTGGACAATCAGTGAATCTGTACCAACTGATGCAGTATATGTAAGGCTTTACTGGCAGAATGCGTCTCAAAGTGGTATTTCTACTTTTGACTCAACAGTGAGAGTGTCCAATTATTCGGGCGGATTATGGTATGATCTCGGACAAAGTGCGATAACAGCCACAACAAGCGGTAATGTTACATCCAATTCCACAATTAGTAATTTCAGTAATGTAAATATAACATTTGGTACTATCAATAATAATTCAAATCCATTACCTGTAACACTAACTTCTTTTAATGCAACATATATTGCAGAGAGCAATTCAGTACTAACAAATTGGGATGTAGCATCACAACTTAACAACAATGAATTTACTGTAGAAAAAACACTAGACGGAATACATTACTCCTTAGTGGGTAACTTGCCGGGAGCTGGCACTACACCATTTGCAAAATCATATTCTTTGGTTGATAACAATCCAATACAAGGCATGTCTTACTATCGTTTAAAGCAAACTGATATGGACGGGTATTCAGTTGAATTCCCTCCTGTAGCCGTTTTTGACGGAACTATTCCTACCGGGTCAATAACTATATATCCTAATCCTGTTGTAGAAAATACAACACTCAATTATATTTCAGAAGATAATGCACCAATTTCAGTAAGCATTGCAGATTTGACTGGTCGAATAATTAGCTCAACAGAATTCTCAAATGTTAAAACGGGAGAAAATACATTCAGTATAAATACCGCTACCCTGAACTCGGGTATTTATTTATTACAAGTTACAAACTCTAAGAAATCTTTTTACCAAAAGATTTTAAAACAATAATTTTTCACATTATTTCAATTACCAGAAGAGTAATTCTTCATAGGAGAAAGTAAATTGCATAAATTGCGGCTCATCATTCATCTTATAGGGCTAAATTTATTTTTGCATTATTAAACTACTGTATATCATGGTAAGAAAACGCTTTTTATTAACAGCGGCTGCTTTAGTTTTTTTTTCAATTCCTAACCTTTTTGCGCAAGAAGGGGACGAGGATTACGAAAAACCAAGTTTAGATAGGATTGCCAACTACTTGACCTATTCCAATTATAATGACCTGCAATCCCTTAACAGAAATGAGTGCCTGAGCTTTCTTAATGATACTACAGGTAGAAGCAATATAAAATTCAAATCGGTAACAGAAACAAAATATTCTTCAAGCGATAGCCTTATTGAGCATAAAAAACTGCAATCAAAAACAGTGTACAGGTATAACACACACGGGCAAATAATTTCTTACATTGTTACAGACACCATTGGAAAAGTAAAGGACAGCGCTATAATCTTTTATGATCCGCAATTTCACAGCACACAAGCAAGGGGCTATAGTTTTAATGATGTAACTAAAGAACTTGCCATTTCTTATAAATTAAATAATGCATACGATACTAAAGGCAATTTAATTAAAATGGAAAGCCGAGAATATAAAAAATCGTATGATGAACTGAACCCCGGAGGTTATGATACTTCAAACATAACTACCTATGCTACATACAATAATAATGGGAAACCAACTCAATCTCTTATTGTTCTGAATATTCAGGATACTACATTAATTTATTATTTCTATGATACAAAGGGAAAGTTCAGTTCATTAAAAGGAATTCACCATGTTCATAAAGACAAAGAACTTTTTGAAAATCCTAAACAAGCGTATATCAATGAAGCATACTATGTGAAAATGGATGAAAACGGAAACATTTTGCAAACAGTTCTTATTAGCGGAAAAGACACAGATAAAAATATGATTTGTACATACGATGACCAATCAAGGGAAACATCCTATTCTGAATTCAGCAAAGGGAAACTTGTGAGCAAAAGGACAATTTTGTACGGACAGGAAAATGCGCGCACCAAAATAGAAGATGAATATGGTACCTCAGGAGGTAGTTATGATGATGAAGAAGGTGATGATGATGAAGACGAATCTACTGCTTCACCAACTTGCACAACCGATACTAAAACGGTTTCTATATATAACCGTTATGGCAAGCTGGAATCTAAAACCACAACAATAACAGGCACAGGAAAGCCATCGGTAACAATTGTGAAACATAATTATGTATTTACAAATTATGATAAGGTTGAATCGGATTCTATGACCGAGGAAGAGCAAAGCGAATATCACTCTTCAGGAACATTGACCGTTTATAATTACAGGTATGACTTCCGTGGGAATAAATTAGAAGAAACAGAAAAAGGCGGTAGCGGCACTGCATCTGATAACCGCACTACTTATACCTGGAACGAAAAAAACAACTTGCTGGTAGAATCGGAATATGGTTCATGCCTTGATGTACCATTCTCCACATTTTCGTATACCTATTATCCCGATGGAATAACAGAAAAAGAATATGACATCATACGCAATAAAACGCTTTATGTATATAAATTCGGGCCGGAAACACAAAAACTCGAAAGCATTTATAGCTCATCTTACGGAGTTGACCAAACTATCTATGAATATGAGAACTGGTAATTGGTTCACTACAACAACATTAATAAATTAAGCCTGAGTTATCCTGGTAATAAAAAACTGACAAATGAAAAATTATATAAATAATCTGCTGCTAATGTTCCCTAAGGCATTTAGGAGATTTATTTTCTCACCTGTTTTTACATTCCTTATTGCATTGCTTCTTCCAGCAATATCAAGTGCCCAGGATTGGGAAGGAGAGCGGGATTATCAAACATCAGCTTATCCACCTAATCAGGGAGGTGTTGAGGATTACAGATATGAGGATTCCTATACATTCAGTGAACATAATGATTGCAAGCGATTCCTAAGTAATTATAATAGTTTTGAAGACAGTACAGTACATAAAAACGTGCATTTTAAATCCGTTACACTTTCCTTTTATAGCTCACCTGACTCCTCTTCCTTACACAAAAAATTACGTCACAAAACAATTTATACTTTCAATAAAACCGGGGGAGTAACATTAGTAAAGAGCTATGATACACTTGGAAAAATAAGCGACAGCACTGTTGTTTTATATGATAAAAAAGGAAACCGGGTGCGGATTTGCGATTATGTAGAAAACACTCCTTTGAAAAATAAAATGGAGTTGAATAATGATCATTTTTTAATATGGGATTCACAAGGCAAAATACTTTTAGACTCTACGATTTCTAAAAGATATGAAGTCACCCGTTGGGATACAAACCAATATAGCATTTCGAGAACACACTATAAATACGACGATTCGGGGAATACAGTTTACTATTGCACTATCAACAACCTTGATACCGTCATGCATTTTTATTCATTTAACAGCAAAAACAGGCAAATACAGGAAAAGACTTATCAGTATATGAAATGGTCATATCAAACAACAAAATATGATGCAAAAGAAAATGAAATTTTTCGTCAGTCAATAGATGCTGAAAAGGATACAGAAACCTATAATACCTTTTATGATGAAGGTGGAAGAACCCTTAATTGGACAAAATATTTAAACAGAAAATTGGCTGAACTGGAGTCTTTTGTTTATAATCCGGATAGCAGTTATACCGAAAAGGAAGAACGCTATGGTGATAATATTGGCCCGGGTTGCCCTGATGACAAGAAGACTATCTCAATTTACAATCATCACCGGGATTGTATTTCTAAAATTGAAATTGAGGAAAGCAACGGAAAAATTTTCACCACCACTACGATTAATAAATACCTCTATGACAAGAAAGGGAAAATGATTTCCGATTCTACGTTTGTAACCGGAAAAAGCCAGTGGCATTGGGATAAAACCCTTTATGTGAAAAGCTACAAATATGATGAACGAAGCAATTTGTTGGAATCTCTGGAGCTGGGAGGAGAAAGTGAAAGCGGCAATTCAAAAACTGTAAATACCTGGAATGAAAAGAACAATATACTTATTGATGAGGAATATGGTTCTTGCATGGATAAACCTTTTATCATAACCAAAACAAAATATTACCCTGATGGAACTACTATTAAAGAAGAAAAAACCGTTCAGGGTGGCTCAACAAAAACAAATAAATTCGGTAAAGATTCCCGCTACCTTGAAAGATCAGAAATTAGTAAGTTTAGCCGTCTCCAATGGGTTTGGAAGTATGAAGAATAAAAAACACTTTTTAGTGCTTGTATCTTTTATACATGATGCTCATTATGATAAAAAACACTTAAATGAAAATTAATATCTATTCTTTCTGGCTCACCTTTGCTGCCACATTTCTTCTGTTAGCCCATTGCAGGTCGAGTAATCGGGTTATTGACTCACATATTAAGGGTTGGATTTTATCCGGAATGAATGCCAAACAATACCAATCAGGTATTGATAAAAACAATAAGCATTCAGGTAATGCTTCGGCATACTTATCCTCCACCATGAAAAAAAGCAGCGATAAATCCGCTACACTAATGCAAATTGTAAAGGCTGATATCTACAGAGGGAAAAGAATCAGGTTGACAGGATGGGTGAAAACCGGAAATCTTGATGTCGGAGCGAGTTTCTGGATGGAAATAAACTCTAAAACCCGCGAAACATCATCCGGTGGAAGCAAATGGATAAATAGCAATACTGACTGGAAGCAATTTACTTTTGTAGTTGATGTTGACACTTCCAGTGTTTATGTCATGTTTGGAATTCTTTTAAAAGACACAGGAAAGGTTTGGATAGACGATGTGAAGATTGAAACTGTTGGCTTAGATGTAGAATCGAATATTGAAAAAAACAGAAAGATACAAAGCATATCAAACTTAAGCTTTGAGAACATTTCAGATAATGGCACACCTGTTAACTGGTGGGGTTCTGTTAAAAATAATAATTATGAAATTACAAGTGACCAGTCAGTTTTTCACGATGGAGGAACCTCGGCATGTCTCAAATCTCTAAGCTCAATAAAAATCTCTAAGGGTGTTTTTGGATCGATTACCGGAAGTATATTACCGGATAGTTTAAAAGGGAAAAGAGTTAGAATGAGCGGATGGTTGAAAACAGAAAACCTTTCTGACCAGGCGGGCCTGTGGATGCGTGTAGATGGGAAGAACTGGGGTGAGGTACTTGCATTTGACAATATGTATAAACGCCCAATTAAAGGCACAACCGATTGGAAAAAATATGAAGTGGTATTGGATGTTTCAAAGGATGCTACCAATATCAATTTTGGTGCTTTAATGGTTGGGAAAGGGAAAATTTGGTTTGATGAAATAAAGTTTGAAGTGGTTGGAAATGATATTCCAGTCACAAGTAATTATACATCAAAAGGAAAAACAATCTCTGAAAGGCAAATAAAGAAACATCTGAAACAGAATTCACAATTTGCAAATGAAGTGCCTTTGAATATGGATTTTGAAGGGTAGCTATTATTCTTTTATTCTCCTGGCAAATGCCTGTAAACCCATTTTAAACTGTTTTGAATTGCCTTCCGGTTTGGAATTATAAATGCAATAAGCATAATGGTATAATAAAGATTTCCCCAATAAAGGTATATCGGGAACGATAAAGATTGCATTTGTATTTGTATATGATAACTTAAATTAAAATGGAAAAACGGAATCAATTCGAAATTTCCGGCAATCAAAATCGTTCCTAAAAGAACTAAAAAAGGATTTTGCATTTTTTTGATGTAAAATATACTACATAAGCCAGTGGCAGCAATGCCGATATATTCAGGAATGGTGATGAGAGACGTTGAAAAGGTTATGACATTCACAATCTCCCAAACTAATGAGGTTAGCGAACTTAATTCCAGTATTACTAAAAGTAAAAAACTTGTAAATTCTCCGGGCTTTTTAAAATCAACCAGCATTTGAACAAATATAATGGATTTGTTTATTCAATGAATCCAAATTATAGTTTTTTTCTAATTGGAAAAACGTTTCAAAAAAAGCAACCCCAAGATTTTGCTCTTCATTTTTGAATAACCAATTTTCAGCTACCAATAACTGTTCCATTGTCCCCTATTATACTATAAATATGCGAATGCGTTTATTATTAGATATGATTTTAAAGAAAGTGTGAAATATACAATACTTTTCCAGTAATCTGTAATTGATTAACGATGTAATTATTACAATTTTGCCATCGTAAATCAAATACATTAAAGTTGACCCCAAATCCAATGTGGTTTTAAGGCAACTTTCTGTTTTTGGATATTGAAAACATTTTAAATAAATAAATCATGAATTCAACCAGAAAGAATTTTCTGAATTCCACGTTAATCACTAGTCTTATTTTCTTTGCTTCTTTCACTAAGGTTTCGGCGCAAATCATAACAGAACCCGGTGTCTATCTGAAATACGAAGACTATGCAAAACATCGCCTAACAAAATACGATGCAATAACTATTAATTTGCACGGTTATAAAGGAGTTTTAAATGGTGTGAATGTACCTATTGCAGAATATAAAGATGTTACTTGCTGGGGAATTCAGAATGAAAATGGCGTAGTATACCGGATTAACAAAAAAGCCAATATTGCAGACCAGGTAATATCAAATGGTAAGGTTTGTTATTATGCCGGAATGGAACTGGCAGTTACAAGAAACGACGATGG
This sequence comes from uncultured Bacteroidota bacterium, assembly GCA_903901055.1. GTDB lineage: Bacteria > Bacteroidota > Bacteroidia > JABEUT01 > JABEUT01 > JABEUT01. Next base: position 23,030 of record CAIUPO010000071.1, read on the forward strand.
AAGTCTTAAAGTTATTGATATTGCAGCCGATAAAGGAGCAAAGTTTTCTGATTTGTTTTGGATATCAGCAGGAGGCAATGGGGAAATGATTCCTGCCTCAGAAGATAACCTGACAAAGCTTTTTGCAGGTGCTCCCGATATTATTGCAAAAATGAAAGCGAAAGGAATTGATGAAACTGACCGAAAAAAATTCATTGATGATTTCACCAATGTTGCCGATTGGATAAGAGAATATGATAAGACTCACAAGTAAACTTAATTCATCAGGTATTTTATAAAGCCGAAATACTTCAAATTAGGCTTTATGAAAATGGAGCCTAAAATCTTTCGGATTTTTCTGCTCCATCAGTGCCCCCGGCGAGAATCGAAC
>CAIUPO010000072.1 GCA_903901055.1 uncultured Bacteroidota bacterium
ATAATAAATCTACATGCACCTTGAAAGAGTCATTATAAAGAACTTTAAAACATTACATGAATTTGAGATATCCCTTAATAAAGAATTAAATATTATCGTAGGTGACAATGAGGCAGGGAAATCAACCCTGTTAGAGGCAATTAATCTAATTCTGACAGGTCAACTTAATGGTAGAAATATCAATTATGAGATTTCTCCTTTTCTCTTTAGTAAGATTGTAGTGGATGAATATTTAGTGAAACTTAAATCAGGTGAGCATCCTGAACTCCCAGTAATTATAATTGAGGCCTATATTCACAATGAACCCGAATTTGCTAGGTTAAAAGGGGTTAACAATTCAAAAAATGAAGATACACAAGGTGTTTGCTTAAAAGTTGAGTTTAATGAGGATTACAAAGAGGAATATTCGAAATATATTTCTGAGCCAAGTAAAATTACAACACTACCTACAGAATATTATACAGCACGATTATATTCATTTGCAAATAACTTAATAACTCCTAGAAACCTTGGGATATCCTCAACTCTAATTGATACAACGACTATAAAGCTTCAAAATGGAGCTGACTATTATTTGCAAAAAATCATTGAGGATAGTTTGGACATTAAGGAAAGAACTGGACTTTCTCTTGCTTTTAGAAACTTAAAGGAATCTTTTAAGGAGCAAACTTCATTGAGAGCACTTAATGACAGATTAAAACAAAATAAAGGTGATATAACAAATAAAGACTTATCGGTATCTATTGATATTTCTCAAAAATCAAGTTGGGAAAACAATTTGACTTGATACATTGATGAAATTCCATTTCAGTTTGCAGGTAAAGGGGAACAGAATTTTATAAAAATGCTGCTGGCCTTAGATAAAAATGTTTCTAAAAGTGATGTTATACTCATTGAAGAACCGGAAAATCATCTTTCATTTTCATTAATGAATGTTCTTATTAAGAAAATGGCTGATAAATGCAGAGATAAACAGATTATTATCACTACTCATAGTACATTTGTGTTAAATAAATTAGGGCTAGATAATTTGATATTATGGGGTGATGATAAGAAAACGATGAGCTTAAAAGATTTGAGCCCTAGTACACAAGAGTATTTTAAGAAACTTGCAGGATATGATACTTTGCGTCTTGTACTTTCAAAAAAGTCAATCTTAGTTGAAGGACCTTCAGATGAGTTAATTGTTCAAAAAGCTTATAAAATTGCTAAGGGCACCCTACCTATTGAAAATGGTATCGATATTATCTCAGTGAAGGGTTTGTCATTCAAACGATTTTTAGAAATAGCTAAGCTTTTGAAAAAGAATGTTAGTGTAGTTACAGATAATGATTCTAACTATAAAGTAAAGGTTGAAGCAAAGTATGCAGAATATGTGGGAGTACCGAATATTAGAATTTGTTATTCCCGAGAAGATTCTTTAAATACTCTTGAACCGAATATATTGGCTTTTAATGGACTGCCAGCATTGAATAAAATATTTGGAACAGATATTAAATACAGCCAAGAAATGGTCGACTACATGAAAGAAAATAAAACTGAATGTGCTCTTCAAATCCTCAATACTCCGGAAACATTTGTAGCTCCTGATTATGTCAACCAATCATTCCAATAGAATTGTAATTGCCTCAGCTGGCTCAAGAAAAACAACGGAAATTGTTAAAGAGGCTCTTGCAATTAAAGGTGATAACATTCTTATTCTTACTTATACTATTGAAAATATTAATCAGATACGAAGCTATATAATTAGGAATGCTGGCCTAATCCCACCCAATATTACAATACAAACCTGGTATACATTTCTCCTTCAAGAGTGTGTAAGGCCTTATCAAAATTATTGTTATAAAGACAAAAGAATTGAAACAATATATTTTCCTGAGGACATAAGTGCCTTCAAAATAAGTAGGCGGTATATTAAAAAGGAAAATATTAAAAGCTATTTTTTAGTCAAAGGAAAATATTTAATTAATGAGCATGCATCCGAATTTGCATGTATTTGCAATTCGAACTCAGGTGGGAAAATGATAACTAGACTAGAGGAGATTTATTCCAAAATATTTATTGACGAAGTACAAGACTTATCTGGATATGATTTTGATGTATTGGAATTGCTTCTAAATTCAAAAATTAATTGTTATCTGGTCGGTGATTGTAGACAAGCAACATATTTTACAAGTTGTTCCCCAAAGTATAAAAAATTCAAAGGATACAATATTATTAAGTTATTTAAAGAATGGGAAAAATATGGACTATGCTTAGTCACTGAGAAAAATGAGTGTTATCGTAGCAATAAACCCATATGTGATTTCGCCGATAAGTTATACCCTGAATTAAATAAAACTACATCATTTAATCATGAAACTACAGAACATGATGGAGTTTTTTTTGTAAAGCCGGAACAAGTGCATGAATATATTGATAGGTTCAAACCAGTAGTTTTGAGATATAATAGATTATCAAATACTTTAGGTTTTGAGGGACTCAATTTTGGTACCACTAAAGGGCAAACTTTCGAACGTGTATTTATCTTTCCTACTGAACCGATAAAGAAATATTTAAAAACTGGGGATTACAGTGTTTTACCTGCAAATACAAGGGCAAAACTTTACGTTGCTATAACAAGGGCAAAATCAAGTGTTGCTTTTTTATATGAGGGAGAATTTATTTCTGATGAAATTAATCAATTCAATTAGTACTTTGAAGTTCTTCTTTTGAAAGATATGAGCGGAGTTGCGTGAGGGATAGCAGTGGAAAGCCCCGCCTTCGCTAAAGCTACGGCGGGCGAAGCCCACATTGAAAGGCGGACTTGCAGCGGATAGCCCGACCCCGCTCTCATGGTTTTAAGCGGGGGCAAGCCCAAAAAATCAGGAAAAAGTGAAAAGTAGAAAGTAGAAAGTTGCGGTTGGGAAGAGATTCTTCGCTTTACTCAGGATGACAAAGGCATGGGGACAATCGATTGGAGGGGAATTTGGGCACATATCTTATAGCTTATCTCTTATATCTGCCTATTCCCTATATTTGCACCCCTATTACAAGCAAAACCAATGAAGAATGTAGTTTTCCGTGAAGCGTTGCGAGAGGCGCTGAGCGAAGAAATGAGACGAGATGAAAACGTTTTCCTGATGGGAGAAGAGGTGGCCCAATACAACGGTGCCTACAAGGTGAGCCAGGGCTTGCTGGATGAATTCGGGCCGCGGCGGGTGATTGATACGCCTATTGCCGAGCTTGGTTTTACGGGTATTGGCGTGGGGGCGGCTATGAACGGCCTGCGCCCTGTTATTGAATTCATGACCTTCAACTTTTCGCTGGTTGCCATTGACCAGATTGTGAACTCGGCGGCTAAACTGCTTGAAATGTCGGGCGGGCAATTGCCTATGCCTATTGTGTTTCGCGGGCCTACCGCCTCGGCAGGTATGCTTGCAGCCCAGCACTCGAACGCGTTCGACAACTGGTATGCCAACTGCGCGGGACTGAAAGTGATTGTACCCTCGAATCCGCTTGATGCAAAGGGTTTGCTGAAATCGGCAATACGCGATAACGACCCGGTTATTTTTATGGAATCGGAACAGATGTATGGCGACAAAGGCGATATTCCGGAAGGGGAATACCTTATCCCTATTGGTGTGGCTGACATTAAACGGGAAGGTACGGATGTTACTATTGTTTCGTTTGGAAAGATAATGAAAGTGGCGCTGGCCGCCGCTGTGGAACTGCAAAAAGAAAATATTTCGGCTGAAGTAATTGACCTTAGAACGATTCGCCCTATTGACTATGCAACTGTCATCAACTCGGTGAAAAAGACAAACCGCCTTGTAATAGTGGAAGAGGCCTGGCCTCTGGGTTCGATAGCTACTGAGGTGGCTTTTAAAGTGCAAAAGGATGCATTCGATTATTTGGATGCTCCTGTGCGCCGTGTTATGTCTGCCGATGTGCCGCTACCCTACGCTCCCAACCTGATTGAGTTAGCGCTTCCAAATGTGGCTAAGACGGTGAGGGCGGTGAAGGATGTGATGTATAAAGGCTAGATATAAGAGATGAGATATAAGAGATAAGAGATTGCTTAGTCGTACAACTCGAACTTAATCGCTTTTTTGTCGTAGCCCATGTCCTGCAAGTGTTGGATGGCTTCTTTAACCATTACTTTCCATCCGCAGAGATAGAAATGTGCAGGGCGTTTGTCGGCATATAATTCCTGGTAGACTTGGTGTACATATCCTTTTTTACTTGCCGTAGGATTTTCCTCCCGTGATAAAACAGTGGTGAAACGGAAACCGGGCATAGTGCGGCTCAACTCTTCCATTTCTTCTTTGTAGAGAATATCTTTTTCGTAGCGTGTGCCGAAAATTAAATCGATGTTTTTGTGGGGAGTATTTTTGTGAATTAAATCCAACAAAAAGGAACGAAAAGGCGCTATACCGGTACCTGTACAGACCATACAAATATCCACATCCATTTCAACCGGAGGCCGCATGAACTTACCTGCAGGTTGCGATAACGGTAACTTTGTGCCAACTTTAACTTCGTTGAAAAGATAGGGAGTTCCAAGTCCGGGTTCGTTAAGGGAGATTACTAATTCAAGTACATTGCTTCCAACGGGAGCAGAAGCAATGGAATATGAACGGGTTTTTATTTTAGATTCAATAGGTAAATCCAGTTGCACAAACTGACCGGGTGCAAAAACAAAATTTTCCATTTCGGGAATGCGAAAGAAAAACCGCTTCACCATTGGGGTAACATTTATGATGTCGATTACTTCAGAACTATAAAACGTGTAAGCCACTTTATTAATTAGGAATTTAAAATTAGGAATTAGGAATCAAACTATTGAACAATAAAACTTAGTTAAATTTTCTTTAGTGTCTTCTCAACAATCTTTAACATTTTGTCATCGAAGTCAAGGTGGGTAACAACTCTGAGGGCATTATTACCAATCATTGAGAAAAGGATATTGTCTTTTTTCAACGCAGCCGTAAATTTTTCTGCAGGCATGGATTTATCTAATGAGAAGATGATAATATTAGTCTCAACCGGAAGCATATTTGTTACGTAGGTTTTCCCTTGGAGGATTTTGGCAATATGTTTTGCGCGCTGGTGGTCTTCCTTCAAACGTTTGATATTATTGTCGAGGGCATAGATGCATGCAGCAGCAAGGTATCCACCCTGACGCATTCCTCCACCTAATAATTTCCTTACTCTTCTTGCTTTGGCAATAAATTCATTGCTGCCTAATAACACAGAGCCAACGGGCGCTCCAAGTCCTTTGGAGAAACAAACAGAAATGGAATCACATACTTTACCCCATTCTTTTGGACTCTCACCTGATTCAGTTAATGCATTAAAAATTCGTGCACCATCCAAATGGAGAGCGAGATTATTTTTTTTACAAACCGCTGCAATTTCCTTTACGTTTTTCAATTGGTAATAGGTGCCTCCTCCCCTATTGCTTGTATTTTCAATGGTTACAAGTGATGTGCGTGGAAGCCAATCAGCATAAGGATGCAGGGCAGCTTCTAATTGCTTTGCGGTGAATCGCCCATTATCGCCGGGAATTAATTTTGATTGCACACCAGAGTTAAATGCAATTCCCCCACCTTCGTAATTGTATACGTGGGCTGTAACATCGCATAATAACTCATCTCCGGGTTGAGTATGGACTTTTATAGCAGTCTGGTTGGTCATTGTACCGGAAGGGCAATAAATACCTGCTTCCTTTCCAAAAATTGCTGCAGCCTTTTTCTGGAGTTCATTAATACTTGGGTCTTCACTGAATACATCGTCACCAACGGGTGCATTAAACATGAATTTAAGCATGCCCGGTGTGGGCTTTGTTACGGTATCACTTCTAAGATCAATAGTCATAGGGTTAGATTTAGAGGTACAAAGTTATAGATTTCAGCATGTGCCGCAAATGGTAAACAAATAACCCTACTTTTGCCCTACCAAAACTCCCATGGCAGAAGTTAGTCAAGATCATTCAACGCGATTTTTAAAGCAGTACCCGCTTGCCTCTCAGATAGTATTCATTACTGCTGTAGCCATGTGCCTAACGCCTTGGTTAACCCCACCCCTGGCTCTTTTAATAGGTTTGATAATTGCCCAGACCACAGGGCACCCCTTCAGGCAATATAATTCTAAAGCAACACAGATTTTACTACAAGTCTCAGTCGTTGGATTGGGTTTTGGTATGAATTGCATTACAGCTATCCACGCAGGAAAAGAAGGAATTATTTTTTCCGCAGTTTCTATCTTAACTACTTTATTACTGGGTTATGGATTAGGCCGTTTATTTAAAATAGATTCAAAAACATCGCATCTTATTTCATCGGGAACTGCAATTTGTGGAGGAAGTGCTATTGCTGCCATTTCAAAAGTTTTAAATACTGAAGAGAGGCAAACCTCTGTTGCATTAGGAACTGTTTTCATACTTAATTCCATAGCCTTGTTTATATTTCCTCCAATAGGACATTGGCTAAATCTCAGCCAGCATCAATTTGGCATCTGGAGTGCTATTGCCATTCACGATACAAGTTCCGTTGTTGGTGCATCCAGCAAATACGGGGCGGAAGCACTGCAAACTGCAACCACCGTTAAACTTGTACGAGCTTTGTGGATAATTCCACTAGCGATTGCAACCTCATTTATATTTCACCAAAGGCCGGCAAAATTCAAAATACCTTATTTTATAATTTATTTTATTATTGCTATGATAATTGGGACCTACGTTCCATTTATTGCTCCGGCAAAACCTTATTTAACAACTGCGGCTAAAAGCGGGTTAACCCTTACTTTATTTTTGATTGGAGCAGGTTCTTCATACAAAATGATTAAATCGGTAGGCTATAAACCATTGCTTCAAGGGGTGTTGCTCTGGATATTTATCAGTATAACTGCGCTTTGGGCAGTAGAAAGTATTTTGAAGTAGAAATCTATACAGATAAATAGGTCTCCACAACAGGACTATCAATACTGAAAGCATCCGGTAGATAAACATCAAAATCGGCAAGGTATTTTCTTTTAGCATCCGACTCCCAAATATGTTTCCAGGTTTTCAAAACACTTTCCGGAATATTCCCCGCTGATTGATATAATCTATATGAAGAATCCGGAATAACTTTTGTAATTAATCCTTCCGGTAAATTTTCATTGGAGTCAACCTTATATCCCAATATGGTTGTGTATTCGCCCATGAAATCGCTTTCATAATCGGTATAAATACAATAGAGGTTTTCGTTTACTTTATTTGAAATTTTACCGAAAATATTTTCCTGCATAAACTTAGTCCAAAGCTCACTGATGTCCTTTTTCGATTGTCCGTTCCGGTTATTTGTGCGAACGGAAATTCCAACAACTGTAAAACCACCTATCGCTACATTTTCGAAATGCATAGAAATCTATTTTAGTGAAAATAAACGGTTAAACTATGCCGGTTTAGGTGTAGCAGTAGCAACCTTTTTAGACAGAGGAGTTTCTTCTTTCTTACCGGCAAATCCTTTACGGGTCATCTTACCCCAGCTCTTCTTACCGAACATAACCCCAATGTATCCGCGCATAGCAGAGAACGTAATGAACGGGTGAAAGAATGTAGGCTCGAGCAATACAGAATAAATAAGCTTGAAATAATCCGACATCTTTTTGTACTCGTGGAAAGACTCCTCTTCCGCCATAATTGCAAGCATGGAGAACAAGATTGCAAACGTGTAACAAAAGAGCAGCAACAAGAAAAAGAAGTTCCAGTTAATAAGGTTGAGGTAAGCAAGTATCAGCGTAAATACGATACCCACGGATTCGATAATCGGAGCCAAAAATTCAAAAATAAACCAGTATGGATAACTCAACATTCCCAACCTTCCATAGCGGGGATTAAAGAACATTTTTCTATGAATCCAAAGCGTTTCAACGTTACCGCGGGACCAACGGCTGCGCTGGTTACCCAAAATCTTGTATGAGTCAGGAACCTCTGTCCAGCAAAGCGGATCGGGAATATACGTTGCAATATATTCCATTTTATTTTCGTGCATATAACGGCGCATACGAACCACCAACTCCATATCCTCGCTCACAGTTTTTAATGTATATCCGCCGCATTTAATAACAATGTCTTTATCAAATAAACCAAATGCGCCCGAGATAAGTAGTAATCCATCCAAACGGCTCCATGCCATACGCCCGAGTAAAAATGCACGGATATATTCAAGCACCTGTACACGTGGCAGGAAGCTTTCCGGCACTTCCACTTTCACCAATTTTCCGTTTTCAATAACACAACCATTTGCAATACGAATAACCCCGCCGCTGGCAATTACCCGTTTTTTATCGGTACGTTCAAGGAAAGGTTTCACCATCTTAAGCAATGAATCCTGCTCCAATACGCAATCCACGTCAATACAAGTTACGAAGTCTGTGGTTGCTGCGTTAATACCAACATTAAGCGCATCTGATTTACCACCATTTACTTTATCAATAACGATTAACCGTTTATAGGCAGGATTGGTAGATTTGTAAACACCTAAAATTTCCTTTGTAGGAAGATGCTGAGGGATTTTAATATCCTTTTTTTCCAGGTGGAAATTTGTGATTAACTTCTGCATGGAATCATCCGTGCTGCCATCGTTTACAAGAATTACCTCATAATTATTGTAGTGCAGTGCAAGTTGGGTACGTACATTATCTACAATTGATTTACTTTCGTTATAAGCAGGCGAAACAAGCGACAAGGCCGGAGAAAGCGGTGAATTAAGGATTGTCTGATAATTGGTAAAACTGTTTTTTGTAAAATAAATCCGCATTGCTTTGTACGACAGATAGGCGAGAATAAGATATCCGCCCATGATGAGGATACAGAATGCAAAGATTATCCAGATAATTATTTCTAATGCAAGAATCATGATTTATCTGAGTTTGAAAGTTCGAAATGTTGGCTTGGCTTTATTTTCTGAAGGGCCGCATGCGCTTCATGCTTCAGAAACCTGTTTTCACTGTGCAAAAACTCTTCCAGCTTATCACCATTATAACTCTGCTGGAAAAAATGTATCAAACGAATGGAAAAAAGCTTTATCGTATCTTCCTTATGTGTAAGCCACTGGCTGAAGTCAGGGGCTTTATCCTTATCCAGTTTGCGTAACACATCAAGTATATTAATTTGCTGCCAGTCAGAAAGTGCATTTTTCAGTTTTCCTAAAAAATCGAGGCCATCATATCCCTTTAAATTAACCAGTGCAATTTGTGCCACCTGCTGCAGATAAATATTATTATGAACAGCGTATTTTTCAATTTTAGGTATAAACGTTTCGGCTTTAATCTGTGCAAGGTCATGTATGGCGGATGCCTTTACGTGCCAGTTTTCATTACCAAGATTTCTTAACGTATAGGCCATAAGGCAAGTCCCATGAAAAAGCTTTGCGAGGTTATCTTTCGACTGTCCGGTAAGGTTCCGGTGGATAGTTAATACCTCATTAATAATAATCTGGGCCTGGCTTGAATTCCTGATTTCCTTTGAAAACACCGGTTTTGCCTCCCTAATCACTTCATTCAATTCATCATCGTTAGAGGCAAAAGCCGCGCTCATTATTAAACTATTCAATTTTAACTTCAGTGCTTCCGTTACTTTTTCAAAACGGTTTTTCCTTACACGCAAAATTATAACTGCGATAAACAATATAGCAGCTGAATACGTAAAAATCAGAATCATAGACACAACAATAGTTTCAATATTGTGCGCGAAAGGGTAATTTACCGAATTCTCTATGTTTACTGCTGTACTTGCTGCGCTCATTTTACAGTAAAATTAATAGTTGCTCCGTTAGTAACATTTTTCACAAGAACAGAATTGCCCGTTTGTTTTATTGATGTACTTACTGTAGAGCAAGTCCATGTGGGAGGCACAAAAAAAGTAAGGTCGCTCATTGTAGCGGGTGTAACAACATGCAAGTCGTATCCGGTTGCCGTTTTGCTTACATAATATTGCACATTGTTACGTGCTGACCACCAGTCGCCAAAATCACGTATGGTGGACACATGTGAAATACTCTGAATACTGTCAAGTAACCCAACTTCAAATTTGTATTTGTAATCCACTTCGTTCGGGTGGATGAGTACGCACATTAATCCTCCGTACTTGCTTATTTTATGCGCTACACATAAAGCGGAATCGAGCCGTTTATCCATTTGAGGAAGTTCTTCGTCCTCTATAGTAATAGGAAATTCCCAGGCAGGAACTTCTTCATCATACGCCCTATCATAATTCAATTGATATGGCATGTGGGTGAGTACATCATTCGCTGTTACATCAGAGCTATATTTATATCCTGTTGCAACAAGGCATTGCGGCAATGAGTAAGGAAGAGAAAGGTGTCCGGGGCGGAAAGAAGCCACCTTAGGACCTTTATCAAAATGGTCGAGCAGAAATTTACTAACCCGTAATTCTCCAAGTACTGTGCCGTTTGTGGTGAGTTTTATATTCCTTACAAGCGGATGGTAGGTTGGATATTGTTCATTGCCTTTTCCAAGCGGGAACACATCATACTGGCGTGAGTGAGAAATAGAGTGACTGGCAACTTCCATTTTCAGGGAGTCAATTTCTGCCAGTGCAACAACTGCTGAGTCGTTAAAATAATCAAGGTCATTCCAATCCTGTAAGTATTTTACCTGGATAAAATACGTTGCAGAAACATTTCTCTTGCGTTCCATTTCAGCGTATTTCAATTCATTATACATCGATCTCCAATAGTCAATATCGTGGGTAATGCAAAGCGTAAGTTTTTTGTTCTCCTGCACAGTTCCTAATGTTACAGCGGTTTTAGAATTCATTGTGTACATATTTTTCACTATCCTGAATATAACATCCATAGTTGGTTCGTAGCTGTTCACATAAGTACGGTAGGCCTCTAAACCACGTTCATCATTGCAAGTTAAGGAAAAATATCCTAAATCCATACCAAAACAATAGGCTTTTCCACCACCCGGATAATCGCGCTCGGTTAAAAATGCCATTCCGTTGGGATACACCATTAATGGATTCCCCATAAGGTTACTGTAATTATAAGTCCCTTCCGATTCTTTAAACAATTTCGGATCAGCAAGGCTTATTTCACGTTCTTTAGAATCGTTAAATTCTTTTAAAATCGGATTATTGAAATCTGCAATGCGTATCTTATAATTGTGGGTTGTTCCATACGAAGCCCTGAACCCGAAAACCTGGCTAATACCTGATTCGATATTCTGGGCAATCAGGGTGCCTCCCCGTTGAGGGTAGTTTGTCAGTTTGGCTAATATGGTTGGATTCAAGGATGCATCAATTGAGGGATACGCATACACCACATCACTTTTCAAAGCACTATCGACATTGGTATAAAGTTTAAAAGGAATACCAAATGTTTTGAACGCATGTACCAATCCCATCCAGTTTGATTCTTTACCTGTATCTAATAATAACACAGCTACACCAAAGCTTGGGCCGGTTGAATATTTTTTCCACGATGAACGATGAGTAGGCTTTATAACTGTGCTATCTGTAGGCCCTTTCAGGTTAGGGAAAATGAAAATACTGTCGTTTGCAGTTACTGTTGCAATAAAGTGGCCATTCTTATCGCGGTCAACCTTAAAAAGGAAATATATGATACCGAACAGCATCACAAAAACAAATATATTTCTTACAATTTTCATTAGAATCGTTTACTTAATACGAATTGAATATAATACATATTGGTCCATAAGCTTGTTGGTGGGTACCATTCTTCATACTCATAAGACAGCATAGCAGATATTATGAAATTATGAGGTAACCTGGTTTGATAATCGGCACCAACATATTTAACCGTTGTTGGAATTGGGCTTGGGAAAAAGAAGTCTACAAAAGGAGTTTGGCCATACGAACCATAAATACTTACCCAAGTATCGCTGTTTTGGAATATGTGTCTTGCCATAATGGTGTGAACCACATAAATGTTCTTGCTTTTGTAGGTAAAATATGGCTTATAGTTAAACAGCCAATGGTCGCCCTTATAATATCCTATAGAAGGGTCTAATATCCAAACATCTTGTGGTGCAGTTGCCGGAGAATCAATCACATCAATAAAGTGCATATAAATGCCACCAAGTGAAGCTTCGAAACCTGCGCCTAATTTCTGGTAAACATTGAATGTAATTTGCCATTGAGGGAAAACAGGGAAATCATTGGAGTGAGCAATCTCAACATCGGCATAAGTACCCGGAATAATTTTTGGGAATGCCTCCAAGGCAAGTTGGACCCCTCTCCTATATCCGGTAGGTAAACCATAAATAGATCCGAATGTAGCTTTTGCTCCAATGGGGCAAGCAGGTATATTGCGGATGTATTCCAGCCATGTATAATGCCATGGGCCATAAGGCGGATTGCCGCTAAAACAGTTTAGCAGGTATCCGGCCTGAACCATATTTTTCAGCAGCTTTATTTTTGCTTCCGTCAATAAATCATTGGCTTCTTTATTCGTAGAATCTACCTTTCGCATGGTATCAAGCGTATTGACAGTCTGCTGATAGTCCTTCATCTTATCCATATCATAAAAAGCGTGTGCCCTTTTCAGCATGAATATGGAATAATATTTGTGTGCCTCGGTATCCTTTGCCATCCTGGCACGTGCTGAATCACTAAGCAATGAATCAGGTATTGGTTTTGGTGCTTTTGCAAGTCCCCGTGTTATTGAATCCTGATGGAGTGAATCCGATTTATGCTTCATTTTAATTCCTGCAACCCATGCCTTAACTGTAGAATCATGCTTTAGGGAATCATTTTTGGACATAGTTTTCCCCCGCATCGTATCCTTCTTTCCCTTCATACTGGGGAACTTTACAAACATGGAATCGGCCAGTGCCTGATCACAATCGTTAACACAAAGAGGATAATCTTTCTTCCATAATTCAGCATCAGTTAATGCATCATAAGCATCCATGTTGTGCGGATCTTTCTTTATAACAATGCCTAAAACCTTAAAAGCCGAATCGTATTTTCCTTGCCATGATAAAAGCCTGCCTTTAAATACCTGATAGTCCATTCTGGCAGGGAACCACTTAATAATCGTATCATCATTTTTATGCGCCGAGTCATAGTGTTTGCGTTCAGCTTGTTTTTGTGCCAGTGCGAACATTGAATCCGCCTGATGCTGCCTGATATGGAGCTTAATCAAAGCATACATATCGGTTGCCTCTTTCATTTTTGGTTGCCTTTTCACAAGTGTGTCAAGGGTGGTTAAGGCATTGTAATAATCCTCAAGGTTATCTTGTGCGCTGGCTTTTGTAATAACAAGATAAGTTCTGTCGCCTTTTACTGGCAACCCTATCCCAGTATCGCAAAGTTCCTCGGAATGTTTAAACCGCAGTGTAACCAATTCATCATCGGCATACGCATCATACGCTTCAATGTTGTTCGGTTCTTTGGCAATAATTTCCCTAAGCATTATTTCGGATGTATCTGCTTTGCCACGGCAGCCAAGCAGCCTGCACCATAAAATTTTGTAATCGGAATTGTTCGGATATTCTTTTACAAGCGCTATTGCAATTTTTTCTGCCGGAATAAATTGTTTGCGGTAAGATGAATGTAATGCAGAATCAAATAGCGAATCTGCTGTTTTTTGCAATACAGCAGCTGCTATTTCAAATTTCATATTCCTGGCCGAAGTATCACCCGGGTTCTTGGCTAACATAGTATCTGTAAGGGCATAGGCTTCAGGGAATTTCTTTAAATTTTTTGTAGCTTCCGCAATTTTAATCTGGTATGCTTCGGGTTTTACCTTCGGAAGCAATAGGGCTTTATTACAATCGATAATTGCCATTGAGTCATCTTTCGACCATAATTCCACATCGGTCAAAGCTTCGTAGGCATCCAGGTTTTCCGGTTGCCTTGAGATAACCTGCCTCAGGATAGCTTTAGAAGTATCATATTTACCCATCCATGATAATAGCGAACCATAAAATACTTTGTAGTCACTATCGCTATCGTATTTGGAAACGAGATTAACTAGAATGTGTTTAGCCTCGGCGTAATGTCCCTTATAAGCCTCTTTCTCGGCAATATTAAATAGCGAGTCAGGGTTACTTTGCGCAGAAGTGCCGCAAACGAAACATAACATTGTAAAAAGGCAAAGTAAGTATCCTTTCATAACAGGCGTTAACGAATATTACTTATTTACTGCACTGAGTATCTTATCAATCCTTACACCAAGTACCTGAGGGCTGAATGGTTTAGCTATAAATTCATCCGCTCCGATATGGAAAGCTTCGAGCTCAGTATTTTCAAGCCCCATAGAGGTTAATACAATTATGGGGGTTTTAAGTTTTAATTCATTCCTAACAAGTGAAATAATTTCCATTCCGTTGCTGAATGGCATATTAATGTCGGTAACAATAAGATCGAATTGATTTTCTTTGATTTTGTTTATTGCATCTCTTCCGTCCGGCACAAGTGAAAGTTCATATCCTTTCTTTTCCAGATAAAAACCCAGAGCTTTCAATAACAGTACATCATCTTCAGCAATGAGTATTTTAAACTTCTTCATAGCGCGTCTTTTTATTAAATGGCCACAAAATTAATAAATTCCGCGCATAAGAACATGACAATAGACAGGCTTTTGAATGGGTTCTGTATGCCACAGGGTGCCAGTTTTCGCCCTTAGAAGCGCCTTATACACACTTTAAATCAGACATATATGGCAAAGTCTATGTCGCATTGAAAAGTTGTATCTGAAACAGATTATTTTATCAAAACCATTATGTTAAAAACCCATTAAAAAGGGACTGAAATATCAGTATCGGAGAAAAAGAAAATAAAAATTATTTTATTAATAATCAACCATTTAAGCCAATAAGTACACCTTACTAAAATGAAATTTATTTTTCACTTCAGATAGATTTCAGTTCTTCAATAGCCTCGCTGCAAATTCGTATAAAATCCGGAGTTTGTGCTACTATCTCAGTTGGCGAATCTGACCTTTCCATGGTATGAATCAGAGGCCATATTTCTTTCATACCAATAAGCATAAACGAAGACTTCATTTTATGCACAATTTTCTTTAGCGCAACTATATCGTTCGTTTCAACATACTGGTTAATGTTTTTAATGTTTTCAGGAATTTCCTCCAATAACAAAGCTACTGTTTCTTTCATGAAATCCTGGTCGCCATCGGCCACTTTATTCAGCTCGGTCAAATCAATGTGTGTACTCATAGGTTTTATATTAGGTAGGTACGGAATTAGAGGTCAAATTTACCAATTGCTCCATTTTATCAAACAATTCTTTTGGTTCAAATGGCTTTAAAAGATAATCGTTCATTCCGGCAGCAATGCATTTTTCGTATTCACCCTGCAATGCGGCAGCAGTTATTGCTATTATAGGAACATTTGCCAAATCAGGGCCCATTTTAGTGCGTATATGTTTGGTTGCTTCAAATCCGTTCATTTCCGGCATTTGTAAATCCATTAATATCAGGTCGTAATGCTTCTTATCGACTATTTCAACCGCTTTTCTTCCATTTTCGGCCAAATCTACATTAATTCCTTTTTTGCCTAAAATCTTTGCACCTACTTTCTGATTGATAATATTGTCTTCCACAAGTAAAACGGATAGTCCTGAAAGATTCTTGTATTCCCCGCTGAATTCTTTGTTAACAGGTTCCAGCTTAGGCTTATCGTAAGAATATTTTGCAAAACTTAATCTGAACGAAAATTCGGATCCTTCGTCTATTTTACTGCTTACCGAAATGGTTCCGCCCTGCATTTCTATCAGTTTTTTTGTAATACTTAAACCCAACCCTGTGCCATATTTTCTGGATGCACCCGGTGTTGCCTGAATGAAGGGTTCGAAAATAGAAGGCAATAATGTGTTTTCAATTCCTATTCCTGTATCTTTCACAATAAAAGATATTGTTACCCTTTGAGCATCTTCCGCTTGTTTTATTACGGAAACTGTTACTTCGCCATCCTTCTTTGTATACTTCACGGCATTGCCTGCAATATTCCAAAGTATTTGAGATAACCTAACATGGTCGCCCATAACAAGATGCGGGATTTCAGGATCTACGTGTGTACCTATTTTAATACTTTTCTTTTTGGCTTTTCTTCCAAGTATGAGTACATTATTATCTATCACTTCGGCAATACTGAAAGGCTCGTTCTCCAAAACAATTTTACCGGCATTTATTTTTGAAATGTCAAGAATGTCGTTTATAATTGTCAGCAGTTTACGTGCCGAATCGCGTATCCCTTTCAGGTAGTCATTCTGCTCATCATTCAATCCGGTTTGGGTAAGTAAATGAGCCAACCCGATAATACCATTCATTGGTGTCCTGATTTCATGACTCATATTAGCAAGGAAAATTTCCTGGTTCCTTGTTGCATCTGCCCGTTCAATTTCGTTTTTCTTCCGGGCATTTATATCCCTGCAGATACAAAGGAATCCGCCGGTTACTTCATTGCCTGCAATTAAAACGGCTTTCACCTCAACCCACTTCTTTTCACCTTTTTTTGTTATAAGCTGCAGTTCGAGCAAGGTTTCACGCTTTCTGCTTTTAAATTGCTCTTTAACGGTTTGCAGAATTTTATCTTTCCATTCAGGTGCTATAATCCCTGAATAAGGCTTATTAATCAATTCCTGCTTGCTGTATCCGGTAAGCGATTCAATCCGCGAACTGGTAAACGTCAGAACTCCACGGTGGTTAAATGTACAAACCAAATCTCCGGCCCCCTCAATTAAAGCGGCATATTTTTGTTCGCGTTCAAGGGCGGCTTTTTCTGCATTTATCCTTTTCTGAATATCCCTGTTAATCATTAAAAGGCCTAGTAAAAGGAAAAACAGAATTACTGTGCTGCGCAGGAATATAAACCGTAGGTTATTACGTGTGGCTTCCTGATTAACGGTTATTTGCGTTGCGAAAATAAAGCTCTCGTTTTCCCTGGCCTGGTTTACTTCTTGTTTAAAATTATAAAATGCATATTCTACGCTATCTGAACTAAGTATTTGTTGAGCCACTTTTGCCGAATCTTTATAGGCCCGTAAAACCCTTGTTATTATTCCTTGCTGACGGACCAACTCCGATTCAAGCAACAGGGCGCTTCTGCGGATTGAGGTATCATTTATCCCGTAAATTTTAAGGTCGGCAATCTCATTGCGAATATCAGTGGGAAGTAGTACGCATGAATCGGCGTATTTACTTTCGCCGGTGAAAACATATTTATGGGCAATAATTTGCAGTGCCGCATCCTGCTCATCAATTTTGCGCATGGTGTGCAAAACAACCCTAAGCCTGGAAATATTATCGGCCGATGCAACAGATTTTTTTGCGTTGATATAGGACAGCACGGTTACGCCACCCATCATAGCAATCACAAAAAAAATTGAAAGCAGTATTTCTTTTTGTATTTTCAATCAGTTATTAATAATTCATTTAAACCAGAAATAGTCAGTTTCTCCCTGATTTTATTCAAATCGGGACGGGCAAAAAGTACAAAACAGCAATGAACCGTTTTTACATGCATAAATTTAAGTACGATAGGCGCTAAAGTTTATACTTTTTCTAAACTGCTTTGTTACAAAGTTAAACCATTTTCCCGAAAATGAAAGCGAGCCATGTTAAATTTACTGATAATCTTTCTGGAATTTACAAAAAAAGCCACTTCATTTACGAAGTGGCTTTCTAATAAAAATCATACCTTGAATAATAGGAAGTCCCTATTTGATAAGGCTTACGGCACCAATATAAGTGTGTTGCTTCTTTTTCGTGTCGGTAACAAGTATTTTATATACGTAAGTATCTTCCTGGGCAACAACCGAGCCGCCTTTCACTTTACCATCCCATCCGTTGTTGATGTCATTACTATGGAAAAGTTCCATGCCCCAACGGTCGAATATGTACATTTCAAAGGTTTTGATGTATTGTCCCTTAGCCATGAATACATCATTCCTTGCATTTCCGTTTGGTGTGAATGCATCGGGAATATATAGGGTGAATACTGGATCAATAATAAGGCAATTCGTTGCAGTATCTGTGCAACCATGAATGTTCATGGCAATCATTTGTGCGCAATAAGAGCCGGTATCGCCATAGCTATGTGTAGGATTTTCCAATGTGCTCACTGAATCTGCACCATCGCCAAAATTCCACCACCAGTAAGACAGGCCGTAATTATCGGTGGTATGGTCTGTAAACTGAACATTCGGATTCAGGATATCTGTTGGTTGTGGAGACAAAGTGAATTGGGCCTTAGGATGGCTGTATACTGTTATCAGGTTAAGTATTTTGAGTGTTGAACTGCAACCACTGTCTGAAACAACAGTTAATGTTACGGTATACTTGCCTGAATCAGGGTAGCAGTAAATAGGGTTACGAACATCAGCGGTATCACCATTACCGAATGTCCAATCCCACATACTTACTTTGCCTTGTGTGAGTGTTGTTTTATCCCTGAATTGAATACATAGTGGCGAACATCCCTGCAATAAATCAGCAGAGAAGAGTGGTTTTGGCAGTGGGTTCACTGGCACAGTTGCTGTGCTGGTGGCGATACTTCCGCAATTATCCACCACCTGTACTGTATATATTGTAGTACTGGTAGGCGATACCTTAATGCATGGCCCGGTAATATTTCCGGGTTGCCAAGTGTATTGGTTTCCGCCTGTTCCGCCTGTTGTTATAGCACATATTGTAACCGAACCTCCGTCGCAAATGGAGTGGTTGCCGGTAATGCTAACACCGATTGGAGCGCCCATTAAAACAGTTATTGTTGATGATTCGGTGCAGCCATTGGCATCGGTAACAACACAGGTATAGGTCGTTTTAACAACCGGCCTAACAACAATTGAATCTTTGGTGCCTCCCGTGTTCCAGGCATAAGTATATGGCTGTGATCCTCCTGACACACTCGCTGAGAGGGTTGCCGGATAACCGTTACAAATCATCTGAGGACCTGATAATGTAAGTCCCATAGCAGGAGGCTGAGTAACAGTTGCTGTGGCTTGGACGGAACATCCATTGGAATCAGTTACGGTAACCGTATAAACTCCGGCAGATAGATTCTTCGCAGTATCGCCTGTTTGGGCATTACTCCATGAATAAATATATGGCGGAGTACCTCCGGCACCGGTTCCAATTGCGCTACCATCATTTTTTCCATTACAACTGGCACCAATAGTGGTGGTAGTTGCCGTAAGCACAGGTGGCTGCGTTATAGTAATCGTATCATTGGTATTGCAACCGTTATTATCTGCAACGTTTACAGTGTAACTACCTGCTGAAAGGTTGAAAATGGAGTCGGTAGTATTACCGCTTGGAGCCCATAAGTAGGTATATGGTGGAACACCTCCCGAAGCATGAATAGCTGCAAATCCGGTACTTTGTCCGTTACATTTTATGTTGCCCTGATTTTTTGCAAGCAGAAGAGAAACCCCTGTTAATGTATCTGTTCCATACGAAGTATCGCAACCCGAAATAACCTCCACGGTATATATTCCAATGCTAAGGCCTGTTGCGGTTGCATTCGTTTGTCCGCAAGGAGTCCAAAGGTAAGTATAAGGCGATGAGCCTCCATTAGCAACCACTGTTGCAGTACCGTTATTATTTCCGCATGTAGGATCAGTCTTGCTCATGGTTAGTGTTACACTGGAACCGGCACAAACTACGCAGGTGGTGTTTTGCCAGTACAATCCTGCAAGTGACCATGCATAGCAGTCGCCGCCGTTATTTGTATAAGGCGTGAAAACAGTAGTTGTCTGACCTGCTGTAACGTTGGTAGGAATGTCGTTAAAATTCCAGAAAATATTAGGGAATGTAGCCGTTGAACCATTAAAGGTATTCGTGTTTAAACCGCCGTTAACGTTTATTTGCTCATCTCCGAAAGCCCCAAAGGCATCCGCTACACCGCTGTTCGCACATACGTTTATACCGGAAAAAGTTTGTGAAGGGAGCAGATAATATTCTACAATATCCCCATCCCAAAGGCTAATGCTTCCTGAATAGGCACCGTTAGCAGTGTAAATTATTATCAGGGTACAACCATCTACTTCATAGGCTGCATTTGCAAAACCATTCAGAGCAACTCCGTAATTACCATTGCCGCTTATTGCAGCGGTTACATCGGCCCTCCATGTTGCAGAACCCGTTTCACCCCAGCATTTAGGACCGGCCTGGCCAATAATAGTTCCGGGATAAGTATTTACAACCAATAAAGGGTTTGTAACAGTTGCAGTTACTGTAGGAGGTGCAGATTCGGTATAGGAAGCTTCCCAATAAAGGTATGCTTTTTGAATAACTGCATTGCAGGGGGGGATATTCGCAATTGGCATGGTTGTAGGGAAACCTGTACCATTTGCATTAAAAGAATAAAGCGCGCTTCTTGTTTCTGTTAATATTGAAGACTGAGTATAGTTCAGTCCGCAAACGTTTTGTATTACATAACTTTGCCCCAATGAGCTGTTTCCGTTCCCGATAATAGGGTGAGCCTGCATTGCGTGGGTTGCCCAGGCTGAAAGATGTGTCGAGTCGGGATAACGTTGTCCCTGGTGACAAGTAGTGCAGTGGGTTTGACCATAAAGGTTAAAACACATAAAGGCTGCAACTAAAAAGGAGAGTAATTTTTTTTCCATGTAAAATTTTTTATAGGCGTGTGTTATTAAAATTTACAATCAGAACGGGGATTAAAAGGACCGCAAAGTTTACGAGAATTATTAAGAAAACCAAATTTTTTGTTAATTATTATATGTGTTTTTGTTAAAATTTTAACTCACGGTGTTAATGCAATGATTCTTAGGCTTTTTATTTTCCATTTATCCTATTAAAAAAAAAGAAAAAGCCCCGCCCAGAATATCGGGACAGGGCTTAATAAAACTTGTATTTCTAACAGGTTATTTCAGAATAGTAACATTCCCGATAAACGAGTGCTGTTTGTTCTTGGAATCTGTTACATAAATCTTATAAACGTAGGTATCTTCCTGCGAAATAGTTGAACCACCTTTTACAGTTCCATTCCAACCATTATTGATGTCGTTTGAATGGAATAGTTGCATTCCCCACCTGTCGAAGATGTACAATTCATAGGTCTTGATGTATTGTCCTTTTGGCATGAATACTTCATTTTTTCCATCACCGTTTGGCGAGAATGCATCCGGAATATATAAATTGAATACAGGATCGATTACAAGGCAATTCGTTGCTGTATCTGTACAACCGTGAATATCCATTACAACCAATTTAGCACAGTAACTTCCAGTATCCTGGAACGTATGGGAAGGGTTCTCAAGGTTGCTTGTTGAATCAACTCCATCTCCGAAATTCCACCACCAGTAAGACAATCCGTATTGGCTTGTAGACATATCAGTGAACTGAATATTAGGCGATATAATTGTTGCAGGCTGAGGAGAAAGTGAGAATGATGCATTTGGATGTTCAAACACCGTAATCAAATTCAAATCACTCAGGGTAGCGCTGCAACCACTGTCAGAAACAACCGTGAGGCTTACAGAATAAATACCACTGTTAGGATAACAATAGGTTGGATTTTTAGCGTGGGAGGTGTCCCCGTTGCCGAAGGTCCAAACGTATGATTGTAATCCACCTGACATTACAGTTGTTTTGTTCCTGAACTGTATACATAATGGTGAACAACCCTGATATAAATCTGCAGATAGTTTCACATTTGGTAATGGGTTAACCGCAACTGTTTTAGTTGTACCTATTTGCGATCCGCAATTATCAAAAACAGTTACTGAATAAGTAGTGCTTACTGATGGTGAAACCACTATACATGGGCCGGTCAGGTTACCTGGCGTCCATAGGTAAGTATATCCGCCGGTACCTCCGCCTGCTGTAGCACATATTGTAACTGTATTACCTGCACACGTTGATGTTGGGCCTTTAGTTGTTATGGTTAAAGGAGGTCCTAAAATAACGGTGAATTGGCCTACCGTTTGACATCCGTTAGCATCTGTAACATTTACCGTATAAGTTTGGCTGTTTGCAGGGATAACAACATCTGAATCTGCTGATGTTGGCGGTCCACCGTTCCATGAAAAAGTATAAGGAGCTGTTCCTCCACCTACAATTGCTTTCAATGTACCCGAACTATTGGCACAAATTGTTTGCGGGCCTGTTACATGCACTGTTAACTGGGCAGGCTGCGTTATAGTTGCGCTGGCAGTAAGTGAACAACCATTGGCATCTTTTAAAGTCAGAGTATATGTTCCGGCTGATAAATTAACTGCGGAATCGGTAGTTGATCCATTGGTCCATGAGTAGGTATAAGGGGCTACACCACCACCTGCTGTGGCTGTGGCTTTTCCGGCTGTACCGCCATTGCAAAGTTCATTTACTACCACAATTGGTGCTGTTAAAACAGGAGGCGAGGTAATTGTTATCGTATCGTGGTAGGTACAACCTACAAGATCTGATATGGAAACAGTATAGCTACCTGCACTCAGATTAATTGCTGTTGAATCGGTACTTACATTCGGATTCCAGTTGTAGGTATACGGTTTTGTACCGCCTGATACCGAGAAATTAACTGTTCCGTTAGCTTGTCCGGCGCATAAAATATTGGTTTGTGATACAGTTACATTCAAACTTACCATTACTAATGTTACGCTGATAGTTTGAACATTACAAGCAGCATCATTAACGGTAATCTGATAGGTACCAGGAGCAAGCCCTGTGGCCGTTGATGTTGTACTAATGTTAGGAGCCCATGTATAAGTATATGGAGCCGTACCACCCACTACATTTACAGTAATGCTTCCGTTGTTATTCCCGCATGATGGGTTCACATCTACCGAAGTAACCGTCATAGCATTGCAGGAAGTGCAGGTTGCATATTGCCAGTATAATCCTGCTGCAGTCCATAATACACAGTCGCTTGAATTACCAACATAAGAATTAAAAACAGCCGTTGTTTGACAAGCTGCAACACTGGTTGCAACAACATTTGTGTTCCAGAAATCGTTTGTAAAAGTGGCGGTGCTTCCGTTAAAGTCATCGGTATTGTTGCCTCCATTCACATTATTTTGGATATCCCCGAATAATCCGAAGGCACTTCCGTTTGAACTGGCAGTACATGCAGTAAATCCGGTTCCGGTGTAGTTTACCTGTGTGCCAATTCCAATGATGTTGCCATCCCATAGAGCCATACTACCGCTATATGTTGCAGCAGGATCAATATAGGTAATGATTAAGGTACATCCATCTACTTCATAAGCAGCATTCGCAAATCCATTTAAGTTAATTTGGTAGTTTCCGTTTCCAGAAATTGCAGGTGTAACATCGCAACGATATCCGCAGGTTCCTTTTGCACCCCAGCAAACGTCTCCGCCTTGCCCAATCATGGTAGAAGCAATGGTACTGGTAGCGGGTGTTGGATTCGTTATAGTAACTGTTGTAGCTGGAGGAGCGGGCTCAGTGTAAGAGCAACCATAATATAAAAACGCCGCCTGTACAATAAATCCGGGAGGAAGCCCGGCAATAGTAATAGTGGTTGGAAATCCTGTACCGGGCTGCCAGGTGGCGCGCGTTTGGGTATTCACTGAACCAACTACGTAGTTAAAACCGCAAAGGTTTTGCACCAGGTAACTCTGCCCGAATGTGGAATTTCCATTCCCTGTGTGAGGGGCGGATGTGTTATGCGACAACGAAGTATTTGCCAAGGTATTAATTACCATGCCGTCATGTTTTCCTTCCTTGCAGGTTAGGCATTTAACAGGAGCGGAATTTTGGGCCGAGCCAAAATAAAATAATGGTAAAGCACTTAAAATTAGTAAAAATTTTCTCATTTAAAGGCGTTTTAAAGTTTCAGTTTTGCGTTTTTTTAAGGAGTGCGAAGTTAAGAATTTTCCCAACATTCCCTATATTAACTGATAATTGACCCTATTATTGTATAAGTGCCATAAAATTTTGAAGGGGTTTTATCAATTGTGATAAAACCCCTTCAAAAAATTGGATTCGCCCTTTATTTTATGAGAGTTACCTTGCCTGTATAACTGTGCTTATTGTACATAACGTCAGTAACATTTATCAGATATACGTAGGTATCTTCCTGGCAAATTGTACTTCCGCCCTTCACAGTTCCATTCCAACCGTTCATTAAATCGGTTGTATGGAATAACTGCATTCCCCAGCGGTCGAAAATGTACATTTCATAGTCTTTTACGTATGTTCCTTTAGGTGTAAACACATCATTAATTCCATCATCATTCGGACTGAATGCATCGGGTATATAAAAAGTATATAAAGGTTGTACATCAATACAATTAGTGATTGTATCCACACAACCATGTATATTCATAACCTCCAGGCGGGCACAATAAATACCTGTATCAAGGTAAGTATGGGAAGGATTCCTGAGGTAACTTACCGAATCGGTATGGTCTCCAAATGTCCATTGCCAATCTGAAATTCCGTATTGGTCAGTGCTTTTGTCTGTAAACTGAACTTGCGGTGTAAGGATAGTTACCGGGTTTGGCGTATAAATAAAGTTTGCTACCGGATTAGAATAAACATTTATCATGTTCAGAATCTTTAAAGTACTGCTGCATCCGCTATCCGAAACTACGGTGAGGGTTACAGTGTACGAACCCGGTTTTGTATAACAATGAACAGGATTCCTTACGGAAATACTATCGCCATCACCAAAGTTCCACAACCACGCATGTACTCCGCCTGACGGAATAGTAGTCATATCGCGGAACTGTATACATAATGGAGCACATCCATTGTATAAATCAGCAGCAAACTTAATATTAGGTAATGGGTTAACCGTTACAGTAACAAACGCTGTTATTGGGTTTGATCCGCATCCATCAGACAAGGTAACTGAATAAACTGTGGTTGAAGACGGTGCTACAGTAATTGAAGGGGTTGTATTTCCATTCGACCATACATAGGTATAATTACCGTCGCCTCCTGAGCCACTAGCAATTAAGGTAACAACACCACCCGGGCATATTGCAGAAGGCCCGGTTACAACAAGGCTTAAGGCAGGGTTTACACTCACAGTAACTGTGGTTGTTGCAGTGCATCCGTTAGCATCGGTGACTGTAAGCGTATAGGTCGTTGTCACTAAAGGCTTGACTGATGCCGTTGTACCAGTAGAAGCTCCAGGTGTCCATGCATAAGTATATGGGGCTGTTCCGCCTGTTGCAGAACCATTTAAAGTGGCTGTTTGACCCGAACAAACGGAAGCTGTTCCGGTTGCGGTTGCTATTACTTTGGCAGGTTGGGCAACAATTGCTGTAGCCGTTGCTGTACATCCTCCGTTATCTTTAACAGTAACCGTATACGTTCCGGCTGAAAGCCCTGTAGCTGTTGCATTTGTTCCACCTGTTGGCGCCCAAGTATATGTATACGGGGCTGTTCCATTTGCCGCGGTAACAGTGGCTGTTCCATCTGAACTACCGAAACAAGTTGCATTTACAATTGCACCCATGTTAGCCGTAACAAAAGCAGAAGCCGTTACAGTGGCAGTGGCTGTTCCGGTACAACCATTATTATCGGTAACAGTTATAGTATACGTTCCTGCACTTAATCCTGTGGCAGTTGCATTAGTTTGTATAGATGGACTCCACGCATAAGTATATGGGCCTGTACCACCGGCAGGAGTAGCGGTTGCCGTTCCTGTATTTGCACATGCTGTGGGAGTAGTACTAGTAGTCACCGTTAATGCAACAGGCTGTGTTATTGTTCCGGAGGCCGTTGCTGTACATCCATTATTATCCGTTACAGTTATAGTATATGTACCAATACTAAGATTATTGGCAATAGCATTATTTCCACCCGAAGGTGTCCAAGCATAAGTGTAAGTTGGCGTTCCGCCTGCAGCAGTCACTGCAAGGCTTCCATTATTGCCGCCATTACAACTCACATTGTTAGTTGCCGATATAGCAGCCGTTAATAACGTAGGTTGCGTTATAGTAACAATTGCCGAGGTTGTACACCCATTATTATCTGTCACGTTCACTGTATATGAGCCGGCTGTTAATCCTGTTCCTGTTGCACCAGCGCCACCATTAGGCACCCATGCATACGTATAGACTGGAGTACCGCCAGTTACTGTTACTGTTGCACTTCCCGTATTCGCTCCATTACACAATACATTTGTAGGTGCACCCATAGTTGCCACCAGTTGCGGAGGCTGGGTAATAGTTGCAGAAGCAATTGCCACGCAACCATTTGCATCGGTAACGGTTACGTTGTAAACACCGGCAGTTAATCCGGTAGCATTGGCAAGTGTTTGTCCGCTTGGAGCCCACAAATAAGTATATGGTGCAGTTCCTCCCACTACGTTCACAGTAGCACTTCCGGTAGCGCCGCCAAAACAGCTTACATTGGTAACTAATCCCATGGTAGCCGTTTCCCCACCCAGATTATTTACAATTGCTGTAGCGGTTTGTGTACATCCGTTATTATCGGTAACAGTTACTGTATAGGTAGTAGCACTAAGACCTGTTGCAGTTGCATTTGTCTGGCCTCCTATTGTCCATAAATACGTATAAGGACCTGTACCGCCTGCAGGGGTTGCTGTTGCCGAACCATTGCTAGAGTTACAGTTTGCGGGAACAGTTGTTGTTGCAATAGTTATTGCCGTTGGCTGAGTAATAGTTACAGTTGCAGTTTGCGTACAGCCATTATTATCGGTAACATTCACAGTGTATGTTCCTGCACTAAGGCCTGTACCTGTGGCGTTTGTTCCGCCACTTGGAACCCAAGCGTAAGTATATGCCGGAGTACCGCCTGTTACAGTTACTGTGGCGCTTCCTGTTCCACCATTACATAAAGGGTTTGTTGGAGCTCCCATTGTTGCAACCAAAGCCGTAGGTTGTGTAATAACAACAGTTGCAGTTCCGGTACAACCATTATTATCTGTTACGGTGCATGTGTATGAACCTGCAGTAAGTCCTGTTCCGGTCGCGTTTGTTCCTCCACTTGGAGCCCAGGTATAAGTATATGGTAAAGTTCCGCCCGTTACAGTTACTGTTGCAGTTGCAGTATTACCGCCGTTACATAATTCATTTGTATTGGCAGTCATGGTTACTGTTATTCCGGCAGTGCTGGTAACAATAATTGAAGAAGTAGCAATGCAACCATTATTATCAGTAACAGTGGCTGTGTATGTACCTGCACTCAATCCGCTTGCAGTGGCTGTCGTTTGCCCGCTTGGGTTCCATGAATAAGTATAAGGTGCTGTTCCACCTCCTGCAGTAACTGTTGCAGTTCCATTCGGTTGGCCGCATGTTGCCTGTGTCATCACCGTTGTGGCTGTAAGTAAAGGTGGTTGGGTAATTATAACTGTAGCTGAGGTAATACATCCATTGTTATCGGTCACATTAACTGTATAAGAACCTGCAGTTAAGCCTGTACCAATTGGCCCGGTTCCACCATTGGGAACCCATGCATACGTATATGCAGGAGTACCACCAGCTACTGTTACAGTAGCGCTTCCGGTATTCCCTCCATTACACTTTACATTTGTTTGGGCTGTGATATTTGCCGTTAACAATGGCGGTTGAGTTATGGTTACGCTTGCAGTTCCGGTACACCCGTTGGCGTCGGTAACATTCACCGTATATGATCCCGCTGTAAGGCCTGTTCCGGTTGCATTTGTTCCACCATTTGGAACCCAAGCGTAAGTATAAGGAGCTGTTCCTCCCGTGACTGTGACGGTAGCATTTCCATTATTCCCTCCATTACATAATACATTGGTTGGAGGACCCATATTAACCGTAATTCCATTTGAAGTTGTTACTACAATCACGGAAGTTGTAGTACAATTATTTTTATCGGTAACCGTAACAGTATAAGAACCGGCACTCAATCCGGTAGCTGTTGCATTTGTTTGTCCTGATGGGTTCCACACATATTTATATGCGGGTGTACCACCACCGGCAGTAACCGTAGCTGTACCGTTATTTCCACCGCATGTAGCCTGGGTCATTGTAGTGGTGGCTGTTAACGGAGGTGGTTGGGTTATGGTGACTGTTGCCTGAGCAGTATTACAAATAATATCTTCTACAGTCAGGGTATAGGTTCCGGCGCTCAGGCCAGTCGCAGTTGCGAGAGTTTGACCGTTTGACCATGTGTAGGTGAACGGTGGAGTTCCATTAGTAACTGTAGCAGTTGCCGTACCTGTGCCTCCGTTACAAAGCGGATTTGTCTGAGCCATCGTTATTATTGGCAGGCAATTATAGCATCCGCTATTTTTCCAGTACATTCCTACCAAAGTCCATTCCCAAAGGTCATAGGTACTACCCTGCACCCAATTGGTATATGGCTGTATGGTAATTGTTGTAGATGCTGTAGTTAACGGCACGTTTACCATGTCGAAACTATAAAAATCATTCGGAAAGTTAGTTGGTACTCCATTGAAAAGATCGGGGTGAGTTGCAACCACATTAGCTTGGTCATCAGAAATCTGAACGAAAGCCTGTGCCGTTGTATTGGTACACGGAGCAGGGAAACTAACTATGTCGGAATAGGTTGTACTGGAAGTATTCTCTACCCAGTCTCCATCCCATATTGCAAAGGTTGCCGTACCTGAGTTGGTAGGGCCAGCAATCCAGATGATTACAAGAGTACAACCGTTAACCTCCCATGCAGCATTCGCAAATCCGTTCAGGTTCACGGTATAATTTCCATTTCCGGAGATATTTGCAGTTACATCACAGCGGTATTCGGCAGTACCGGTTTCACCCCAGGCTACGTTGGGCCCTGTAGCAACAAGGGTTGCAGGCACTACTGATGTTACTAATGCCGGATTTGTAAAATTTGCTGAAGTTACCGGAGGTCCCACTTCAGTATAGGATGCTGTATAATACAAATAAGCAGCCTCAATTTGATAGCAGTTCGCGGGTATCCCTCCAATGGTCATTGTTGTGGGGAATCCTGTTCCGTTAGTATTAACAGGTACTACCTGGGTTCTTGTTTCTGTCAATACGTGTGCCGAAGTCCAATTTAATCCGCATACATCTATTCCTGCCCAGGTTGGCGCAGAATTTAAAGCATTTACGATAACCGGAGCCATTTTATTCGGACTGTTTTTCACATTGTCCAGGGTAAGATTTACTAAATTTGTTGTTGGATTTCCCTTGCCTTTTACAATTCCGGTACCGGGATTATTAGGAAGTGATTGTGCAAAACCCGTAAAAGAAAGGAAAACAGTGAGAACAGATAAGAAAAGTATTCGTTTCATCAATAGGGTATTTTTTTATATAGAATGTGATTTAAAAGAAGCCGCAATTTACAGATTAACTCTGATTTGCCGATTTTATTTTACCTGATGGGGGAATGATTTTTATCAGTTCCCGGGGCAATCTTATTAATTATTTGAATATCTGAATATTATAACACATATTAATGTTAAATAGTTCAGCAAATATCAAATATTATATTTTATATAAGCCTCCATTTTAATGACCTCCAGATTGAATTACAGGTTTCTTTTTAAACTTTTGCAAATAAAGCAACGGAATACAGCAAAGTAAAAACACACCTACAAACAAATAAACATCATTATAAGAAAGCAATAATACTTGTTTCATCATCGACCCGTCTATTGCCTTTAACGCCATTGCCTGGGCCTGAGTGGTACTAAACCCTTTTGCAATAAACCCGTTATAAATCATGTTATATTTCCCGGTAAAGGGCCCATTATAATTGCTTAAATGGTCAATAAGCATATTCCGGTGTTGGGCAATCCTCTGGTTCAGGAAAACGGTACTTATTGCAATTCCGAAAGAGCCACCTAATTGACGCATCATGTTATTCAAGCCTGTGCCCTGCCCCAGTTCTTTACCTTTTAAATCCTGCATGGCAAGGGTGGTAAGCGGAACAAAAAGGAGCGACATTCCGATGCCCCTGACTATCAATGGCCAAAAGAAATTTTCTGTCCCCGAAAAAACATTGGAGCTTGCCATTAAATAGGAGAAAATGAAAAAGCCAATCATCCCGATTGTCGACATAATTTGTGCCGGAACTCCGCGCTTAAGCATCATTCCTACAAAAGGCATCATGCAAATGGTAGCTATCCCTCCGGGGAATAGCAGCTCTCCGGTTTGCAAGGCAGAGAACCCTAAAATATTCTGGCAAAAAACAGGGAACACGAAAACGGAAACATACATGGCAAACCCAAGCATAAACGAGGTGAACATACCTATGCTGAAGCTTTTGTACCGCATAATACCAAAGTTCACAACGGGATAGTCGATATTCAGCTCGCGCCAGATAAATGAAATAAGGAAAACAAATGCACAAGCAGCCAGAACAACAATATAAGTAGTGTGGAACCAGTCTTCGCTTTCGCCCTTTTCCAATACCACCTGCATACTGCCGACTGCAACTGCCAAAAATAATATTCCCCACCAGTCTATTTTATCATCCTTGCCTGTTTTTGGGGTGTCTCTTATAAATGTGCTCGCCATTATTACGGCAAACGCCCCAACAGGAATATTCACATAAAATATCCATGGCCATGAAAAATGGTCGGTTATGAACCCGCCAATGGTAGGCCCAACGGTAGGGCCGGCAACTGCACCCAACCCAAACAATGCCATTGCCATACCAATTTCTTTAGGAGGCCAGGTTTCAATAAGTATAGCTTGCGCAGGAGAAAGTAAACCTCCACCTGCGAGGCCTTGCACAATACGGAAAATAACAAGCATAGTCAATGAACTTGCATGACCGCAAAAAAAGGAAGCAATTACAAACAGGATAATTGAAAAAAGAAAGTACTGTTTCCTTCCGAACTTATGCCCTATCCAGCCGGAAAGTGGTAGTATAATAACGTTTGCAACGGTGTATGAAGTTACTACCCATCCTACCTCATCAAGGGTGGCGCCAAGGTTCCCCATAATCTGCGGAAGTGAAACATTGACAATGGTTACGTCAATCAATTCCAGCAACGCAGCAAGAATCACCGTTAAGGTAATAATCCATTTTCTTGCGCCTGTTTCTACCATGGGATAAATAACGAAGACGCAAAACTATCAATTATACTTTTGGAAGAGAAAAAGTTATTGCAAACTCGGCTATGCAATGTGCTTTGTAGTATATGCGTTTCAATTGTCTCCACACGAATGAAATTTGCTGGGAGGCTCCGTTAAATCTCCGTGATTGTCAAATTCCATATACGACACCTTCTCTTTTCTATTTATCATCTCCACATGAATATTATCAATCTCCCCTTCTTTATTCAAGTAAACCAATATATACCCACGCCTGCATTTATGGAATTTCTTTCCGATGAATAATTTTATTTTTTCAGGTAAATAGTTAGAATCATCTATGGATATATCAGAGCCGGGCCAGCTTTTTACAGAATCCGGGTTAAAAAATGTTTTGCCTAAGAATACTTTATAATCGGAAGCATATACCCGGATATCAGAAAACAATAAGGAATCTGTTAAATTAATAATACAATATGTTAAACTATCCCGAATACTCATGTCTCCTGAAATCCGATATGTTCTACCCTTGCCTATATCGTAATTTCTCCGAAAATCCAGCTTGCAATTGGCTAAACTATCCGCCGGTTTATGTACGAATACAACCTTGCGTGAAGTAAATTTATATCCTGTACTATCCTCATTAAATTTAAGGGTTGGAATTTTTGTAACCAGTTGCTTTATAGTTTCCATCAGAGGGTAATAATGAACACCATGATGATTATCCTTTTCAAAACGGCACATCATATTGGTATAATTATAATCGAAATAAGTCTGATACGTAGTGTCTTCTTCTTTACTACTCGGGTATTGCGGATAATGATGACAATACCAGTCCGGAAAACATACATTCGGAAAATGGCAACGGAACGTGCTCATTACACTCATTGGCACAATAGTTGAATCCTTCTGTACTGCTTTAACAACACTAGCATCCAAAACATAATTGATGTGCATAAATACATTTGGTGCGCTATAATTAAAATTGGCACGATAGGCATACGCCTTGCCCTGCAACCATGCCGGTGAATAACCGTCATATATCCACTTTACGTGTGTAACCTTTGGATAGGTGGTTTTAAAGTAAGCAAGTATTTGATCAGGTACAATTACCTTTCCACCATCCTCTTGCCCAAAGCAAAAAACAGTTTGAATAAAAAGTAAAATAAAAATCAGGAATCGCTTAAGCATCATACTAACAAATATAATGCTTTACGTCGAACTAAAAAACAGATATAAAGTGCAGGCTACCTTATAAATTCCGAATAATCCGGAATATGGAAAAAGTACTCGTCGTATTTCAGGCAACCATTTAATTGATCAGAATAAAACAGGCGGATATTATTCATGTTTTTATCAAAGGCTTTGCAAAAATAAAATCCGGCTTCGGTTTGGGTCATTCGTTTCAAATAACCTTTTTCATTTAATGTTTTATAAAGGCAAACTATAGGCAACACAGAACTCCTTGTCTTTGGAATAAACACAAATTTTCCACCTTCATTTCTTACCAAACCCATACGCAACAGGTAAGAGAACAACTTCTCGCCAGCGTTTCTTGTTTTAAATATTTCATAAAACGACAATAAATATTTTTCGCTTCCTTCTTCGGTTGAATTAAAAATGGTTTCAGCATTTTCAATTGGTGGCTTTGTAAATCCCGGCATCGCATAGCCGGGGACGCTGAATGTCATTTCTCTCATAGGTGTTTTTTAATATTGGTTTTTTAATAGCCCCTCTAAAATGAGGTAGCAAATGAATGCGAGTAAAATGATAAAGTAGAAAAAGAAATTGCTGAAAAACCGAATTGAAATTGACTTCATAGTATGGAAGTTTTGATTTCTATACTGCAAAACTCGCCTACTAATGAGGCTTACACGTTAAGCCAATATTACTAAATGTGGAAATGGAGGAAAGAAATAAACAAGCGATGTTAGTAACCACGTGTCTTTGTCATCCTTAGTGAAGAAGATTGCTTCGTTCCTCGCAATGACGTTACTGCGCTATGAATGATATGCATAGCGGTTATGCGTAATTGCGAGGAACGAAGCAATCTCTTACCCACCTCACTTAACACTCGTTTCCAATTTCTCCATCGCCTCCCTCAAATCATTCGGAATATGCACCTTTTCGTTTTTTGCAAAATCGAAAAGTACTATCACATCATGCCCTTCGGCGGAGAGTTCATTTTTATCATTCAGAATGCGGTGATGCAGTCCTGTGCTGGTGGTTTTAATAAATTCCACCCTTGTTTCAACAGTTATACTGCCCGGATAAAAAAGTGGTTGCTTAAACTGGCATCCCGTAGAAACCAAGATAGGCCCTATTTTATCCTTATAGTACCCGGTTGAAAGCCCTATCTTTTCCCAAAAACCAACACGAGAGGCTTGCATGAATTTAAAGAACATAACATTATTTATATGTCCGTACATATCCATTTCGCTCCAGTCTAAACGCAGTTGCAGCTTTAGTGGGAAGTGGTGGGTGTGAGATTCTTTTTCCATTAAAATTTCCAATTTGAATTACAAAGATAAGAGAGATAAAATCATTGCAAGGCTCTACAAAGTAACCTTATCAACTATACTTAGCAATATTCTTACATTTGTTCAAAGATAAAGATGCTAAAATCAATCTCCATATTATTCATTTTCCTCGCGCTGAATGCATGCGGCCAGAATATGATGGCCATAGAAAAAAGATTATTATTTCATTATAACAAAATCCTTTACTGGAGCGGCAAGGACACCACCGGTTCTTATGACTCCCTTAACAAGGAAAACGAGAAATTCAAAAAAACCCTGTTACATTATACCTCTACAGTACTTGCAACTTTAACTTATCCATTTGATAGCCTTACTGCACCGAATCATGGAATTTTTGTTACAGATAATATTAACATAACAACTTCCGCAGATAAAAACTTGCGCATTTATTCCTGGGATACTTGGGAAGGCGGAACCATGCATGATTTCGACAATATTGTCCAGTATAAAGTTGGTAATAAAGTATATTCCAAAGTTCTTTTCAGGGCAGCAGAAGAAGGAGACCCGGGGTGCTTTTACTCTACCGTTTATACAAGCGCGCTTGATAATAAAGTTTATTACCTGGCGCTATTTATAGCAGTACTTGATTCGAAAGATATTTCTCACGGAATTCGTTTATTCACTATTGAAAATAACCAACTAAATGATACCGTAAAATTAATACAAACCTCCTCCGGATTAAAAAATGCTATCGGGTTTGAACTTACTTATTCTTCCATGGTTCTGAACCCGAAAATACTTTACGATGCGGAAAATAAAATCATCAAAGTACCTGCTGTGCTTGAAGATGGAACAGTGTCCGATAAATTTATTCAATATAAATTTACAGGAAAATATTTTGAGGAAGTGAAATAGGTTTTTCGCACCTAATTAAAATCCCAGTCATTGACTTTTACCAAAAACATTTTCTCATACATTACCTTTGCAGTATGAAAATAAAGTTGACGATAAAATATTCGATTTTTTGGAAAGAAATCTGCAAGTCTATTTTCCTGTTCCTTCCTGTTATTAACAGGACTTCGCTCAAAAATGTTTCAGATAATCAACACATTAAAGAATCGAGGTTAAGAGCTTTTCCCTGTTATTTCTCCTGTTATGCTCCTGTTACCTCCCTGTTATCCTCCTGTTCCCTTCCCTGTTATTTTTACACAAATATTATCACTATTTATTTAAATAATAAAAATAGAAAACCCCTAAAAAAATTGCACTTTTAAATTTCTTTCACCGAAATATGAATATGTGCTGTCCTTCCTTTATCATCGGTGCAGGAGATTTTCAGTTTGCCATTATCGGGAGAAAAAAACACGTCTTCATCCGGTTTTGATTTGGCAATATATTTATCGTTCACATACCAGTAAACAAAGCTAACATCATTGCCTGCACTGCATTTAAGCTTCAGTTGGTGGCTTTCATTTTTCATCAGCATATACTCGGTGCCATTCACGGGAAATTCAATGCTCAGTGTATTATCGGCTACAACCCTTGTGCAGTTGGGGTTGTGCTCGGGCACCTTCTGATAAGGGATATGGTAAAGATTAAAATAAGCAATCATATCCGGTGCATAATTCGGATATAATTTTTCTTTATATCCTTTGGCCGGAAGGCAAGTTTCACAATAAGAAAATTTTTCATTTTTGTCAACATAAACCATTTGCATATGGTCGCAGGTTTCGGTGGTAGAAACACCAGGTATATAATAATCCGACACCTGGTTTACGCAGTATGTTCCCGGCAAATCGCCTGTTTCATTACATACCCATCGAATCCCAAGGCCCTTTGGAAACTTAAGCCAGTTAAAATCGTTATACACATTGAGTGAGCCGAAAATTTTTGTCATTAGCGGAACAGCGCAACTGGAGCCACTCAGTTCAGGTGCTTCAGCATCATTAAAATTCCCCACCCACACACCAACAGTATATTTATCATTGTAACCTACACACCATCCATCGCGGTGCCCGTAAGATGTTCCGGTCTTCCATGCAATCTTCGGGAAATCCTCAGCCCCTTCAATGTTTGCAGGCACATCAAAGCGGAGCATTCCCGTAAGGATATGCGAAATCATAAACGAAGCATTATCCGAAAACAACTGCACAGGCTTGCCTTCCGGTTCATCTTTTGTCCAGCGCAAAGGTGCATACATTCCATTGTTGGCAAGGGCTACATAAAGTCCGGTAAGCTCATGCAGCTTAACACCGCACCCGCCTAACACAAGTGATAAGCCCAATTTCTTTTCCTGGTTAACCAGCGAATGGCAGCCCCCTTTTTCCAATAAAGTGATGTAAGCATTCACATCCATTTCCGACAGTAATTTAACAGCCGGAACGTTCAACGAATTAAGTAAAGCATCTTCCACCGTAACCTTTCCGCGATAGATCTGATCATAGTCATGCGGCATATAACCCGAGTAGTTGCAAGGCACATCATACAAAACCGATTTCGGTGTAACAACACCCTGATCGAATGCCATAGCATACAAAAATGGCTTAAGCGCGCTCCCCGGCGAACGCAGTGCATTGCCACCATCCACCTGCCCCGAGTTTTTCAAATCATCAAAATTTGCCGAGCCCACATAAGCCACTACTGCATGATCTTTATTACGAATAATAATTGCCGAGGCATTGGTAATATTCCACATGGCAAGTTTCTGCACAAAGTCTGATACTATTTGCTGGGTGCGCTTTTGCGTATTAAAATCGAGATTAGTTTGAATATAATTTTCATCCTTCAATTTTCTTGCAAGCCTGTTGCAGAGGTGTGGTGCTGTTCTTTGCACCGATCCTCTTTTTGCCACCAGCGGTTCAGTTAGCGCCTGGTCTATTTCCTGTTGCTTATAAAGATGCGCTTTGCCAAAACGAACCAGCCATTTGTTGCGCTCCTTAACAATAGTTGGGTTATTTATCCCCAGCCTGTATTTGTTCGGATTGTTAGGCACAATCATTAGTGTAGCTATTTCAGCAGGACTTAAATCAACGGGTTTTTTATTCAGGTAAATTAACGATGCAGCTTTTAATCCTTCCACATTTCCACCGTAAGGAAGTAGATTAAAATACATCTCCAGAATTTGCTCTTTGGTGTAATGCCGCTCCAGTTGCATCGCCCGGAAGATTTCCTTAAACTTATTCGCGAATGTTCTAGGCTCCGGATGCAGCATTCGCGCCACCTGCATAGAAATAGTTGAGGCACCAGACACCACATGCCTTGCGCGCAAATCCCTGAAAAAGGCTTTACATAGGGCGAATACATTAACTCCCGGATGATAATAAAAATACCTGTCTTCTTTATAAATGAACGCCTTCTTCAACCCTTCGGGAATATCTTCGCGCCGGATTTTTATCCTCCATTTCTGGTCTTTACTAAGGTAGGCTGACATCACAGTACCATCCGAAGAAACCACAACAGTGGAATAACTCAGCCTTTCCAACGACACAGGAAAAAGTTTATCTAAAAAAAGAAAAAGAAGGTAAGAGAAAACTAAAAACGCAGTGAATACACGCAGGCTCCTTTTCAGGAACCTGCTTGTAAACAGTTTTCTAAATCTTTCTTTAAATTTCATGTTGTGCAAATATCTGCAAAAACTGATATGGGCAGACCCTCGTGTCTGCACAAAGTAGAGGGCAGACACATGGGTCTGCCCCTAGAAAATTATTGCACCTCCACATGCCCGCTGCCACTATACGAATGGTATGAACCATCATACATAGCATCTGCACCTACAGGGCCCATTACATATTTACCTTTCGCAACAACCCTTACCAAATAATAGTAATCCATTTTGTTCGACGAAACATTGGTAAAATAAGTAACCCTGTCATCGCGGATGTCCATGTAATCGGCTTCCGCTTTGTCTTTAATCCAGTTAAATTCCCTCTCAGGATTCAGTCGAGGATTTTCAATTTCAAAGCAGGCAGGTATAACATCGCAAATAGCTACATTGTCAACAGTACTGTTATCCAGCGATTGAACAGTTACTTTTACAACTACCAATTCGTTTTGTTTGAATTGATTGTTTGTAATTTCTTCACCTTTCGAGTTGTAGAATGCCTTACGCACTTTCAGGTAACTATCCTCTTCCTTAAATTTATTTCCTGTCGGGATACCTTTGGTTTCGTAATAATAATAAACAAAGCCTGTGCTGCCTGTAGTGCGCAGTTCAACCTTTTTATTATTCACATCCTGCTTCACGGTATAAGTCATGTCATTCGGGCCGAGCTCTCCAACTTTAACACCGTTAATCCATAAAGTGGCTGTTGCATTGGTTGCATTTTGAGAAAGTTTTCCAAGCGCAATAAGTGCAAAAGCCTCTTCCTGTGTAGACAGCCAGGTTTCTTTCTTCAGGTCTTCCGAGATATGCCTTGCAAGAATCGGAATCTGGGAATTGCCCGGATCTGCGCTAAGCAAGGTTGCCAATGAAATAGACTCATCACGGATATATGAACCGAAGTTACCACCCAACGAACGTGTTGCCC
This sequence comes from uncultured Bacteroidota bacterium, assembly GCA_903901055.1. Taxonomy (GTDB): domain Bacteria; phylum Bacteroidota; class Bacteroidia; order JABEUT01; family JABEUT01; genus JABEUT01. Next base: position 37,944 of record CAIUPO010000072.1, read on the forward strand.
TTTCTCCTTCAAATCCTGCAGGGAGCAAAGAAGAGTATGCATTCTTATCACCTGCAAGTGCATATGAAGCAGCAAGCATATAGCGGCTATCAAGTGTAAGCAGTTGCGGATTTCCTTTGAAATAGTTCATTACGGAAATATCCGCGCTACCTGATAATGCAAGCACATAAAGCGAGTAGAATGTTTCTTCAGGTGCAACAGTCCTTGTCCTTAACACGTCATGTTCATCCCAATAGGTATAGGTCTCTTCGGCATGTTCATTCAATTGAGATTTGATGTAAGACTGCAAGTTTGCTAACACTGCCTTATCAACTTCATAGCCTGATTTCTTTGCTTCAAGCAAAAAATGGTAACCGTAAATGGAACACCACCAACTCTCGTAAGAACCACCTGGCCAGTATGACAAGCCTCCGTTGTATTGTTGCGAAGCATAAATTTTCTTAGTGGCTTCTGCAATAATATAACTTGGATTGTAGCGCTGGTTCACATCTTTCTGACCCAACGCCTTCATTAATGAAGAGTAATAAAGCACAGGGAATGCGGTGGAAACCGTTTGCTCCATACATCCATACGGATACTCAAGCAAGTCATTCAAATGCTTTGTAAACTGCGTCAAAGGCGACTTAGTGATTGTGATATACCCTTTGGTTGTTCCGGGGATAAAGTCTGTAGAACAAGTTATCGGTGACGTTGAGCCTGCCTTCACAGCGCCGCCGTCAGCCACCTTTTCAAATGGTGTTGATGGCCTTACTGGAAGTTCTTCATGCTCGGTAAATGTTTCATGTAACGCTTTTACCGAAATACTTACTGTTCCCGCATCCAATCCAGGAAGTGCAGTAAGGTCGTAGGTTACCGTCTTTTCAGAATTAGCAGGAATATCTACTGATTGTGTGGTAGAGCCTGTAATCTTTAATGGACCACCAACAACAATACTCACATCTGCATGGGCTTTATTAGGTGTCGTGTTGCTAAGGATAACATTCAACTTGCTGTTATCATCCGGAGCCATAAAGCGAGGCAGTGATGTTGATATTACAATCGGATCGGCAACAATCATTTTTTTCTCCTCACTTCCATATTTTGAACCTTTATAGGCCACAGCTTCTATACGCACAGTTCCCGAGAAATCCGGTATGTGGAATTTGTAAGTAACCTCGCCATTGCTGTTAGCTTTAAGTGGGCCACTCCAGTAAGCAAGCGGATGCACACGTTTCCCTTTTGCCGGAGGCAGACGGCCTGCCATTCCTTCATCACCACCGATGCTTGAGGCGAAAGACAACTCAGGAAGAACTAGCGGATAAATGTCATAAGTTCTTACTTCCAATGCACGCATTGCATAAAAGAAATCATACGGGTCAGGAGTTTTGAAGTTTGTAATCAACAGTGTTCCTTCATCCACTGCGCCAATAGTCACTTCCGCGCCAGGCAATGTTTTCACAGTCACTGTCTGATCCATCTTAGAACGGGAGTTATCAGCCGCAATAATTTTCACATCCAGTTTATTATCGGGGTCATCCACTTTTATAGGTTGGAACCCTCTTGCAACTGTAAGCGGAATTGAATTATCACTGAGATCACGTATCAGGGTAGCACAAACATACATACCCGGCAAATCAGCCTTCGTTATTGGTATCTTCAGGCTTGCCGCTTTATGATCGGTCTCTACATAATACTTCTCAAGCACTTCATTTTGTTCAACTGTCACCACTAATTTTCCATCAAAAGGACAAGTGAATAAAATATTTGCATCCTCGCCCGGCTTATAATTATCCTTGTCTGATTTCATCTGAATATTGCCTTCTTTTGAAACCTGGAATGAGTTATAATCCGTATTACCGGAACCATACGCATAGAAATATTGTTCCACATAAGTTTCGCTGTTAGCATCAGTTGAAATACGAATTTCATATTCACCTGACTCAATTGGCACGTAACTTACAAGTGTATTAGTTCCGGAAATCTCCATATTCTTGAAGAATACCGTTTTAGTACGTTCTTGTGATTCGTAACGATTGTAGGAATAGGTATGTGTAAGAACTGTTTCCCAATAATGCCTTACAATTGAAACGTACGCATGAGATGTAATCGGATTTCCCTTTTTATCTGCAGCAGCAATACCAATGTCTAACTGCTTATTGGTATTAACCCAGGTATTGAAATATTTTATCCCGTAAAAAGTATTCTGGGTATATATCTTAAATTCCTCCTCCCTGTTAACAGGTCTTCCGGTTTCGTCAAAAACAGAAATGATAGTTCTGCCGTTCAGCACCCCGATGTTTTTGTTGACAGGTAACTGGAAACTTACGTCAGCATGGCCTTTATCATCTGTTGTTCCTTTATCATTAAGCTGATCGAAACGAATGTTAGATGGCCTTACTATGTTAAAGGAGTAATCAGAAAGTTTATCGGAATGGAAATAGGCAAAATTGATATCACACGTAGCCTCATAGTTTTTATTGGCTGCCGGCGGGCCAAAGAGCTCCATAGCCTGCACACCAATCTCCGCAATTCCACCGCTTTCAAATTCCCTTTTCGGCATTTGCAAATCCACTTTTATACGCTGAGGCATAAATTCCTCTACCATGAACGAATAGGAATTTAGCATCACATCATTTCCCGAATACATTTCGAGCGTATAGGAGCCTGTCATTGCGGCAGACGGAACGGAGAAATTAATGGCGCACGAGCCTTCCGCATCCAGCTTACCTTTAAGTTCTTGTAATTGTCTTCCGTTCGGCATTTTTACTTTGAACTTTACAGGAACATCTTTCACCGCTTGCCAATCGAATGTACGCACAATCGAGTTGAAATAAAGGGTATCACCCGGGCGATAAATGTCCCTGTCGGTATATATGAAAACATCGTAAGGTACACTATGGGTACTCTTCCCGCCAACGTTAAATGAGGAAACTTCTACCCCATCATAATTAAGTTGCATAAAGTTGAAGTCTTTATCATACTTAGCAGTTATTGCTACCACATCATATCCGGGATATTTTGTACGGTCGTAAGCAAAAGTAGCTACCCCATCGTTATCGGTTACAGCCGAATAAATATCCTGGTTATTGTTACTGATAAAGGACACTTTCACACCCTCGAGTTTTTTAGCATTCACAAGAGAATGGCAGAATACAGTTATATTTTTTTCGCCCTTTTTCACAATCATTCCGATATCTGAAACAACAAGTAATTTCTTGTCCTGAACCCAGGGTTTCTTTTTGTCTTCAACCGAAACAAGATAAATTCCTTTGCGGGTAGCATCGTAATTCAAGTCAGAAAGATTAATATTGAGCAAAGATGTCATGCCGCTTTTTGGCAATGTGGAAGTGTTGAATTCCTTTGTTACCATTACGTCTCCATAATCCGGATTGGCTGAATACTCATAACTGGAATGGTAACCGCGATCGCTTTCATCATCTTCACCATCATCGCCACTATTGTCGTTATTGGTCTGGTCTTCATCACTACTGCTATGGTCGTAATATGACTGATAGTTTTTACCATTTCTAAGATAGAAGAGAATGTTATTCTCATACACTTTATATATGGAAAACTTCAGCTTGGGTACGCCTACAATCTGCATGGCAAGATTTCGATTACCTTGCGACGACAAGTAAATACTGTTCTTATCCTGGAAACCAATAAACGGTGGAGGGCTGCCAAAGTGAATAGTGGTATTGTAGTTAGCTTTCAATTCCTTGCCGAAAATACTTTTTAGTTTGGATGAAATTGTCAGTTCATAGTCCGTTTTGCCCGAAAAATCCCCTTTTATAAAGAAGCCATTAGACTCATTAATAATTTTAACTTTCACAGAAGGGCTAAGGGTTACAAACTGTTCTATATCATTATCGGCAAGAGGCTGTGAGGTCTGAACAGATATATACGATTCCCCATTCTGGAACACAGGCAATGCATTAATAACTTCAAACTCATCCTGAGGAGGAATTTGTGAAGTAAAATCCAATGACTTTTCGGTGACTTTTTGGCTGCCGATACATGCGAGGCCCTTGTCAACGCTTACTAATAAAGGAGTGGGATATGTAAGTCCATCAGCAGGTTTAAAAAGAAGTTTAACCTGAGCAGCATTGTCAGCAGAAACAATCTGAATTGAACCAGGGTCTACAGCATTGCCTCCTGCTGTTAATTTTAGCTTTTGCAAAACTGCTGTTGGCGATACTATATAATTAAAATCAAGGTTCACACCAACAAATATTCCCAACGCGGCATTGCCATCTTTAATTGTCCAGAAGGTTTCAACGTTGTTTAGTTTAAGATAAGGAGTATGGAACAATATTGGCTTATCATCAATTCCAAAACTCCTTTTAGAATGGATAAGAAGTTTTTTGGTCAACACAACCTTATAGTCTGTGTTGGGCTGGAAAGCCTGCGAAGGGGAAAATGAAAGCTGGTTTGCAGAAAGCCATTCATACACCCCTCGAACAGCAGGCTGTATCTCAAGATAAGCTGTACTATCCCATTTGTGCATGTTGGAATCAGTAACAAGGTCTTTGTTAAAAGTAAAAACAATAGCTTGCTGGGTTTGTACTTCACCGTCGGGGAAGTTAACTTCCTTAACTTGCAACTTTCCGTTAGGGTTACAACCGGTGATTAGGGCTGCAAAGAATGCAGCCGGCATAAGGAGGCGGGCGATACGTTTCATGTGGGATGGTTAATTTGGAAGAATTTGAGAGCATAAAAATATGGATTTTATAATCACATGGCCACATTTTTTGAGACTTTTATTTTTTAATTTTGTACTTAAATTTTGTTAACGGTATAAAGCAATATGATTAAATTAACTACATTACCTACCCACCCTGATAAAAGTTTCGACAAAAAAAGCTCGGAAACTGAACTGGAGAGCCTGAAAGAGGATATGTTTAAACTGCAAAATTTATTATTTGCAGAAAAGAAACACAGCATACTTATTATTTTACAAGGGATGGATGGCTCAGGCAAAGACGGAACCATAAGACATGTATTCTCTTCCATGAATCCGATGGGGGTTAACGTAAAAGCATTTAAGGCACCTACGGAAGAAGAAAGAGAACATGACTTTCTATGGAGAGTTCACCCGCAGGCTCCGGCCAAAGGCATGATTCAGATTTTTAACCGCTCTTATTATGAAGATATTTTAGTGCCGACTATACATAAAACTATAAACAAAAAAAAGCTTGAAAGGCGTTATGATATCATCAACAGTTTTGAACAAAACCTGGCCGATTCCGGCACTATTATTCTGAAATTTTTTCTTCATATTTCTAAAGAAGAGCAAACAAAACGCATTAAGGAGAGGCTTGACGTTCCGCATAAAAAATGGAAATATGACCCGGCAGATAGCGCTGAAGCCATGCACTGGAAAGGATTTATGAAACTTTATGAAAAAATATTTGAGCGTTGTGATAAATGCTTTCCATGGCAAATAGTGCCCGCAGACCACAAATGGTACAGGAATTTAATTATAGCAAGGGAGATAGTAAAAACAATGAAAGGGCTAAAAATGAAATATCCGGAATAGTAAATAGCTATTAGTTATCAATTAATGGCTAATAGCTTAATTTAGCATCTTATTTATAAAGGCTATGAACACCGAATTTATAAAAGATATACCACCCGACCTTATCAACTTTTTGTTGGTGGTTATTTTTTCATTATTCATAGGGTTGGAACAACGCAGGCACTATATAAACGAGGCCGTGGAAACTGTTTTCGGGACCGACCGCACATTTACCTTCATTGGTATTTTAGGTTTCATCCTATATATTATCAGCCCGCACGACTTGTTACCCTTTATCATTGGTGGCGCAATAATCGGGGGATTGTTAGGTATCTTTTATTTCCAAAAAATCAAAGTCCAGCAAAAGTTTGGAATGACCTCCCTCGCGACGGCTCTGATTACTTACACACTCGCACCACTGGTTTATACACAGCCAAAGTGGATGGTTCTATTGATTGTAGTAACGGTTCTTATTCTTTCGGAAATAAAAGAGACACTTTTAAATTTTTCCAAAAAGTTTGACAATACAGAATTCCTCACCCTCGGCAAATTCCTGGTGATTGCCGGGGTTATTCTTCCACTGCTTCCTACAGAACCCATCTCTGCTACACTTAATTTCTCGCCTTATAAATTCTGGCTCGCCATTGTTGTTGTTTCAAGTATTTCTTATGTAAGTTATCTTCTTCGGAAATTTGTTTTTCCGAACACCGGAATATTATTGACAGGCATATTGGGTGGGCTTTACAGTAGCACAGCAACGACTGTAATTCTTGCCCGGAAAAGCAAAGAAAACGTTTCGGGCAACCGGATTATTGCCGCCATTTTTCTTGCTCTAACAATGATGTATTTACGAATATTTATCCTTGCTGCTTTTTTCAATATGGAGGTTGCTATAAAGCTTATTCCATACTTCGCTGTTTTAATTCTTTTGAGCACTTTGATAGCTGTTTATTTCAGTGTTATCCGTAAGGCCAGTGTTGTTACCACCAATGAAATAGTTGCACCGGAAAGCCATACAAATCCACTGGAGTTCAAGACTGCAGTTTTGTTTGGAGGGCTTTTTATTTTATTTGCTGTTGTCACCAGTTATGTGGTGGGCCATTATGGCGCGGGAGGTGCTAAAAATCTCGCTTTTGTAGTTGGCGTTACCGATATAGACCCTTTTATCATCAACCTTTTTCAGGGCAAATGGAATTTGGATGCAGGTATAATTTCAATGGCAGTATTAAATGCTATCACCAGCAACAACGTATTGAAAATGTTTTATGCCCTTTCACTTTCCAACAAATCATTGCGGAAGGAAATCTTTATTAGTTTTATGATACTGATTGTAGCTGGTGTAGTGGCGGTGCTTATTTAATTGAAGCAATTTAGAGCCTATACCTCCATAGGAGGTAAATAGTAATAGAAGACACGCAGCTCAAGATTTTAGAGCTCCGTAGGAGCGACATTATCCTTCAATCCACTTAAAAACATATTTTTCATTAAATTCTATTTTGTAAGATTTTAATAATTTTATGTATTCCTCTTTAAAGGATGTTTTCTTATGGTGCATATCCTGATTATCTATATATGCAATTACTTTATCTATTTGCGATTGCGAACAAGAAAATGCTCCAAACCCCTCTTGCCATTGAAATTTACCAATCACCAATTTATTTGAATTTATCCACTTTGAAGAACTTGCTTTAATATCTCTCATCAAATCAGAGAGCATGGTATCTGGTTTAATGCTTAATAAAACATGAACATGGTCAGGCATTCCATTTATTGCATATACCTTCTCATTATTTCCTTTTACAATACCGCAAATATATTTGTATAGTTCATCTTTAAATTTACTATTAATTAAATTCTCTCTACCCTTTATAGCAAATACCACATGAATATATATTTGTGAAAATGTATTTGGCATTTTATATCGCTCCTACGGAGCTTTGATTTGTGTTTCGTTTTGTATGCTATTAAGATTTATCCCCTACGGGGAATTTTTGGTTAAGTAAAATTACTAATCTTCTAAATTAATGGGGTTTTTGCTTCTTAAAATAGACAGTATCGGTATTACAATATTTTACTTTCACAAGTTTCCCTTTTTTATATTCTTCAATACTTGATAATTTGCCATCCTCTGTGTAAATTTTCCATACCCCATCTTCCACCGAATATTTTCTTTTCTTAATCATTCTTCCTTCCGACTCCACTCTACCATTTTTGTAGTAAGACCTCCATATTCCACTATCGCATTCAATAAAAGGATGAAATTCTCCAGGTACAGGATTTGCTGGAGAATATTCAGTATAAAAACTAGTGTCTTTTTTACTTTTATTACTATCCTTATTACTTTGACATAAAGCGTAGATGTTGCAAAAGCCCAAAAAAGTTAGAATTATTAAAACCTTTTTCATCTTTCAAATCTACTATTTATTTGAAATGAAAAGATTTAGAATAGAAGAATCCTCAAGTCCCGAACTTAAGGTCCTTATGTTCAGATTCTGCAACAAGATTTTTAATTTGGCTTATGGCATACTCCATCCTGTCGAGTGTTTCAAAATACGGGAATCCGAAACGAAGAATATGGTATTCTTTATTACCTATTTTATGATTCTTGATGCACTTAATATGTACCTGCCGCTCATTCAGCGCCATGTATAAAGGATAGGGATCGTAATTTGTAAATGCAACAGAAATAAACGGAGAGTTCATTGTATTGTTGAGAAAAATGAAATCCGTTTTCAAACAAACCAATGCCTCTGCGAGTTTCTTTTGAAACCAGTTTGCAAGCATGGCGGAGCGCTGAAACACTTTGTCCTTGCCCACTTTTTTATACAGTTTCAAAGATTCAAGCACAGCGGGATAAAGCATAAAATCTTGTCCACCCGGAATACTCAATGATTCGATATCCGAATCAGCAGCAATGCCATGGCCACTCCAATACATAGAGTGTATCCAGTTTTTAAAACTATTCTTAACCCAAATCAATCCCCCGCCATGTGGCCCGAAGAGCCATTTATGGGTACTACCAACCAACACATCGGCATCTCCAAATGGAAGGTCAAGTATTCCTATTGATTGGGCAACATCAATTATTACCTTACAATCGGGTGCAATTTTCTTAAAGAACTTAGCCCATTCCACAGCCGGAGACTTGCTTCCGGTATCGTAATAAACATGTGAGAAAAATGTAATATGAGGCTTTATCTCTTCTATTTTCCTTTTCAGTAAATCTTTATCTTCCCGCGTAGCATCATTCAGATAGTGCACCTCGTATTCCGGCATATTTTCAAAACAGCCAATGCCTCCCTGGTGTTCATGTTCTGTTGTAATGATTCTATAAGGTCCACTACCCTCGCTATGAAGAACACGCAACATAGACAACGAAAGATGATTAAGCGTTTGCGATGTACTATGCACTACCATTGAATGGTAGCCCGGTGAAGGCCATAATTCATTACACAACTCCTGAATTTCCTCCTGGCACTTTCTGCCATATTCGTACATACCCAATGGATGGGCTTCAATTTCATTTGCCTTAGCTGTAAAAAGGCGGGCATGCTTCACAGCTTCCGATGGGGTTCCCAGTGTGCCCGGATTAAGGTTTATGCGCTTTGAATGGAAATTTTCTTTCCTGAATTTTGTCCAATATGATTCATCTGTTATTTTTTCCTCCCCTTTCTCATCAACAATAATGCGGCTACTCTCTGCAAGTAACTTTTCTTTCATTTTGGCATCATCAGTCCAATTTATTACAGGAGGGAAGATGCTTGTTGATATCCTGTCTTTGTGTTGAGCTATAAGATGGAGTGTTTCTCTGATTATATCTGCAAAAGGAGAATGAACAATTCGTTCATCAATATAATCGGTATGAATATCAAACTCCGATTTTTTTTCCGGGCGCTCCATGCGTGGATCATACGCATCATGCTTTACAGTTACTTTATATCCTTCCTCATTGGCAATAAACCGCACCGCTTCTGCCAGTTCATTAATGGAAAAATTGCCAACAGTAACATGATTAATAACTTTATGTACACCCGCTTTCGGTGCTTCATCGGCTAAAGATGCAAGTGAATTAACCGAATCTTTAAGGCACATTAAACCGGTGCGTTGTTTTCCAGTACCATACACGGTTAACGGATGCCCAATTACAGCCTGGGCCAGAAAACGATTCAAAACGGTTCCGAAGGCTTCATCATAATCTAAACGGGTACGTAGTTCAGGGCAGTCCATCATCTCGTCTGTAACGTTTCCGAAAATGGTTGACTGCATAACATCGGTTATCCTTAAGCCCCATTTACGGCAAGCCATAGCCACATAATTGGTATCGTTAATTTTCGAGACGTGGTAAATATCATCTGCCTCCCGTGGGAAAGGCATTGGCTTATCGGCTTTTTTACCTCTGAATTCCGGTTGAAAATACCCCTCCGCAATATCTATTCCTGATTTGGCATACTCCCCAAAAGAGCCTAATTTTATTATGTGCGTATCGGGGACATGTTTCTTTACGGCCCATAAAAGCCGCATATTTCCCGCTTCATTATTCAGCAGGGTGAACATAGCCTCCTCCTCCCCTTTCATTGAATATGGAGCAGAACATTGTTGGGCAAGGTGATATATTATACCAGGCTGTTCATATTTTATAAGCTCATCAAGTTTGGGGGTATTCATATCCATATTTATATACCTGATGTTATTCAGGTTATGGATTTTATGAAAGGCCTTAATTCTTTCCTCAGGTGGGGCTATAGGAATAATAGAGTCTGAACCTTGTGTTTTAACCACATTTCTCCTCCACTGATTATCAACAATAATAATCTTGCTTTCAGGATGCGTTGCCGCCAGCCTCATTGAGAGGGGCCAGCCGAAATATCCATCTCCGCCTAATATCAGGAATGTTTTGTACAATTATGGTATAAAATTGGATTTCAATAGGTAAAACTACAATTATTACGATACTAACTTAAAAAAGTTCCAATTATTTTAAATAATAAGGAGTGTCGATTGTGTCCTACCTCAATTAACTTAGGCTTAAGCCCTTAATCGGTTAGCTACAGTAAGTCAAACAGTTTGTGCCTCAAAACAAATAAAAACCAGCCCGGTTTTTGATTTTATCCCGAATTTGTTAAAAATCCCCTCCCGATAACCATCAACGGTTCTATGTAGAACATTCATCTTATCAGCTATCTGGTCGTATGTATATTCCTTGTCGCTGCAAACCAATTTCAAAAACTCCCTCTCTCTAGAGCTCATTCTTTCTAAAATAAGTTCCTGTTCACTTTTTTTAACCTCTTTATGGTTCGATTGCAGCGAATAGACTAAAAACTCATTATGATAATATCCACTCCGGAATATTTCACTAATAGCGCTTTTCAACTCAGCTGCCTCACAGTTCTTTTTCAAATAACCTCTTACCCCTAAACGGAACAATTTGACAATTAATTTTTCATCATCACTTACTGTTAACACCAGTACCGGTATCTTGACCTGCATTGCGTTCAGTCTTTCCACCACTTCATCCCCATTCATTCCGGGCATGTTAATGTCGAGTACAATTAAATCTACTCCGGGCTTTTCAATGATAAACTCAAGGAAATCGCCACCATTATCAAATTGATTGGTGATATGATAAGGACCAAGTTTTTCAATTAATTCCTTAAGTCCGTTGCGGATAATAACGTGATCATCCAACAGTATTATGTTCTTTTTTGCTTCCATAACTTAGATTGTTCTTAAACCTGTAATTTCATTAACGGTACTTTTTTCAAATTCGTTTTACATCCATTTCCGGCCGATGAAATAATTGTACACTCCAAACCGGCCCATTTCGCACGTTTTATTATATTCCTCAAACCAGATGCCTTATCTGACTTTAATATATTTTCAACATCAAAACCTTTGCCATCATCTTCAATTTTCAATTCAAAATTCCCTGCCTCATTATTGATTGAAATCGTTACATTCTTGGCAAGGGAATGGCGCAGCGAATTTTGTATTATTTCCTGAAAAATACGGAACAACATTAGTTCCTGATTCTTGTCAAGGTTTGAACTTCCATGCGGGGCTTGCCAATGCACCTCGTATCTGCGTAATGCTTTAATCCTGTTAACTTCCAAATCTATCGCAGCAATCAAACCAATGTGACCAATGTAATCGTTATTTAAAGTACGGCTAAGCATCCTTACATGCTGCATTACTTCGGCAAGATAAGTGTCCATAGGTTTAAACCCTTCAGTCAATTCCGGATGATCCAGTTTTTGGTTTTCAAGATGTATCTTCACTGCAGTTAGCAATTGGCCGATATCATCATGCAGTTCCTGGCCTAATTGCCCTAATGTTTGCTCGCTTACTTCCGTTTCAACTTGCCTTAATTCACGTTCATAATTCAGTTTATTTTCGGCCAGTTCCATTTGCTGTTTTAATCGTTGTCTGCCCGAAATAAAAATAACCAGCACTATCCCGGCAACCAGCAACAACATCAGGAGTGTGATGCTGGCAATAGATAATGCAATTTCGGAGCTACTCATTCAGTCCGGTAATTTTTGATAGCACATTTCGACGAACAAGCCAGAACCCAACGGCGAGCAATAAATAGCGGACGTTCGATAAACCAATTATTATAAAATTGAATAAATAACGATTCATTGTTGGATGGCTTTCTTGTAAATAATGTATCAAACTCAGATAAGGTATTACCCCACCAAAATAGAGGACTATTCCTAATGATATCCATATATCAGGGGAACGTTTCCAACTTACGCTCTTTCGTGTGAACTCAGAGTAGAGTACAAACAAAAAAAGTATAAGTAATAAACCACTCTCAACTATATATCCGTGATTAGAAAAAACTGCGCCCCCTTTAACAAACATCTCTATCAGGAAAGCAATAAGGAATAGGCAGTAACCAATCCAAATAAAAAACCTTGCTTTATTTTTCTTAAAATACTCCAATGCAGCCCAAGACAAAAAACCAGTTTCAATTGGCATGGCAAGATTATATACCCATTGATTATGGTTATTCACTTTTGGGAACAAAAGAATCATATTAGCCAAAATATCAAATAGAATATAAGTAACTAATTGAAGGAAAAAAATCTTATAAATAAAATTCATATACCGAAATGAGTATATACCCATACTAAAGGCTATTATTAGAATTAAAGATTCGTAAATTATGCGTAGCATACAAGATTTATCAACGGAACTGGATTATAAAAATAGATAATTTAATCCATCATAACCCTTTGCCTCCTAATATGCCTTTTATTATTATTTAGTGATTTATATTATTTTAATTGAAATTGTAGTTCTGAACATTGCGGTGGACACATGCCTGCCAAATCCGCATACACATTATAATACACACCACTACCACCGCCAGTACCATGTCCGCCCGGCTGAAGACTATTGGGCCCTAGCATTATTGAATGTTTATAAAAGCTTAGTGTAATAGACATTTTCACCCGCTGCCCAATGCTTGAAACCTTTACATAGCGGCTGCCGGAATTATTCTTGATTAAAGAATATACTTCCTGAAAACTGAAAATGACTGAATGCACATCACCTGTGTCGTTATTGGCAGTATAAAAATAGCCTGGGGTCGGATTGTTTAGATGATGCCTGATTCGTATGCTGTCAATATAATTCAAGGAGTCCTTTAAAAACTGATTTTTATACGGTGCACGCATAAACCCGCTACCTGTATAGCAATAATAGTTACTGTCGAATGGATGGTGATTTGAATAATAGCCTAATTTTGGGGTAACTCCTGGCTTGGTGGTAGAGTCTCTATCAAGACTAAGCGCCTTATAATAGAGTTTGACTTTATGGTTGTGCAGCCCATATTTTATTTGCAGTGCGGTAACATTATGCACACCGGAATTTTTAGCGCTTGCTGTATCATACAGATTCCTCATATATATGGTATCAACAAGATCATTGAGTGAGTCAATTGATGATAACTTTCCGCTAACAACAACATACAGGCAAGTGTCCTTTAGCGTGAATCTGTTATTACCGCTGCTGATATGAAGAGTATCCGCATTCACATTCAAACTGTCTTCACCCGGTAGATAATAATATGCTTGAAATTTTAAAGCGGTTTTAGTTTCATTATTATGCGGGATAGAAATGCAACACAAGAAGGTAATAACAATACAGGCAACGCCTACAAAAACTTTCATTGATACTAGGGGGAATCGTTTCATAATTAATAGATTGATTGGTTGCTACAAAATTATAAAGCAAACTTTGCCTGCATGTTATTTTACTCCCGTAAAAGTCCCGTACCTACCCCGGGAAAAGTCCCGTATACGATTTTCATAAAATCCCGTAATGCAAGACAGAATTAATTTTCAATTTCGCATCTCATAATAATATTGGAAGGGGAGAAACTCATAAAGGAGCGATTGAGATAGTTAAGGAGGCAGATATCAGGGAGCCCCCGGCAGTTCGTCCTGCCGGGGATTTTTTAAATATACTAATATGAAAACAAAAGCGGTTATAGCAGGTTATGCAGAAGGGCTAATGTATCCCGGTGTTCCAAACCAACTGAGCTATGAAGAAGTAAAAAAAGCAGGATGGACAAATATTATTCTGTGCTTATATCATATTGATCAGGCAGGAAATATTAGTTTTAATGACAAACGAATTGTTCAGGATGGTACTTATACAGGTTCTTTATACTGGCCCGGAATGATTGGGGGTTTAAAAAATGGTGGAAGTATAAATACAATTTCTGCCTCTATTGGAGGGGAAGGGGTATCTGATTTCAGAAATATTCAGGCCATTTATGAAGAAAATACGAATTCATTTACCGATACTCAGCTAGAGAAAAATTTTCAAACCTTTCGGAAGACTTTTCCTGCAATTGATATAATTGATATGGCTTGCGAAGATTATTATGACCCGCTTTCTTTTGTCGCTTTTTGCAAAATGCTAATTGATATGGGCTTCGGAATTTCGTTCTGCCTTTATAACAACCCCTGGACTTTCCCCCATTTCTGGACAAGTTCACTCGCCCAGCTTGAAAACTACAAACCGGGTGTTGTTAAGTGGTGGAACCTGCAATGTTATAATGGAGGAGCAGGCAACACACCTCAGCAATGGGCAAAAGCCATTAACAAACTAATTCCGGATTTTAACACAACAGAATTTATAATTGCAGGAGATTGGAGTATTATACCCAATCTATGCGGAGATAGCCCTGAGCAAGTATCAGAACTTTTTCAAAATTTTGGTTCACAATCCTCCTTAGGTGGTGGCTTTATTTGGACTATAGATAATATTGTTTTGAACCGTGAAGAAACATCTTCAGCCTGCGGAAAGAATGTTGCCATGAAAGATTATGTGAATGCAATTGCTGATGTGTTTAACTATACGGAGGTAAAGATTGTAGAAAAGGTTAGCTGGAAATAGAAAATTTAAATACTAAAAAGACATTCATAAAATGGTTGATTAGTTTTGTCATTAATCCCTGTAAAATGAAATGTCTATCCGTCCCGCAATTTTGCGGGATGGTTTTTTTAAGGAGTCGCCAATACTTGCAAATGGAACAGTGTACTATAAAGGCACGGCAGAAACCGTTTTAGTAGGCCTAACAATCCGTGTATCAAATAAAGGATTTTGATAGTTTTCGATGAAATATCGGCTATCACCAGTATACTCAACATAATTTTTACATACGTCAGCTATTTTCTTGGCTGAAGTGGCACCATTTTGAAGCGGTGCAAGGCGTTTTAATTCTTCCACATCAAAAAATGAATGCACTTCTTTACCAAGCTCAAGGCCTACATAAGTTAATGTTGAATATTGTGTTATTAAAACATCGCAATTAGCAACCATGTGATTAGAGTTTCCGGTTGTATAGATTAATGCATCTGCAGGAGCACATTCTTTAATTTCACTCACGGCCCTTTCCATAACTTCGTTAGGATGAAGCTTGAAAATTATTTGCCTTCCCTTTGCTATATCAACACAACGTTTGATGAATTTTTTACGGTAATCGATTCCATAACATTCACGTATATCAGAAGTGCAAACCAATACATAATTAGTAAGCGGAAAATCATTATTCACATAAGAAAACATGTTATCGAAATTGGGCATTCCTGTAGTAATAATCTTATTTTTATCTGTTCCCAATTTTGAAAAACGCTCTTTATAACCATCCGAGGCTACACAATATACATCAGCCAGATTCATAGAGCCATTCAGAGATGTACTTAAGGTCATAAATCCGGGCAACCCAAGCATCTTCACAATTTTACTCCACGAATTAAAAGGGTCAGTCATCCCTTCCTGAACAAATATGGTTTTTGTATTCTTAAATCGTTTTGGGAAAACCACATCACTGCACATTACAACCAAGTCGTACTTGTGCCCGTAATTTTCTCCTTTATAGTCAATTTTCTGATTATGTTGCTTTAAATACTCCTCTGCCTTTCTGCGAAACGGATCAGAAAGTACTATCTTATCCATTAACGGAGTTTTCAATAACAATCTTACAACAAGTGCATCGTCAAAAACCTGGCTGAAATAACAATCGTACCCGGTTAGCTCCGACGCAATTTTATGCATCTGTGTTGTCTGGTTTGGAGAACCGGTAAGAAAAAGTATTTTCTTTGTTTTGGGCATATATTTATCAGGGTTCAAACCAAGCCTTCGCGAATTTACTTTACGAAAGTTATTGTTATGTTACGCGTATGTTACCTCGAGGTTACAAAATACAAATATCATAAATTTCCTAAACAGATGCAAGATTTATATCATTATTTCCATCAAACAAGTGAAAAATTCCTGTAACAGCGAAATGATCTGATAGGTCATTATGATTGGAATGCCATTGCTTGCGAAACATGTTAATGAACATTTTCCCTTCAATTTTGTGGTGTTCTGAGTCAGAATAGAGGATATAATCGATTAATTGGGGCTGATTATTGATTTTTGTGATGAAATCGTTGGTTGAGTAATCGTATGAATACCGGCAATCTCCTTCAAGCGAACACGATTTTACTTCCAGCATACTAAGCATTTGTTCGTAATGTAATGATTCGTGATGTATGGTATTAAAGTCTCCTACCAAAAATTGAGGTTTACTACTTTTATTGTATGGTTCTAACAACTCCTTTCGGATTTGTTCATATTGCGCCCTTCGTATTTCCTGTGATTTAGCCCCGCCAAAATCAGATTGCAGATGAGTACCTATTACATAAAACGAGAAATTATTTTTTTGGGCTTCAATCAACATTGCACCTTTGCAGGCAAACCAGTCCGGGCCCCTGCCCCGCGTGAAATAAATATTCTTCACAATTGTAAAAGGAATTTTACTGATTATCCAGATGCCTGAATTGGTTCTCCAGAAGATATTTTTTGGAGGATTTCCCGACTCATACGGAAAATAGGTTTTCAAACCCTTCCTTATTATCTCTCTCGATTTCCGGTCGAATGCTTCTTCAAATACTATAATGTCTGCATCCTGCGCTTTTAAAACATCTACAATTTCGTATGCCCTTTCACTTTGCCCTGTACGCAACAAATGACGCGGCAACATATAGATGTTCCAGGAAATAATTTTAAGGCTTTCGGAGGGATTGGAATGGGGCGACGAGGTACTATGAGAGAATTTATTTATTGTTTCAAGCACTTCCTTCGTGTGCATAATGCCCATTTATTCGGCACTGCAAAGATCTGCTACAATCTTTATGAGAATGTTATGGCAACTTTATGCTTAGGGTTTTTCAATTCTAAATATAAACAGGCAATTGTTGAAATTCGATTTTATCCTATACTCTATATGCTTCCATAATTCTGTGACTAATGTCTCAGAATTATATTTTTTTATAAATTAATTTTCCTGCATATTTTAAATTTGTTTCGAAGATTTTAATTATCGTATGTATCTGAATATATGTTATATAAATCTTGATATTCGGATACTAAAGGACTTGCACTTTAAAGCATGATAAATCTCAAATTATTCTGTGACTAAAGTCATAACGCGTCCTCCTTTTCATGTGTTTTTTTGCATCATCAAATAAAACACTTCATGAGCATATTCCCGGAAAACGTCAGCACCTACGGTCAAGCAATTGACAACCTGTTTTGGTTGATTCTTGCGTTTGTAGCCTTCGCCTTTTTTGTAAGCCTGTTTATACTTATCTATCCTTTGATAAAGTATAGTTCGAAAAAAGTTAACAGGGCAGAATACATTACAGGGGAAAAGAAAAAACATTTTAAATGGATTACAATTGCGCTTGTAGGCTTGCTTTTAAGTGACTTTGTAATCTTATATGTAGAGCATGACACCTGGGGAGAAATTGAAAGTGTTCCGTCAAAAGCCGATGTGCGTATTGCTATTATTGCCCGCCAATGGAACTGGATTTTTGTTTACCCCGGACCTGATGGTGTATTAGGTACAACAGACGATGTAACCATTGATGAAATGAACAGTTCGCTTCATGTGCCAATCAATGCAAATATCGTTTTTGAATTGCGCTCGCAAGATGTTATTCACAGTTTCTTTCTTGCTAATACAAGATTAAAACAAGATGCACTTCCCGGAAGAACAGTTATACGCTGGTTCAATATTACCAAGCCTGGTAAGTATGATATTTCATGTACACAGATTTGCGGAATACTGCATTCTAAAATGAGAAACTTTGTTCTGGCAGAAACACCGGAACAATACAAACACTTTACCGATTCACTATATAATGCCAACAAACCGGCAACTGCATCAAACTAATTAAATAAAGAATAAACTAACGCGCAGATATGGAAAACCTTCATCACAAAAAAAGTTTCTGGAGTAAATATATTTTCTCCACCGACCACAAAACAATCGGCATCCAATACATGGTTATGGGGATGTTCATGGCCGGTGTGGGCGGTTATTTAGCTTATGTGTTCAGGTATAACCTTGCCTTCCCCGGTAAGAGTATACCATTTTACGGAATGCTTGGCGCAGAACAATACAATGCATTTGTAACGATTCATGGAATGATAATGGTGTTCTGGGTTGGTATGCCCGTGCTTCTTTCCGCATTTGGAAATTTTCTTATTCCAATAATGATCGGCACAGATGACATGGCATTCCCAACATTGAATGCTTTATCGGTACAAATATTTTTTCTTAGTGCCGTTATTTTAATCGCTTCCTTCTTTGTACCCGGTGGTGCATTTGGCGGTGGCTGGACAATGTATCCACCATTCTCGGCAGGCGGTTACCTTAATCATAATCCCGATTTTTTCAAGGCGCTATTCTCAGGAACAAGTTTATTAATCCTTGCAGTTGCTCTTGAGTTTGTAGCAATGTTAATGGGAGGTATCAACTTCCTGGTAACAACAGTAAACAAACGTGCAAAAGGAATGACTCCCTGGAAAATTCCGGTAATTATTTGGTTCCTGAATATTGGCGCAGTCATATTTATGTTCTCTGTTGGTCCTTTAGTTGCAGGTGCATTCATGCTATTATTCGACAACGTTTTAGGAACAGGATTTTATGATCCGCACCGTGGAGGCGACCCAATGCTTTGGGAACACTTATTCTGGTTTTTCGGCCACCCTGAAGTTTATGTCCTCTTGCTTCCATCACTTGGTGTGCTTGCAGAAATCGTTCCTGTGTTTTCACGCAAACCTTTGTTCGCCTACAAAACGATTATATATCTCGCATTGCTCTCAGCTTTCCTTTCCGTGCTAGTGTGGGCCCACCACCAGTTTGTAGCCGGTATAGATCCTCGCATGGCAACCTTCTTCAGTATTGGTACCATATTAATATCTATCCCGTTCGCAGGTATCTTCCTTTCGTATATGGCAACTTTGTGGGGAGGTAAAATAACAATGAAAGTACCAATGTTGTGGGCAATAGGATTTATCGGTTTGTTCCTGATTGGCGGATTAACAGGATTATTCCTCGGTTCAAACACCTTTGATATTTATGCGCACGATACTTATTTTGTTGTTGCCCACTTCCACTATACTTTATTCCCTGATATCTTCTTTGGATTCTTCGCTGCATTCTATTTCTGGTTCCCTAAATTCAGCGGCAAGGAACTTAACCCAAAACTTGGTAAATGGCATTTCTGGCTCACGTTTATTTTCTTCAACGGTTTGTTCTTCCTCTTATTCTTTAATGGATTGGCAGGTCAACACAGAAGGATAAATGACTATTCATCTTTCAGCCTTATTTCAAGAGAGCCTTATCAAACATTTGAACAGATTGCCACTATTAGTGCCATCGGGCTTATCCTTTCTCAGTTCATTTTCCTTTACAACTTTATCTCTACATTAAGAAGCAACAGGAAGTCTGTAAAGAATCCATGGGAGTCTACAACCTTGGAATGGTTATCTGATTCGCCTCCACCAC
Source organism: uncultured Bacteroidota bacterium (assembly GCA_903901055.1). Classification (GTDB taxonomy): domain Bacteria; phylum Bacteroidota; class Bacteroidia; order JABEUT01; family JABEUT01; genus JABEUT01. The sequence goes on from CAIUPO010000072.1 coordinate 57,800, forward strand.
ATGGTAATTTCAATCCTTATCCGGTTGTTTATAGAGGTGCTTATGATTATAGTTTACCTGACGTTCCCGAAGACTTCACACCACAAAATGTTCCCAACCCAAATAACAACTAATAGCCAGAAGCTAATAGCCAATAGCTAAAACAAAAAATATGGAGACAAATCAAAATCACCTCGCAATTCCGATAATCAAAATTCCACAAGGCAGGCTTGGAATGTGGGTTCTTATAGCCGGTGAATTAGTAATCTTCGGAGGATTGATATGCTGTTATCTTCTATTCCGTATCCGCTATCCGCATTGGGGTGCAATGGCCGCAAACACCAACACCTTTATTGGTGCGCTTAATACAGTGGTTTTGCTTTTAAGCAGTTATACTATTGTACGTGCTCACGGAGCTGCCGTAAAACTGGATATTGCAAAAGCCAGATTATGGATGATGTGTACCTTGCTTGGAGGTGTAATGTTCCTTGTAGATAAAAGTATTGAGTATGCACATGAAATCTCTGAAGGGTTCACATTCACCAGCCCAAAACTGGTTGCTGCCGGAGACCATGTTGGTTCTCTTTTCTGGTCATTTTATTATATAATGACCGGTTTGCATGGAGCACACGTATTGGCCGGTATGACTGCCATCTTTATAGTTATGATGCAAATCCGTAAAGGAAATAATATGCATCGTGTTGAACTGGTTGGTATGTATTGGCACATGGTCGATTTAATCTGGATTTTCTTGTTCCCTTTATTATATATCGCTAAGTAATAATTCCTTTAAAACTAAACACTATGACAACTACAATTTTAAAACCAGGCATAAATGTGGGACTTGAAGATTCTCACGGACCTGGCAATTTTGAACCAATCCATAACAGCCCTGATCATGATAATGTAGTATTTGCAACTGCAGAAACCGACTATCATGGCCACCCACATTATGGACGCGTTCTTGTTACCTTGCTTCTATTATTAGGAGTTAGTTTAACAGTAGGCTATGTTTTTTCACCCGGCATTGCAATAGCATTGATTTTTTTAACCGCACTGTGGAAGGTAGTACTGGTTGTGCGCAACTTTATGCACATGAAATATGAACCGCTGTTTGTTTTCATAGCAGTAGCAGCAGTTGCTTTAATCATTTATGCATTCTTCTTTGGTGTATATCCTGATATCACTGCCGTTCCGCGTGATGTAACTTATCCACATTAATTACGAATTAGGAATTACGAATTAGAAATGAAACTCAAAACCTCCAATTACTAATTCCAGTTTCAAACTGATTCCTAATTCCTAATTATTAATTCCTAATTAAACAAACCCCATGGACACAACAATCGCAACATCAAAACCTTTCGAAAGGAAAGCAGTACCAAACGGAGTATTGGCAATGATTCTACTTCTTATAACGGAAGCAATGTTATACGGAGGCTTGATTAGTGCTTATATCGTAAACAAGGCAGGTGCAATGGTATGGCCTCCACCCGACCAGCCAAGGCTTCCTGTTGAGGTTACCGGTGTTAACACACTCATACTTTTGAGTAGTGCGGTTGTACTATTTTTCTTTTCCAGAAGAGTCAATAAGATTGGAGCGATTGATTCAAAATCGACAAACATTTTACTTGTTACTATTTTACTAGGTGCTACCTTCTTAACGATTCAAGGCACAGAATGGGCCAGGCTAATCGGGTACGGACTTACAACACATTCCAGCATTTACGGAGCATTTTTTTACACCCTGATAGGTGCTCACGGCCTTCACGTTTTTGCCGGATTGTGCATACTGTTCTACCTGTACTTTTCTATCAGAAAGGCTTCATCCTTTGAAATAGCCAAAAACAAAATCTCTACGTGCATATTGTATTGGTATTTTGTTGTGGCTATTTGGCCCGTTCTTTACCGTCTCGTTTATTTCAATTAAGATGATTTCAGGTAATAGTATATCTTTGCCACCCGTGAAAACAATTCAAGCCCATTTATCAGACTATACACAGCTCATTAAAATGAGGCTGTCGTTCCTTGTAGTATTCTCTGCATCAATGGCTTACCTGTGGGCAACCCAACGCCATGTAGACCCTTTAACCATCTGGTTATTGTCTATTGGGGGCTTCCTTATTACCGGGGCAGCAAACACCTTTAACCAGGTTATTGAGCGACGTTCCGATAAGCTAATGAAACGCACTTTAACACGTCCACTACCTGACGGAAGAATGGGTGTGACGGAAGCTTTACTTTTTGGTTTTACCCTAGCAATTGTTGGTGCATTTTGCCTTTTCAAAATAAATATGCTCTGCGGAATTCTTGGACTTTCTGCCATGCTTATTTATGCAGGAATATATACACCACTGAAAAAGATTACACCCCTCACAATTTTTCCGGGTGCAGTTGCAGGTTCGCTTCCCGTAGTGATTGGATGCGTTGCTGCAACTGGAAGCATTACTGTTGGAGCAATGATACTTTTTGCAATACAGTTTATCTGGCAGTTCCCTCACACATGGTCTATTGCATGGTTGCTGGATGATGAATACAACAAAGCAGGCATCCGTATGCTGCCTACTTCCGGAGGAAGAAATAAAGCATCTGCAATTATTATTTTGCTTTCTACTTTCCTTATTATTCCTGCCGGATTACTTTTATATATGTATCAATCAGCAGGAGTGAATGTAACCTGGCTGCTTGTATTAGCAGGTGTAGGGTTTTCGGGCTTCGCTTATAAATTATACACTGACCGCACGAATAAAAACGCTTTGCGATTAATGTTCAGTTCATTCGCATACTTGCCATTCGTACTATTTGTTCTGGTGCTCGCTAAATTTCTGTAATATGAAATTGAAAATCTTATCTCTCATATCTTATCTCTTATATCTAAGTTGTACAGTTTCTGCATGTCCTCTCTGCCAGGCTGGAGCCACCAAACGCACCCAATCAGCTTACCTCAATAGCACATTTCTATTAATGCTTACCCCAATTATTGCAGGAGGTTTTCTTTTCTTTTGGCTGAAAGGGAAATACAAAGGCGGGGAATAAAATTTTCGATACTATTTATATTCGTATGTAGTTTCATTGACAATGTTGTTTAAATTGTCATGATGAATTTCCTTTACTAATAAACCTCTATTATCGTATTGATAATAGGTAATATCGTATTTTTCTGCCTCGGACGATTTATATTTAACACTGTCTAATTTTTCAGGCTTACTATAAAAATTTAGTTTTTCAACTTCTAATTTATTTCCCGGGAAAAAATAACCTGCATACCTCTTTACATTTCCCAAATCATCATAATCTGTGACATATTTTGAAGCCATATATCCATTATAATTATAATCGGATTCTATTTCCCTTTCTTTATTATCAAAGAAGGTGATTTCAACATATATTTCATTTCCATCATAACCAAAGCGTTGCATGGTTCTTTTCCTTTCGGCAGGAAAATAACTATATATCTCCCTCATGTCAATTTGACCGCCAAAACCATAGGTTTTATACTCTTTAATCCTATCAAGCGAATCGTAGGAAGTTTCAGAAGATGTATTGAAAATTCCTTTTTCTTCATTATGAGAATATCTGATTGGCTTCCCCTTTTGATACTCGATAAAACATTGATAAGAAATTTCATTTTTGTTCTCACAAGAATAATTGATTGTTTTAGTCCCCTCTTCATATTCATTATATTCAGTCAGAAACGAAAGAGTACCATCGGGACAATATCTAAAACATTTTGTCCGCTTTCCGCTATCGTTAATAATTGTAAAGGTAGTTTCGGAGTTTTCCTTTTCAATGATTGTGTCAATCTTATATTTTATATAGAGCTTTTTTTGATTGTATGTCTTAACTACGGAATCCCCAATTCTTTCTGATTCAAGAAAAATTGTACAACATATAATAAATAAAATATAAGCAAGTATTCTCATCCGGTGATTTTTTCCTGACCAAGCGTAAATATAATAAAAAATAAAACAAGTTTATAATTCAAAAATAAGACTCAAAATTTTTGCCTCACACTTGCCACACTTTTATTACGCAAACAAATTATATGTCAGTACCCCTTCACGGCTGACATAAAAATATGACTATATATAATTGATTTTAAATCATTTATAAATATATGTCAGTAATATGAAAATTTAATTTTCATGACATATAATCGACTTTTGCCTCTTGAAAAAACAGCACTTTTTTGCATAAAAAAACGTCACTGAGAACGATTGAAACAGTCTACCCCATGTAAGGCTGTTTCGTTTCACTCGCAGTGACGAGACCTATAGCGAACCTAAATTCCTTATGGAATAAAAGTCCTTTCGCAAATAGCAACTATCACACCAAGTATGGTGAATAGCACAACGTACATTTCGCAGTAATATGCAAGCGTATGACTGCCCTTGTGTTTTGAATAAGTTAAAGTTTCCATTTTGAGTTGAGTTTTATGGATGCAAAGAAGCACTAAACCAGTCCGATAAAATGTGACAATAGTCACATAGAGGGTGATTTCGGAATATGATTTTTATCACAATTCTTTACTGATAACCATCATACTCAACAGCCCGTTAACAACCCACATTTGCAGTAGAATAATTCATACCCCATGAACCAGACTCAACACATTTCCTGTATCCAATGTAACTCCAGATTCAAGTCTATCTTTAATGAAGTAGGCTCTATTGATTTGGAGCTGATGGACTCGCTAAAGTCCTGCCAAATAATTAAGAAAGGCCAAACCATTTTTGAGGAAGGCAACTATCCACACGGTTTGTACTGTGTTAATAATGGAAAAATAAAAGTAACCCAAACCGGTATTGACGGCAAGGAACATATTGTTCACCTCTCTAAGGATGGTGATGTGATGGGCTATCGTGCGGTGCTAAGCGGAGATAAATACTCTTGCTCAGCCGTAGCATTGGAGCAATCCTCAATATGTTTTATCCCTACCAAGGTCTTTATTTCAATGGTAGAAAAAGACCCGAAGCTTGCTTTTAAAATCATTCACCTTTTCTCCGATGAACTGAAAACAGCTGAAAGGAAAATTACGGATATAGCCCAGAAGTCTGTAAAGGAAAGGCTGGCTCAGGGGCTGCTGCTCCTCAAGGAAAGCTATGGACTTGAAAGTGATAACTCTACTATAAATATATTGATGACACGGGAGGATATTGCAAATATGGTAGGTACTGCACGCGAAACGGTTATCAGGCTGCTTTTTGAACTCGACAGAGAAGGAACCATTGGCCTTGTAGGTAAAAAGATAAAAATACTTGACCAAAATAAATTATTAAGACTCGCTAATATTTTCGACTAACCTGAATCAATATAAAGTGTGATGAAAGTCATATTTCAAGGCTGAATATGTGTATAGTATTGTAAAGTTAAAATTCAACTCAAACAAATAATATTTTACATGCCATTTTACAACAAAGCAGGTAACATACCAAACAAGCGCCATGTTGTCTTTCGCAAAAAAGATAATTCACTCTATCAGGAAGAATTAGTAGGCACGCAAGGCTTTTCGGGCAACTCATCATTGGTTTACCATTTATATCCACCCACAATAGTTACTCGCATTGAAAGTTCTATTTCACTGGAACCTAAAATTGCAGTAAAAAAAGGTATGAAGGCACGAAGCTTCAAAACCTTTGATGTGGAAGGAAATCCGGACTATGTCAAAAGTCGGAAAACGCTTTTGGTGAATAATGATTTACATATTTCTATTGCTGCTCCGCAGAAATCGACGAGCTATTTTTATAAAAATGCAGATGCTGATGAATTGATTTTTATTCACAAAGGTTCGGGTTTATTGAAAACGCTTTATGGAAACATTCCCTTTGAATACGGCGACTATCTTACTATTCCAAGAGGAACAATTTACAAGATGGAATTTGATAGCGAAGACAACAAACATTTGGTAGTAGAATCATTCAGTCCTGTTACACTACCTCGCAGATATCGCAACGATTACGGTCAGTTATTGGAACATTCTCCTTTTTGTGAACGTGATTTCAAAATTCCGGCTGACCTTGAAACCCATGATGAGCATGGAGAATTTGATGTAATGATAAAAAAGCAAGGTATACTTTATCATTATGTTTATGGCACGCATCCATTCGATGCAGTTGGCTGGGATGGGTATCATTATCCTTATGCTTTTTCCATTCACAACTTTGAACCTATTACAGGAAGGCTGCACATGCCCCCTCCTATCCACCAGACTTTTGAAGGAAATAATTTTGTGATATGCTCATTCGTACCACGTATGTACGACTACCATCCGCAGGCAATTCCGGCTCCTTACCATCATAGTAATATAGATTCCGATGAACTCCTCTATTATGTAGACGGAGATTTTATGAGCCGCAATAATATTGAAAAAGGACAAATCACACTTCATCCCGGAGGCATACCACACGGCCCGCATCCGGGAGCAATTGAACGAAGCATTGGCAAAAAAGAAACCAACGAAATTGCAGTGATGATTGACCCTTTCAAGCCGATGATGATTACAGAGGAAGCATTAAAACTGGAAGTTAAAGACTATTATAAATCATGGATTACACAACCCGAAAAAATCTTACAAAATGGCACGAGATAAAAAACCCTTACCGCTATTGCTGCTTGAAAACCTATTATGGATTGCCTCAGGCGCATGTTTACTACTTGTAGTATATGAACAATTTTCAAAATAATAAATGGAAACACATCTCACAACTTTAGAGCCTGAACAAAAAAAGGCGAACACAGAATCCTTTACCATTAATGGTACCGATTATATTGAATTTTATGTAGGAAATGCAAAACAGGCTGCACATTTCTACAAAACTGCTTTTGGCTTCCAATCCCTTGCGTATGCAGGGCTTGAAACAGGTTTGAAAGACCGCACATCTTATGTTTTGCGGCAAGGAAAAATCACTCTTGTATTAACAACACCATTAACTCCTGATTCAGAAATTGCTGAACACATTAAGAAACATGGCGACGGTGTAAAGGTGATTGCCTTCTGGGTAGAAGATGCACAGAAATCGTATGATGATACTATCCAAAGAGGTGCAAAATCTTATCTGCAACCAACGAGTGAAACCGATGCAAAAGGTTCTGTGAAGCTTTCCGGAATATACACCTATGGAGAGACTGTTCACGTTTTTGTAGAACGTAAAAATTATGATGGAGTCTTCCTTCCGGGATATATTAAGTGGGAATCTTCCTACAATCCTACTCCAACAGGATTAGAATATGTTGACCATTGTGTAGGCAATGTAAACGTTGGCGAAATGAATAAATATGCCAAGTTTTACGAAGAAGTATTGGGCTTCAAAAACCTTATAACTTTTGATGATAAAGATATCTCCACAGAATACACCGCATTAATGAGCAAGGTAATGGCAAATGGAAATGGAAGAATCAAATTCCCGATTAATGAACCTGCAAAAGGAAAGAAGAAATCTCAGATAGAAGAGTACCTTGACTTCTACCAGGGACCGGGCTGCCAGCATATTGCCGTTGCTACCGATGACATTGTATTTACTGTTAGCGAATTGCAAAAAAGAGGTGTTGAATTTTTGCATGTACCCGGAACTTATTACGATACAGTTCCACAACGTGTAGGAAAAATTAAAGAAGATTTAAATGTATTAAAAGGTTTGGGAATAATGGTTGATAAAGATGAAGAAGGCTACTTGCTTCAGATTTTTACCAAACCGGTTGAAGACAGGCCAACCTTATTTTTTGAAATAATTCAGCGTGTCGGAGCTAAGTCATTTGGTAAAGGAAACTTCCAGGCATTATTTGAATCTATTGAAGCAGAGCAAGCCAAACGCGGAACATTATGACCAACGATGAAGCCACAGAGGCTGTAATAAGGAAATTCAAATCGGTTAAACAAAATCCCGATGTTTATCTGGAAGGATTGATGTATAGCAAACCTATTACCTATTGGGATTATATACAAGTTGATACTTTATTGAGCCTTCAAAAAACCCGTACCAATTTACCGGATGAAGAAATTTTTGTAATGTATCACCAGGTAACGGAGCTTTATTTCAAGATGATTTTATCGGAATTAAAGCAAATAGCAAACCATCCTTACTTACGGAAAAGTTTCCTGATACCCCGCATTGCAAGGATTAACCGCTATGTAGGAGCTTTAACAATGACCTTCGATATTATGTCGGAAGGAATGGAAGTGGAACAATATCTTAAATTCCGGAATGCATTAACACCTGCAAGCGGATTCCAAAGTGCACAATACCGGATGATAGAAATCTGTTGCACCGATCTCGATCAATTGGTTGATCCAAGGCAACGGAAAACAATTAAGGAATCGGATACAGTTGAAAAAAAATTCCAGCACTTATATTGGTTAGCGGGAGGAGAACATCCTAAAACAGGTGAGAAAACTCTTACGCTCTCTTTATTTGAAGAAAAGTATGGCAAAGTTTTACTGCAGCACACAAATGAATTTGCCGATAAAAACCTACGAAAAAAATATACCGCTCTTCCAAAATCAGAAAGAACGGATGAAGAGTTAATTTTTGCTCTAAGAGAATTGGACAGAAAAATAAATATAGAATGGCCCTTGGTGCATTACAACACCGCCAAAAAGTATCTTATAACAAAAGGCGAGACTAATAAAGCTACCGGTGGAAGTGATTGGACTAAATATTTGCATCCGATGTATCAAAAACGCATCTTCTTTCCGGAATTATGGAGCAAAGAAGAAATTGACAATTGGGCGAAACAGTGACAAATGAAAGCATTGATACAACTGGGATTGAAGGCATGATAATAATCAAAAATTAATGTGACGAAAGTCATATTGCAAACTTGAGTTTCAAAATACTTTTACAAAAAATTAACATTATACATTTTCTAAAGCCATGAAAACAAAACATATTATCGCAGCAGTTGCCTTAGTTGCAATTTCATTTGCCAAAACTTACGCTCAGGACGGAGGCACATTGTTCAGAACAAATTGCGGCGCTTGTCATACCGTAGGTAAAGGTAAACTTGTAGGTCCGGATTTAAAAGGTGTTCAGGACCGTCATACAGAAGAATGGATACTTAAATGGGTAAAGGGCTCTCAATCTATGGTTAAAGCCGGAGATAAAGATGCCGTGAAACTTTTTAATGATAATAGCATGATTCCTATGCCTGATCAGGCATTAGCTGATAACGACATTAAAACAATTCTCGCATTTATTAAAACTGAAGGTGCACCTGTTAGCGCTTCAGCCGCTACTCCTGCAGCCCCATCAACTTCAGCAGCTGTACAACCATCCGGATCAGATAATATCACTGCAGCCACCCAAAAAGTCGCTGAAGATGAAAAAGCCGGACCATCATTTATTGCATCCCTCGGCTTCACAAATTATTTAGTTCTCTTCCTTATTGGTTTACTGTTAATCGTTATCTGGATACTCTCACTATCTGTTAAAACCCTTACACAAGAATTAAAAACAAGAAAATAACAATTAAAAAAAGTCACCTGCAAATCTTAAATTCTATCACTTTTTCATGGGGTATAATGTAAATTTTCAATATCGGAAATTTCATTTGGGTGATAAGTTAACGGAGGAACAGGTGGCTTTTTTTAACAAATACGGATTTCTGCACTTTACCGATGTACTGCCCAAAGAGGAAGTAAAAGCAATTATTGAATCGTATTACGAAGCTCAAAAAAAGTTAATTGCTGATGGTACTACCGAAATAAACGGAGTACCGTTATTTATGGGCGGTGATATAGACGGCAGCAAAATGATTCACCGATTCCCATTCTTTTCCCTTCACAGTAAACCCATGCATGAATTCATAACAAGCGGAAAATTGAAACCGCTTCTGGGTTTAATTGGAGATTATAAAGTCAGGATTGCTGAGGATGAAAAAGACGGAGTAGTTTTTAACCACTATGTAAATACGCCCCACAGCAAATTCAAACAAATGGGATGGCACACTGATAGCATCCGGGATTTGTTTTATGATGGAAAAGTACTTCCAATGCTCAATATTGGCGTTTACCTTGATGACTCCTCAGAAGCAAATGGCGGACTTCGTATTTTGCCGGGAACGCATACTCAAAAACTATTTCAGTTATTATTCAAAAAAGCTTACTTCCTAAATGGGAAAGCAGATAAAAATGAAGCGTTGGTTACTGCAAAAGCTGGTGATGTAGTGGTTCACCACGGACACTTGTGGCATCGTGTGGGGCAATCGCCATTCACAGGAGAAAAAAGCAGGAGGCGCGTAATGTATATTCCGGCAATCTGTGGAAAATTCATTCCTAAGAATAAAGAAAGTAAAAAAGCATTCTATCACAAATTCAGACCAGTCACCAAAGATTGGTTTTAAATATTCTTCTCAATTTTCATGAATACTTCTAAGCGTTTTCATGATAAAACGCAGGTTTTATTATGAGTATGGTCATATTTATACCACACTTCAGATAATATTTTTGTATTCGATAACCCAGCACTTTTACAACCCCATGACAGTAATTAGAATAACAAAGGAATTTGATTTTGAGATGGCGCATGCATTACTAGGATATAATGGTCCCTGTAAAGACATTCATGGCCATTCATATAAACTATCCGTAACTGTAGCAGGCGCTCCAGTGACTGACCAAACTTCTCCTGAACTAGGTATTGTGATTGATTTTTCCCTTCTAAAAAAGATAGTCAAGGATGCTATTATTGAACACTTTGACCATGCACTGGTATTAAACAAAAATTTCCCGCAAACTCAATTAGCCGGGATTCACTCCATCTCAGGAAGATTATTAATGGTGGATTACCAACCTACCTGTGAAAATCTGCTAATTGATTTTGTAGAAAGGATAAAAACAAACTTACCCCTAACCACAAATCTACATCATCTTAAACTTCGCGAAACATCAAGCTCCTATGCTGAATGGTTCGCCAATGACAACTAACCCTATGAACGAAAATCTTATAAAAAAATACAATGTTCAGGCTCCGCGCTATACGAGCTACCCCACTGTTCCATATTGGGAAAATAATCTAACAGTGGAGCAATGGAAACTGGAGGTGAAAAAATCGTTTGATAAAACAAATGCGAAAGAAGGCATAAGCATCTACATTCATCTTCCATTCTGTCAAAGCCTTTGCACTTACTGCGGCTGCACTACGCGCATTACTGTTAACCATGCTGTTGAAGTTCCCTATATGAAAGCCATTCAAAAAGAATGGGAAATGTATGTTGCATTATTCAATGGCGTTCCAAGAATAAAAGAAATTCATTTGGGAGGAGGTACTCCCACCTTCTTCACACCGGAAAATCTGAAAGAGATGCTTTCAGGAATTTTATCGAAAGCCGAAATTTGTGATAACTACGAATTCAGTTTTGAAGCGCATCCGAACAACACTACATACGAACATCTTAAAACACTACGTGAACTTGGTTTCTCCCGCTTAAGCCTAGGGATACAGGATTTTGATATCAAAGTTCAGGAGATAGTAAACCGGGTTCAGTCATTTGAAAATGTGGAACGGGTAACAAAACAAGCACGGGAGCTTGGATATAAATCCATAAATTTTGATTTAATCTACGGCTTGCCGCTCCAAAAAAAATCCAGCGTAATTGATACCATTAAAAAAGTTAATCTTCTCAAACCGGATCGGATTGCACTTTACAGCTATGCGCATGTTCCATGGGTAAAACCAGGTCAGAGAAAATTCACAGAAATGGATTTACCTAAAGATGAAGAAAAACGTGAGCTTTATGAAACAGGCCGTGCAATGCTTGAGGAAGCCGGTTATGTTGAAATTGGAATGGATCATTTTTCATTAAAAACAGATTCTTTATATAAGGCAGCCCAACTAAAAAAATTGCATCGGAATTTTATGGGGTATTCTCATAACTATACTGCATTCATGCTCGGTTTGGGCGTGTCTTCCATCAGTGATACCTGGAATGCATTTGCACAAAACGTTAAAGTGGTAGAGGAATATTATGATATTGTAAATAAAGGCGAATTGCCAATATTCAGAGGACATTTACTTAATAAAGAAGATTTGGTCATAAGGAGACATATCCTGAATATCATGTGCAAATTTGAAACCTCTTGGATAGATGAAGAAGACCAAACCGCCGACTTGTACAATGCTTTAAACAGATTGAAGGAAATGGAAGCAGATGGCTTGATTCAGCGGTTTCCATACAAACTAATTGTAACGGAAACAGGTAAAAAATTCATACGAAATATATGTATGGCTTTCGACTCAAGGTTATGGAAAAACACACCTCAAAAAGAGATTTTTAGTAAAGTGATTTAGTAAAAGATTTGTAAGTCAAACAAAAGTTGATTTACAATCAGAGCTGAAAAGAATCCGGATTATTTCACCTTCAATACTCTTTTACTCCAGAATTCTTTGAATTCATAACCTTCCATTGCTGCTACTGCACTTAGGATAAAAACAATTGATGGTGTAAGCATTTTTTAAAATTTTTACTAATATATCATACACTAACGACGAAAACTCATGATTATTATCAGTTTGAGATATGATTTTTTACTTTTTACTCTTGCCAATAAGTTAGGAATTTAGCACTACATGTCAAACCCCACAATCAACAGCGTAAAAGCCCTTCTTAAAGAGATCGGTGAAATCTCACGATTCACGGGTCATTTTATTACTGAAGCATTTAAACCTCGATATGAATTCAGGGAATTTTTCAGACAATGTTTTCTTATAGGGTACAAATCCCTTCCATTAACAGGAGTAACAGCATTTATCATGGGTTTGGTTTTAACAATTCAATCGAGGCCAACCCTTGCAGAGTTCGGTGCAGAGTCATGGTTACCGGCTATGGTTGCTATTTCTATTGTCAGGGAAATAGGTCCTGTTGTAACTGCCTTAATTTGTGCCGGAAAAATTGGTTCAAGCATTGGCGCTGAACTCGGCTCAATGAAAGTAACCGAGCAAATTGATGCCATGGAAGTTTCCGGAACCAACCCATTCAAGTATCTTGTAGTGACGCGCGTATTGGCAACCACCTTTACCATTCCTATACTGGTAATAATCTCTGATGGTATAGCCATGTATGGTTGCTATCTGGGAATAAATATGAAGGGGGTTACAAGCGCACATCTTTTTTTATCTCATGTATTTAATAAGCTTTCTTATGGTGATCTTCTTCCGGCCTTTATTAAAACATTCTTTTTTGGATTTGCTATTGGATTAATAGGTTGTTATAAAGGATATAATTCCAGTAAGGGTACGGAAGGAGTTGGCCAATCAGCCAATTCAGCAGTTGTAGTTTCATCGCTACTCGTATTTATTTTAGATTTAATGGCAGTTCAGGTTGCCGATTTGTTCGGATTGACATGATAGAAGCAAAAGAAAATATTGGTATAGTTTCGGGTGGGTCTAAACTCATCCGTGAGCCTGTTATAGAAATTGAACATCTCTTTAAAGCCTTTGGAGAGAATAAAGTGCTGAATGATTTTGACATGAAACTTTACAAAGGTGAAAATCTTGCTGTGCTTGGTAAATCAGGTTCGGGGAAATCGGTGCTTATAAAACTCATTATCGGATTATTGCAACCAGACAAGGGCTCCATAAAGGTTTTTGGAAAAAGTATTCCAGACTTAAACCATATTGAACTGGATAAAGTAAGGGTGAAGATGGGGTTCCTTTTCCAAAGTAACGCCCTCTATGATTCAATGTCAGTGCGGGCTAATCTGGAATTCCCCTTACGTGTCCGCCACGAGAAAATGAAAAGAAAAGATGTTAACGACCTTGTAATGGAGGCGTTAACAAATGTAGGTCTGGCCCACACTGTTGATATGATGCCTTCGGAATTATCAGGAGGGATGCGGAAAAGAATTGGATTAGCAAGAACCATTATATTAAAGCCTGACATCATTTTATATGATGAACCTACAACCGGACTTGATCCGATTACAGGGAATGATATAAGCAAACTGATTGTTGAAGTGCAAAAAAAATATCAAACATCTTCCATGCTTATTTCTCATGATATGAAAAATATCCAGGTAACATCTAACCGTATAATTCTGTTGCTAAACGGACGGCGCTATGCTGATGGAACTTATAATGAATTAAAAAAATCTGAAGACCCCAACGTGAAACAATTTTTTGAATAACGCCATGGAAAAATCATCATTAAAAAATATACGGCTTGGTTTGTTCGTACTTCTTGGAACTATATTCCTAATTTATGCATTATATATGATCGGCAGCAAACGCAATCTTTTTGGCTCAACATTTCGTGTAAATGCCATATTCCATAATGTGAGCGGACTTATGAAGGGGAATAATGTACGGTATGCAGGCATCGATATTGGCACAGTGGAGAGTGTTACTATAGTTAACGACAGTTGCGTGAAAGTTGTAATGATTGTTGAATCTGACATTCAAAAATACATACGTAAAAATGCACTCGCAAGTATTGGCACTGACGGCTTGATGGGAAATAAGTTGGTTAATATTACGCCGTCATCTGAAATAGCCCCCGGAATACAAATAAACGATACACTTCAGGCTATGAGAGCAATTGAAACGGATGAGATGCTTAGAACCATTAACCGGACGAATGAGAACGTTGCTGAAATAACAGATAACCTTAAAACAATTACCGGAAGAATAAACAGCAGAAATACACTTTGGAGTATCCTGATGGATACGTTGGTAGCAGATAATGTAAAGCAAGCCATTGTGAATATCCGTGTTACGGGATCAAACTCTGCTGAAATGACAGGGGATTTACGAAATATAATAAGCGATATTAAAAAGGGTAAAGGTTCTTTTGGTGCATTGTTAATGGATACTACCCTTTCGAGTCAGATTAGGCAAACAGTTGTAAAAATTAAACTAACCAGCAATAACACGGCAACACTTTCGGGCAACCTTAGTAACATTACTGGAAAAATGGACAGCGGCAAGGGTACCATTGGAAGGCTGTTAATGGACACGACCTTTGTACCTAACCTTGATAAAAGCATGCAAAACCTTAAGACAGGCACACAGGGTGTCAATGAAGTGATTGAAGGACTTAAACATAGCTGGCCATTGCGGGGATACTTCAAAAAACAGGAGAAAAAAAGAAAAGCCGATTCTTTAAAGCATGTTAAGTAGTAAATGTCATTTTTTCTTTTGATATTTGTCATGAGACAATAACCTTCATCAAGCTACTTTTATATCCCATGGATTTCAAAGACTATTATAAAATTTTAGGTGTTGACAAGAAAGCAACTTCCGACGAAATTAAAAAAGCGTACCGGAAACTTGCAATTAAGTATCACCCGGATAAAAATCCTAATAACAAATCAGCCGAGGATAAATTCAAAGAAATAAATGAAGCCAACGAAGTATTAAGCGATGCAGAGAAAAGGAAAAAGTATGATGCTTTAGGTGAGAATTGGAACCAATACAGGCAACAGGAAAACACAGCAGATAATTTTGACTGGTCTCAGTGGACACAACAACAACAGGGAGGTTCACGCAGATATTCAGGTGAAGAAGCTTTTGGAAATGGAGGCGAGTTTTCCAGTTTCTTTGAATCTATTTTTGGTGGAGGAGGAGGATTTGGACAAAGCAGAAATGTAAAAAGAAAGGGGCAGGATTATCGTGCAGAAATTGAATTATCCCTGGAAGATGCTTACCATGGAACATTAAGCCGGATTGAAGTGAATGGTAAAACACTAGAGATGAAATTGAAACCCGGAATAAAAAACGGGCAGGTATTACGTGTAAGGGAAAAAGGCGCTCCTGGAATGAATGGTGGACCCAAAGGTGATATTTACCTTACGCTGATAATTCCTCCACATCCTCATTTTGAAAGGCGTGAAGATGACTTATATTGTGATGCACCTGTTGACCTATACACAGCAATTCTCGGCGGTAAACAGCTTGTAATAACCCTGAAAGGAAACATTCGTATTGATATCCCTGCAGGAACCGACAATGGAAAAGTATTGCGGCTAAAAGGCCTCGGAATGCCAAAGTTTGGTAAACCCGCTGAATTTGGCGACCTTTATGCAAAGGTTCAGATTATGACGCCTAAAAATCTTACCGCGAAAGAAATTGCACTTTTTAAAGAACTATCAGACCTGAAAAATCAAAAAGACAATAAATCAAATAATTCATAAATAAAATAAATCGCCATGGAAATTAAAATTGAATCACCTCATTTCAAAGTGAGCAAACAACTAAACCAACATATTGCTGAAAAAGTAGGCAAATTAGAGCATCTTAATGAAAGACTTATTCGGAGTGAAGTATGCCTTAAACTTGATAAATCATCAACAGATGACAATAAGGTTTGCGAAATAAAACTTGTAGGACCAATGAAAAATTTGTTTGCCAGCAGCCGTTGTATGACTTTTGAAGATGCCATCACAGAAACGATGCACGCACTTGAAAAACAATTACGGAAACAAAAAACCAAGAAAGAAAAAGGAAGGGAGAAATTGCATGTTGAAGATGCATCTTCAGAAGAAACCGATTAGGTGTTTACTCTTTCCTAACTTTAACCGCGTTAAGTCTTGACCAATATAATATCAATAAAATTTTTAGGTGCGGCCTCAACTGTAACAGGTTCGAAGCACTTATTAAAAACACCCGATAAAAATATCCTTATTGATTGCGGGCTTTTTCAGGGCATAAAATCATTACGGTTAAAAAACTGGGAACCCTTTCCGGTACCCGTTAATCAAATTGACACTGTAATAATCACACATGCGCACCTGGATCATTGCGGGTACATTCCGCTTCTTGTTAAATCTGGGTTTAACGGAAAGATATTGATGACCCCACCTACCCGTGACCTGGTGGAAATCATTCTCCGCGATAGTGCCAAAATTCAGGAAGAAGATGCTGACCGGGCCAATAAATTCGGCTACTCAATACATACACCTGCTCTCCCGCTCTACACAGTATCTGATGTTGAAAAATCGCTTGAATTATTTGAAACTTATAACGACAAACAATGGGTGATTCTATCCCCAAATATCTGTTTCCGCTTTCTGAAAAACGGACATATTCTTGGCTCCTGTTTTATCGACATGAAATGTTTCGGTAAGAAAATTGTTTTTTCCGGGGATATCGGAAGGAGTAAATCTGAACTTATGGCTCCGCCCACAAAAATTGATTCAGCGGATTTTCTTTTAATGGAAAGCACTTATGGCAATCGGTTACACAGCAATGAAAATGCTATGGATGAACTAAGCGATATAATAAATACAACCATTCACAAAAAAGGAAATATCCTTATTCCAAGTTTTGCGGTCGGAAGGGCGCAAGAATTGATGCACATGATTTTGCAACTGAAAAAACATTTGCATATTCCGGATATACCTGTATTTATGGATAGCCCAATGGGTGCCGATGCAACAGAAATTTTAAGTAATTATCCTGCATGGCACAATTTGTCGACACAGGATTGCAATGCCCTTCATAATAACATTACCATAATCAGAGATTGGCATGAAACAGAAAAAGTGATTAGTAAAAAGGGCAGTAAAATTGTAATTGCCGCAAGCGGCATGCTAACAGGCGGAAGAGTTCTGGAATATGTAAAACATTATATTGAAAACAAGAAGAATACTATTTTACTTGCTGGCTATCAGGCTGAGGGTACACGCGGGAGAGCACTCCTGGAAGGTGCACACGAACTAAAAATTCACGGAAAATATTACAAAGTTCATGCCAACGTTTGCGAAATTTCATCACTATCAGCTCATGCTGACCAACGCGAAATGTTAAACTGGCTTAAGCAATTTACGAAGAAACCGGAAAAAATATTTCTTATACATGGTGAGCCAATAGCTCAAGAAGCGTTCAGGGTCAAAATAAAAGATGAACTCGGAATTGATTCTATAATCCCAACCCAAAATGAGGAATTCACTTTATTTACGACCAGTTAAACTATTACACTACTTGCATCTGGCTTTGTTTCCTACCTTCTTCATCCTGCCGGGTTAATGTCCAGTCGGCAGTTGCATTAGTCTCCAGCCAGGTTTCTCCTGATTTACGCAGCACATCAATTGAAAGCCCGTAAACATCCCGAAATCCTTGCTCTAATTCACCAATAGTCATTTGTGGCTGAATTTTTACATGCCCTGCATTATGTATGGTACGGCATTCAGCAATCGATTTGCTGATGTGTTTCATCAATTTTTTGGACGGTGCGCCATCTCTGGTATTTGGTTTCGAAAAGAATTCCAGTTTTAAATAGGGAAACATGTCGCTGAATTCCTTTTGAACAGCAAAAATTTTTCGTTCGTCGTTGATTATGATTTCCATTTTACTCAATATTATTCATGTATACTCAACAGAGGTACATGTGTTAGAAAAGCCATCTCTTTGGTGGCGCTGTGATGAACAAGTCCTTTAAAGAAGCTATAATTATGCGGAAACATTGTAAGCACATCCGCTTCGTGCATATCTACAAACGTATTTATTTCATGTTGTAAGTTTTCACTTGCCGGAAAATAAAGTGAATGTTCCAAATCTCCAAGCATGTTTTCAAGGTTAACTTCGGTAGCTGCCTTTTGGTAGGTCGCAAGTTCATGCGGCTTCAGGACATTGAACACCATTACTTTCGCATTAAACAGCTTTACAAAAGCTTTGAATTTTGTTACAGCATCATCAGGCAAAATTGATTTGTAATCGCAAGCCAGGGCAACCATTAAAGGTTTTTTAAATTTATATCCTTTAGGAATCACCATAACAGGGCTTGCAGCGTGATGCATTACAGATGTAGCATTACTTCCAATTACTCCAGGTGATTTACCGGCACCTGTTACCCCCATAACCACTAAATCCACTTTATGTTCCTTAGTGAAGGTGATGATTTCATCTACAACAAAACCGGGTTGGGTTCGTAACTCAATTTCTATATTACCGTGTTTTGCTTTCATCCGCTTATCCATTGCGTGAAGCAACTTCATGTTTTCCTTTTCAAGGTCTTCTATGGGTACAGCAATCACAGGGGTATCTGCAACAGGCACCGGAACCGTAAAAACATAATAGAAAATAAGTTTTGCTTTTGTGATTTTTGCCAATTCTGCAGCATAGTCAGCAGCGCTCCCAGATACTTCAGAAAAATCAGTTGGTACAAGAATATTTTTCACAAGCTAAATTAATTAAAAAGTTGTTTTTATAAATTTGATAAATGACCAAGCATAGTCCACCGAAATAACATCCCATTGAGAAGGAATTATTAGCAGGAATATCAATAGCGCCAAGCGCGGGAATATATGCTTCATATCCCATACGGGCTCTACAATTCCAAAAGCAATCGCGGCAAAAAGCAAATCAAAACCAAGCAAGTAAAGGCAATAATATTTTACAAACCCCATAATAAGTAAGGCTCCGCAAATAAGTTCAATATAAGAAGTAAAATAGGCCCCCGTTTTACTGAAAATTCCGGGTATCCCTTTAGCAGCAAGCGGAGCGTGAACCGTTTCCACTACTTGTTTTACACCAATACGGAAAACCTTATCATATCCCTGCAGAAAAAATAAAAATCCGAGAAATACCCTTGCAATAAAAGCTGCATCCATTTCCCGGGCATGTATTGAAAAATTCATAGGACAGATATTTTAAATCCAAATGTAAGGAATTTATAGGTCTCAACTATGATTATACTCATTCTTAACATTGAGTAGGCTCATCACAATATTAAATAAGCCTATTTTGAATAATATCCTTGTTAGTCTTCTGTGGATGTTATAACCATTACAGGGATTTTTGAATGCCGTATTACATGTTCAGCCACACTACCCATAAACAGATGCTTTAGTCCCGTTCTTCCATGTGTTCCCATAATAATTAAATCGGCCTTATGCTTCTCGGCTATTGAATTAATAGCTTCCTGCGCAATTCCTTCTTCTGTAATGGGTTTTGTTTTTTCGTAAGGATATTTTTTCATGGTCTTTTCAAGCAGCTTCTCTGCTTCATCCTCAAAAACAACTTCAACATCCTTATCAATTATTGCGCCTACAGCTGCATTGTCAATCATGGTTGTCATGTCAACTACTGATAGCAACATTACACTGGCGGAAAGGTCTTTCGCCAGTTCAATACCTCTTTTTACAGCATTCATGGAGCATTTGCTTCCATCTACTGCAATTAATATGTTTGAGAAACTCATAAGCTTTATTTATTAAATTGAAACAAATGTATAAAATTCCTTCGTAGTGAAATAGCTGTGAGCCATAGTTTCGTTGGCAGAGATATCTATATGATAAAAGTCATACTTATTTATGACGTCCCTTATATTTTAAATAGCCCATTTATTGGTTCTTTGCACCAATTAGCGCTGTTATGCTTGCCCCAAAAAGAGAAAAGAAAGTAAATAGAACCATTTTGGCAATCACCGACTTTACAAAAAGTTCGACGAATGCTGTTTTGTTTGCTGCCAATCTGTTCAAATATACTAATCTCAAGATTATACTTTTAAATGTTTTCGAAACCCCGAACGAGAAAGAACCCCTTTTAATATCAGTAGAAGATATTCTAACTAAAGACTCTGAATCAGGGCTCAAAAAACAATCCTCCGATATAGCTTTAAAACTGAAAGAACAGGGCGTAAGTATTTCCACATTCTCTATTTCAGGCAAACTGAAGAAAGCACTCACCCAGGTTATGGAGACTGAAAGTATCGACTTGATTCTTTCCGGAATCTCCACAGATATTTATCCATCCAAATATTTTAGCAACACCCCCATATTATTTATCGGCCAAAGCAAATACCCTGTTCTTTTAGTTCCGGAAAAAGCCTCCGATAAAGAATTAAAGAGTCTCATTACAGTAAATTTCGATGCCTCAAAGCATGAAATCCCACGAGATAGAGAATTTGAACATATGGTTAACCATGACCATATTGTAAAACATGTTTTGAGTGTGAACGAGAAAAAGATCGATAAAAAGATAATCTCATCTCTTCAAACTATGTTATCAAAAGAAAAAGCGGAACTTGTTATCTTAATTCCGGCTCCGGGAGATAAGATAGATAAAGCATTACTCGACTACAGATTACAGGAACTTTGCCCAACTATTGCTTCATTACTAAACTGTTAGGCAAATACGAAAATCGCAAAAATGGAACATTCTTCCTTTGATAATTTGAATAAAGTGTTACCTTTGGCTTCCCCTGAACTAATTAATCATTTCATGTTCAGCAACGAAAAAGGAGAGCATTTAAATCAGGTATATAAAGTCCTCTTTGAAACAGCCGCTGAAAGTCTGGTTGTAACAGATGAAAAAGGGGCGATTGTTTTGGTGAATGCCAGAACAAATGAGATGTTTGGTTACTCTGAAAGAGAATTAATAGGGCAAACACTCGAAATTTTACTTCCGGACAAGTACAGAAAGGACCATGTAAAGCATAGAACGGCCTATAATCACGCACCGAAGCAACGTTCGATGGGAATCGGCATGGATCTTTGGGCGAGAAGAAAAGACAACACAGAATTTCCGGTTGAGGTAAGTTTGAATTATTTTCAGACCGGCGGCAAAACTTTTGTAATGGGTCTGGTAACGGATATTACAGACCGATACAAGGCTGAGCAGCAGATTCGAAAAATGAATGAGGAGCTGGAAAAGCTTGTTGAGGAACGTACAAAAGAATTGGAAGAAAGCAGGCGCTTGTACCAGATAGTAGCAAGAAACTTCCCCGATGGCACAATTAATGTTTTTAACAAAGAATTGAAATATGTTTTTGCCGAAGGTTCGGAATTATTCAAATATGGCATTACCAGTGAAAAATTAGTTGGAACAGATTATATAACCCGGCTTCCGGCAGAAGTGCGCCATGAGGTGGGTGAAAAACTAAAAGCTGTGTTTGAAGGAACAAATACAACTTTTGAAATTCAGGTTCGCAATAATATTTACCTTATTAATGCTGTTGCCCTGCAAGATATACATGGAAAAATCGACCAGATATTAATGGTTGAACAAAATATTACTAAGAAAAAGAAAGCGGAAGAGGATATGAAAAGGGCTCTGGAAAAGGAAAAACAATTAAATGAATTGAAGTCGCGCTTTGTTTCAATGGCATCGCATGAATTCCGCACCCCTTTAAGCACTATTTTATCATCATCTTCGTTGGTTGAAAAATATCTTGCCAAAGGAGATAAAGACCCTGATACTTTAAATGAAAATACAAGCCGCCACTTGAAAAGAATTAAATCTTCAGTAGGGAACCTGACCAGTATTTTGAATGATTTTCTTTCATTGGATAAACTTGAACAAGGAAAAATAGAACTTAAACCAACCCACTTCCAAATAGATAAGTTTGCCGAAGAACTTATAGAGGAAATTCAGGCAACACTTAAAAGAGGACAGAAAATTATTTACAGGCATATCGGGAAAACTTCTGTTTATTTAGATAAACAAATGCTTAAAAATATATTGTATAATCTTATTTCAAATGCCAGCAAATATTCTCCCGAGGATTCGCACATTGAATTTACTACTGATTTTGATAAAACAGGATTAAATATTACAGTGCAAGATCATGGTATGGGCATACCAGAAAACGACCAGGTGCATCTTTTCGAACGTTTCTTCCGGGCCAAAAACGTGATTAATATCCAGGGCACAGGGCTTGGATTGAATATTGTAAAACGTTATGCCGACCTTCTTGATGGAAAATTATCATTCACCAGTAAAGAAGGTGAAGGAACTGTTTTCTGTTTGTCAATTGCCGAATCAAATATGACTGAATCTGAACTTTTTCTATAATTAAAAATACCCATGAAAAAAATCCTTTTAATTGAAGACAACCGCGAAATGCGCGAAAACACATCCGAAATTCTTGGCCTCGACAACTATGCCGTGCTTACTGCACAAAACGGAAAAGAAGGTGTTGAGATTGCAAAACGCGATAAGCCTGATCTAATCATTTGTGATATTATGATGCCTGATCTGGATGGATATGGCGTATTACATATATTAAGTAAAGACCCCGAAACAGCCGGAATTCCATTCACATTTCTCACTGCAAAAGCAGAAAAAAGCGATATGCGTAAGGGTATGAACCTGGGAGCAGATGATTATTTAACCAAACCTTTTGACGATACCGAATTGCTCAATGCAGTTGAAGTAAGGCTTAAAAGAAATGATTTCTTTAAAAAGAATTATACCCGCGATCTCAGCGGACTTATTTCCTTTATTAATGAAGCGAAAGAATTCAGCTTGCCTGATAAATTAACTTCGGAATATAAGGTGCGTTCATACAGGAAAAAAGATTCTATTTACCATGAAGGAGATACTCCCAATTTTGTATATTTTATAAATAAAGGGAAAGTTAAAACATGGAGGATAAACCTCGATGGAAAAGAATTCATTACAGGCACCTATGAAAAAGGGGATTTTTTTGGCCACCTTTCCGTTATGGAAGGAGGTGTTTATAATGACTCTGCCGCATGTATGGAAGAATGCGAACTTGCTTTAATGCCCCAGAACGATTTCTTATCTATTGTTTATTCGGAACATGAAGTTTCGGCACGCTTTATTAAAATGCTTGCCAATAATATTAACGAAAACGAAAAACGGTTGTTGAGTCTTGCCTATAATTCCGTTCGGGCTCGCACAGCTAATGTATTGCTCGACCTGCAAAAGAAAGTAAAGAAGGATGAACACATCCGTACTTCGCGCGAAGATTTGGCGGGTATGGTCGGAACATCCACAGAATCACTTATTCGAACACTTTCAGATTTTAAATCTGACAAACTTATTGATATTGAAGGAAGGGAAATAATAATCAACAATCCCCAAGGGCTTGAAAAAGTGGTGAAATTTTCCTGAGTTTTACTGTTAAATATCCCTAAATAAAAAAGGCGTCCTACGTAGTATGGGACGCCTTTTTTATTGGTTAGGGTTTTACTTAATGCTGCACAGTAAACTTACCACGGTCAAGTAAATTGCCCGATTGGTCAGTTACATTATATAAGTACAAGCCATTTGAGTACGAACTTGTATTCAAATTATACACACCATTTTTCACAGCAATCTTTTCTAACTGCCTTCCTGCTATGTCTGAAATTGCAATGTATTGAATATCCTTTATGGAAGACATGAATGTAACCTGTGTGTTGGCAGGATTTGGATAAACATTAATGTTATTCTTAATACTAATTTCATTAATGCTTGTTGGAAATGGTGCTGTAGTGTCCCAAACTAAATCAACAACATTTGCAAAGGTTTGATCCATGTCCATTTCAACAAGAATATAACCTACTCCGTTGGTATACCAATCATATTGATTTTTGTAGGTTGTAGTATTTGATGAAAGGCTCCAGCCAAGGAATGTATGTGTAAAAATGCTGTCATTGTCCACTTCATGATGCTTTTGACGCAGAACATTGTAGGTTTTCCCGTTAGGCATCTTCAATGTTCCGTAAGCATCTACTGTATCGGAATAACTGATATTGGTGGTTATTCTTTCAGAGTCAACAATTACGATTGTTTTATTGAATTTCTGGCTTCCTCTTGCATCGCCTCCGGCAGTAGCACCCATGGTGGCAGGAAGTCCGCTTTGAGTAAACATAGGATTAAGGTTAATCTGAACCCAGAAATTATTACCGGAATAAGCTACTATTTCTTCAGCACCTTCAACAGCAAATAGGCCGGAATTAGTTACAAAAAAATTATACCCATTACCACCGGCAGTTGAATCTGCTAGGTTAGCACTTGGAAATGCGCTTGCATATTGGGTTGCGCTTGGTGCCATGAACATTACGTTCTTGGATTTTTGCCTCATCATATTTGAAAAATCCCAGTTTTGGGGTCCTCCAGAGCCACCTGGCAATGGTTTTGTAACACCGTCGGAATCGGTAACAACATTTAAACCAACTGATGGCAAATCTGTTTGGGTAATGGTTATTTGGGCAGATACCTTAGGTAAAAAGGCAAAAAGCCCGGTTACAATGGCAAAACCTGTTAATAATGTAATCTTTTTCATGATTGATTTTTTGATTTTAGATTACAAATATATACATATTATTTCCATTTATGCAATCTTCTAAAAAACGTTACGGGTGAAAATTTGCAGATAATTCGGTCTTATTGAGGTACTCAAATCAAAATCTATATATTTGTTGATATTTTTAAGTAACAACCAACCCCTCTTTAGCTTATGCGTAAGGCAAATACCATTAAACAGGCCATTTTACTTATCGGTTCTTCACTATTTATTCTGAATGCTTCATTAGTACAGTCACAAACTCTATTAAAGGGTTCCATAGGGGATTCTGTTTCGAACGAAAAACTACCGGGAGTTGTGGTTGCCATTGACAGTTCAAATGTTGCCATGACTGACGTGTATGGACGCTATCAATTACAAATTCCTAAAGGGGAGCATAAGTTAACCGTTACATATTTCAGCTATGGCACAATTGTAAGGCACCTTTCAGTTACAAAAGATTCAATGGTGTTAAACTTTTCACTTCATCCAATAGGGCAGGAAATAAATCCGGTTGTGGTTAGTTCAAGTATGTACGGTAAAAATCTGGCACGCGAAAATGTATCAATGGATGTTATTAAGGCGAAAAACATTGAAAATACAGGATCCGTGCAAGTTGATGAAGCTTTGAATAATGTTCCAGGCGTAAATATTACGTACGACGGCCAAGCAAACATCCGTGGTGGAAGCGGTTGGACATATGGAGCCGGAAGCCGTGTATTGCTGCTTGTTGACGGGTTGCCGGAACTAACGGCTGATGCAGCAGATGTAATCTGGGATTTTTTACCAATAGAACAAGTACAACAGGTAGAAGTAATTAAAGGAGCCTCCTCTGTTTTATATGGTTCATCTGCATTAGATGGGGTAATTAACCTGCGCACAACTATGCCCGGCCCAACCCCACAAACTACTATTAATATTTTTGAAGGAATTTATGGTAACCCTAATGTTGATTCAGTTCCATGGAAAGCAGGACAAGCCCCGGGATATCAGGGATTCACGGTTATGCATAGCCAGCAGTTTGGCCAGTTTGATTTAATTGCCAGTGGCGATGTTTATAATGAAACCAGCTACCTGCAAGGGCAATACCACCAAAGGATGCGCGGCTCAATAAATGCACGTTACCGCTTTAAAAATATTGATGGTTTGATAATTGGGTTACGCGTTAATGAAATGTATCATAATGAGTCTGATTATCTAATCTGGAGAGATGGTAAAAATGGAATATTGGAACCTTTTGGTGGCTCTACAGGGTCAAGCAGCAGCCTTGTACCCGGAAAATTCATCCGCCAATCCATTGATCCGTATATTGAATATTATGCACCCGATGGAAGTAAAATAAGCGTTCAAGGCAGGTATTTTGTTTCAGATAACCAAGATTACGGAAGCACAGACAAAGGCTCCAGATCTCAATTAAGATATGCTGAATTAACTTACCAGAAAAAATTCAAATATCAATTTACGCTGACTGCCGGAGTTGTTGGAAGCGGTGGTGAAGTTGCGGCACAATTATACGGTAATCATGAACAAACTAATGTTGCGGGATATGCACAATTGGAAAAAAAATTAGGTAAATTAATTTTGACTGCTGGCATTCGCAAAGAAACTTTCAAAGACAGTTCCACCGGTGCAAGTTCACCACTTGTTTATAGAGCAGGCGCTAATTACGAATTGTTCAAGGCAACTCACATTAGGGCATCTTATGGTGAGGGATACCGCTTTCCATCTGTTGCTGAAAAATATATCAGCACAAATATCTCTGGAATTCCAATTGATCCGAACCCTGCCATTCAACCGGAGAAAGCTTATAGCACAGAAGTCGGAATCAATCAAGGCATAAAGATTGGAAACTGGCTTGCATCCATTGATGTTGCAGCTTTTCAGACTGTTTTCAACAAGTTAATTAATTTCACTTTTGGATATTATTACCATGATGGCGCGCCTGCTCCCCCACAAACCCAGTATATCGGCGCTGAATCTAAAAATGTTGAAAATGCTTTCATCCAAGGTCTGGAAGGAACTTTTTATTCTGAAGGAAAAATATTTGGTATACCAACTAGTTTAATGGCCGGGGTTACATTGCTTAACCCAATAAATGTTGACACACGTGATTCTGTGAACAGATACGAATCCCGAAACCCGAACCTTTCAAGCGCAATCAAAGATTCATTAAAGCAGACTGAGATACTTAATTACCGTTCATTATATGAAGCCAAAGCCGGTTTTGAAATGACTTGCCATAAATTTAGCTTTGGTGCAAATGCACGCTATTCCAGCTTCCAGGTAAATATTGATCAATTATTTTTATCCCCCATATTCCCTGGAATAAGTGATTTTAGAAAGGAGCACCATAATGGTCAAACAATCTTCGATACTCACATTGCTTTCCAGGCTTCCACATCAGTTAAAATAGCTTTTATTGTAAAAAATCTGTTTAACGTTCTTTACACAGACCGCCCCGGAATGATAGACCCACCAAGAACTTTCATGGTGCAATCAACAATAAAATTCTAGTCTAAATGTGTAGGTTTTAAAGGGGCTGCTTTTTGGGCTGAAATTGTATATCCCACTCCAATTGAAATTGTATATAAATCGAAAGGTTGGTCGCCACCCATTACCTGGCGGCCGGGAGCAGAAATTATAGTTCCTGTAGATGTGATCTCAGAACCAGTTACAACAGACAAAAATGTTGGAACAGAGTGCAAATAATCAGCATTTAAAATTACACAAAACTTTGGCTTAAACTGGTATCGAACCTCAATACCGAAATCTAACGCAAGTGCAAATGAAGAAGTCTCCCCCTGATAAACTGTTCCTGATTTTCCACTGATTGAGTCATTTATAGTATATGCGATAGCGGGTACTGATGCCTTCATAATACCCGCTAAAATTCTTCCGTCTATGGTTACATATTTACCCGGATAAGTAAGATACAATCCGCCAAGTAGCGTTTTGTAACTGTATTTTTGAACATTATCTGCAACTGAATAAGATAAATTTGTAACTCCCGTGTCATTATTTAAAGTACCTGAAAATTGAGCTTTGTTTAATGAATTTGTTCCGTAATCAAATTTAAAAGCAAATCCGCAATGGGAAATTATTCCCGGAAACGCAGCAGTTATAGAAAATATGGAGCCACTACTTGCGCAAGAGTTTGTAGAATAAGAACCTGTTGGCATTCCTAATCCGCCATTAATGGCAACATAGCCGTCACGGGAATATTTAGGAGTTTTATAAGAGTCTTTTGATCTTGCAGTATCTTTAATGTACGCCTTATCCTGTCCGTTCAAAGACTTCATTAAAAATAATGATATAACTAATGCCCCTGCTATCCTGAATTTCATAAAAAAGAAATAATAAACATTTACAAAAATACAATATAAAGGATAATAACAATTTTAACGGACATTTATTGTAAGTATTCTTGCAAGCCTAACGGGAGTTATGATATTTTTACTTTAGGGCCTAAAAAATGGGGGCTTGCATGCAAAATATAGAGGTCGATAACCGCTTTGCATTTGGCAAAATATTCACGGATATTCGTATATAATGAAAACCTGGCTGATGGGTTCCGGGCGTTAAATGCAACTGCATGCATCTTATAGTAATTAGCAATATAGACAGCCCGTTCATTATGAGCTTCCTGAGAAATTACTGTGACACTATCCTGTCCGAATACCAACAAGCATCGCACCATGGAATCAAAAGTCCGGAATCCGGCGTAATCTGGTGTGATGCATGAGTCGGGAACGCCTGCTTTTACAAGCTCCTTTTCCATATCCTTCGATTCATCATAATAACTTAGGTGATTATCGCCGCTTACTATAATGTGTTTTATTTTTCCCGCTTTAAAAAGGGCTACGGCTGCATCAATCCGATATTTAAAGAATGGATTTTCTTCACCGTGCCATGATTTATTTGTCCCCAAAATGATACCAACTTTACGAAAAGGGACGCTATCAATATTAGAATATACTTGTGAACGGGTTGAAGAAATAACCAAATGATTACACCACCAACTAAGAATAATCAGGAAAAGAACTATTCCTGCTACCCACTTCAGAATTTTTGATTTCAATATCTTCTTAAACATCTCTTTTATCTATCCTGTAAAATTACAAATTAGAATGAGTATTTAATTTTCCGGCAATAAAACCAGTTGTCCATGCGGCCTGAAAATTAAAACCACCTGTAACTCCATCAATATCCAGCACCTCTCCGGCAAAATAAAGTCCGGGGCATTTTTTGCTTTCCATAGTATCCATGGAAACATCTTGCAGACTTATACCCCCGCAAGTGACAAATTCTTCCTTAAAGGTAGTTTTACCATCCACTTTATATTCGTCATTCAGTAACACGTTCAAAAACCGGTTTTGATTTTTCTTACTCATCTCTCCCAAATTATTTACAGGATGAATACCAAGTTTATCCAATAAAAAGAGGTAAAGGCGATTCGGCAATTGAAATACATTACAGTTACTTACTTTTTTCTTTGGATGCAGCTGAAATTCTTTAGTCAAAATTTCACGGGCTTTATCTTCATTCATTTCACCAAGCCAATTAACGTGAATAATAAACTTGTAATTCAGATCTTTTAGAATTCTTGCTCCCCACGCCGATAGTTTAAGTATTGCAGGCCCACTCATTCCCCAGTGTGTTATCAATAGAGGCCCTTCAGTTATCAGTTTAGTTCCTGGAATTCGTACAGTTACATTTTCTACGGAAACACCTGGTAATTCCTTCACAGTTTCATTGGGCATATTAAACGTGAATAACGATGGAACAGGAGATTCAATAATATGTCCCAGTTTTTTTAACCAGTCAAAACCTTCGACTTTTGGAGAACCACCACTAGCCACAATCACTTTATCTACTTGAATTACCTTATCTCTTAGCGTCAATTTAAATTTACCATTTTCCTTTTCAATACTTATAATCGGTTGATGTGTTTCAATTGAAATGCCGAGTTTATCAACTTCCCGCATCAGGCAATTAATAATGGTTTGCGAATCATTTGTAACCGGAAACATCCTTCCGTCTTCTTCCGTTTTAAGCCTTACTCCCCTACCCTCATACCATTCTACCGTATCGGAAGTGGTGAATTGAGCAAAAGACTTTTTCAACTCTTTGCCGCCTCTAGGATAATACTTAACCAATTGCGAATTGGCAAAACAGGCGTGGGTTACATTACACCTTCCTCCTCCGGAAACTTTCACTTTAGCAAGTAACTTATCCGACTTCTCATAAATTATAACCTTTGAATCGGGATGATGAGTTTTGCAAGAAATAGCTGCAAAGAAGCCGGCAGCACCTCCACCTATAACAGCAATTTCCATAAACTTATCGCTTGTATAAAGGGAGGTTCAGTTCCTTAGCTGCATTCTCAGCAAGCGCTTGTCCTTCCGGGCTGAACGACCAATAATAGAGTGCCTTTATATTATGATCCTTCATAATATAAGTAATAGCATCGTAGCCCACTTTTTTTGCCAATCCCTTACGTCGATATTCAGTTAATACTGATGCAGAGCAAAGATAAATGGCATCGTATTTTTCACCCGGCTGAGTTTCATTCAACAATTGTGTTTCCGAAATCTCCTTTGATAGAAAACGTTTCATTGTTGATTCGCTTGTAGGAATCAGTAATATCCAAACTATAGGCCCATCCCCTTCATTATATTCAGACATGCAAGAAGGATGGATTTCATTTAACTTCTCAATCACCTCTTCATTCACATTAAGTTGCTCCGGATCATTTTTCACATCAAAAAATTCCGTCACTAACTGAATCATCCTTTCATACTTATCAGACATCATACTTTTTATTTCGGGTAAACGAATTCCGTTTTCTCTTCTTTCATTTTTATCGGGCGCACCTCAATAGTTGCACCTGCAACATATTCAAATTCCGGATTACCTTTCGCAATGGTAATAGCATCTTCAAGGCTTTCAGCCCGAATATGATAATATCCAACTTGTATTTCATTTGCTGCATTAACCGGTGTCTCTACCCAATCTCCTTTTTGTTTAGAAATAACTTTCCCTTCACGGATTAAAGGTTGCGCAGCAATAAGCCTGTTTACTTTCTTCAGGATTCCGATGTAATCCTCGCATCCCTTTACAAACTCAAGGTGTTGCTCCGGCGACATTCCGGCCTTTCCATCTCCCACATTGCGGATATGTAGCATATATTCTTTCATATTATTATAGATTTAAATTGAGTTATCAGGATTTATTATCCATTCATTTTCATAAATCATCTCATAAAACGGCTTTCTGTTTTTCAAGTTTGTTTCGCCAATATACCGCTTTTCTTCTTTATGTTCATCCCACCACACTTTCGATTTTTCAGAATATTCGCTAATCCGCAACTGCAAAGGAGGATGCGACATAAAATAATCCCGGATAATATCGGCATGTGAATTGTTATCTGTCATTTTCACAGAATCCTTTTCCCAAGCCTCAAGCATTTTAAATGCCCCGGAGAACTGGTTCGGGTCGTATTGCGTTTGTAAAATTAAGTCATAGCCATAAGCATCTGCCTCACTTTCCTGATTCTTACTAAATGAATGCCTCAGAAAAAAGTTTGTTGTATAACCCGTCAACTCACCAAGTGTTCCTAATTGCATTTTTTTAGAGAGGATTTCAAACTTCACATCCGACAGGCAATGCCCATTCTCAATATGTCCCATTTCATGCGCCAGCACTGAAACTATTTCTCCTTCCGTTTTCAAATTATGCAACAATCCATCAGTAACACAAATTACTCCCCCAGGCAATGCAAATGCATTCGGTTGACTGTACGGCACAATAAAAACTCTGTAATTAAAAGGCTTCTTGGCATATTGTGATATATTCCTAATTAACTTATTCAGATATTTATAATCCGAATTAGAAGTATCAGCTGATTGCAAGTAAATCTCAGCAATTTTATCCCCATACTGCTTTTCATCCATTTTATCAATAGGCATGATTTTTGTAATAGCTAAATCGATCGATTTGGTTGATTTACCAAAGATCTGGAAAAGCGGAGTTAGTGTGGAGTTGAGAGGCGGTGATTTTTTCTGCCTCACTAATACCCCAATAAAATATGCCCCGATAAGTACGATCACATAAAGGAAAGTTGACCTCGTCTTATTCATTACCAAACCTTCCTTTATACTTATTATAAATGGAATTCATTACAAGCATAATAATACCCACACCTATAAATACAAATGCCCTCGTAAGCGTACTAGTCTGTGCCAGGTCAAAGAATATAAGCCGTATAATACAGGCGCCTAACCCAACCAGGGCAACATAGCGGAAATATTTTTCGCGTAGAATTACACTTAAAATGAAAACTGCAAAACATTCAACCACCCATAAAAGGGTAAGTATAGATTTGTCAAATGAATAGAAAAGGAACAATGCAGTGCAAATTATTAACGGATAGAATATCCAGCTGTTTCTCGCCTTTTGAACTCCATTGGCAATACTTTTGAAAAAGCTAACCGGAGTTGGAAATTGGGTTTCTGCAAGAGAACATTTTGTATAAAAATAAACAAGGAAAATAAATTGCAACACTAGCGACAAACTTCCACTATAAGAGGCCTGATCGTACCAATAGTTGGATGGAGTGACATAATTACTTGTTACGAAAGCCACTTGTATTGCGGTAACCCAATACATAACCAAAGCATAAAAAACCAATCGTGATAGTGTTTCCTTTTTCCAGTTTCCGATAAATGCCATTACGAAGGCAGAAGATATCCAAATTATTGGGAACCACAAAACGGTTGATTCTACTGAGACCGTAAGAACAAAAAATCCTATTATTAATTCAATAAACATAGGATGCAAATATTCCCAACTCGTATATTTTGCACCTTCCGGTTTTTCAGAACTTGCCCAGAACATGAATATCAACAGTGCAAGTATCTCTATCGAAAAGCGAATTTTTATAAATGAACCTAAATATTGTTCCGATTGCAGATGAACAAGCACATGGCGTATCAGGAACAATAGTATTAACACATACCCTACATGGAGCAAAAATCTATCGGTAAAGTTTTTATATGGTGCAGTATTACTTGTTTTCTTTCTGGCAAAATGCGAAAGTTCCAAAGCAACCGGCGACAATACAATCCAAATCACTCCGGGTATAAATGAAGATATTGGATTAAATACCAGATAGCTTAGAATTACCGTATGTATGGCAAAAAGATAAATACCAATCCAGGTAAGAAACTTTCCAAAATATTCCGACCACTTTATACTGAACCCTGCCATAATAAACAAAGGCGCTCCGTGCATTAGTGTATCAACACCTCTTACACTAGTATACGTTGTTATAAGGTAATGCCAGTTTATAGCAAATACCGTGAGCACTATAATCAGGGATGCGTAGGCCAACTCACGCAGATGCGATTTTTCTTTTATAAATATAATTATCAGCCCGGCAAATACAGCACCATATTCCACCCATTGGGTGTGGTAGAGATATAAATAAAGTATTCCGAAAAAAGCTCCGATAAAGAGTCCGAATAGTTCAAACAAATCTTTG
Source organism: uncultured Bacteroidota bacterium (assembly GCA_903901055.1). Lineage (GTDB taxonomy): Bacteria > Bacteroidota > Bacteroidia > JABEUT01 > JABEUT01 > JABEUT01. Next base: position 91,266 of record CAIUPO010000072.1, read on the forward strand.
AACTCTTTTGTTTTCGGATAACCGTAGAACACAAATAATATCCCCAAAACGAGACATCCTGCAATCTCCCCGGTATGCCTGTAAATAAGTGTCATATCTGAATAATTCAGTTGCACCAAGGAAACAAGAGCCAAAATAATACTTATAAGATATAAAAATACTCCTCCAATCTGATAAAGCAGTTTATCGTTTTCACGAACAACAATTCCGACAAATAAAAGCACCTCTGCAAAAATGGAAGATATAATAAATGTAGTATCAAACTCCCAGTTCTTTAGGGTTGCTAATGCCAATACCGACATTCCTTGTGCAAGCAATATATCTATATAATAAAGCCACTTAATATCTGCTTTCCGAATTCTCAGGGCAAGAAGGAAAGTTATAATAGCGCCAGCACCAAGATAAATAGTGGTCATCTTGTTATTAGTCTGGAACAAGAACATATTTCCCATTACAAAAATGCCTGCCAGTACAATTCCAAAGAAAACAAATAGCTCTTTGAATCGTTTATTTTGCGAGGCTGTGTAAATAACAAAAACTGTACCTGCTAAAAAACAGAAAAACAATTCCGAAGAAATCTCATACAAGTTTCTAAATGACTTAAAATCTGAAATACCATAATAATCCAGTGTATTCGAATTATCCATACCTGGGATAAAATCAACCGCAATAATTACAAAACCAACTACATTTATTACAAACATTCCTACCTTATAAAGAAAATCCTGTTTCTCCGTTTTCATAATAAACAGGTACAACAATGCTTCGGCAAAGATTGCTGTGAGAATAAATGGGAGATTCACATTCCAGTTATGCAATGAAATAAGTGCAATAATGGCCGTTGCCTGAGCCACGAGTGTATCGGTATAGTAGAGCCATGTAATTTCAAGCTTACGTGCTTTGCGGGCAAGGAAGAAAGCAGCTATCGAACCAATGGCAATGAAAAAGGTGGAAACCTTCATTCCCGATGAATAGAGAAATAAACCGGTACCGAAATAAAACCAGTTTATTAGATGCACAATAAATGGTAATGCATCAAATACCTTGTTTTTATAAACACCCCTGTAATGCACCAGTGCCACTGTAGTACTAATACTAACAACGGTAATAATCCCTAAGATCTTTATAGGCATTGTAATTACAGATTGTTGCGAAAACCAATACAGGTGATATGCAAAAAATGACGTGATTGTTAATAGTAAATGATAATTCCATTTTTCACGGAAAGTAAGAGCAACTCCAAAGAGCGTAACCAACGCAGCCATAATAAGGGTCAACTCACTAGGTGGAACAATTGAGAGCGCAACAAGACTTAGCAATACATGCAGCGAAGCATATACCTGGTCGCCACCAATAAACCCGAGAAAAAGATTTACTATTATGCCTATATCAATTATTATTATGCCCATTACGGGGTCGAAAACCCATTGCAAACCGGGTACTGTAGCTGAGCCAAGACATCCAAAAAGAAACACAGCGCCCGCGCTGCTTCTTAGCCATAATGCTAGTTTTATCCATTTTTCGTGCCGCTTCAAATAGATAAATGCTGTAGTCAGTAAAACAGAAAAACCCGTTATTAACAGAAATCTGTACATAGCAGTCATTTTAAGTGCTGCATAAACTCCAAAGAATACTACGCCAGCTACCATAATCATGGCTCCGAGAATCCCGGTCCAGTTTTCGAAAAACTGCTTCTCGGTTTTAGCCCAAAACTCAGATGGTTTTTTGGCTACAGGTATTGGGTTTGTGTTAACAATTCTGCTATATGCGTAACCAATGTCTTCAACTTCACGTTTCACACCATGAAAAACAGGTGGCTTTGCGGCTGGCTTTTCTTCAATCGGATCTTCCTGCTTGTTCATCTCAGCCTCTACCCTACCAATCAGTTCCTCTACTGTATTCTTTCCTTCTGCTTTTTCTTCCGTAAGTTGTTCAATTACATCCGGTTTTTCACTTCCTTCATTCTTTGGTTCAACCTTTTCAATAAGTTCATTTTGCTTCAGTTCTTGTATTTTGGGTGGAACTTCAGTAACTGGTGGAACAGGAGATATTTTAAATTTAGGAGGTTCAATGGGTGTCTGTACTTCCTGAACTTTCGGTGGTATTTCAGTTTTGGCGACTTCCTCGAACTTTTGATATTCTTTAAAAATGGGTTCATTTGATTTAGCCGGGCCATTTTTTTCAAGTTGCTTTATCCGGCCTTCAAGGTTTTTGATCTTCTTCTCAAATGCCCCGATTTGCTCATTATTTCTTATTACACTGAACAAGAAAAAAATCAGCAATCCAACTACAATTACTATAAAGAAAGTCTCCATTGGGGTGATTAACTATTGACAAATATATCCAAATTATTTAATTGCTTTAAGACTGCAATTTATACATCAAATAACTACGGATATAATTGGCTTTTAAACGAATCCGCAAAAAGATACATCTTAATGATATATTTCTTATTTTTACAAACTATAATACCTCCAAATGAGAAAGAATTTCCTTTTAGCTATTTCCCTGTTTGTTTCTTCTATACTTATTAATGCAAAAACAGTTCCTGTTTCTGTTGCCCAAACTGTTGCTGCAAATTTTTATTCCCAAAATACCCATGCCTCGATAAGTACCCTCACTCTGGCTCATACCGAATTATCACGCGGAGTTGCTTTGTATTATGTATTTAATGCAAACTCGAACTCAGGTTTTGTTATTATATCTGCAGATGATGCAATCAGCCCGGTGATTGGTTATTCTACTGAAGGCTCTTATGTAGTCCCTGAGGTTGGAAATAATTTTTACTACTGGATGCAAAACTGGTCTACAAAAATTGCCGCTATTAAAAAGCAAAATTTAAAAGCCGCTCCTCAAATTTCTGACGAATGGAATGCATATCAAAATAACCGGAATCCGCACCGCTTCAAGCAACATTCCATGTCTGTAAGCCCTTTGTGTAAAACCACATGGGACCAACCTTCTCCTTATAATGCAATGTGTCCCGGTGGCTCTGTAACCGGATGCGTAGCAACATGCATGGCACAGGTAATGAAGTATTGGAATTATCCTTCTCACGGACTTGATACAAGTTTTTATTACGAATACAGTCCTCAGAATTACGGGCTTCTTTCAGCGAAATATGATACTACCAATTATGTTTGGTCAAATATGCCTAACAGTCTACTTGGAGTAAACCACCAGATTCCAAAACTCATGATGGATTGCGGAATAAGTGTAGACATGTCCTACTCTCCAAGCGAAAGCGGTGCATGGGTAATTGCATCAGATAATAAGATCTGCGCTCAAAATTCTTACGTAAAATATTTTGGCTATAATGCTAAAACTATTCAGGGAATAAAACGTAACAAATACTCTGATTCTGCTTGGATGGCGATTATAAAAAATGAACTGAACAATAACCGCGTGATGGAATATGCCGGTTGGGATTCAGTAAATGGCGGACATACATGGGTGTGTGACGGATACGATACAACCGACCACCTGCACATGAACTGGGGCTGGAGTGGCTACGATAATGGATTTTATCAATTGGATACATTCGATGCAAAGCCATATTTCTTTTCAAAAAATGAAGAACTCGTAATCGGAATTGAACCTCCACCAATACGTGCAGCCTTTGATGCAACTCCTTATGGAGGTTGCGCGGGTACAATAGTGAACTTTACTGACAGAAGTTTAGTTCCAAGCCTGAGCAGCCCGATTACCAATTGGGAATGGACTTTTAACGGAGGTTATCCTTCTAGTTCTAATGCTCCAAACCCATCAGTAGTTTATAGCACTCCCGGAATTTACCCAGTAACATTGATTGTCACAAATATTAATGGCACCGATACGCTTACAAAAACCGCTTACATTAAAATTGACGGAGCTAACACACTTCCTTTCAAACAGGATTTTGAAGGAATATTCCCTCCGCCACAATGGTCTGTTGTAAACCCCTGGTTGCACCCTGCAAATTGGATTCAATATACAGGTACAGGCGGATATGGTAATAGTACACATTGCATGTATTTTAATAATTGCGCACAGGGAAAATTGGGAGAATATGACCAGGTTTATACGCCTGTTTATAATTTCAGCACCTCAACAAATCCCTCTATTTATTTTGATGTTGCTTACACCCCTTATAACAATACTTACAGCGATACCCTTGCACTTTATTATTCGCTTGACTGCGGACAAACCTTTACCCAGGCCTACTTAAAAGGTGGAATGAATTTGTGCACAACCGGAGGGGTTACAGTAATTCAAGGCGCGAACTCGGATATGAACGGATGCTTTGTTCCGCTTAGCAATAACTGGAGAACAGACACTGTTTCCATTCCTTCGCTTGCAGGACAATCGAATGTGATTTTCTTGTTTGAAAACAGATCGGGCAATGGTTCAAATATTTTTATTGATAATATTAATGTACCTGTCCCGACCGGAATCAGCACCATTACAGAAAACACATCTTTGAATGTATATCCTAATCCTAATAACGGCAACTTTAATATTACGTTCAATACATTACCAGGAATAGATTACCAATTTTCCATTTACAATGAATTAGGGCAAAATATTCTTACAAAATCCATTCAGAATTCAGGAAAATTTGTTTACCCCATTAACCTTTCCGGATATGGTAAAGGGGTATATTCAATTGTCCTGAAATACGGCCAGAAACAGGCTATACAAAAGGTTGCTATTTATTAAATTAATGGGGAGTATTTAATTCCGTGTACATGAAAAAACTGTCTTTATATTTTTCATTCTTAATTCTTAGTTATTCATTTTGTAATGCGCAGAATGGAATCATCACAACTATTGCAGGGCAGAACATTGGTAATAATGAAACCGGAGTCAACTTTGGCATCAACCCTTATGCAATGGTTCCTGATAACATGGGGAATGTTTATATAGCTAATTCCTCCAATCATCTTGTAAGCAAACTGAATATTACCAGCGGAAAATTAACCGTTGTTGCAGGCAATGGCAGTTTAGGTTATACCGGTGATGGTGGGCAAGCTACCGATGCCCAACTGAATTACCCGGTTGCTGTGGCCGTTGATAAAAACAATAACCTATATATTGTGGATGAATCCAACCAATCTGTACGAAAGGTAAATTATTTAACGGGAGTAATTACTACTGTTGCCGGCAATGGTAACTGGGGATTCTATGGAGATAACGGGCCCGCTACCGCTGCTAATTTAAATAACCCACTGGCAATAGCAATTGATACCGCAAATAATTTATACATATCTGATTACAGCAACAACCGTATCCGCGAGGTGTATGCTTCAAATGGATTTATAAATACAATAGCAGGCAATGATTCAACAGGTTATAATGGCGACAGCATTCCCGCTGATTCTGCCCGCTTGCATAGCCCTGCGGGGATTGCGCTAGACAAAGCAGGTAACATTTATTTTGTTGACCAGAACAATTGCCGCATACGAATGATAAAAGCTTCAACCGATACTATTTATACTATTTCAGGTGGTAAAGCCGGATTTTCGGGAGATGGCGGCCCAGCAACCAAAGCACAGTTCTGGTATCCGCTTGGCATTGCAGTTGATGGATCGGGCAATGTATTTATTACTGATACGTATGAAAACCGAATACGAGAAATAACTGTTTCCAATGATACCATCAGAACCATAAGCGGAACCGGTAGCAGCAGCTTTTCAGGTGATGGCGGCCCTGCAAGTTCGGCTGCATTATTTCAACCGCATTACATTTCATTCGATGCTTCCGGAAATTTGTTTGTGGCTGACATGGGCAATAACAGGGTGAGGGAAATTCTTGCTTCGAATGGAAATATTACGACCCTTGCAGGTGATGGAATACCCGGCTATAATGGAAACAATATTCCGGCCGTAACTGCTCAATTGTCGAACCCATGTGGGGTTTCTGTTGATGATTCAGGGAACGTTTATTTTTCTGATAATGGAAATAATATGATCCGTGAAATAACAAAATCCGGTAATATTTTAAAAGTCGCCGGTAATGGATATGGAGGTTTTTCAGGCGATGGTGGACCTGCCGGAAAAGCACAATTTTCTGGCCCGGATGGAATAACTGTAAATGATTCAGGTTATATTTATATTGCTGACGAATACAATAACAGGATAAGGAAAGTTAACCCCGTAACCAATACTATAACAACAATTGCAGGTAAAGGCAATGCAGGTTATTCAGGTGATGGCGGCTTTGCTACAAACGCTGAGTTATTTTACCCCGTTGATGTTGCCATAGATTCCAAAGGAAATATTTTTATTGCCGATATGATTAATGACCGTATACGTAGAATTGACGCAGTTTCCCACGGAATTAAAACGGTTGCAGGGAATGGTTATAATTCAAAAAACTGGAGTGGTGGCTTTAGTGGCGACGGTGGCCCGGCCACACTTGCTGAATTAAACCAACCTCAGGGAATAGCGGTTGACAACAACAATAACCTTTACATTGCAGATACATGGAATGACAGAATTAGGAAAGTAGATTTAACAACCGGGAAAATATCAACGATTATTGGTGATGGCAACTGGGGATATTCAGGTGACGGAGGACCGGCATCAGCCGCTGAATTGGGCATACCCACTTCTGTTAAGCTTGATGCAGAGGGCAATATTTATATCGCAGATTACTATAATAATGTAGTGAGACAAGTGCGCGCATGGGACAGCACAATTACAACTGTTGCTGGAACTGGCACCCAGTCCTACAGCGGTGATGGCGGACCCGCGACATCCGCTGACCTGGATTTGGCACATGGATTAGGTTTCGACCCCTGGGGTAATTTATATATTGCCGACTATGGGAATAACCGGATTAGAATGGTTACAACTCCCGAGGGAATACACAGTATACAACAGAAAGGCACTATTTCTGTATATCCGAATCCGACAGAAAATGAAATTCACATTAACATTAGTGGATTTGAAAGCGACCATGCAACCCTTGAAATTATTGATATTACTGGAAAGACCATAATTCAAAAAGAACTTTCAAAATTATATTTAGCCGCACCAATAAGCCTGAATATTTCATCACTGTCTTCAGGCATGTATTTCGTGAAAATAAAAAGCACTACTCAACAAATTACCGCAAAAATTGTAAAGCAATAGGCAATTTCTTTACCAGGGAGAGGGCTTTCAAAGGATAATTATAAATATCCTTTCGAATTTCAAAAATAAAATAAAATTATATTTGCTCACCCGCGGAACATTTTTGCATCCATAATTTAACTTCATGCATTTCAAAAAACACATCGCAAAATTCCTTCTGTGCATTTCTCTTTTATTTTGTATATCCTTGTTAAAAGCCCAACAGGGAAACCCTAAAGATACTGCCAACAGGCTTCCCGGAGTAACCATTAAAGGAATAAAAAATATAAATGGAGTCGAAAGGTTACCTGATTCCCGTGATGGAATAATTTATTCAGGAGAAAAAAACACCGTACTTTTAACGGACAGCTTAATTACTGCATCTACTCCCGGCGAAACGCGAAGCGTTTTCAGCAGAATACCCGGAGCAATGATTGCTGAAGCCCAGGGTAGCGGTTTTCCATATAATGGAATTGGTTTCAGGGGGTTTGACGCGACCCAAGGAATTAATGTAAACCTTCGTCAAAATGGATATAATATTACATCAGACATATACGGACATCCTGAATCTTATTACATACCACCGGTGGAAGCAATTGACGAGATTGATGTAATCAGCGGAGAGTCGTCACTTATGTTCGGCCCCCAGTTCGGTGGTGTTGTAAATTATATTTTAAAAGATGGATGTACTGATAAACCCGTTGAATGCACTACATCACAAACCGGTGGCTCCTTTGGAATGTTCAACACCTTTAATTCTGTTGGCGGCACATTGGGTAAATGGAATTATTATGTCTTCGGACAGTACCAAGGAATAACAGGCTGGAGGCCTAATTCACAGGAACAGGAAGCAGTCGGTTATGCAAAGCTTCAATATACAGCAAATGCGAATTTTAAAATCGGTATTGAATATACCATTCAACGAAATCTCGTTCACATGCCGGGAGGATTGGATGATGCAGAGTTCAGTGCAAATGCCGATCAATCATTTCGTCCGCGTAATTGGATTTCCACCCCGTGGAATATAGTTGCCTTGACAAGTGAATTAAAACTGTCAGAGAAAACTTTATTGACTTTCAAAACAGCTTTAAATATAAGCGCACGCCATTTAATCTGGAGAAATGATAATGCCAGTCCTGGTGCGCCTGATAGTATTAGCCCTGTAACCAATTCTTATGCTGTGCGTGAATTAGAGTTGGAATTATTCCGAAACTCCACCACCGAATTAAGATTGCTTACCAATTATCACATTGGGCATCAAAATCAATCCCTCGCAGCGGGAATGCGCTTTTATGATGGTTGGATGCTTGCAGATGACCGCGGCCATGGTTCTGGAGGAATTGACAATGATTTAAACCTTTACGGAAGTGATTATGGTAGATCACTAACTTTTACAACGATAAATGTTGCACCCTTTATTGAAAACACTTTTCGCATCGGTGAAAAGCTAGCAATAACTCCGGGTTTCCGTTATGAATACCTTACTTCTACCGTTAATGGTTACTTCACAAATATTGATACATTAGGTACAATACCTTCACTCCAGGTTCCAGTAACCGGAAAGTTTACCAGGTATATACCTCTTGCAGGAATTGGGCTTCAATATGTAATATTCAACTCCCCTCTTTCAACTTCAAATTTCTACGCGAACATTGCCCAGACCTATAATCCGATAAACTATGACTACCTTTATCCCGCGGGGGTGGATGCAATAATTGATCCTAACCTGCATGATGTACATGGATACAACAGCGATTTCGGATTCAGAGGAAATATAAAAGATTACTTAAATTTTGATATAGGAGGATTTTATGTTGCTTACAATGGGGCCATTGCTACCGAGAATGTGAACGGATTTGCTTTCGAAACCAACATAGGTAATAGCACACACAAAGGGATTGAAAGCTACGTTGACTGGAACATTATTAAAACATTCACAAATAATTCCCCCATTGGATATGTATCTATTTATAATTCTTTCTCTTTTGATAATGCAAAATATATTTCCGGGCCATTCTCCGGGAATTTGGTTGAAGCAGCCCCGCAATATATCAATCGGGCAGGCCTTACTTATTCATTGAAAAAGTTTTCTGCATCGTTTAACGTTAGTTACGTTTCCCAATCTTTTGCCGATGCTAATAATACTATATCAAGTGCCAATTCTGAAGTAGGAATAATTCCTTCCTACATTATAGAAGATTTTGCGGCGTCGTTAAAAATTAAAAACTTTGCACTTAAGGCAGGCATAGATAATCTTGCAGATGCTAAATACTTCACTATGCGGGTTACCTCCTACCCGGGGCCGGGAATAATTCCGGGCATCGGAAGAAACTTTTACATGGGCTTTAGTGCAACCTTTTAAACTTTTTATTTTTTTACCCAACCTTTAAACCATTCCAGACGTATTAGTTTTATGAATATGCATCTCACACATTTTTAATTAAAGTTCACGTTTTGAATAATTTTATTATATTTGTCTAATAATCAGAATTATCTTGGAATTAAAATCTACCCTGCTTGCTGCTTCCATATTGATTTTTAGTGCTGTATCCGCCCAGAACATTGGGCAAGTACAAGCTCCATCCGGAAGTTCGCTTGAGTTTATTCCTAATAAAGGGCAAATTGCCGATAGTACAGGTAAAGTAAGGAAAGACATACTTTATATTTCCCACTCAGGCCCTGTTGAAATTTATCTTCGTACCAAAGGGCTAAGTTATGTTATCAGCACGCTTAGGAACCCGAAACTTAATCCGGGACATGTTGACGATGACCCACCGGGGGCAGAAATTACAGACTCCCACGACCATAAACTTAAACTGCGCGACGAACCATTTAAAACATGCAGAGTGGACATGGATTTTGTAGGAGCATCAATACCTACAACCCAAAATATTGCTCCAACTGAAGGCTACCTTAACTTCTACTATGCCCATTGTCCGCAAGGAATAACCCATGTAAAAGCCTACGAAAACATTTTGTATAAAGACATTTATCCAGGTGTTGATGTTTCCTATAAAGGCTCATTTGATAAAGGCCTTAAATACGATATTATTGTAGGTGCCGGCGCCAATCCTGACAAAATAAGGATGAAATATACCGGCACAGAAAACATAGAAATAAAGGACGGCAGACTTCTGCTTACAGCCTTTACCGGGAAAATGGAAGAACGGATTCCGAAAATTTATCAGAATATAGACGGAAAAGAAGTGAGTGTTGAAGGACAATATTTTCTTTACCACAAAGGAAAAGATTCGGCTGAAGGAACTATTGTAGGTATAAAAGTAAAAAAATATAATAAAGCTTACCCCCTGGTTATTGACCCTTGGTGGGCCACTTATTGCGGAGGCTCAGGCGATGATGAAGCTTATGTTTGTGCATTAGACGGTCTAGGGAATACACTGGTTTCAGGAACAGCTACCTCTGCAAATTTCCCGGTGAGTGTTGGAGCATTTCAAACTTCGCTTGTCGGCACCATGGATGTTTTTGTTATAAAATTTAACACCAATGGCCAACGGTTGTGGGCTACCTACTATGGCGGCAGCAACTCGGAAGGAGGCTATGGAATCACATCTGACCAGAATAATAATGTATTTGTTACCGGCAATACCAACTCCACAAATTTTCCGGTTAGCGGTGGTGCATTTCAATCTTCATTAGGAGGTGGTATTGATGGATTTCTAATAAAATTTGACCCGAATGGAAATCGTCTCTGGGGCACGTATTGTGGTGGTTCAAGTAAGGATTTAGGCAATGCGGTGATAACCGACAATGCAGGAAATGTTGCTATTGCAGGGTACACACTCTCATCCAACTTTCCCGTTTCGGTTACTGCTTTTCAGACCTCCTATGCAGGTGGCGCACAGTATGGAGATGCTTTTATAATGAAATTTGACCCGAATGGAAACCAGTTATGGGGCACTTATTTTGGCGGCACTTCCGATGATGGAGCTTTTGGAATCTGCGCCGATGCAAATGGAAATATTGGATTCACCGGATTAACTTCATCATCAAACCTGCCTATTTCAACAGGCTGTTTTCAAAGCACTCCGGGTAGTTCTTTCGTGGGTGAATTTGACCCGAATGGAGTTCAGTTATGGGCAACTTATTTTGGCGGAATTGGCAACGGATGCGCTATTGACAAAAGCAATAACGTAGTTATTGCAGGCTGCACAGGTGGTGGATATCCTTACTACTCATTTCCTACTACACCTATTATTGCAACTCCCGGTGTATATGAAACCTCACTTACTACAGGGCTCGGATTTGCCGCAAAATTCAGCCCGACAGGTGGTCGTGTCTGGGCAACATTTAATAATACGAACATATCGGAAGGAGGAGATTATGCAATGACGGTGGATGAGGCGAACAACGTTTACCTGGAGGATGATGAAGAACCACCAAGCTTTATTGGCCCTTCCTGCGCATTTCAACGGCATTACAGAAACACCCAGGAATGTGTGTATATCGTTAAACTGGATTCAAATGCAAAATATTCATGTTCTACGTATACCTGCGGAACAATATATGATGAGCATGAATACACCAGCGCAAATCTTGCTGCACGTAACGGCAGAATGGCCATAGCAGGTTACACCAGTGGCGGTATGCCAACAACACCCGGAGTTTTCCAACCCACCTACCCCGGCGGAGCTTATGCCCCTTTTGTTTTTAACTTGTGTTCTTTTGCCTGCGGCGATACATTGCCACCCACACTTAGCGTAACCAAAATAATTGTAAAGAACGACTCCTGTGTTGGCTATGTAGACTTTACAGCACATGCTTCTGCTCCCTGCGACAGTAATGGCGCAACATTTGTCTGGTCATTCCCCGGTGGCACACCTTCATCTGCAATCGGGCCTAATGTTTCAGGTATTTTATTTACCGCGGCAGGCACATATACTGCCACCGTAAAATACATTGCTTGTTCCGTCGATTCTCTGTCACAAGTATTCACAATCAAATCCGGATTTCATGATTCCTTATCGGTAATCAATCCAACTAACTGTCACCAGAAGGGAACAGCAACAGTTTACCCAAGCGGAGGAGCACCTCCTTATACTTACTGGTGGAGCAATGGAAATAGCAACCAATCAGATACTGCGCTTGGTGCAGGTTCATATACTTGCGTAGTTAGCGCCAGTAATGGTTGCACGGATACCATGAGATTTAAAATTACGAATCCCATAAGCCCACCTTTTGTTACACATCCAAAGCGGGATACAGGATTTTGCGTTGGAAGCAAAGTAACGCTTAATGTTTCCGGTGGATCTAATTTTCTGTGGGCTCCTGCATCCACGCTGAGTTGTACAAGCTGTACCACTCCAATTGCTACACCTACTGCAACCACAACTTATACCGTTACAGGAATTGATAGTATTGGCTGTCCCGATTCTGCAAAAATTAATGTATCTGTTGATTCACTTCCAACATTTTCTTTTACATCAAAACCTGAAGGCTGTGGAGGTTATACATATATAATTGCCACATCTTCTTCTTCATTTACCTGGCTATGGAGCCCTGGCATTGGGCTCTCCGACACAAACCTGAATTATACTTATGCCAATCCTCCTTACCAGATTACGTACACCTTAACCGCAAGCAATGCATTTTGCACATTTTCGGACACGATAACAATTGCCCCAATACCTATTGGTTTTCCACTTAAGCTCAAAGCAACGCCTGATACAGTATGCCAGGGGGCGATTATAAATTTACTTGCTTCTTCAACCAGCACAGTGCTTAACTGGAAATGGCTTCCACCAACCACTGGCCTAAGTTGTTTAACGTGCCCCAACCCCTCGCTGAATACTTCGTTAATAACGCTTACATCGAACACTTATACGGTCGCGCTGAAAGCGCGAGATTCGGCAGGGTGTATTGCATACGACACCATTAAGCTTTTAATTATTGCACATAAAAGTAATGCCCAAAGTGTAAAAATTTGTAAAGGCTCATCAGCCATACTTTCCGATCATTCATTAACTACTTACTTATGGAGTAACGGTGCTACCACAAGCAACATTACAGTAACTCCGACTTCAACTACTACCTATTATGATGTTGTCGACAGCTTAGGATGTGTTGATACAAATTACCACACAGTTATTATTGATCCGGGGCCACCGATAACCTTGTCAACTGCTAAGGATACTGTTTGCCCCAATAGTACAACACCATTGATTGCCTTGGGTACACAAGTGGTAACTTGGTCGTGGCAGCCGGGCATAGGCTTATCTTGCTATAATTGCCATAATCCTGTTGCAACGGTAAGTTCACAAATTACATATACTGTTACCGGAACAGATTCTTCTGGATGTACCAGCAAAGACAGTATAACCCTCTACACTATCTCCGGCCAATCGCTATACCAATCTCATTTATTATGTAAAGGAAGTTCAATAACGCTAACAGTAACCGACGGTAATTCCTACAAATGGAGTAACGGTGCTACTACAACAAGCATAACAGTTTCTCCGGTTTATACCGCCACTTATTACGCTGTTGTGTCGTATAATGGAGGATGTTTCGATACCATATTTCAAACAGTGAATGTCCACACGCCGCCACCAATAGCAGTTTCAGTTGTTCCTGATAGTATTTGTGTAGGCGGCAGCTCCCAGTTTACCGCAATCAGTCCTAAAATAAAAACATGGAGCTGGTCACCGTCAACCAAACTGAGTTGTATCAATTGCCCTAATCCTATCGCCAGCCCGACAGCAACAACAACCTATATAGTTTCAGGAACCGATTCATTAGGATGTATCAGCTCCGATACCATTAAGCTTAAAGTAATCCCCCTCCCGGTGGCAGGCATATTTGCATCGCATGATACCGTTTGTTCGGGAGACAGTGTCCTCCTGATAGGTAGTGGTGGCGGTAGTTACAAATGGAACACCACGCAAAAAACAGATTCTATTTATGTTAATCCGACCACTGTTAAAACATATACTTTAACGGTTACCAAAAATGGATGTACCGATTCTATTACAAAAACAATTCATCTTTTCCCTTCGACAAGTTCTACCGTCAGTTTATCGAAAGACAGTATTTGCCCCAACGATACAACTGTACTTAGTGTAAGTGGCGGCACTTCTTATTTTTGGAGTAACGGCTCTACAGCTACATCAATTACAGTTGCGCCTAACAGCACAATATCCTATACTGTAGTAACTAAGGGCGATTGCCAGCACGACACCATTATTAAAACAGTTCACGTTGTGCCTAACCCGGTTCCATTAATTACCGGAAAATTAATTTCCTGCAAAGGGAAAAAAGATACACTGTTTGGCTCAGGTGGAACAAAATATGTTTGGAGTAACGGCTCAACAAAAACTACTGCAATAATCACTATAACTAAAGATACCACCGTAACATTAAGGGTTTATAACGGCAAATGTTATGGAGACACTTCTGTTAGAATTACGATTGCCCCTTCACCAACTGCAGTTGTATGTTGTCCGCAAAACGTTTGTTCCGGCGATACGGTATCACTCACTGCTTCAGGTGGCGGAACGTACCATTGGAGTACAGGTTCAAATGACAGTACAGTTATTGTCAATCCAACCGTTAGCACTACTTATTCTGTTTTTGTTACGAATTCATTCGGCTGTGTAACAATCGGAACATCCAAAGTTACAATTGATATTCCTCCGCTCAATTCTTGCTGCGATACTACAATCTTGCTAGGCAACAGCACAGTAATTTATGCTAAGAATACCTATAAATACAAATGGTATCCATCAACGGGAGTGCCCTGCGACACCTGTCCGGAAAATGTTGTTAGCCCAACAGTAACCACCACTTATACTATTATTGGCACCGATAAACAAGGCTGTGATGTGATGCAGACTGTAACCGTAATTGTGGAGCCACCTTGCGCCGATTATTTTATACCAAACGTATTCACACCTAACGGAGATAATGTGAACGATGAGTTTGAAATAAAAGTTCAGGATGCTACCCAATACTCCATTATTATTTACGACCGTTGGGGAAAAGAAATGTACAATTCTTCTGACCCAACAGTATATTGGAAGGGTACAACCGAAAGCGGAGACAAAGCCCCTACAGGAGTTTATTACTATATCATATCCTCTACTTGTCAGGGCAAATCATACAAAAAGCACGGATATGTGCATTTAATAAGATAATTGACTTCCCATCTTCTTGTAGGTGTAGGAGAGGGCAGGGCGATGTCTTATTTCTGAACAACTAAATTTCAACCTTAAAGACACTAATTAGGTCCCACTAATTAGTGTCTTTTGTTCATTGTTATCTCTGTTAATTTAATTTGCACTACTAAGTGCACTAAGATTTCATGAAGCCTCACTAAGATTTCTGCGTGTAGCTTAGTGTGTCTTTTCTTTGTTCGCTTATTGGTAAAAAATGCTTCTTTAACCCACCCCTACCCCATCAAAAGAGGGGACTTTACGTATTCCCTACAATTCATAATTGAACACAGTCAATGACTTTTTCAGAAACCACTTTTCCATGCAGTATCTTTGTAATATGATGAACCACATATCGCGAAAATGGCCAATAATACTTATATCAAATATATCTGTGTGTGTCTATATATACATAATAATTTCCTGCTTTAGCCTGTTAATAACAGAAAAATTAAAAATCAGTCATCTGAATATCAAACGACTAACTTTTTACGTGCTCCATTTTTGCCCTGTTATTCTCCCTGTAATGTCCCTGTTAGGTTCCTGTTACTTCCTGTTAATCGGCAAATTTTATTTTATATCAAATAAAATTAATGATAAAGTAAATAATATCACTAAATATTTTTACCCTCACGGTAAAATTACACTCTTAATTATACTGAATTCCGGATTCGGTTAGATTGGCTAGCCTACCTTATAACTAAGCCTTAGGGCAAATGTGCGCGGCGCTTCTATCTTAAGCGGGCGGAGTGCATAGCTTAAATTATACACATTGTTAACTATGAATGCAATCTTAAATCTTTTGGTGGTCTGTAACCCAACCCTTGCATCAAATACATTTATTCCGGTAGTATGCCCGTCCCTGTATTGCACAATGCCATAGTGGGCAAGGGTTGTAAGCTTGTAGAATACTGTGTCGATATTCTGCATATTACTGTAATATATCCAATCGCCACCGACAGAATACTTCTTATATTTTAATTCAAGATCAAGTTTGGCAATTGTTTGAAAGCGGTATTTTAAAATATTATTTGCAGTATTTGAACTGGTATTTTCATACGACATTTTAGTGCGAACACTGTCGGTTGCATATACTAAAGAAGGGTTCAAAGCCTGTGGCAAAGTGTATGTAACTCCACCCAGCACATCAACTTTCAAATCTTTGGATATGTCTCCTTCACCAGCTAAAGTAATATCCACACCTCTTACCCTCGTTGGCCCTGTATTTAAATATTGGAATCCGTACGAGTAGTTATAAAACCCAAACGGGTTCAAATATTTTATCCATGCCCCATAGGTCAACTCGATTGTATTTTGGTATTCCTGCCAAAATCCGGCCACATCCAGAAAGCCCATAAACTTGCCAACTTTGAATCCTTGCTGCAATCCTGCTTCAGCATTCCAGCTCTTTTCCGGGTTTAATGCAGGGTTGGCAAAAATGCTCAGGTCGCTGAATTGGGAGTTTAAATATTTCTCGGTAAGCGTTGGAAAACGGTATCCCTGGCCATACGAGCAACGGAAAAATGTTCCACGTGTAATTTTCAAATTCATTCCGGAACGGAAAACAGGTTGTGAAACACTCTTTTGATTATTGGTTATAAAGTTTTCATCGCGGAAACCAACCGACAAATTTAACACGCCCCAGAATTTCTTGTCAACTTGCGCATAGGCAGCATAATTCTGCAAACGGTTATTTGATTGTGGAAGAAATATTCCATAGAAATCAAGAGAATCGGTATGCGAATAGGTTTGGTTCATAACCAAGCCTGCTGTGACATTTAATCCCCCGAGTGAATAAAATTTCTTAATGCATTGGTACTCGGCATACGATACATTGGTAGTATTTGACGGATTGTTGGTTTCTACATTATTGGTGTAATAATAACGGGCACGGAGACAATGTTCATATCCGTTATTAGACACGTATGTTACAAAAGGATCAACGTAAAATAATTTCTGATCTTGCAAAATAACAGTATTAGGGTAGGCCTTGTAAAGCCCGGCACCAATGCTATCCCAAATAAGTGAGATTGGATTGGAAGATTCTCCATAATTCGTATTCACCCCAAAAGTAAGGTTAGGTATTTTTTTAGGATGGTACCTTAAACCAAGATTGAACCGACCCGTTTTCTCACCCATTTGGGCATCACTAACAGCCATACCATTTCCGCTTCCTAATTTAGGTTCATAGATTGGCGGACCAACATATCCATGGTCATATAGAACCATACCGCCAACAACCACATCAAGCTGCCCGAATTTTTCGGTGTGTAAAAAATTCACACCTGAGAAATTAGCATTACCGGTCCACCATTTAGAACCTGCTATAGGCGGAGCACCGTAAACACCCGAATAGACGGATGCACTTGTTGATGGAACATCCTTAGGGTATGCTGTGCGGATATTTATACTACCGCTTAATGCCGATGAGCCATTAGTTACAGAAGATGCTCCTTTGATAATTTCAATCTGCTCAACATTTTCAATGGGATACAAATTCCATTCTATCCGTCCTCCATCGCCGGGCAGCGCAGGCAAGCCATCAATCAGGATTGCAACACGGCTGCCAATACCAAAATCAAACCCACTACCTCCTCGGATTTGCGGCTCACCATCCAGAATATTCAGTCCCGGAGCCTGCTCCAGAGTTTGTTTTATGTTGGTAGAGTTTTTATTTTCAATCAGGTTGGGTTTTAATACATCCATTGAAACCGTAATATCCTGCAATTTCTGCTCATATCTTCCGGCAGATACAACCAATGTTTGTATCTGATTACTTTCATACTTAAGAACAAAATCATGAATGGTCACTATTGACGAATCCAAAAATAGTATGGAAGTATCTGCTTTCATCCCCATAACAGCGCAAATAATCTTATGCCTGCCCGGGCTTAAATGCAATTCATAAGTACCATTGGCATTACTCAACTCCCCTGTAGAAATATCATTTGCATCATAAACAGTTGCCCCTGCTACCCGTTCTTTCATTCCGGTATCAAATACAATACCCTTAAGCCTGCAGAATGATTGGGCATTTACAGTATAGGTGCATAGCCAAAATAAAACTAATCCTGCAAAATACAGGAATGGTAATTTGGTTTTAGTACTCATCAAATTGTAATTACCCTTATTTCTGAACAACAATTTTTCCAGTTTTGATCACTGCGTTTTGCTCATCTTGAATCAGGTAAATATAAACTCCGCCTGAAAGCCCTGTTAAATCTATATTATTCACCCCCGAAGTAATTCGTTCTTCCGCTACCTTACGCCCTGTTACATCTGTCAAAGCAAGGAACAACGATTTTAAATTTGATTTATTCTCGATTGAAATAAAATTCCGTGTGGGATTAGGGCCAACAGCTATCAACTGTGCATTTGAAATTGTTTTAATAGCAGATGCTGAATCGAAAACAAGTCCGAGGTCATCCACATAAATCTGGCTTCCCACTTTAGCATTTGCCTGATTATTACTCGATGAAAAAATCCAAAGTGAAGTATCAGGAGTATTTGAATTTGCATACTTTATTGGTAATGAAAAACGTGTCCATGACCCAACCGATGATGTCGGTGTTCTGAAAAATGCTTGCCCAATAGTATCAGCATGAGTAGCACCGAAAAGGTAAAATTCACAATCTCCGTTATCACCACTAACAGAGGTATACTTAAACCACCCAATAACACTGTCTGGTCGCAAAGCATAAGGAAGTCCTCCGTTAATTGAATAGTTCAATGTATTTATTGTTCCGGTAGTTAATGCTCCAGGTGATGTGATAATTGTAACTAACTGGGTAATCAGGCGGACATCATATTTTCCGCTATGTGGATTTGAAGAATCCTTTACACAAGTAATTGCACCAAAACCCACTGTAGTAGGATTCAAATCATTCCAATTATTAGGGCTATCGTATCCTCCGCCGGTGGTATAATGTGTCCAGCTTTCAAATCCTGCATTGGGGGTTGCCGGGTTTGTTTGTGCTTTAAGGAGTGATAATGAAAAAAGTAAAATTAAGGTAGTAAGATGTTTCATGGGTTTTGGTCTTTTAAATGTATTAAGGAGCAACTTCGGGTAGCCCTGATTATCCTGCAAAATTAGTTATATTTATCAATATTCCGATGCAAGCAATAAATGCCTAATTACCAAGCCATCCATTGGCAATTTTCTTTTCCGCATTTTTGTTGTCAATTATTCTATTCAAAATGAAATCATAACTATCCAGTAATATTTTACCTTTACCCACAAATTAATTGCATGAAAAATACCATCGTATATACTTCGATATTAGTTCTTAGTACTACCCTTTCCTTTGCCCAGGTTAAAACCAGGACTTACGTTCTAGACCCTGAACTTGCAGCACGTGACCACAATTTGGATTTTACAAAGCTTAAACTTAATGTATCATTTGAGCCAAGCAAGGGATTAGTAAAGGGAAAAGTAACGCATTACTTTATCCCCCTTAGGCAAACTACTGATTCAATCTGGCTGGATGGAATAAAAATGAATGTAACGAAGCTTACCATTAATGGCAAAGAAACAAAGTTCAAAGTTGATAGTGCAGGTATTATGGTTTATCCGGTTACACCTCTGGTATGGGAATCTAAGGATTCAATGGAGATAACTTATGAATGTACTCCACGAAAAGGCATTTACTTTATTGGTTGGAACGATCCGAATAATCTCAGCCGCAAAGAAATTTGGACGCAGGGGGAAGGTGTGGATAATAGGTTTTGGATACCTATGTACGACGGATTTAATAACAAACTGCTTACTGAAACCATTGTAACCTTTGATAAAGAATATGAGGTGTTGAGTAATGGCACAAAATTGCCTGTAAAAGACAATGGTGATGGCACAAAAACCTGGCATTACAAAATGACACACCCACATGCTGCATACCTTATTATGCTTGGAATTGGTAAATATGGAATTGACGAACGCAAGTCTAAATCAGGAGTTCCATTACATCTGTATTATTATCCGGAATGGAAAAATAGGGTAGCTGCTACCTATAAATACAGTACAGAGATGATTGATTTTTTCGAGAAAGAAATTGGTGTGAAATATGGTTGGGAAAGCTATTCCCAGATACCTGTTCAGGATTTCATGTATGGGGCAATGGAAAATACCACTGCCACTATTTATGGAGATTTCTTTGAAGTGGATGACAGAAGTTTTCTGGACAGAAACTATATAAGTGTCAATGCCCACGAACTGGCACATCAGTGGTTTGGAGATATGATAACCTGCCGCACTGGGTCAAGCATGTGGATGCACGAAAATTTCGCTACATATTACAGTGCATTATTTGACTGGGAAATATTTGGCAAAGATTATTTCGACTGGGACAGAAGGGGTTTTCAAAATGCAGCTATTGATGCAAACAGTAAAGACCACTACCCTATTGCGAGCAGCATGGGTGGCGGAACACGCAATTACCCGCAGGGAGCCTTTGTACTGCACATGCTAAAGTATGTAGTTGGCGGTAGGGATATGTATAACAGAGCAATCAAATATTATCTTGAAAAGAATAAATATCAAAACGTAGATGCAAGGGATCTCTTGTTGGCATTCGAGGAAACAACAGGCATGTCGCTCGATTGGTTCTGGGAAGAATGGTATTACAAGAGCGGCCAACCGGATTACACCGTTTCGTATTTCGAGAATGACGGAGCGACCCAATTTTCGGTTTCACAAACTCAGGAGTTGACTGAGTTGACAGGCCTTTCAGCTGCAATTGATGGCTCGCGCCCTGCCGGATTATTTAAAATGCCAATATGGCTTGAAGTGCATTATAGCGACGGCACAATGGATAGAAAACAAGCTATGATTGAAAAACAAACTGAAAAAGTAAGTGTTCCGAATCCTTCAGGAAAGAAAATAGATTATGTACTTTTTGACCCGGATAATATGGTTATGAAAACAGTATCTTTTCATAAACCATTTGAAATGTTAAAATCACAAGCTATGAAAGCTGAAAACCTGCTCGACAGGTACGATGCAGTAGATGCTATGAAGTCACTTTCATTGGAAACAAAAAGAAATACATTGATTGCAGTATTTAATAAAGAAACCTTTCAGGCTGTGAAAGCTGCTGTGGTGGCTCAATTAATCAATGATACAAATGCTCAAAGCAGAAACCTGATTAGAAATGCACTTAAAGATAAAGATGTATTAGTTCGCAAATCCACCTTATCGAATTTGACAATCATTCCTGCTGATTTAATACCGGATTATGAGAAGTTACTGAGCGATTCCTCTTATGATGTAATCGTAAGTACTCTTACTTTATTGAATTATAGCAATCCTGCTAAAGTGCCACAATACCTCGAAACAACAAAAGGTATTATTGGAACCTTGGGTAGAAATGTGCAAATAAAATGGCTTGAACTTTCAGCGGCAATATATGATCCGAGAGTTTTAAACGTAGCACTAACGTATCCGGCGACAGCATACAATCCAATAGCAGACAGTTTGGTGAAATTCACTAGTAATTCGTATGAATTTCGCACACGTACCAATGCAATGCAGGCTCTAAAAAGGTTGGATTATTTTAATACTAACCTTTTGATTAATCTTCTGGATGCAGTGCCAAGTTCCAATGGTCGCCTTGCAGGACCAGCTTCAGAAGCATTACAATATTTTTATGGACAAAGCAAATGGAAAAAAATAATTTCTGATTATGTTCTATCACATAATTGGGAATCCTGGCAGCTCTCTGCAATAAGAAAAATCGTAAATTAAGCTTTTAGTTTTTAAAATGAACCGTCCTACCCCTACGCAATCATTTATTTTAAGAAATCTGCTTTGCGGGTGTTTAATTACTATGCTTTGTTTTTTCAGTGTTACTGTAGGTGCTCAAGCAACATTACCGTTTAATAATTATAGTGTAAACGATGGGTTGCCAAGTTCTGAGGTCTATCATGCAATGCAAGATTCTAAAGGATTTATGTGGTTCAGCACCGACCATGGCGTATGCCGCTATGATGGATACCAGTTTAAAACATTCACCACAGCTGACGGCCTTGCCGATAATACCATTTTTGAGTGCATTGAAGATTATAAAGGACGAATCTGGTTCCGATCATTTTCTGGAAGGTTGAGTTATTATTACCATGATTCAATTTTCAGGTATGCGGAAAACGATAAACTCATTAGTGTATTGCATCAAGGACACGTATCCTCTATTTCTATCGACACTGCTGATAATGTTTATATTGCTTCCCAACTTTTGCAGGGTATTATTCGAATAAATCTGAGGCACAAAAATTCTATTAAAATGCTTTCAGTGCAACAAAAAATCACCTACTTATTAAGTGTTCCTGGCGCTAACTCACCAATAATGGGGAATACACTTGGTACACCTGCAATATCGATGGATACTACTTCATTTCTTGTTATGTATACAATTTCCACCAACGACTCTGTCCCGCAAAAACAATTCAACATATATATAGCGAATAATGATGAACTACCTTTACTATGGTATAGCCAGGCGATAAAAACTCCGGATGGCGAAATTGTCTTTTGTTACGGAAAGAAAATGATTATCCTAAAAAATGGTAAAATAGTTTATACTCATTTTTTTAATTCTTATATCACAAAGCTTAATGTAGACGGAAGCGGAAGGATATGGGTAGCACTGCAAAATGATTTGCCAGTGTGTATAATTCACCACAAAATCCTTCCAGTTCCCGTTTTAAAAGTATTAAAAGACAAGTTAATTACATCAATCACACTAGATAATGAAGGAGGTTTATGGCTTACCAGTTTAACAAACGGGATATACTATCTTAGTTCGCTTGATTTCTCAACTAGGACTACAGAGGACGGATTACTAGGAAACAAAGTCGCTCACCTTGAAATGGCACCGGATAGTTCACTTTGGGTCTGCACTTCTCCCGGTAATACGATTACGGTTATCTCGAAAGATACGGTTACGTATAAAACAATTAAGAATTTCAATAATTCAACAACTGTTAATTCAGTGCTTTTTAATATCGATAGTTCGGTATGGGTGGGCAGTGGAAATACATTAAGGATATTTAATAATCCACATGACTTCAAAGTATTAAAACCAAAATTTGCACATGGCGAAAAAGACATGGTTCAACGCAAAGATGGTTCAGTGTGGATTAATTGTACAGGAGATGTAAGACTATGTAAACAAATCGCAGATTCTTTGCAACTTTTAGATCATATAAATATAAATGTGACTATTAAGAAATTACTTGTTAAACCCAATAATACTTTATGGCTTGCAACAATGAATGGATTATGGGAATATAAAAATGATTCATTAATCAATTGGGGTAAAAAATATCCTGTTTTAAATAAGCGCATTGATGATATTAAGTTATCTCCTGGTGGAGATTTATGGATGGCAACGCGTGATACCGGACTTATTATAAAAAACAATGACAAACTGAACTATATAAATATCAATAATGGATTGGTAAGTAATTTCTCACAATGCCTTTATTTTGATTATAAAGGAAATTTATGGGTAGGTACAAATGCAGGCCTTTCGCATATTATTATGCATTATGATAGAAATGGAATTTGCATAATCGACTCAATAAAAAATATTGCATCTTCTAATTTACGGGAAATAAATTGTGTTACATGTATTAAAAATATGGTCTATGCAGGCACCAATAATGGCCTGGTTTCATTTGATATGAATAAAATGGATATTAATAGAACACAACCACCGGTTTATATTACAGGATTAAAAATAAACAACAAGAATATCCCGATAAGCCCAAAAAAATTCAACCTGGATTATGACGAAAATAATATTGTAATTAATTATGTTGGATTAACCTATAGAGATGCTGAAAATACAATATACAGATATAAAATGCAGGGTGTAGATACCGGATGGATTTACACTTCCTACACTGTGGTTCAGTATCCGAAACTTCCGCCGGGCGAATACTCATTTATGGTGAGTGCACGCAATAGCGATGGGGTTTGGAGTAAAGGATATGCAAATGTCAGTTTTATTATTATTCCCCCAATGTGGGCAAGATGGTGGGCAAAATTGCTTATCACACTTATTTTGGTTTTAATGGTTTACTGGAGAATTCGGGTTATTTTACTACGTGAAAAGATTAAGGCTGAAGCAGCCCAAAAATTAACTGAAATGCAATTGAGGGAATTAAGGGAACAGTTAGATCCTCATTTTTTATTTAACAATCTGAATACACTATCCTATTTGGTTGAAAGTAAATCCCCTGATGCACCTGCTTTTGTTGATGAACTTTCAAAATATTTCCGATATTCGCTTCAGTCGCGCAATGTAGAATTTACCGAATTAACAAATGAATTAAAGCAAGCTGAACGATATTTACACCTATTAAGGATTCGTTATGGAGATAAACTTGTTGTAAAATTGGAAATAAGTGATCGCATGAATGATTACTTTATTTCTAACCACTCATTACAGCTATTGCTTGAAAATATAATCAAACATAATGTGGTTTCAACCGAAAGCCCTCTATTTATAGAAATAAAAACCACGGAAAGGAATACCCTGATTGTCAAAAATAATTTGCAACCAAAAATTGGTAATGTTGAATCCACAGGACTGGGGTTAAAAAGTATTGATGAGCGGTATTATTTATTATTTAAGAGAAACATAAAAATTACCCGAACCACAGATTCATTTATTGTTGACTTACCTTTATTAACCCCAGACGAATATGAAAGCATTGATTATTGAAGATGAACTTCCTGCTGCCGGCAGACTTAAAAACCTGCTGTACAATATTAACGAATCAATCGAAATATTAGCCATATTACCCAGTATTGAAAGAGCTGTGCAGTGGTTCAATCTAAATGATTTTCCGGATATTATTTTTATGGATATAGAACTATCCGACGGTAAATGTTTTGAAATATTCAAGCATGTAAAAATTTCAGCCCCAATAATATTCACCACTGCTTATGACCAGTTTGCAATTAAAGCCATAAAATTTAATGCGTTGGATTATTTGTTAAAACCGATTGATAAAAATGAATTAGAGGAAGCTTTGGAAAAACTTGAACAAACTCAAAGCAAGAATGAAATTCCTGGTCTTGATGCGCTAGTAGATTATATTGCGAACGCAGCCCAAAATAAAAAGCCAAAAAAGCTCGCCATAAAAGAAGCCAACAGCACTCGCTTTATTGACATTGGAACCATATTACGACTTCAGGCAGATTCCAATTATACTGTGGTTTACATTACTGACGGAAATAAATTAACCACCACCCGAACACTTAAAGATTATGAAGATCTACTTGCTGACTCCGGTTTTTTCAGGGTGCATAATGCCCACCTGATTAATTTAAATTTCGTTGAGAAATTTTACAAAGACTCATGCACAATTCAAATGAATGATGGTAGTTTAATTGAAGTTTCACGTACAAGAAAAAAAGAATTGCTTTCCCAGTTAGGCGCCTCCTAGGGTATCTAATCCGGCTTGATGAGAATAATCTGACTAAGAGAATATTTTTCAAATCACACATAAATTACCCACTATTCAATGTGCATAAGATTAATATTATTCAATTAATACCAGTTGCTATTTTACCTTATATTTGTTTATTCCTGCATGTAACCTTTTATCTGAATTTTCGTAAACAAATAGATAATGTATACTACTAGAATTCCATTTTATCTTTAAATCAAATTATCATACAACATAAATCCTATTCATTGTTATGACATTTCGCCAAATTGAATACATTGTAGCAGTTGAAAAATACAGGCACTTTGCCACCGCTGCTGAACATTGCTGCGTAACTCAACCTACATTGAGTATGATGATAAATAAAGCCGAGGACGAACTTGGAATTAAAATTTTTGACCGTAGCAAATATCCGGTTGAAGTTACCCCTACGGGTATGCGTGTGGTTGAACAGGCAAAACGTGTTCTGGCTGAATCCGCCGGTTTTAAAGAAATTGTAAATGAAGGAAAAGAGAAGATAAAAAAGGAAATTATTATAGGTATTACTTCATCACTTTCTACCTACATTGCTCCCCTAATTTTACCAAAATTATTTGAACAGTATCCTGAATTGAAGATAAGAATTATTGAAACTGAAGCAAAAAATATAATTTCTACTTTAAAATCCGGAGAGCTTGACCTAGGAATTTTATCTGCCCCAACTAAAGATGGCCAGTTAAATGATATTCCAATTGTTCAGGAAAAGTTTTATTTATACGTATCTCCCAAAGAAGAACTATCCAAGAAAGAAACGATTTTATATAAGGACATTGATGTAAATCGCCTCTGGTTGCTTGAAAACGAGCATCCATTCGTAGATTATTTAAAACTCTTTTATCTGCAGAAAAAAGCCGGTGAAGAGAAGAAGTTGATCTTTGAAAGTGGCTGTTATCAAACGCTAATTAATATTGTTAATGCGTATGGTGGTATGGCCTTATTACCTCAACTTGCAATAATGCAACTTACAGATTACCAAAAAGGATTTATAAAACATTTGGAATCTCCGGAACCGGAAAGAGGTATCAATATAATTACAAACACTCACAGTACCGGAAGTAAATTAATAGATTCATTTATTCGAGTTATTAAAACTGATTTAGTTGCTGCCATTGAGTCACTTGACGCTAACGATAAAAACCTGTTACAGGTTTACGAGTTGGGTGAGGTGTGATAATTTATTCTGCGTAAAGGCAACTAATATTGTCTTTTGCGGCTACTTAGATAGTTTAAATAATACGATAGGCTTCTATTCAAAGAAATATAGTTAATCCATGAACTTGGTTTTAAAACCAACATCTTCATCATGATCCTTCTTAGTGAAGTAAGATCTTGCCACATTAAAGTATTCTTTATAAATCCGGATTGCAAAAGGAATAATCAACAAGAATATCAAGCAGCAGAACCCAAAAAGGAGTGTATTGAATAATTTATTGTCTTTCACCGCAAAGTGAATATCAAATGCCTCAAATAAAGTTGATAGGAATAGGAAAAGGGTTTCAGGAATAAGCAGGGCAGCCACCATAATTTCAAGTATACGGTCCTTCTTTTCTTTCTTTTTTTCTTTCACTTTTTCCGCTTCAGCAAGTTGTTGGCTAAGAATGTAGTGAATATCCTGGAGTTTCTCTTTTACATCTTTCAGCATCACACTCAGCATCAAATTTTCCGTAATGAAATCATAGAACTCATTATGCTGTGTAAAGTAAGATACCTGCTCGAAGAAAGACCGTAATTCAATTTTAGATAAGTCTGCCAGTGCCTTTATCAAAACATCTTTATCAGGTTGCCCCTTATCATAAAGTGATGACAATCGATTATTAATATCAATCAATGTAAGGCGTTGAAAGTAGGCCAGTAAATAGGTCCAGATAAAACGGTTACGGATAGCAGTATCAAATTGTTTCAGGAAATCGGGCAATGCACTATAGTCATCATTTAAAATAATAGCGGCCCCTTCAATAGAAGCTCCGGCGTGTATCTGCTCAAATGACTGGTAGGTTTCCCGTGTAGTTTTAAGGAAATTTTTATTTGGTGAATACTGTGAATTATATA
Organism: uncultured Bacteroidota bacterium; assembly: GCA_903901055.1. GTDB lineage: Bacteria > Bacteroidota > Bacteroidia > JABEUT01 > JABEUT01 > JABEUT01. The sequence goes on from CAIUPO010000072.1 coordinate 119,068, forward strand.
TCCGTCGTAGCCTGAAGGATGTTGTTTGCAAATCCTCTTCATTCATTTTCTTTTCCGTTTGCACGTATACGAATGCTTGTAATCTTCGAGGAGACAATGATTTATATGAGGCTGTAGGAAAGTCCTGCATCAAAAGGGAAATAAAGCTATCAAGTTTCCAGGCATGAAAACCGGGTTCAACTGCAATGTCTTTTTTTTGCCAATCTGATAGTTTTAAAGCAATCTTATTTTCCTGTTCTTCAGCTTTTGGATGCGGATTCCGTGCAACATGAAACACGGAGTCGGAAAAACTTCCGAACTGCCGCATGGAATAATTTAACTCTTCAAGATTCACTAGCGTGTTACTATCGCTTTGAATGGCTGTTGAGTAGGAAAGTATCCCAATATTGGTTAAAGGATGATAAAACAACCTTGGGGCAAGCACGCCTGCGTCTGAGATTATTTTAAAATTTATATCATCCTCCTTGCCACCTTTCATACTTATTGGCCGTGTGAATAGCTGATTGAACAAAAAGAGCTTTTCTTTCTGGGCATCATTCGGATTGTGCTTTTTCAATTCAAATAAAACGCAGCATGACGTGTCTATAGTGGCTATACCCGCACCTTTATTCTTCGAGAAAAAATCCTGAACGTGATTAAAGAAATAGTTTTTTTCCGGTTCCGATTCAGATGGCGTCCAAATGGAATCAGGCTTTGACAAATACTCATTAAAATTCACATCGTTGTTAAACCTGAAGGCATAAAAAAATATGGTGAATGAGTTTTTAAGCGTGTTCATACTTTAGTAACTGTCTTAATTTAACTTTCCATTGGCATCTGTTTTAATAAGCACCATGTCGTAATGTGCTCCAAAGGAACGGTGCTGTCCACTCAATAAATATCCTCCGTCGTTTGTTTGAATTGCCTTAACTCCATTGGAGGAGAAATATGTATCAAAGGCATTGGACCATTGTTCACTTAACCCTGAATTTAGTTTCATGGCGAAAATATGAGTAGGTGTACCACTGTTTGTATCATTCGGCATATTATCACTTCCGCATAAGATATAACCCCCGTCAGGAGTTGGATTAATCGAATTAATAAAACAATTGTTTGTATAACCTGAATAATCGATGTGAGAATTATAATGTCCGCCGGTATCAAAAAGGTCTATACCAATATTTCCCCATCCATTATGCCAGGAGGAATATTTATTGGGAACCGGAACCCCTCCTGCGGAACTTACAATAATAACCTGGCTACTGCTATTAGCAGCAATGCAATCAGGTTGTTCATTGTCGTTCGCAATTGTATCAAAAGATTTCATGCCCGTTTCATAATTTGTCCTTAATAGGAAGGGGTAGCTCAGAGATACTGAGTTTGAAGGGTTCTGGTAATTGCCGGTAATATTTATAGTACCGTCACTTGACTCAGTCATGCCAACGGAATAGATTACACTTTTAGGCAGAGGATAAGTGTTTAGATATAAAACATTAAATGCACCGTCTGTTATCATCATGTACAAATAATGGTTATTAAAATGGTCATATCCAAGAGTACCGGAAAATGCGAAGTCTCCATTACTCAACTGAACCATTTCAAGTGGATTTGTGTATGGATAATAGCCTGGTGAATTGCTTTTTGAGGATGTTACATTTCCATCATTATCAAACGTACATACATTTACATTAAAATCCGGGGTACCCGATTTAAAGCCAGCAGCAGCAAAGCCAGCACCATTAACTGAAATAACTTTCCATAATTTGGCTATGGTGGTTGGTGTTCTCTTTTTCCAGATTATAGTTCCACTGGATGAAACCTTTACAATTATTCCGGAGCGGACGCCTTGTGGATCGGTACCAAATACAATAAAGCTGCCATCGCCCAATTGAAAGCTATTACTAACATTAAAGTTACTGTCTGTTTCAATAACTTTTACAAACGTTGGGAAGGAAGAATTTGTTGTGCTTGTTTTTGAGCAGGAAACCATTAGCAACATCAAAATTGCAATCAGTGATAAGAACAGATATTTAATTTGGTTTTTCAATCTTACTATTATTTCTTAATAATTAATTTTCCGTTTCCGGCCAAGTTGCCACTTACATTCATTATTTTATAAAAATAAACCCCTGCTGGCTGCCATGTTAGGTTAATTGAAAATTGTGAATTGAACGTTGAAAGTTGAGAAGCAATCATTTTTCCAAGCACATTATAAATTTCAATAACCTTCACTTCCTTATTTCCATTCTTCATTTCAAAAGAGAATATACCATTACCAGGATTTGGATAAACAACAATACTTCCTTCATAGGCGGAAATTGTATTTATTCCGGAAACAGAGTGGTAATAGTAATAAACGCTGTCTCCACTTGTAACAGAATTACCCGCGTTGTTAAAATTCCTATTTGTATATGATAACATCAAATGGTTGGCATCAAAACTCCATCCTTTTATGTTGTTATTTTTCCAGGAAGTACCGGTCCATGTCTGATAAGTTGTTTTGAGCAAATTACTATATGGATCATACGTATTTAAATATAGATAATTATTCACCCATGCCGAAACTTTCCATGTTTGATAAAGGTTGGAGGTAAGGTTATTATTTGCATCGTAAGAATAAGTAGTTTGACTAAAATTTAGCCATGAGGTGAAATTCCATTTTTGATACAATATGGATGTCCTGTTATTATTACCATCATAACTATAACTATAAAGTTCGAAATTTACCCATGCTGACCCATTCCACTTTTGTATCAGATCACTTGTAAGATTATTATTTACATCATAGGTATTAAGCACCAGTAATGAATCAATCCAAACTACACCTTGCATAACTTGAATCATTTGACTTGTTACCTTATTATTCGCATTGTAAGTGATGGTATCTTTAATTTTATTCAACCAGTTAGAACCGCTCCAGGATTGCCTTACATATCCTGTGAGATAATTATTTGAATTGTATGCAAATGTGCTTAAAGAATCTGGAACTAACCCGGTACCGCTGTGCGATTGGTATAAATCGGTGATAAGATTATTATTCGCATCGAATTGATAACTATACTTATAATACCCTTCCCAAGATAAACCATTATATTGTTGATACAAATAACTTGTCAAATTATTATTAGCATCGTACGTGGTTGTATCTTTTGTTCGGTTAACCCAATTTGTATCTTTCGTAGTTTTAGTCTGATATGTCGTTGAAGTATTTAAATTATTGGCATTGTAAGTCCTCAGATACAAAGCCGAATCATTTAAATTGGTATCGTTACAGGTTTTATAGGTTGTATTATTAAAAGCCCCATCATATTCAAAATTTATCTCCCGGTTTGTATCAGGAGTGCTCCAGTCCATCACTCCAGCATCCCATTTCCAATAATAAACCGCATTTAGTAAAATGTGATTACCTGCTACTGCTTTCAAAGCCTTTTCGGTTTGTTTATGATACAACGAAGGCGTATTATTGCTGCACATATTTTGTTGCGCAAACAGGGAAACGCTAAACATAATTACCGTTATTAATATTGATATTTTTTTCATCCGGTTATTTAAAATATCAGCGATTTAAGTTTTTATATTTCAAAATATATGATGTCCCTATGTTAATCTGGATGACATTCATACCAAAGTCATCATCCACATAATAGTATTTCCAGAGATTAGTTGGATCACTATATCTTGTGCCGGTTTTGTTAACCTGGCCCTGGAAATAAATGTATCGCACATCCAGGAAGAATAAAAAGCTGTTGTATTTATAATTGCATCCGATAGCGCCCCAATAGCCCATCTTAAAGGTATTCCTTAGTGTTGTCCTATCCACATCGTCCTGTTCACTCGCAAGTGTTGTAGTGCTTTTGGAACTCGTAAGAAATGAAAAATCAAAACCAGCTTCCACATAAGGTTGCAAATGCTTTTTGAAAAAATAATATTTTGCCGAAATAGGAATATCCAAGTAATTCAATTTCTCTATGTATGTCAATTTTGAATTTCCAATACTGTCAAGATCATGCTCATAACTTGTTTGCCTGTATTGAATAGCACCATCCACCCAAAACTCCTTGTAAGCCCTGTATTCCGATTTAACTCCAAACTGAAAACTTGTTTTATTCAAATAGCTTGACAAGCTTGTGGCTCCATCAGAATGAAGAACCGAATAGGTATTAATTACCCTAACAGAAGGCATATTAACACCCCAAAAAATGCCAACACTTAAAACAGGCGATGGTCTGTATTTTGAAAATAAAGAATACAATTTTGGATCATCCTTAGTTGCATCCGGCTTGTAATTAGGGTTCTGTGCCATCACATCTCCGGCAACTTTATTTGCTGCCTCTAAGTTATCTATTGCAAGGTAGCTTGATATCAAAAGTTTACTTGCCTGAATTTTTTCTTCGGCAGTCAATGGGCAATGGCCAATTGCCGGCACCAATAAACTGATAGCATCATCATAATTCCGCTGTTCAAAATCTGCATTTGCTTTCTTGATGTTCATATCGCAAGTATCCGTTTGGGCATATACTGCTGAACACAGGAAAAAAGAAACGAATATGATGAGTTTTGCTTTAATTGTTATTGAGGGTTTTATTTTATTTTTTCATAGGGTATATCTGAGCCAAGATAAGTATTCCACTCGTCGGTAGTAAAGTTGCGGGGTATATTTGTTTGCAACATCCCTTCAAAGAAAGCCGTGTTCAAGGCGTATCTGCGAATTCCATTATTATTACAGGCCAAATAAATAAAACCATTTGCAACAATTGATATTGCCTTTGAAGGGCTGCCAATATTATTAATGGTAATTGGTTTTGCCAACTTGTCGGAGAGCGGGTAAATAAACAAACTTTCACTCATAGTAACTATTGCTACCACATCTTGTTTTTCATCAAGAGCGAGTGTTTCGATGCCTTTAGTTTCTGTTATTGTTCTTATAGATTGCCCTTTGCTGTTAAATATCTCTACAGTACCGTTAACAAAACCTGCAGCAAATACATTTCCTTCTTTGGAGTAAGCCAAAGCCTGTATTCTAGCACCAGGCATTGATGAAACTGTTTTCTTGTTATCTGATGTAATGTTATACAAGTAAAGAGTTCCATCTTCACATCCAATAATCAAGTTATCATTATCGGGGCTGAATTCCATAGTTTTCACACGGGCAGATAGCTTTACCTCACTTGAACGTGCCATATTTTTCCAAACAATAACACTGCTGTCTCTTGCTCCTGTTGCAAAAAGGCTAGCGCTGTTTGTGAATGCCGCCGCCCTTATTAAACCTTTATGCCCGGAAAGAATCACAGGTTTTGTTTCTCCATTTTTGATATCCCAAAAGTATACTTTCTTATCGTCTGAACCCTCTGCCGCAAAATTTCCATCCTTACTGAAAAATACTCTATCCACAACATCAGGTGTACCATTGAGGCTAAATTGATTTTGCAATGAAAAATCTTTTGAATTGTATGTATTAACTTTAGAACCCGATGTAAGCGAATAAATGTTAGATGAAGAACCAGCTATGGAATTAATTTCACCTTTTTCACTAATCACAATATCTTTAAATGAGCTCACAGTTTTTAGTGATGCCGAATACAAGGCATTATAGAGCTGTGGATCGGTTAAAGAAGTTCCATTATTCTTAGATAATTTGTAAGCTTCATAAGCCAGCAAAGCAGCAAGGTCAGGGTCTTTCATCTGAACCGACTTAAGTGCAAGTGCCTGGCTCAATGAAATCAAGCGGAGATGCGTAGCTATAGCCTGCGCGGAATCCGCCTTTTTCTTCTCTGCTAATGCCTCTTTGCTTTTCTGTTTCGCAATCGAGTCTTCTTTATTTGCATTTTGTGTTTGCTCTTGTGCATCCTTAGCAGCATCTTCAGCTAGCTTAGCCTGTTCATTTGCCATCTTTTTCTGCTCGTTGGCGAGGCTAGACTGTAACACAGCAAACGAATCCGCACTCATTGCCTTTCTGGATGCTTCTAACGCCATCTGTGTTTGCTTTTCTGCTATAGCTTTTTCATTCAATGCGTCGACAGTCTTCTGGTCTGCTATTTTTTTCTGGGCAAGTGCATCATTCTTTTGATTTAATGAATAAACTGTGAACCCTGATAAAATAGAAAACACAATTGCTCCGATAATTATGGCTACATTTCTTTTCCGGTTACGCTTTTGTTTTGCAACATTCTGGCTTCTGGTTACAAAATGTTTTTGTTCGTCGTTCAAGAAAAGTTTATTCAAATACGGAGCTATAAAATTCAAGTCCTTTTCTTCCAGGAGAGTCTTCCGCTTTTCATAATCGTTGTAACGGTTAATTAAAAACTGCCTTACTTCCAGCAATTCTTTTTCGCCTAAACTTATGTGCTCGAATATTTTCCCTGCCAACGAATCATGGCGTAATTCATATCTTCCGTTTTCGTCTTTGTCTTTTAAAATACGTAAGTCTACAAACTTGCGGAGATAATCTTCTATCTGCTGAGTATTTAATTTAGCACCGATAGCAATTGCAAATTCGGATACCTCAGGCAGTGTAATTGGTTTCTTTGTTCCCTCACCTGAAACAAAGGCTTTTAAAATTGCCATTGCATTTTCCGGATTATCCGTTTTTGAAAGTTGTTCATCAAGGAACTCACCTAATACGTCATCAATTTTTCCGACTGACTCAAGCAATTCTACTGTAAATGCAGGTTTATCAGGATGGGCAGCTACTGATTTCTTATAAAGTTTATCAAGAAAAACCTGTAGGTATGTTAATTCAATTGTAGCTTTATGGCCTCCGAACCTATCCAGCAATTGAGGGATGAAAGCCTCCTCAACTTCAATATTATAAAGTTTGCTTGGTTCAGTGATAACCCTAGCAGCATTTTTCCGGGTCATTCTCTCCAGGCGAATTCGGTTATTGAAAATTTCAGGCAATTTCTCCTCGAACATCGCAAGGTTTTCAAGATATTCCCCCCTGATAACAAATATGCACTTAAATGGGATTTCAGCCTCCAGCAAAGGGCTTAGCTGAGCAATGAATGTTTCAATTTCCTCGTCACTACCAAAAATGAACAACTCTTCAAACTGGTCAAATATCAAATAAATGGGCTTGAAATAATCAAGATAAATGGAATGCAACATCTTCTTTATGCTGCTGGTAGGCTTTATAGGAGTAATTGCCAAACCGCTTAATATTTGCTTAAACGATGTATTAATGTCAACGCCGCGACGTATCAATAATGGCATCCAATCGCTTTCTTCGAATTTAGAACCTAGTCCGCATTGAATTAAACTTGTCTTCCCTGTTCCGCTGGAACCATACACAACCAGTATTCTTCCATTGAAAATCTTCTGATAGAGTTCTTCTATTTCCTTTTCACGTCCGAAGAAAATATCCTTATCCTCCTTGGTATAGGCATCAAGAAACTTGAATGGTGATTTCTGTGTGTTCATCAATCTGCCGGAGGTTACGAATTATTGACCATTTCTAGAAGTTCAGTAAGCTCCTTCACCAGGTTAGTATAACCAGAAAGTGCTGAAAGGTCACACTTTTCAGTTATTTCAGTACCTACATATAATACCTTATTATTTTGAAACTTTGTGTAAAGGAATATATCTTTCTTGATATTAAATTTCTCCTTTTGGTCAATCACCTCAGTACGGGTATCAATTACCAATGGCGAAAGATTCAGGTAATCTTTAAAATCTTTGATGTCTTTCATTAGAAGTACCGAATTACTGTCGGCGAATGTATCCTGCAGCACCTCCATACCTTTAAAGTCGGAATCAGAACTATTTAAAAGATCAATCTGATGATTAAATTTAGCAACATTATGTTTCACCTTGTTAACATTAATCTGGCGAATTGTAACTAATTTATATAATGAAAGGAATGCAATATTCTGCAACATCACCGATAAGCGTTCCTCATATTCCACACATCTTTTTTCAATATCAGCCTGTGTAAGGTTAATCTGGTAATGCCCAATTTCATTACGTTCAGGAACCCAAAAATCGAGTTGGTCGAAAAATTTATTTGTGAAAATGTCTGATATTTCAGAAATGAAATGCTGTGTATCTGTTTGTTGAAATATTTTAGAAATTGCACGAATAAGCCATGCGTAATTCCCAAGTGTAAGCACACTGAACCTGTTCTGAAATTGGGAAGTAAACTCCGGTGTAAGCGCCACTTTTTTTACAATCCTTTCTTCCCATAGTTGTGCTACCATAACAAACGAAAGGAACTGCATAGTACGTTCAATGGTTTTGAAAAGCTGGTCGAGGCGCAACCTGTCGGGCTGCCTCATTGCACCTGAAAAAAGCCTGCGCAATTCAACACCAATAGGCCAAGGGTAATTCTTTATCAGCAGGTCACCAAGAATACGAACATCAATATCCTCACCGGGTTCATCCGGTTCAAGGTATTTTTGAAACGTAGGTTTGTACTTTACAATACTACTAAAAACATTCGTAATCAGTTGTTCATTCATGTTCTTATAATATCATTAAACAAGTTTCATAATTAATATAATTCTTCCCCTCATTGTGTTTTCACTATTTTCTTTTGGAACACTAAATTGCCATTCTTGCTAAGTACTCTTAATAAATAAACCGCATCAGCCCTGGTAGAAATATTTATTTGCAGGGTTTCATTATCAACAATATCACTACTGACTTTCTGGCCAAGGCAATCGTACAATTCCACAACTTGTCCACGTATTAGCCCATTAATGAAGAAATATCCATTATTAGGGTCTGGATAAACTATAATGGAAGATGAATTTTTGATGTTCGAAATACCTACAGTTGTCTTTATATCCATACAAATGTATTCTTGACAATTGTTGCTATCCGAAATATGGCAACAATAAACACCGGCACACAATCCATAAATAGAATCAACATTTTGATTTCCCGGAGACCAAAGGAAAGTATAGGGCTGTGTTCCGCCACTTAAAGTTAAGGCCGCAAAACCGGTACAATTTCCATTATCAGAAATCGAATCCCTTACAATATTAAAAGCTGTTGTTTGTTTAACAAATGCCAAAGATGTTGCCGAGCAGCCATGATTGTCTGTTACCGAAACTGTATAACTTGCAGAAGTAAGGCCGGTTTGTGAGGCGTTTGTTCCTCCGGAACTCCATAAATATGTATAAGGAGGCGTTCCGCCGGAGGCTGTGGCTTGAACACTTCCGGAAGCACTGTCATTGCAATTTACATTTTTTGTCACTTTAGCTAAAACACCTAATCTTGGAGGTTGGGTAACATTTATAGAATCAACTACAGAACAACCATGAAAATCTGTAATTGTAACCGTATAAATGCCCGCAGTTAACCCAATAGCATTGGAGGTAGTTTGAGAATTTGACCATGAATAGGTGTACGGAATTGTTCCGCCGGATGGGTTTGTTGCACCGGAACCATTATTACCACCATTGCAACTCACATTTGTAATAGTAGCTGAAGTAGTTGTTAGTATTGTAGGCTGCGTTAAGGTAGCCGATGCATTTGAAGAACATCCATTGGCATCTTTTACAGTAATAGTATATGTTCCCGCACTCAGGGCAGAAGCAGTTAAATTCGTTCCACCGCTCGGAGACCATGTATACGAATATGGAGATGTACCTCCGGTAGCTGCATTTGCAGTTATATTTCCGGTTCCATTATTACAAAGCACATCATTCTGCGATGCAATCGAAATTACCAGAGGATTAGGTTGGGTAATAACTACACTTGCCGTCGCCTGACTTCCGCATGAATCAGTCACAGTAATTGTATATGTTCCCTGGCTAAGCCCGTTCACATTTGCAGTAGTTTGAGCGTTTGACCAGAGGTATGTATATGGAGTTGTACCACCGTTTGCGTTTGATGAGGCAGCCCCCGAGCCACCATTGCAGGAAATAGTTGAGGTAACATTTGCGGTGACACCTAATGCTGATGGTTGGGTTATAGTTAACGATGCTGTTGCTCCACAGCCATTACTGTCGGTAACAGATACAGAATAGGTTCCGGCAGAAAGCCCCGTTTCAGTTGAAGTAGTAGCACTGTTAGACCATGCATAAGTGTAGGGCAATGTTCCACCTGAAGCTACAACGCCAACTGCACCTGATGTATTATTAAAGCAATTTATATTAGAGATAATACTGGCTGAAGCTATCAATAGTGTTGGTTGGGTGATTGTAACAGTATCAGTAGTCAGGCAAAGATGCGCATCAATTGCAATAATGGTGTAGGTGCCCGCACTCAAACCGCTTGCATGGAGATTCGTGCCTCCGCTAGGTGCCCAGTAATAAATATAGGGTGAGGTGCCTCCTGATGCAGGGCTTGCAGTGGACCATCCCGTTCCACCATTGCACAGAACATTTTTCTTAGCTGCAATACCAACTTTAAGCGGATTGGCAGGTTGGGTGATTGTTGCACTTGCAGTTGCCCCGCATCCATAATTATCAATAATACTTAACGTATAGGTTCCTACAGAGAGGCTACTAATTGCATTATTTGTATTTCCACCAGTCCAGGTATATGTATATGGTAAAGTTCCGCCGCTTACTGTAGATGAGGCAGCACCGGTAGAATCACCATGACAACCTACATCTGCCGTTGGGAATGCATTTGCATTTAATACAGGAGGTTCTGTGATAGTTGCATTTTGCGTTGCAGAACATCCATTGTTGTCTGTTATTGTTAAAGAATAACTACCTGCGGAAAGGCCACTTATTGAAGAATTTGTTCCGCCATTAGTCCAGGAATAACTGTAAGGCATAGTTCCGCCATTAACTGAAGTAGTTGCGATGCCATTATTCGTTCCATTACATGTAACATTTGCATGTGTAGTTGTAGCGCCAAGCACTAAAGGCTGGGTTATTGTAACTGTTGCCGATGCGCTGCATCCGTGATTATCTATTGTTGTTACAGTATAGGTTTGTGCACTTAGGTTATACACATTCGGATCATTCTTTCCCGAAGGTGTCCAGGTATAAGAATATCCCGGAAGTACTTTCCTGATTCTTTCATTCAATTTATCTCCAATGTAAACATTGCCGGAATCATCTACTGCAACACCAATCAGATTATTTAATTCTGCCGAATCAGCATTAATGTAATCTCCATTATAACCAGCAACACCATTACCCGCAATTGTTGTAATAATTCCTGATTTATTAACTTTTCTAACTCGATTATTAAATTCATCGGAAATATAAACATTACCGACCTTGTCAACTGCTAGGCGTCGCGGAGCATTTAATTCAGCAGTTGTTGCAGAAATGTTATCACCGTTATAACCGAAAATTCCATTACCTGCGAATGTGTTTATAATGCCGGATTTGTCAACTTTTCTAATTCTCTGGTTAGTTATGTCTGCAATAAAAACATTACCTGAATCATCAACTGCCACACCTTGTGGGAAATTTAGTTGCGCACTGGTAGCGGGGAATCCATCTCCCGCAAAACCACCAGGACCGGGTGTTCCGGCAAAGGTGCTAAGAATGCCCGATTTGTTCACTTTTCGTATCTTATTGTTACCTGTATCTCCAATGTAAATATTGCCAGAGTCGTCAACAGCCACACCACCGGGATTGTTTAATTCACCGGATATTGCAGGGCCTCCGTCTCCCCCACTTCCACCTAAACCGTCACCAACAACTGTAGTTATTATCCCGGCCGTGTTCACCTTCCGTATTCTATTATTAGAAGCGTCTGCAATAAAAATATTACCTGTATCATCAACAGCAACACTTAAGGGCCCCGATAAGAAGGCAGAAGTGGCTGGTCTTCCATCTCCATTATATCCACCAATTCCTGTCCCGGCGATTGTTGTAATTATGCCGGTTTTAGTAATTTTCCTTACTTTATTATTACCTAAATCTGCTATATAAACATTGCCCGATTTATCAACAGCAATGCCTTCCGGTGTATTTATTGAAGCATAGATTGCAGGTGTTCCATCTCCAATTGAGTCCGCAGTTCCATTCCCACCAATGGTTATTATATTATAAGGATATCCAGTACCACCCGTTGTTGTTGCAAATGCACTTCCATTACTTAAACCATTACAACTTACATTGGTAATTACAGATGCTTTTGTAATTAGCAGCGCGGGCTGAGTAATAACTGCATTGGCTGTAGCTGTGCAACCATGTTTATCGGTTACAGTAACGCTAAACGTTCCTACTGTCAGATTCTTTATTGTATCAGTCGTTTTGCCATTCGACCATAGATATTTATAGGTTGTGGTTCCTCCGATTGCATTAACATTTGTTTGACCATTGCTTAACCCATTACAGTTTACATAACTAACAATTGAAGTTGACGCATTCAGCACAGGAGGTTCGGTGATAGTTACACGCGAAACAGCACATGAACCCACACCATCTGATACCTCAAGTGTATAAGTACCTGCTGAAAGACCGCTAACGGTTGAGTTTGTTCCACCACCCGTCCATGAATAGGTATAAGGCGGTGTTCCTGCTCCAATAGTAGAAGAGGCGCTCCCATCTGATAATCCATTACAGGAAACGTTGGATGTTACCCTGTAAGTAATTTTTAGTTCAGTAGGTTGAGACAGACTTGCCCTGGCAGTTGCAGTACAACCGTTGGCATCAGTTGCTGTAATAGTATAAATACCTGCCAAAAGATTAGATGCTGTTAGGTTGGTGCCTCCGGAGGGTGACCATTGATAAATGTAGGATGAACCAGCAGGGCTAATTTTATGGATTTTATTGCCATTCCAATCTGCTGTGAAAACATTACCGTTTACATCTACGAATACTGAGGAAGGATTATTTAATTCGGCAGCTATAGCAGGTCCACCATCCCCGGTTTCTCCTTGGGTACCCGTTCCTGCGTATGTACTAATTATTCCACTTGAATTGACCTTACGTATTCTGTTATTATAAGTATCAGCAATGAATATATTTCCGTAACCATCTGCAACTACTCCATCCGATCCATACAGTTTAGCGGCTGTAGCAGGCCCTCCATCACCGGAAAAGCCTAATGACGTCCCGGCAATAGTGGTTATTATTCCCGAAGTGTTAACCTTGCGGATATCGTTATTTCCATATTCAGCTATGTATAAATTATTTGAGCCATCCAACGAAAGCCCAAATGGAGCATTTAATTGGGCAGCGGTAGCAGGGCCTCCATCCCCTGAATGGCCCATAGTACCCGGGATATTTACTACGGTATTAATTATTCCGGAGGTATTCACCATGCGGACTTTATTGGCATTGCAATCTGTGATAAAAATATTTCCCGTACCATCCACTGCAACTCCGGTAGGTCCATTAATCCCGGCAGAGGTGGCAGGGCCTCCGTCACCGGAGGAAACATTGGAACCATTCCCGGCTACTGTACTTATTATTCCTGAGGTATTCACTTTACGAACTACGTATCCTACCTGCCATTCGGTTATATAAACATTACCTGAACCGTCGAGGGCAATTCCGGTTGGGCTTTGAACTCCTGCAGCGGTGGCTGGGCCTCCATCTCCTAATGAGTTATTTGAGCCATTCCCCGCAAATGTTGTTATTATTCCGGAAGTATTAACCATACGGACTAGATTGTTGGCCCTATCAGCTATATAAATATTACCCGAATTATCAACCGTAACTCCCCAGGACTGGTTAACTTCAGCAGCAGTTGCAGCGCCACCATTGCCACTAAATCCTCCCACTCCTCCAATACCTGCAACCGTATTAATAATTGAAGCTGTTTGAAAGGGGGTTCCTCCTTTAGCACTATCTGCGGTAGCGCTACCTGTTCCTCCATTACATGTAGGATTAGTATGAGAAACCATACTTATGGATAAAGCAGCGGGTTGGCTTAATGATATACTGCTGGTAGCTGAACACCCCAAACTATCTCTAACATTAAGTGTATATGTTCCTGCAGAAAGACCTGTAATTGTTCCAGTGGTTCTACCCCCGGTCCATAAATAAGTGTATGGCGCAATTCCCCCTGAAACAATTGCAGCAATGGTACCGTTGTTTGAACCATGACAAGTTAAGCTAGTTGAAGAAGTGGAGATACTTAACACGGAAGGAGATGTTATTGTTCTTGAGGCAACTCCACATCCGTTACTATCGGCCACAAAAACCGTGTAAGTCCCTGCAGACAATCCATTCACTACTGAATCAGTACCTCCCCCGGGACTCCATAAATAGGTATATGGCCTTGCACCTCCGGATGCGGTAGCTGTAATACTTCCATTATTATAGGAACAGTTGCTCGGGTTTGCTGATTGCAATGTAACATTGAAATGAGATGTTGAATCAACTTTACAGGCGATGCATGAAGTGTTCTGCCAATATAACCCGGAAAGAATCCAGGAATACCCATCAGAGTTATGATTGGTATAGGAGGAAAATTGTGTTGAACTTTGACTATTCGTTAATGTCGTTGGAATAGTATTGATATTCCAAAATTTATTTGGAAACACAACTGTACTTCCATTGAAAATTTCTGAATTAGTATTTGGAGTCACATTATTTTGCATATCCCCGAAACATCCAAATGCTGAAGCTGAGTTTGTAGCAGCACAAACCGAAAAGCCAGTTAAAGTTTGGTTACTGCGGCCGCCATTTTTTGTGATTTGTCCATCCCATAATGAGATGCTTCCACTAAAAGAGGCAGGTTCTGAATATATAATTACAATTGTTAGTCCGTCAACTTCCCATGCTGCATCCGTGAAGCCATTCAGGTTGATTACATAATTACCGTTGCCGGCTATAGCTCCTGTAATATCGGCCCGGTATGCAGCGGTGCCGACTTCACCCCAACCCTTAGCAACTCCGGTTCCAATTATTGTAGCCGGATAAGTATTAGTAGTAAGAGCAGGATTAGTTACAATAGCGGTGGTAGCCGGTGGTACAAATTCCGTATATGAAACCCCATAATATAGATAGGCTTTTATTATATTTAAACAGGCACTTACCGGTAATCCTTTTATTGTATCAATTGCTGGGAATCCTGTACCTGGCTGGAATGAAGGGCGTGTTGTTGTTTCCACTCCGGCAGCAACGTAATTTAATCCACAAATATTCTCCAATACAAAACTTTGTCCAAGCGAACTATTCCCGTTAGAATTAAACTGGCTTGTATAGGTATCTTTTATACTAGACCATTGACTTGCGGAATCTGCCGTGGCCCCTGGAATAAATGCGTTGCCCTTACTTTGACCCAACACTAAAAAATGTAAAAAACAGAAAAATAAAACAGGAATAGTTTTTTTCATTTTTAGCAAGCAGTAAAAAAAATATTGAGTAAAGCCTGAGTTATGGGTTTCACTTTTGGTACATTAAAGCGTAAATATACTTATTTTCATTATTCCTAGATAGGATAACATAGAATTCACACATTCAGAAAATCGAGCTAAACATGGCAACTTTGGCTGTCTAAAACGTCTTTATTTCAGGCAATCAATATAAAGGGATAGCAATTTATAAGCTAAAAAGCACTAATTTATAGGGGCACATTTTTAAATTACAGGGTAGCGAAGGTTTAATATTTTCAGCCTTCCTTCTGTATCTACTACCTGGGTGAGATTTGAAACTGCACAATCGTAATGAGCAAAGGATTAAGGCACCTTGTTCACCCTACAATACTATACAAGTCAACATAAAATGACGCACCCAAGCCCACTTTACCTATCCTTTTTTACTTCTTATCCTTTTTGTCTTTCTTATCTTGATTTTTTTTATCCTTATCCTTTTTCTTTAAGTAGCCCTTTAGCAGAAAACTATGCCCGGCTGCATCCATGTTTTGCTTGAATCCACCTGCACCTTGCTTAATATTTACCATTGCTTGTCCAACATTTTTAGCCATAGTACTATCCATTAGTAATTTGCCAATTGTGCCTTTTCCTTCGTGTATATTCTTCATCACAGCTGAAAGATCACTTGTTATATCAGCCAAGTTGTCGCTTGTTACTTTTACTTTAATTAAAATATCGTCCATGCTAATGGGTCTTGTAGTTTCAATCATATCGTTATTAGCCAGTTCCGGCTGTCCAGGTGTTCCCGGGACTATTAGCATAAGTTTATTACCCATTAAACCATCAGAACCTATTACTGCTTTTGCATTTTTTTTCATGAACTGTCTTGCTTTCTCTTGTATCTCCATATCCACCCTTAC
>CAIUPO010000073.1 GCA_903901055.1 uncultured Bacteroidota bacterium
AAGTGCTACGCGGGTAACCTTAGTAGGGTCAATTACACCTGCAGCAATCATGTTCTCATACTTTTCGGTGCGTGCATTGTATCCGAAATCGGTTTTACCTTCTTTCACCTTTTGTACAACTACAGATCCATCCATGGAACCTGAGTTAGCTACAATCTGGCGAAGCGGTTCTTCCAAAGCACGGCGGATAATAGCAATTCCGGTGTTTTCATCATCGTTATCTCCTTTGAGATTAGCAATGGTTTCAACTGCACGGATGTAAGCTACGCCACCACCTGCAACAATACCTTCTTCAACAGCGGCACGGGTTGCATGCAATGCATCGTCAACACGGTCTTTCTTTTCTTTCATTTCCACTTCGGTAGCTGCGCCAATATATAATACGGCAACACCGCCTGCTAATTTAGCCAAACGTTCTTGCAGTTTTTCTTTGTCGTAGTCTGATGTGGTATTTTCAATTTGTGCCTTAATTTGATTTACACGGGCTGTGATATCAGCCTTCTTTCCTGCACCGCCAACAATGGTTGTATTGTCTTTGTCAATAGTAACCTTTTCAGCGCTGCCGAGATAAGTTAAGTCAGCATTTTCCAATTTGTATCCACCTTCTTCCGAAATGAATACACCTTTGGTTAAGATAGCGATATCTTCCAGCATTGATTTCCTTCTGTCGCCAAAGCCGGGGGCTTTAACAGCACAAATCTTCAATGAACCGCGGATTTTATTTACAACAAGAGTAGCCAAAGCTTCTCCGTCGATATCTTCAGCAATGATTAAAAGAGGACGGCCTGTTTGAACTGATTTTTCAAGAACAGGAAGAAGTTCTTTCATGTTGGAAAGCTTCTTTTCATAAATGAGAATGTATGGATTTTCCAAAACGGCTTCCATCTTTTCTGCATTGGTAACAAAGTAAGGAGAGATATACCCTCTATCGAATTGCATACCTTCCACAATTTCAACGGTGGTTTCAGTTCCGCGCGCTTCTTCTACAGTGATAACACCTTCTTTCTTCACCTTTGCCATTGCATCGGCAATAAGCTTTCCGATGAAAGAATCGTTATTGGCAGAGATGGTAGCAACTTGTTCAATTTTGCTGTTATCATCGCCAACTGACTTGGATTGCTTTTTCAGGTTAGTAACAATAGCTTCAACGGCTTTGTCAATTCCTCTTTTCAAATCCATTGGGTTTGCGCCTGCGGTTACGTTTTTCAAACCTGCAGTAAGTATAGCCTGAGCCAAAACGGTTGCGGTTGTTGTTCCATCACCTGCAATGTCAGCGGTTTTAGAAGCAACTTCCTTCAATAACTGAGCTCCCATATTTTGTATAGGATCAGCAAGTTCAATTTCTTTTGCAACGGTAACTCCATCTTTGGTGATTACAGGAGCTCCAAATTTTTTGTCAATAATAACGTTACGTCCTTTAGGACCTAAGGTTACCTTCACCGCGTCAGCAAGAGCGTCGGCTCCTTTCTTTATTGCATCGCGGGCTTTCAAGTCAAATATTATGTCTTTTGCCATTTTTTGTTTTGTTTAGGGTTTTTAAAAATTGTTAATTGTCAATTATTAATTGTCAATTGTATCTTAGTCAAAATAACCAAGAAGGTCATCCTGACGCATGATTTGGTACTCTTTACCTTCGATGGTAATTTCAGTACCGGAATATTTTCCATAGAGAACCTTGTCACCTACTTTTACGGTCATTGGTTCATCTTTCTTTTTGCCGGCGCCTACAGCGACAACAATTCCCTTTTGAGGTTTTTCTTTTGCAGAATCAGGAATGATAATTCCACCTGCAGTCTTTTCTTCAGCCTCTGCAACTTCCACGAGTACGCGGTCGCCCTGAGGTACAAAATTTACTTTTTTTGCCATTGGTTTATTTGTTTTTAAATTGTTAATTGTCAATTGTTAATTGTAAATGAAGCATTGTGATTTAATTTACAATTCAGCATTTACAATTTACCATTATTTAAACTCCCTTTATCAATTTCCGTGCCAAACTTTAAAATGCCATTTTGGCAGAAAATTTGTCAGGTTTTTGTTAAAGGGACGCGAAGATAGGAAATTATAGGTAGCAGATGCCCTTAATAACGGTCTAGTAACACGGATTTAACGGATTTTCCCGGATTATGTCTGTTATTAATCCGTAGACCTTCCTATCCGTGTATATGAAGAAAGTAAAAGCTTTTATTGACTTACAGCCTTTGAAGCAAGTCCTCTGTCAGAATGTGCAGTTTGGGAAGATAACAATGCTTCCATAATAACTACCTGGAGGAAAAACTGTACACCGGTGATAATAGCTGCGAGTGGATTTATCTTAAATATGTGCACAATATTGGTTTGTAGCAACACCCATGGAAATAACATAATGAGTGGCATTATATAAATCATCCATTTGTAACCTCTTCGCAATACAAATGCGCAAACAATAAATAATGCCAAAATGCCAACCATCTTAATAGAGATACTTCCTGTTGGGATAATTTCCAGAATTGTTACATTCAATAATTTAAGGAAGGTAACGAAGAATAATAAATTGGAAGCAGTTACAAACTTCTCTGGGATTCTTTTAAAATACATGGCTATGGAGTTTTGCGGTTATTACAATACGAAAATACGCAAAATGTCATAGTGAAGTTACAAAATTATGACAAAAATCAGTCGCTAATTGGTAAGTATTTGATTATCATTAAATAAAATTTAATTATTATACTAATAATATATGATATTATAATTAATAGGATAAGAAAGAGGACGCCAAATGGGTGTTTTAAGAGAAGTTAAAGAGTGGGTAGCACTTTTGCCTTTGCTTCCCCAAAACCAATTCTACCATTTTCATTTTGGGCATATCCTTTAATAATAATGGTATCCCCATCTTGTAAGAACCTCCTTTCTTCGCCGTTAGGTAGTTTAAAAGGATTCTTGCCATTCCACGTAATTTCCAGCATTGAGCCAAATGAATCCGGGGTTGGTCCACTAATGGTTCCGGATGCCATCATGTCACCTACATTAATGTTGCAGCCATTAATAGTATGGTGAGCTAGTTGTTGCTCCATGGTCCAATAAAGGTATTTATAATTAGAAGTGGAGATTTTAACTGGCTCTGAGTTTTCTATTTGCAGCCAAACTTCCAATGTAATGTCAATTGCAGTGTTTTCGTCCACTCGTTTTAAGTAGGGAAGAACTTCGGGTTCCTGAGCAGGGGCTTTGGTGCGGAAAGGTTCAAGTGCTTCTAAACTTACGATCCAAGGCGAAGTGGTAGAGGCAAAATTCTTAGCTAAAAATGGACCAAGCGGAACATATTCCCAGCGCTGAATATCACGGGCCGACCAATCGTTAAATAAGGTCATACCAAAAATATAATCATTGGCCTCTTTTGTAGAAACCGATTGACCAAGTTCTGTCTGTTTGCCGATAACAAAAGCCATTTCCAATTCAAAATCCATTGCTTTTGATGGGGAAAAGGCCGGTATGTCAACACCCGGAGGTGTTACCTGACCCTTTGGCCGATGAAAATTCTGACCGGAAACCAGTATGGAAGAAGACCTTCCATGATAGGCAACAGGCAAATGCAACCAATTTGGCAACAACGCATTTTTAGGGTCACGAAACATAGAGCCCACATTGGTTGCGTGTTCTTTGCTGGAATAAAAATCGGTATAATCACCTATTTTAACAGGTATAAGCATTTCAACATCACTCATTTTGTAAATACACTCTTCCCTTGCCTGTTTATTTTCGCGCAATTCTTCGTTATCACTAACCAAAAGCATTTTAATCCGTTGGCGAAGAGCATGCCACACAGGTTTTCCCAGGGCTATAAAATCATTCAGATAAGGCTTGTCAAAAATGCCATCGGGCAATGAAATAAACTTGAAGAATCCTAAACGCTGCAAAGAGGAAAGGTCAATTACATAATCGCCAATGGCGCTGGCTGCAGCAGTTTTGCCGTCTTTATGTTTTATAATCCCAAGTGGCAGATTATAAATAGGGAAATCTGAATTAGCAGGAACGTTAATCCAGGATGTTTGGGTGAAATCGGTTGTTGTTTGCATAATTATATTGACTTGGCAAAATTATATTTATTCTTATTCCTGAGTAAAAAACTACATTTGCGGGCGAAATGGCCTTATTCCCTGATGTAAGGGTATTATGATATAGATCAGGGCAAATATGTTAATAGATAGATAGTTTTGTTTTTTAATAATGGAGAAATCCGTAACCCCTAAAGGAGAGTTAACTGAGTGTGTGGAATAACAGGAATAATAACCAGTTCTGAGGAAGCTGCCAAGTACTTCAGCACAATAAAATCAGCTACCGAAGCCCTTTATCACAGGGGGCCGGATAGTTCAGGTTCGTTTTCTGATTTTAATGCATTGCTGGGTCATACACGTCTGTCAATCATTGACACTAGTGAAGCATCCAACCAACCGTTTTATAGCCCTGATGGCCGATATGTAATTGTTTATAACGGAGAAATTTTCAACTTCAAAGATCTTCGCGAGGGGCTTATTAAAAAAGGAATAACCTTTCATACAAGCGGCGATACAGAGGTTCTTCTTCAGCTTTTTATTTCTGAAGGCGATAAATTTCTGGAAAGGGTGAATGGTTTTTTTGCATTTGCCATTTATGACAAGTTACAGAAGTCACTTTTCATTGCCCGGGACAGGTTTGGAGTTAAACCACTCTTTTATTATTGGGATGGAAGCAGATTCATTTTTGCTTCTGAAATGAAGGCATTACTGAAGTATCCTTTCGAACGAAAGATTGACCAAGTTTCACTGTTGGAATACCTTCAGCTTAATTATATTCCTGCACCCAACACTATGCTCGAAGGTGTGAAAAAATTTCCTGTAGGGCATTGTGCCAGGATAATTTATAATGATAAAAAATTATCATTTACTCCGTTCTGCAAAGAGTCCTATTTTCAGGGATGTGAGGATAAGAATATTTCCTATGATGCGGCTGTGAAATCATTTTATAATCTTTTGGAAGATTCAGTGCAGAAAAGACTTTTGGCTGATGTTCCTGTAGGTACATTTTTAAGTGGTGGCTTAGATTCTTCCGCAATTACTGCCATAGCAGCGCTTCACAAAAAGAATATCACTTCTTTTTCAATCGGGTATAAAGAAGAACCTTTATTTGACGAAACCAGCTATGCCGAACTTGTAAGTAAAAAATTGGGTACCGATCACCACACATTCCGGTTAGATAACAGCGATTTGTTTAATGAACTTTATAATATTCTGGATACACTTGGCGAACCATTTGGAGATTCATCTTCCATACCCATGTATATTTTATGCCGTAAAGCGAGGCAACATGTAAAAGTCAGCTTGTCGGGCGATGGAGGCGATGAACTGATGGGTGGATATAATAAACACCGCGCCGAGTATAAATTAAGGAAATCACCTTTTCTGGGAAGTTTAGCCAACGGTATAGCACCATTGATAAATTTAATTCCATATTCCCGTAACACAGTAATGGGCAATAAAGTAAGGCAGATTTTGCGTTTTTCAAAAGGAGCTAAATTAGATTTAGCCAATCGTTATTGGGAATGGGCATCAATTGCAGATGAAAGTAACGCATTAAAATTGTTAAATAAAAAATCGCCGGAGATTGAACAGTTATTTGATGAGCGGAAAAAAACGCATCTATCTACCCTCGACACCAATTTTAATTCCTTATTTTATACAGATGTTAAACTGGTTCTTCAAAACGATATGTTGGTAAAGACCGATTTAATGAGTATGGCAAACAGCCTTGAAGTAAGGTGTCCTTTTCTTGATTACAGGCTTGTAGAATATTTGTTTTCACTTCCTTCGGAATATAAAATCAACGAGACTTCTCAGAAGAGGATATTAAGAGATGCTGTTTCCCATTTATTACCGCATGAGGTTATTGAAAGGAAAAAACAAGGTTTTGAAGTACCACTGCTCAAATGGTTCAAAACGGAGTTAAAGGGTTCTATTGAATCGTTATGGCTTGCTGATGATTACATAGTAAGCCAGGGTATTTTTAATCCGGAATATGTAAAAACCCTGAAGAAACAATTGTATTCATCAAGCCCTCAGGATGTGGTAGCACAAATCTGGGGACTGATTGCATTTCAACATTGGTACAAAAGAAATATTGAATCAATATCTTAAATTCGGATGTTCAGGGTATTAAGGCTTATTAACCGGTTTAATCTGGGAGGACCTACATTCAATGTAACGTACCTTACAAAATTTCTTTCGCCCGAATTTGAAACACTTTTAGCCGGAGGCCAGAAAGATGAATCGGAAGCCAGTTCAGAGCATATTCCAATGGAGTATGGGATAAAACCTTTGATTATTGAAAAAATGAAAAGGTCTATTAATCCTGCAAATGATATAGCTGCTTACAAAAAAATAAAGCAAATAATTCAGGAATATAAACCTCATATAGTCCATACACATGCATCGAAGGCTGGTTTTTTGGGAAGAATGGCGGCCATTTCCTGCAAAGTGCCAATAGTAGTTCACACCTTCCATGGGCATGTATTCCATTCCTATTTCGACAATGTACAAACTTCCGTTTATAAAAATATTGAACGCTATTTAGCCGCCCGAAGTACTGCCTTAATTGCCCTTAGTGAGCAACAAAAGCACGAACTGTCGCAGATTCATAAAATTGCACCGGCTGAAAAATTTCAAATTATTCCTTTAGGGTTCGACCTGGAGCGTTTCTGGACAAATACAGAAGTGAAAAGGGAAACATTCAGGAGAAGGTATAATCTTTCAGAAGATACTGTGGCTGTGGGGATAATGGGAAGGCTGGTGCCAATTAAGAACCATGCCTTATTTCTGAAAGCTTTTAAACAGGCTGAAGAAAGATTGCAAAAAAGCTCAAAAGCATTTATTATCGGGGATGGTGAGCTGAAGGAGAAGCTTATAAATCAATGTATTGAATTAGGACTATCCTATTCAACCCTGGAAAAACCTGACCATACAGCAAAGGTTATTTTCACCTCCTGGATTAAGGACACCGATACGGCAATGGCAGGGCTTGATATTGTCGCCCTCTCATCCTTAAATGAGGGAACTCCGGTAAGTCTTATAGAAGCTCAGGCCGCCGGGAAACCGGTTATTTCAACAATTGCAGGAGGCATTGAAAATGTGGTAATACCGGGAGTTACGGCACTCCTCTCCCCGGCAAATGATTTAGCTATGTTTTCGGATAATTTATTTAAATTATTGAATGATAATGAATTAAGGTATAATCTGTCAAAAGAGGGAAGGCAATTTGTTAGTAACAACTTCAGTTATATCTCTTTGGCAGACAACATGAGCAACCTATATAAAAAACTTCTGAAAGAGAAAGGGCTCTGGAAAAACGAAAATTAGTACCTTTGCAATTCACCTTTAAGCGAATTTTCAATAATTATGCGGAAAATATTCTATCTATTTGCCATCACAGGTTTGTTTGGTTGTAATGCATTGTACCCAAGTTATATGCTTAAAACTCCGAAAGACTATCACTTCGATAAACTTCAGGATTCAACTTCATCCGTAAATTATAAAATATCACCCAACGACTTTGTAAATATGAGGTTGTTTTCGCAAGATGGTTATCATATTATTGACCTTACAAATGCAACCAACGCAACCTCTACAGGTGGTGGAAGTGCAAGCACAACCTCTAGCGCAGCAGCCGTAAACACCGCTCTTGATTACCTGGTAGAAACAGACGGAACCATAAAACTGCCGGTATTAGGCAGAATGCATATTGCCGGTCTTACAATCAGGCAGGCAACGGATACTCTGGCAAAGAAATATTCCCAATTTTATATAAAACCTTACATTATTATACAAGTATCTAACCGCAGGGTAATTATATTTCCCGGTGACCCGGGAACGGCAAGGGTAATTCCGCTCCAAAATAATAATACTACATTGATTGAGGCATTAGCTTTAGCGGGTGGACTTACAGAAAGTGGTAAAGCAAAAGAGATTAAACTTATAAGGGGCGATCCGAAAAAACCGATGGTTTACCTTATTGATTTGGCTACAATTGATGGAATAAAAGATGGTAATACAATATTGCAGGCCAACGACATTGTTTATGTTACACCGCAAAGAAGGCCAGTCCTTACACTTATAGAAAGAATTACACCTGTCCTGTCTGCATTATCAAGTATATTACTTGTATATGCTTTAGTTAAAAACACGAAGCTCTAATCTTTTCTTCATGGAAGAACAAGTAGAAAAGGACAAAGTTACTGAGCAACCGGTCCGGAGAAAAAGAGGCGCCAAAATTTCCGTACTGAACGAAGAATTTGACCTTTCGCTCTTTATTCTTATTGCGCGTAAACGCTGGAAATTACTGGCAGGTATTTTATTAGTTACCCTTGTAAGTGCCGGATTATACCTTCGCTATGCACAACGTGTTTATGAAGAAAGCTGTGTAATTCAAATTGGGTCTCAAAACACAGCAAATAAAGTATTAAGCCCCGGTTCTGCCGTTTATGCTGCCGAGGATGATGTTGCCCAGGCTGTGGAATTGATGAGGTCACGGATTTTCCTTGAAAAAGTTTTCAGGTCGCTTCCAATGGCAATTTCCTATTATACCGAAGGGACTTTTAAAAATAATGAAAAATACCTTACTTCACCTTATAATGTTGAAGTAGATAGTATTGCCCATTTCAAGTTGGTAAAGGTGCCAACGTATGTGCATTTTAGCAGTATTAATGGAGGTAAATTGACTTTTTCAATTGGTAAAGGCCCAAAGAACATTTACCAGTTTACCACCGGGAAATGGTGCGAAACACCTTATGGAAAAATAAAAATAATTACGGTTGTCCCGTCCCAAATTGCCAAATCAATTCAGAATTTTAAAAAGGATGCCGACTTTTTCATGATAAATGATTATCCCGATCTAACCAAATATTATGCAAAACAAATCACTGTGAAAATTCTTAACAACGATGCGAAAACAATTTCAATATCATGCCTGGATGAGGATGATACAAAAGCTTCGGATATAGTTAACAGCATAGGCGATCAATTCATTCAGGAAGTGGTTGCAAAAAGGTCGAAGAGCGATGAAAGTATTCTGAATTTTGTAAACCAGCAGCTTGATACAATTTATGGTAGAATTCGCGAAACCGAAAAGAAATTGGGCGATACAAATAAAAAGACCAATTACAGCCTGTCAAAAGAATTGCTCAGTGCGAATGCCATTATATTTACCGAACTCGAACAGAAAATTGAAAAGCTGAAACTTGACCAGGACTACTTAAGGAATGTGGCCGATAAATTAAATGATGTGCAAAATATTCCACCGGAGGAGTTGATTCTTCAGGTAGGTATTCTGGATGAAGCGGGTGAGGCATTAAAAGAAAACCTCAATATACTCCGCAGCCTTTCAAATCAGCGCAAAACCGCCACCTTTGATGCAACTGATGGAAATATCAAAGTTCAGGAATTAGATAGTCTTATTGCCCAGCAAAGGATTGTTATCCTGAAATCGATTGAGTTGATAGCCCAGAAAATGGAAACTACCAGGCAGGATTATATTGAGCAAAGGGATAATATACAGTCTCAACTACTTACCCCGGCAGAAGTGGAAAATATTGAAAGCTTGAGATTGCAGCGCCAGGCCACTATCGATCAGAAATATTATGACCTGTTGCTTGAAAAGAAAGCGGAATATGCAATTTCAAAGGCAGGGTATGTTGCGGAAAGCGAAAAGCTCGAAAATGCAATACCTGCATGGATTCCCGTGTCGCCTAAAAAAACGGCAACCATGATAATTGCATTGCTTATTGCACTTGCCTTGTCAATTGTTTTGCTTGTTATCATTTACATGTTTTATAATAATATCACTTCGGTTTATGAAATTGAAAAATTAACCGAGAGCCCGATAAATATCTTAGGTATTATTCCTAAATACGATAAAGAAATTCCAGCATCACAGATTATTGTCAACCACAATCCGAAGTCAATATTAGCTGAATCATTCCGTTCAATCCGTACCAATTTGCAGTTTATTGCGAATGAAAAAGAAGCCAAAATAATATCGGTAACTTCCACCGTTTCCGGTGAAGGAAAAACATTCGTGTGTGTTAACCTGGCTGGTATTATTGCATACTCCGGAAAAAGGGTAATTGTACTTGACCTTGATATGAGAAGGCCACGAATTCATACTGCATTCGGTATGGATAATTCAAAAGGTATGAGTACCCTTTTGATTGGAAAATACCAGGTGGAGGATGTGATTAAAAAAACAGAAAACGACAACCTGGATATCATTACTGCCGGCCCTATTCCTCCTAATCCGTCGGAGCTTGTTATTAGCAAAACAATGGACGAGGTGCTGGAAAAACTCAAGGCGATTTACGACATTATAATTGTAGATAATCCCCCTGTAGGACTAGTAACCGATGGTATTGCAATGTTACGCCGTGCGGATTATCCTATCTACCTCATGCGTGTTGATTATTCCAAACGCGAGTTTATTTATTTTGTTGATAGGTTGTATTACGAAAACCAATTCCACAAACTGTCAATCATTTTGAATGGTGTTGATTTCAAAAGGCAGAAATACAGTTACAGTTATTACAAATATGGCTATTACGGCTATGGTTACGGCTACGGATATACCTACGGACATGGCAATTATTACGAAACCTAAAAAGTATGCAAGTTTCTAAAACCCCAATTGAAGGGTTACTGGTAATTCAACCAAAAGTTTTCACCGATGCGCGGGGTTATTTCTACGAACCTTATAATAAAAAGGTTTTTACTGAAAATGGCATACCCGATGACTTTGTGCAGGACAACCAATCCTTCTCACAGAAAGATGTTGTAAGGGGTTTGCATTTTCAAAACCCACCGCACGCACAAGCTAAATTATTGCGTGTTATTCAAGGTTCAATATGGGATGTGGCCGTCGATATCCGCAAATCATCGCCTACTTACGGACAATATTTCGGCATTGAATTAAGTGCGGAAAACAAAACTATTTTTTATGTGCCAAAAGGATTTGCACATGGTTTCCTAACACTTGAGGACAATACAATCCTGTTTTATAAATGTTCCGATTATTATAACAAAGCCTCGGAAGAATCGCTGCTCTGGAGCGATCCGGAGGTTGCAATTCCATGGCAGGTAACCAGCCCGATACTTTCGGAAAAAGATTTGAATGGGAAATTGTTGAAAGATTTTAAAAGCCAGTTCTAAGCACACTAAATGAAATAAAATGCTCAACCTTCCTTTATTTTATTTTACATTTTTCACACTCGTCTTTGTGTTATCAATACTCATGAACGGATTATTCCTGAGGTTTTCAAAAACAATGGGTGTAAGAAAAAGCGAGGGTACTATTCGCTGGAGTGAAGTGCATAAACCTGCGCTCGGAGGGATAACATTTTATATTACTTTCCTTATTGCACTTATAACCTATTCACTTTTTTTCAGTGCTTCGCAATTTTTAATGCATACCGAAATAATCGGATTGCTTGCTGCATGCACCATAGCTTTTATGATGGGCCTGGCAGATGACGCGTATGACACTAACCCTATCCTGAAATTTTCGACCCAGGTATTGTGCGGAATAATTTTAATCTATGCCGGAATATACGTACAGGTTTTTTCTAATATTTATCTCAATTATATTGTAACCATGCTGTGGGTGGTTGGATTGATGAATGCCATAAACCTGCTCGACAATATGGATGCCATTGCTTCCATTGTTGTGCTGGGAGCACTTTCTACCATGATTTCCCTAATCCTGATTGAAAAATCAATTACTACCGTATTTTTTATTCTTATGCTTGGTACATCTTCAAGCATACTTGCGTTTCTGTTTTTCAATTGGCATCCATCCAAAATGTTCATGGGCGATACCGGTACACAATTTCTGGGGCTTTTTATGGCAGCATTAAGCATCATGTTTTTGTGGAACGGAACTTTTTCAACCATTCCATTACCGCCCGAAAAGAAAATTATTTCTGCCATTCTCACTTTCGCACTTCCAATAATTGATACTACTGTGGTGTTCTTTAATCGCTTGATGAAAGGCACTTCACCATTCAGGGGCGGTAAAGACCATACCACGCATCATCTTTACTATTTAGGCTTAAATGAGGCGCAGATTGCAGTTTTGTATATTATTTATACCGGCATTTGCTTATCTTGTGTTGTTGTAATGAATAAATACATTTTGGAGTGGTCAAGATTATATTCAATTATCATGGTATTATTTTTTCTGCTCTCACTCGCTACATTCTTTGTTATTACTCGTATAAAAAAAGCCGGTCATCCCGATTCATAATATAGTATGCTGAAAAAAATTAAAAATATTATACCGGGCGCAATACTATTTGTACTGTTGGCACTAGTTGTAGAGTTTCTGAATTTTTCTACAACCAACCTTAATGAAAATGTTCCTTTCAATCAGGGGTATAAAGTTTTACCTGTTCCGTTGCCTGATACAATGAGTTTTGCCGGAGAAAAGGTTCCGATGAATCATTTTGCCGTGAGGGAAAACCTGGAGCAGGAAATGGAAGTGAATATCTATTGGCAATCGCAAACCATGCTCTGCCTGAAACGGGCAAACCGCTACTTTCCCGAGATTGAAAAGATCTTGAAAAAGAACGGAATCCCGACCGATTTTAAATTTCTGGCCTTGGCTGAAAGTGGATTTTCCTATAAAGCTTCACCTGTAGGTGCTTCGGGATTCTGGCAGATAATGAAACCTACCGCGTTAGCAAACGGATTAGAGGTTACCAAAGATGTGGATGAAAGATATAACCTTGCAAAAAGCACAGAAGCAGCGTGCCGCTATTTTAAAGAGGCATACAGGCATTTCCATAACTGGACGTTGGTGGCGGCATCCTATAACATGGGAATGGGTGGTGTTGCAAAAGCTATGGAATTCCAGAAACAGGATAATTATTACGACCTCGGCCTGAATAATGAAACCGCCCGTTATGTTTACAGGATTCTGGCACTTAAGGAAATTCAATCAAACCCTGAAAAATTCGGGTTCTTTATTAAAAAATCTGAATTGTATCCTCCTGTTCCGATAGTGGAGTATGATGTGGATTCTTCCATTGATAACCTTGCTGAGTATGCCATGAGCCTGCATGCAAACTATCATATTTTGAAAATATTAAACCCTTGGCTTACATCCTCCAAACTGCCTAATCCGAAGGGAGAAACCTATACAATCCAACTCCCGAAAAGAGATGCTGTTTTTATGGATTTGGGAGAAAGCATAGTATATAACGACAGCACTGCAACACCCAATCAGTGCCTTATAGATACATCGGCATCGGTTCAGAATATGTGTTCTTCAAAAATAATTGTACACTTTGTTAAAAAGAATGAAACTGTGGAATCACTAGCCAAAACTTACAATGTTACCAGAGAACAGCTCTGTTCATGGAACTCACTCGCAGATACAGCATCATTACGTACCGATGATGAGATAATTATTTTCAAGGATAAATAGCCCTTTCCGCAAGCAACCTTAATAAATAAAGTGTTGCCCAATCTGGCAAAAAACGTTTATTTGGACTACCTTTGCAGACTTTAAAATTTGCCGCTAAAGCAATTTATGAAACCGACTGAAGAAGATATAATAGAAGAAGAATTTATTGAGATAGTAGGGGCGAGGGAACATAACCTGAAGAACATCAATATTACTATTCCACGCAACAAACTGGTTGTGATTACCGGTTTAAGCGGCAGCGGAAAATCTTCACTTGCTTTCGATACGATTTATGCCGAAGGGCAACGTCGATACATTGAAACTCTTTCTGCTTATGCCCGCCAGTTTCTTGGCAGCATGGAGCGTCCTGATGTAGATAAAATTGAAGGATTGAGCCCCGTTATTTCCATCGAACAAAAAACCGTTGGGCGTAATCCCCGCTCCACGGTTGGTACTATTACCGAGATTTATGATTTTCTTCGCTTGCTCTTTGCTCGCATCGGTGTCGCATATTCGTATGTAACTGGTGAACCCATGATTCGATTTTCTGAGCAACAGATAATAGATTTGCTTTCGAAAAGATACGACGGAAAAAAAATTCAGTTACTTGCTCCCATTGTAAAAGGCAGGAAAGGCCACTATCGCGAATTGTTTGAACAACTCCGCAAAAGCGGATTCTCGAAAGTGCGTATTGACGGGGAATTAAAAGAGTTGCGTTCAGGCATGCATGCTGACCGTTATTCTATACATGATATTGAAGTTCTGATTGACCGTATTGATGTTTCCGATGCATCTGTTTCACGTATTAAGGAATCGGTAGGATTGGCTATGAAACATGGCAAGGGCGTAATAATGGTGTTGGATGAAGACAAAAAAGTTTCTCACTTCAGTCGTTTCCTCATGTGCCCTACATCAGGAATTTCTTACGATGAACCTGCACCAAATTTATTTTCTTTCAACTCGCCTTATGGTGCATGCCCCAATTGTAGCGGACTTGGTGAAGTTTTGCAAATTGATGAAAAGAAAATTATTCCCGATACACACAAATCTATTAACGATGGAGCCATTGCCCCTGTTGGTAAACGTAAGGACAACTGGATATTCCACCAACTGGAAGGAATTGCCGATAAACACGGATTTACCTTAGATACACCGATAAATAAAATTCCCGAAGGGGGAGTGCATGCAATATTATACGGTACAGATGAAGTAATAAAAGTGCGGGAAAATTTTGCAAGCAGCGGACATACTTACTCCATGAACTTTGAGGGTATCATCAACTTTATTGACCGCCAAAGGCGTGATACCGATAATCCATCTTTGTCAGAATGGGCAGCCGATTTCATGAATAAGGCGGTGTGCCCTGAATGTAAAGGTGCACGCTTAAAAAAGGAATCGCTCTATTTTAAAATTGAAGACAAGAACATTGCCGATATAGCCAATCTCGATACCCGTGTGTTGTATGATTGGATTGTAAATTTTGAATCTAAATTAGAAGGCAAAACAAAACTCATTGCCAAAGATGTGATGAAGGAGTTAAGGAGCCGCACCAAGTTCTTGCTAGATGTGGGTATCGATTATTTGACTTTGAATCGTAGTGCCCGAACCCTCTCAGGTGGAGAGGCACAGCGTATCAGGCTTGCAACACAAATTGGTTCCGGTTTAGTTGGTGTACTTTATATTTTAGATGAACCCAGCATTGGGCTTCATCAGCGCGATAATCATCGGTTGATTGAAGCATTAAAAAACTTACGTGATGGAGGAAATTCTGTGATAGTTGTAGAACACGATAAAGATATGATGCTGGAATCGGACTGGATTATTGATATTGGCCCCGGTACAGGAATGCATGGCGGAAACGTAGTTGCACAAGGTACTCCCAAGGATTTCCTTAAGCAACCAACACTCACTGCTGACTATCTTTCTGACAAGAAAAAAATTGAAATTCCAAAGACGCGACGCAAAGGAAGCGGAAAAGAAATTGTATTGAAAGGCGCCAAAGGAAACAACCTGAAAAATGTGAATGTATCTTTCCCTCTTGGGAAGTTGATTTGCGTTACAGGCGTATCAGGAAGTGGAAAATCATCGTTAATTAACGAAACACTTTACCCGATTATCAGTAAGGTTTTGTACCGTTCGGAAACTACACCGTTGCCTTATTCCTCGGTTGAAGGAATAAGTAATATTGATAAAATTATTGAAATTGACCAAAGCCCAATAGGACGTACACCCCGTTCCAATCCTGCTACATACGTCAATCTGTTTGCTGATATTCGTAATCTTTTTGCATCACTGCCCGAAGCAAAAATAAGAGGATATCAACCCGGAAGATTCTCATTTAACGTGAAAGGAGGAAGGTGCGAAACATGTCAGGGCGCAGGCTTACGGAAGATTGAAATGAATTTCCTGCCAGATGTTTATGTAGTGTGCGATACATGTCAGGGTAAGCGATATAACCGCGAAACATTGGAAGTGCGCTTTAAAGGAAAATCAATAAACGATGTACTTAATTTAACGGTAGACCAGGCAGTGGATTTCTTCTCCGAAATACCACACATCACTCAAAAAATCACCACGCTCAACCAAATCGGGTTGGGTTATATTACGCTCGGTCAATCTTCTACAACCCTTTCGGGTGGCGAGGCACAACGGGTTAAACTGGCAACCGAATTATCAAAAAGAGGCACAGGAAATACGCTTTATATATTAGATGAACCCACTACAGGCTTGCATTTTGAAGATATCCGCTTGCTTTTAGATGTACTAAATAAATTAGTAGATTACGGAAATACAGTAATCGTTATCGAACATAATACCGACGTTATGAAAGTCGCCGATCATATCATTGACCTTGGCCCTGAGGGCGGGGGCAGGGGTGGAGAAATTATAGCCGAAGGCACTCCAGAAAAGGTTAGTAAGAACAAAAGGAGCCTGACTTCCGTATACTTGGAAAAGGAATTGCACTAAAAATAGATGACTAGTAGAGAGTTAATAAAAGGAAATGTATTCACTTTGATATGCATTTTTTATCTTTTAGTATTCTGTACTTGTGATGGTAGGGTTAAGAAGAATAAGAGTAACCGATTTTACCATTTGTTTGCTGATAAAGAATGGGTCTATATGTCTTTTGGCACTCCTATTGGTTTTAAGAGTGATACAGTATTAACTTTTAAAAGGATGGAAATACTTAAAAGACATAGGGATTCTGTGAAATCAGAATGGGCAAAAAAGAATATTGATACATCAAAAATGCCATATGTTTTTCCAACGTTGAAGTTTGAGGCTAATGGAAATATTACCTATTATATGCATTCAAAAAATGTAGCCTTTTGCGGTGATGGGTTAATGGAATTAGAGAGCGGAGAATGGTCTCTTGATGAAGATAATATCATATTGGATGTAAAAGGTGTTTATGCTTTAGATGGTTATTTCCATTATAAAAAGATATATCAAATATTTTTTCCAGATAGTAATAATATGCGTTTAAAATTAAAAAGGATTATAGTTTCAAAATATGTAAAAAATGATACAGCTAGGTATTAGTATTTTTCTAAAATAATTATTTATGGCAACAGAAAAAGATTCGGAAAAAAAGTTCAAAGAAAAATCCTGGAACGAAATTAAGGCAACAGACTCGTGGCAGATATTCCGTGTGATGTCGGAATTTGTGCAAGGGTTTGATACCATGGCAAGAGTTGGCCCTTGTGTTTCTATATTTGGTTCTGCACGGACAAAACCCAGTCACAAGTATTATAAATTGGCAACTGAAATTGCATTTAAGATTACTAAAAACGGTTACGGAGTAATAACAGGGGGTGGTCCCGGCATTATGGAAGCAGCCAATAAAGGTGCGCAAGCCGGTGGAGGCCGTTCAGTCGGTTTGGCAATAACTCTGCCGATGGAACAAGCCGAAAACCCCTTCATCGACTTTGATAAACTTATTAAGTTCGACTACTTTTTTATACGGAAAGTAATGTTCATGAAATATGCCCAGGGCTTTGTGGTCTTGCCTGGTGGGTTCGGAACACTCGATGAACTTTTTGAAGCTATTACTCTTATTCAAACCGATAAAGTGGAGCACTTTCCGATTATCATGGTTGGCAAAAAGTATTGGGAACCTTTACTGGACTGGATTAAGGAGACCATGATTAAAAAGGAAAGGAACGCCGATAAAACGGATTTGAATCTGTTTCATTTAGTTGATTCGTCGGATGAAGTGGTGGAAATTATCAATACTTTCTACAGCAAGTATTTATTGAGGCCGAATTTCTAGGAGGCTTACTTTATCTCCGTATTCAGCGTATCCAGCAGGTGGTTGTTCTTGTCAACAAAAACATACACATCTTCATTGGATTTCTTCATGAAGTATTTTTCCCGCGCAAACTTTTCAAGGTTTGTAGGGTTAGTTTGGAGTTCCTTTAATTGTTCAGTTACAGCTTCCGTTTGTTTTTCGTAAAACTTTTTTTGAGCTTTCAATTGTTTCACTTTTTGAGTGAGTTCAATGTCATGAATAATGCTTGTTTGGTCAAAAAATATTAACCATCCAAAAAAGAAAAGTGTAACAGAGAAATACCTGTTACGGAAAACTTTAGCAATTATTTTTAGATGCTCTAACATAGAACTTGCATAGAAAATGCAAATTTACACTGAAAGAGATTGGGTTCTTAAGTACTATTTCGCTATGTTTTCAACAGCCTCTTCAATGGCCTTAACTCCCGGAAGTTCCTTACCTTCAATATATTCCAGCATTGCTCCTCCACCGGTTGACACATAGCTTACTTTATCAGCCAAATTATATTTATTAATTGCCGCTACCGAATCGCCACCACCAACTAACGAGAAAGCACCCTTACTTGTAGCTGCCACAATTGCTTCGGCAACTACTTTGGTGCCGTGTTCAAAATTGCTCATTTCAAATACACCCATAGGACCGTTCCATAGAATAGCGTTGGAAGATTCAATTACCTTCGAGAATTCTTTTTCAGTTTCCGGGCCAATATCCAATCCGAGCCATCCGTCAGGGATATTATTAATAGCACAGGTTTTTATATTGGCATCGTTACCGAAAGCATCAGCAATAATGGTATCGGTAGGAATATAAAGCTTTACATTCTTCTTTTTGGCTGATTCTATCACTTGTAAAGCTGTGTCAATTCTGTCTTCTTCAACTAAGGAACTGCCTACTTTTCCGCCAACAGCCTTAATAAAAGTGTAAGCCATTCCGCCGCCTATAATTAGGTTATCAACCTTATCCATCAGGTTTTCAATAATGGCAATTTTACCCGATACTTTTGCTCCTCCGAGAATGGCGGTAAATGGTTTTTTTGCTTTTGTCATCAGGTTATCAATACTCTCTAACTCGGCAGACATGCAATACCCAAACATTTTATCGTGTGGGAAAAATTGAGCAATAATAGTAGTAGAAGCATGCGCGCGGTGTGCTGTTCCGAATGCATCGTTTACATACACATCACCCAAAGAGGCAAGTTCTTTTGCAAAACTTTCTGACCCCTTGGTTTCTTCTGTATGGAAACGGAGGTTTTCAAGTAACAAAACCTCTCCTGGTTTTAATGTATCGCACATGGCTTTGGTGGCTGCTCCAATACAATCTTTCGAAAATTTCACATCCACTCCAAGCAGTTTGCTCAATGGAGCCACAATATGCCTTAACGAAAATTTATCCTCGGGAAGATTTTTTGGCCTGCCAAGGTGAGACATTATTATTAAGGTGCCTCCTCCGGCAAGTATTTTTTTCAGTGTTGGTATGGCAGCCCTTATTCTAGTGTCGTCAGTTACGTTGAATTTGTCATCCAGTGGTACATTAAAATCTACACGAACAAGTACCTTTTTATTCTTGAAATTATAGGAGTCTATGGCTTTCATAATAAAAGATTTAATGGTGAATAAGGCGTAAAATTAACGTATTAATGGCAACTAATTATGAGTTTTATCAAGTTTGTCGAATTACCTCTATCTCTTATCTTTCTAATTTTAACAAGAAGAATGATAAGGGATAAAACAGTGAGGTTATTTCTTTGCTTTCAGCACAACGCATTTAAATCTAACCACCGCCGGCGAGTTTTTAGCATTCGAAATAACTGTTACTGTTCTATCCTGGCGGTCAATAGCAGAGTTAGTCAGGAAAGTAACCTTAATAACACCTTGTTTTCCAGACATGATTGGGTCTGTTGGTTTATCTACCACCGTACAACCGCATTCTACTTTGGTATCGCTTATAACGAGTGGCTGATCTCCGGTATTGGTGAATTTATATTGAAAATTAAGGGTATCGCCCTGATGTACAAAACCTAAGTGATGGGTGGTCTTTTCAAATTCAATAACGGATTGGGCTTCAGTAAAATATCCAATAAATAAGAGA
Organism: uncultured Bacteroidota bacterium; assembly: GCA_903901055.1. Classification (GTDB taxonomy): domain Bacteria; phylum Bacteroidota; class Bacteroidia; order JABEUT01; family JABEUT01; genus JABEUT01. Next base: position 19,832 of record CAIUPO010000073.1, read on the forward strand.
ATTAATATAAAGAGGCTGCGTTTCATGTTTCGTATATACCCAAAGATAAGCATAAAATAAAAAAGTCTGCCCGGTTTTAATCAGGCAGACTTTTATAAAATTGAAAAAACGTATGAGCTTAGTGTCCTGTAGGAGCTGGTTGAACAGGGGTTGCAGGGTTTCCGCTTGCAGGATTAGCTGTTGTGTTAACAGGATCAGGCAATACGTTACCCTTAATTACTAGAATTTTATTTGGACCGGCGGCATTGCTTTGCAGAGTAACTGTTTTAATGAACATACCAACTCTGTCGGTAGCATAGTGTACCTTAATTTCTGAAGATTGGTTTGGTTGGATAGGCTCTTTTGGTGCAGTAGGAACTGTACAGCCGCATGAACCGTGAGCTTCCTTAATAATTAAAGGTTCTTTACCTACGTTCACAAATTTAAAGGAACGGTATCCGTCAGCATTATGTGGAATTGTTCCATAGTCAATTGTGTCGCGTTCAAATTTCATTACAGGAGCGTTTGGGTCCATTGGTTGGTCTTGAGCAAACACATTCCCTGCTAAAAGAAGTCCTGCAAGAAGTGCAATAGATGATAGAAGTTTTTTCATGATTGAAGTTGAATTTTTGTTGATATTAGATTATTGATTATCCCAGTTATTGGAGAACGGTGTGCCGCTTGTATTATTGCCCGGATCGGTAGGAAAAGGCTTTTCAGCGGGCTTTGCGTTTACTTTGCCTTTTATTGATAATACTACAGGTGAAGCCTTTGCATTAGAGGCGATTGTAACAGTTTTCTGAAACACCCCTGTGCGGTGTGTGTCGTAAGTTACCTTAATGGTATCCTGTTGTCCCGGTCCTATTGGTTGGTGAGGCCATTTTGGCACAGTACAACCGCAAGAACCATGTGCCTCCTTAATAACCAAAGGCTCTTTACCGGTATTGGTGAATAAGAAAAGGTAGGTTCCGTTAGCATCCTGTTCAATGGTACCAAAGTCATGGTCCATAGTAGTAAAATTCATAACAGGTGCATTTGGGTCGTCCGATGCCGTGTTTGCTGCCACAGTAGGCGGAGTTGGCATACCTGCTTGTGCATTTACAAATACACACGGCAGAATTAAAAAACTTGCAAAAAGTACCTTTTTGAACATAGTTGTAGCTTATGACAGTTGCAAATATAAATAATATTTCGTGAAGTTAATATGAAGTCTAACAATATTTAACAGATAGGCAAGAAGACGGAGACATCAATGGATTATTCTGTAAAGAACACATTTACCTTTGGATAATTAACCCCAAATTTTAATTCCCTTTTTTTAACAAGGAAACCTTTAAGCTATTCATTACCCCTTCGAACTCATTTTTTGAAAAGATTTTCAGGCGTAAAATGTTTTTCACTGAACAATTGGGAACCTTCACATAAAAGGCATATTTATTATTTCCTCCATCCCAACTTATCGGGCTGAAAAGCCTCACTTTATTTTGTTTAATCACATTCCCTTCCTGAATCTCCGAGCGGAGATATGTATTCCAATACCCTTTTGTGGTTTTTATTTCCGCTTCAATCTTCAGCCACTCGTCGGTAATACTTTTATTGATAGAATCCGTTAAGGTGAGTGAATATAAAAGCAAAGGAGAGTTTGGATTCGCTTGCAAATGCATCGCGGTATCGATATGTGCAATTATATCCATTTTGTAAATGCTTTCATTACTTAAATAGTCGTTTGTATCAAGCAAACTCATGTCTAATGGGGTAGGGTGTGGATTTAAGTAGATATGGCTGTAATATGCCATATTCATATCCGTATCATGCAAAATAGACTTGTTGTACTGCCAAAGTTGGAATATGTTCACTCCAATGAAATATAAACCCAAAATATAAAAAACGAACCGCCACTTTTTAGCGTGTAGATATTGAATATAGGCAGCCATGGGCAGGGAAAATACAGGCAACATTTCGGAAAATCTTCGGCAAGAATAGGTAGAGTCTGGATTCCCGTCGAACCATGAAATAATGACATAGATGGTTAATAAACAATACCAAAGCACTGCTTTGTTAAACGGATAGGGCTTTCCGAGCAGGGTCCTTTTGGACATGAAAAACATGCCGACAATAAAGAAAATTGTAACGGGTGTATAAATGAACCATCCGCTTTCAAACCCAAACAAAACACTAAAAAACGGATTCAGGAACTGCCATTTGCTGCCTACATCATAAACAAAAAAACCGGTTGCAATTTGCCAGTAAATCAGTTGAGGTAATACGCCTAAAAAGCAAAAAAACAAAGCATACCAAATATGTTTTTTATGCTGTTTTACAAGTGCCCATTTCTCCTTTGCCGACTCTTTGGTTTGTGTTCCCCAGAACAATGGAATAAAAAGCATAATAGCTTCGGTAGGCCTGCAAATAGCTGACAACCCAATAATATATCCAATAACACAAGCGAAAACAAGTTTAGGTTTTTCGTGCCATTTTATGGTGAAGTATAATATAAAAACATACAACGGAAATATCCAGCCGTGGCTTTGGGCGCTATCTATAGCCACATATTGAATAATATTGGTAGCAAGCATTACTAATAAAAGAGTTATTGCTGTGGTTCGGTCGCTGAAATAGCGCAGTAAAATTTTCATCAGAAAAAAAAGCGACAATATGCAATAGAAAATATCTCCGAATGCAATGGCGTACTGGTAGGGAGGCGAAAAACCATCGGCTTCGTAATGCGATGCTTTAGCAATAAAATGCCCGGCAAGAAAAAAGGGAGTCTCCAGAATTGCAACACCTCCTAAATATTTGAAGACATACTTACCGTTTTTATATTTATTCGCCTGATACACCCAGCCACCTGACACACTATACTTTTTATCAATCTCAGGAAACCATTTTAGTTCGGTAGCATCGTGATAAATAAATGTGGCTGGCAAATACATATAGTAGCCTAATGCATCCCAGGTGGTAATTTTAAGTGTATTGCCTCCTCCAAAAGTGGAATATGAAAACCGGTATTGCACAAGTACAATACCTATAATACAAAACGCAATTTTGGAGTAAATGTTTTTCATCAGCGGTAAAACTAAAAGAAAAATCCCTAGAGTTGAACAATAACTGAAACTAAATGAGGAGCTATGGCATCAAATACTAATATTTTTTTTAGTTTAGCAAAATGATAATTGATACACATTTTCAGAATAAAGACTTAATTTATTTAGTAATTGGTCTTTTATTCGTTGTTGGAAGCATTATTTTGTTTTTAAAAGATAGGGTAAAACTTGCAATTCTTTTTCTTTCGTTCGGTGGATGTATTCTGCGATTTTTTATGATAGGGCTTGACCCATTTATACATATCTGGGATGAGCAATTTCACGCCCTTGTTTCAAAAAATATGATGTCGAATCCGTTTAATCCTACGCTATATTCTAACCCTGTTCTTCCTTACGATACCTCCTCATGGTCATCAAACCATATATGGTTGCATAAAGGACCTGTATTTTTGTGGCTCATTGCAATCTCATTTAAAGTTTTTGGGGTGAATGAAATCGCCCTTCGATTACCTTCTTTATTGATGTCAACAATACTGATTCCAATCATATTTCGGATGGGTAAGATTGTTGCAAATGACAAGGTTGGATTTATGGCTGCGTTTTTATTTGCAACGGCAAACTATCAATTGGAAATGGTTACCGGAACAATAGGAAGTGACCATAATGATGTCGCATTTATGTTCTTTCTGTGTGCCGGTTTCTGGGCATGGTTTGAATATCAAAACTCAGGAAAAATAAAGTGGCTTATACTTATTGGGTTATTCTCTGGACTGGCTGTCGACACAAAATGGATAATGGGATTCCTTGTTTTCTTTTGTTGGTTTCTCACAATTATTTTAAATAAAGAAAAGAGGGGACAACTTATTTCGTATCGTCCAATTTTTGTAAGCGGTTTAATCGCTATCGCAGTTTCTACACCATGGTATATTTATACATTTATTCGTTTCCCATTGGAAACAGAAGAAACCTTAAGTAGTTATTCAAGGCACTTTGGCACTGTGATGGAAGGTCATTCAGGCAATTGGTTATATCATATTGCATTAATGGGCCAGCAGTATGGATGGATTGTGCCAATTATAATTCTACCTTCATTGTATCTTTTATTTAGACACCTTTCTAAAAAGATTGAATATAGGATTCTAATCTTTTCTTGGTTAATGACAGTGGAAATATTTTATGCATTTGCACAAACGAAAATGCCATATTTCACAATAATAGTTGCCCCGGTAATGTATGTAGCGCTTGGGTCTTTTATTGTATTGGTTTTTCAATATGCAGCCAATAAGGTACAAAGAGGCAGAGTTATAATAACTTCTGTTCTGATTCTTTTTATAGGGATATTTAATTTTTCAATAAATGAAGTTGAGGGCCATCATACTAATGCAGGATTTATGGAAGGTGAGCGAACAAAGTATACCCATAATACAAGTGTTTTTAAGGATATTGTTAATCGACTTCCCGGAAAAGATTATGTAATTTTCAATTGCAAAGATTGCAATGCAATCCAGGTTATGTTTTATTCGGGCGGGACTGCATATAATGAACTACCCCAAAAGGCGATTTGCGATTCGCTTGAGAAAAAAGGGGTTAATTTGGCGGTGTTTTATGACGGTAAACTTCCTGATTATATAAAGAATGACAGTAAAATTATTAAACTTGAGTATAGTGTTATGTAAGTTGTTACCAATGTTTAATTGAACAACAGCGATACTTTTAACCCCGCTGAAGCCAGCCTTGGGTTAGAGGAGGATCCACTTAGTTCATAACTGTAATAAGGTTCAATTGAAATAATTTCGCTTGGACCTACTGAAATATCATACCGTAAGCTTCCTGAAAGAAAAACAGTGAGAGCTGGAACATCAAAGTCTGAAGGAATACTTTCTAAAGTATTTGAATTTGCAGTTACATTAGTTGTTAGTCCGAATCCTAACCCTAATCTTTGTTTATGAGATTCAATAAACCTTAGATAGTTTTTGAATGATACATCAAAAAAAGTATATGCAGATAAATTATTAACCTGGTATTGGGAAATATTATAAACCGGAGGATTGAAATAGTAAGTGGAATAGTCTGTTTCTGTTCCATTAACAGTATAACTATAGTACGTTATGCCAATTGAAAAAACACCATACCATCTCCAGTATTCCTCCGTCATAAATTCACCACCAACTCCTGCACCTCCACCAGGAGAGCATGAAATATTAGAAAATGAAAAAGTTGTTGATGCACCCAATGCATGGAAATTTTGGGAAGTAGTTAAGAATGCCCCTCCTAAATTATAGCAAGCTGCTACTGCTCCATAGAACCCAGCACCCCCTTTTCTAATATCTGCTCGTGGCTTATGCACAACATCAATCATCTTGGTTGTCGGGAAAACAGTATCCTGGGCAAAAATATTTTGCGAGAGAAAAACTAAAACGACAACTAAAAAAGCCAATTTTCGCATCAAATAAATACGTAGGTTAGTTCAAATATAGAAATTCTTTTGGGGAAAGAATGCACCACAGGTCATTGACTTTTCCCAAAAGCGCTTTTCTGTGTGTTATCTTTGCTGTATGAATACAAAACTCCGTAAACAAATAATAGAAATTATATCAAAAGTAAAAAAGTGGATACATACTTGTGTTTTTTATTCCTGTTCTATCCTGTTATTATCAGGAAATGGAAAAAATAAACTGCTGACTATCAATGATAAGGCTTTTTCCGGATTCGATTTTCACCCTGTTATTTTCCCTGTTTGGCTCTGTTACGTTTCCTGTTACTTTCTGTTAAATCCCAAATTTAAGTTTATATCAAAAATAGAATTGGATATATTAAAATATAGTTTGTAATTGAGAGGCTTTGTGAAGCAATCTCCTAAAAAATGGGGCATTTTGTTTGGACAAGATTGCTTCACAAAGCCTCGCAATGACGCGAGGCCAAATGGTGGCCAGTATAACTTTACTCTTTAATAAACTTCTTAACCTCCATTCCGTTATCCGAAACAATCTGCATGAAATATATTCCCGAATGTAAACCCGAAATAGTAAATGGAATTTTCGATGTCGGGTTTTCAAGTGTGCTTGCAGAAAGTATTCTTCCGGTAATGTCAATTATAGAAATAGTGAAGGTTGAATTCTTGAAATTGGATTGGTCCCCGAAATCTAAATAGATGGTCTGTGAACTTGGGTTCGGATAGAGTTTAATTTCAACCAATGCAGCAGCTACCTCGTTAATACCGCTTCCCTGGCCAATAACACGGCAAATGGTATCTAAGGTTCCAAGTGCATCAACCACTCTGCCGCTGTCCTTAAAATTAATAGTGCCTCCGCTGCTAGCTGTTCCTCCGGTCTTAACAGTTCCTCCGGTTCCTTCCGTTCCACCTGAAGATTCGACATTCATGCATGTGTTTCCAAGTGAATCGGTAACTACAATATAGCAGTCGTCGCCGCCCGCACCATACGAATCGGTGTATCCTGCAATGGTGTATCCTCCGTCTTTATTTTGAATAATCCAATTGCCATAATCACTTGGTGCTCCTCCAATGGCCCTGTCCCATTTCAGGTTGCCTGCCGCATCCAGTTTTATAAGGTAAACATCGTTACTGCCAGCACCAAAAGAATTGGTAAAACCTGTAATAGCAAGTCCGCCATCTTTGGTTTGTATAATAGAATATCCGATTTCACTCTTCGTTCCTCCTATGGTTTTTGTCCACATAGTTGCCCCGGTAGAATCCAGTTTTATCACATACACATCATTACTGCCCGCACCGAAATTGCTTGTATATCCTGTAACAGCATATCCTTTGTCGCTTGTTTGGCAAATACCATAACCTGCATCACCAATCGCTCCGCCAAAGGTTTTGGTCCATTTCAACGCTCCTGTAGAATCAAGCTTCACAATATAAACATCGGAGTTTCCTGCTCCAAAACCCGAACCATTGGTATATCCTACCAGTGCATACCCACCATCCTTTGCCTGAATAATAGTGTAAGCTTCTTCATCACCTCCGCCTCCGATGGTTTTGGTCCATTGTATTGCGCCGGTTGCAGTTAACTTAATTACATACATATCAGCCGGGCCTCCTGCACCAAATGAACCGGTATATCCTCCAATTGCATAGCCCCCATCGCGGGTGTTAATAATGCATTTACCTTGTTCGGCAGCGCTGCCACCAATAGATTCCGACCATTTCATAGCGCCATCCGAATCTAACTTAATTACATATACGTCTTCAATACCCACAGCGTAAGAATTGGTGTATCCGGTAATCGCAAAACCTCCGTCTTTTGATTGTACCAATGAATAAGCCATATCTAAACCGGTTCCGCCGATGGCTTTTGACCACCTTACCGTACCATCTTTAAAAAACCTTGTAACATAAACAGCCTGGCTGCCCGGGCCAAATGAACTGGTATATCCTGCAATCGCATAGCCTCCATCCTTGGTTTGTACAATAGAATTGGCCTGATCAGATTGTGAACCACCAATGGCAATTTGTCCTTGCTTAAGTAATTGTGCATTTAATGATATGGAAAGCAGTGCGAAGGATAAAAAAGATAGGGTAAGTTTTTTCATTTGGGTTTGTTTTTTGTTGCAACAAACTTAAAGAATTTATCATTGCTTAAACTCAATACAGGAAAAAATCACAAAATGAGAAAATGGTATATAACCTCCAAAGGAATAAGGGGTCTTGGGCATCTCACATTTAAAACTGGCATTATTCTATATATTTGCCCCAATTATCCTTTATTATGCTTTCATTCGACAATACCGCAAACGCATTCTCCGGCAAATCAGACCGCGACTTAAAGCGTTCTTGCATGCTTTTCAAAATGGTTAGTAATAGCGCACTGGTTAAGTTCGGAAAGTCATTCACAAACTTTGCAATTAAGGCGCACCTGCCTATAAACGGAATCATAAAGGCTACTATTTTCAGGCAGTTTTGCGGTGGCGAGAATATTACCGAATGCCTTAAAACAGTTGAAGAACTTGGTAAATACAATATTGGTTCAATATTAGATTATTCGGTAGAAGGAAAAACCAGTGAAACTGAATTTGATGAAACTGCAGCAGAGATTATTAGAACCCTTGAGGAAGCAAAGAAAAGTGCACACATCCCTTTTGGAGTATTCAAACCAACAGGACTTGGAAGGCTTTCTGTTATGGAAAAAGTTAGTGCAGGTTCAGCCATGAATGCAGATGAAAATCAGGCATGGGAGAATATGAAAAGGCGTGTGGATTCTATATGTAAGGCAGCCTACGATAACAATGTACAATTATTAATTGATGCCGAAGAAACATGGACACAGGTTGCAGTTGATGCACTTGTCCGTGATATGATGGAAAAATACAACAAGCAAAAGCCAATAGTATTCAATACTGCCCAAATGTATCGCCACGACAGGCTTATTTATCTTGAGAATCTATTGAAGGATGCCCAGGACAAAAACTATTTCATTGGTATGAAGCTTGTACGCGGTGCTTATATGGAAAAGGAACGTGAAAGGGCTGCCAAAATGGGATATCCTTCGCCTATCAATGCCACCAAGGCTGATACCGACAGAGAATACGACTCGGCAGTTGAATTTTGCATTAAGCATATTGATAAGATTGCTTTTTGTTCTGGTTCGCATAATGAAGCCAGCGCTGAATTGCTTGTCAGGCTCATGAAAGAAAATAATATCCCTGCAAATCATCCGAATGTTTGGTTCTCACAACTGTTGGGTATGAGTGACCATATTAGTTATAATGTAGCCAAAGAAGGATATAATGTAGCCAAGTATGTTCCCTATGGCCCGATTAAAAATGTGCTGCCTTATTTGATTCGCAGAGCACAGGAAAATACTTCGGTAAAAGGCCAAACAGGAAGGGAACTGAGCCTTATTATTAAGGAAAAGGAAAGAAGGGCTGCTGCTAAAAAAACTAAGTAATGAAGTTATTTCAGAATTATCCGCTACAAGATATTACTACCTTTCATGCAAAGGTGTTTGCAAAGTACTATACGGTGTTTTCTTCTCCTGAATTTTTGAGACAAATTCTTTCATCAACGGAAGTAAAATCGATGCCCTTTATACTTCTTGGTGGAGGCAGTAATGTATTATTCACCGGTGATTTCAATGGGGTAATAATTAGGAACGCAATTGAAGGTATTGAAGTAATAAGCCAGGATGACAATTCAATAATTATCAAAGCAAACGCCGGTGAAAAGTGGCACGATTTTGTTCTATATTGCGTAAACCGGAACTACGGCGGCGTTGAGAATCTATCGCTGATTCCGGGCACGGTAGGAGCAGGGCCAATTCAAAATATCGGTGCTTACGGAGTAGAGTTAAAGGATGTGTTGTATGAGGTGGAAGCCATGAATATTCATACTCTTGAAATCCGGAAATTTACCAATGCTGAATGCAAGTTCGGATACCGCGACAGTATATTTAAAAATGTAGAAAAAGGAAATTATATAATCCTTTCAGTCACTTTTAAACTCACAAAGAATGCAAAAGTAAATGTATCTTATGGCTCACTGAGCAAGGAGTTGGAGGCGATGGGAATAACTAACCCAACTATAAAAGATGTAAGCAATACCGTAATTAAAATACGTTCAAGTAAGTTACCGGACCCTGATAAAATTGGCAATGCAGGAAGCTTTTTCAAAAACCCCGTTATACCGAATGAGGAGTTCGATAGAATAAAAGAAATTCATCCTGACATTGCATATTTCCCTGCGACAACTGGCCATACAAAACTTGCTGCAGGCTGGCTTATCGAGCAATGTGGTTGGAAAGGCAGACGAATAGGTGATGCCGGTGTGCACAAAGACCAGGCACTGGTTTTGGTGAATTATGCAAACGCTACCGGAAAAGAAATCTATGAACTTTCAACCCAAATAATTGCTTCTGTAAAAGAAAAATTCGGAGTGGAATTAGAACGTGAGGTAAACATTTTCTAAAATGAAAAAGTTGTCGATGGATGAGCTTAACCGCAAGTCCACAGAAGAGTTCAAGCAAGCCTCAAAACTTCCAATAGTAATTATTCTCGATAATGTTCGAAGCATGAATAATGTTGGCTCCGTATTTCGTACGGCTGATGCCTTTTTGCTTGAAGCCATTTATTTATGCGGAGTAACAGCCAAACCACCACATCGGGAGATTCAGAAAACCGCTTTGGGTGCTACTGAAACAGTCAACTGGAAGCATTTTGAAACAGCAATAGAAGCCGTTAATTCTTTAAAGAATGAAGGCTATAAAATATACGCTGTTGAACAAGCTGATGAAAGTGTAATGTTAGATAAATATACTCCTGCCAATGGTAAAATAGCATTGGTATTTGGTAATGAAATTACCGGAGTTGAACAATCCGTAATTGATATTTGTGATGCCTGTATTGAAATTCCTCAGTATGGTACAAAACATTCCCTCAATCTGGCCGTTAGTGCAGGGATTGTGGTGTGGGAGATTGCAAAGAAATTTATATAACGCGATTATATTTCCTATTCGTAGTTATAAACATGATTAGTGCACCTAATATGCATTTCATTCTTACCATAATTTAAATGGATATAAGAATACTTTTTGTCAAGAATAAAATCGCCATAATAAACAGAATCTACTTTAATCGTTATCTTCTCGTCTAATTTTAATTTAGAGATTTTTACTGTCCCGGCATAACCCAGCATATTATTAGTCACAAAGGTGGCAACTGTATATTTTTGATTATTGATATCTATTTCTACAGGTTGATTATGGAAACCTTCATCAAAAACTAAAAATATTGAATCGCGTCTGGTACGAATGTTTGTGTTGGAAGGTGTAATGGTATCATAGCTTACAATAATCTGTTGGCTAAAACAATTATCACTCAGAAAGAACAAAAATGGGACAATAAGGAGCACTCTATGTAAAGAAGTGCACATAGCAATTAAGTTTAAGGTTTTTTATTATCGCTCATCTGCCCCAGCATAACATATTGCAAAATGTTTGCCCCCATTTCAAGGGCTTTTTCATGGAGTTCGGGAGGGTCGTTATAGACATCCTGGTCCTCCCAGCCATCTCCTAAATCGCAGTCGTAATTATAGTAGCAAACTAATCGTCCATTATAAAAAAGTCCCCAACCAATTGGCGCTTTACCATCATGTTGATGTATTTTAGGTAATCCATTTGGGAAATCATATTTCTGATGATAGATAGGATGCGTGTATGGTAACTGAACCAAGCTAAGCTCCGGGAAGACTTTCTTAATTTCCCGCTTGAAAGCTGAATCCATACCGTAGCTGTCGTTCACTTCCAGGAAACCGCCGCCCATCAAATAATTCCGAAGGTTCTCGGCTTCATCTCCATTAAACGAAATATTCCCATTTCCGGAAATATGTATTATGGGATAGTTGAATATCTCAGGGCTTCCGGGGTCTACAGTGCCTTCCTGAGGGTTGATATTCATACTCAGATTTTTATTGCAAAAGGTAATCAGATTAGGTAATGATGTAGGGCTTACATACCAGTTTCCTCCACCCCGGTATTTCATGCGTGCAATCTGGTACGTATAAGAATTTGTACGTTCACTTTTAAAAGAGAACGTTAAGAATGAAAGCACCAAAAACACCAAAACTCTTTTCATGAAAGACTGCAAATAATATTCAAAGTTAGATTAAATATCTTTCTTTTCCCATTTCATCACAAAGTATGGCTCATCAATATGGTAGTGACGGGCACACATTTCCATTTTTTGTTTTATGGATTCGGGATATTTATCTACCAAAACGAAACCCAGATTAGCATTGAATTTAAACAAAGTAGTTATAACATATATATCACCTTTAGCCCCATCCAGCAAATGCTGAACAATTTTACTCCCATATCCTTTACCCCGCAAATCCTTCACTACTCCAAGCGTTCCAAGTTCTGTCGCATCCACGTATTCCTTCATTCTTGCAAATGCAAGTACTCTTCCGTTATCGGATATAACCCTGAATTGTTCCGGTTTCATATTCGAATTCTCCAGCCAAAAGTCCTTTACAAGTTGCAAGACTTGTTCGTATTCTTTTTCGTCGGGTTGCTTGATTGCTATTTCTGTCTCAATCATCACAATGGAAATATTTTTAAACTTAAATCTAAACTCTTAACACTATGGGTAAGCGCACCTACAGATATATAATCTACTCCGGTTAACGCATACTTTCTGAGATTGGCCTCAGTGATTCCACCAGAGGCTTCAGTTTTATATTTTCCGTTAATAATTTTCAGAGCTTTTGAAATATTGGCCGGAGTAAAATTATCAAGCAATATCCGTTGCACCCCTCCCATTTCCAATACTTCCTTCAATTCATCAAAGTTGCCAACTTCAATTTCAATTTCCAGCTTTTTCTTTTCTTTTTTCAAATATGCATGGGCGTTTTTTATAGCATTCTTTACCCCACCAGAACAATGAACGTGATTATCTTTAATCAATATCATATCGTACAATCCCCAACGGTGATTGTAGGCTCCCCCGATAGATACAGCCCACTTTTCAAGGAAGCGAATTCCCGGAGTGGTTTTGCGGATATCCAAAACTTTGGCATTGGTTCCTTCACACAATTTAGTGAGTTTGTGAGCCATTGTGGCAATACCGCTCATACGTTGCATTACATTAAGGACAAGGCGTTCCCCGGTATGGAGGGCTCGGGCATTTCCGTCGACCATAAATGCTATTTCCCCCTTTCTTACTTCATCACCATCCTTAAAAAACGGATCAACCGTAATTTTCTTATCCAGCTTTTTGAAAATGAGTTTGGCCACTTCAATGCCTGCAATTACCCCGTCATCCTTCACGAGTAACCTTCCTTCAGCTTTTTCATTGGCGGGAATGCATGCAAATGATGTATGGTCACGTTCTCCTACGTCCTCATTCAATGCCATATAAATAAAGGCATCCAACTTCTTTCGAAAGTCTTTCGAATGGAAAATTGCTTGATTACTTTTGGTTGATTTCAAAACAGGATTACATTTGTGAAAGCGCAAAAATACACTAAGCAACAATTCTACCAATGAAAATATTACTTATTACGATAGGAGACAATGAGGATAAGTATCTGTCAAGTGGTTTTGAGCTTTATGCCAAACGGTTGCAGCACTATGTTTCTTTTGATACGGTGACTATTCCCTCACAAAAAAATAAATCGAACAGCAAGGAAGCTGCTATGCAGGCTGAGGCTAAAGAGATACAGAAGAAAATAACCCCGGCAGATTTAGTTATTTTATTGGATGAGAAAGGCAAGGAGTTTTCCTCGGTTGAGTTTGCAAAACAGATGCAAAAATTTATGAATATGCCCGGAAAAAGAATGGTATTTATTATAGGCGGGCCCTTTGGCTTTGCCTCAGAGATAAAGGAAAGAGCGAATCAAACCATTTCTCTCTCGAAAATGACTTTTAACCACCAAATGGCAAAACTTTTCTTTCTTGAACAGCTCTATAGGGCAATGACGATTTTGAAAGGAGAACCCTATCATCACTAATGAGAAAATTCTAATCCATACCTTTGTACTGATATGAAAACACGGATATTAATGGTTTGCTTGGGTAATATTTGCCGCTCCCCAATGGCAAAAGCGATACTTCTTAAGAAGCTTGACGAGAAAAATATTACCTGGGTAGAGGTTGATTCTGCCGGGACGTCCGATTACCACACTGGAGGGAAAGCTGACTACAGAACAATGGAAAGTGGAAAGAAACATGGCATTGATTTGTCTAACCATAGAGCCCGTCAATTCAGTCGCCGCGACTTTGATATGTTCGACCTGATTTATGCCATGGATAGTGAAAACTATTCTGATATCCTTTATCAGGCCGGCAACGAGGATGAAAAGCAAAAAGTGAAGCTCATCTTGAATGAAATAGAACCGGAAGCTAATTTATCTGTCCCTGACCCATGGTTTGGCGGAGAAAAGGATTTTGAAAAAGTATTTAATATGCTAGATAAAGCTTGTGATATTATTATAGAAAAGATTGAAACAAATAATGAAGTATGAGTAACCCCAAAGGAATATTATATCTTATTCCATCCCTTCTAGGTGATGCTCCTGTGGAGAATAGTTTGCCATCTTACAATAGGCAGATAATAAATTCAATTGATGAATATATTGTTGAAGATATCCGCAGTGCAAGACGTTTTCTAATTAAGGCTAAAATTGAAAAGCCAATCGACTCCCTTACCTTCCATCTTTACAATGAACACTCAAAAAATACAGACATTAATTCAGTTGTGAATGGTTTGATGAATGGCAAGAACGTAGGATTGATAAGCGAAGCGGGTTGTCCTTCGATTGCTGACCCGGGAGCAGAAATAATTCAATTTGCACATCGGAATAATATAAAAGTGGTGCCGTTGGTCGGCCCTTCATCAATTTTAATGGCGCTTATTGCATCCGGATTAAACGGACAAAATTTTGCATTCAATGGCTATCTTCCCAAAAAGGAACCCGACAGGATTAAAGCTTTGAGACAATTGGAAACACTGGTCTTTCAAAAAAACCAGACACAGATTTTTATTGAAACCCCGTATAGAAATGATTCGCTTTTGAAGGATATTTTGAATGCTTGCAGAGAAGAAACATTGCTTTGTATAGCCTCTGATATCACATTGAACTCAGAATTAATAAAAACCAAAACCATACGGGATTGGAAAAATTCAAAACAAAGTTTTAACGACCATCCGGCCGTATTTTTATTAGGAAAATCAGCTTATTGATAAATATCATCCCCTGATTCTGACAATACTAAACTTTAAAGACACATATAACACATAATCAGATTTTTATTGCTATCTTTGTTAGACAAGCACGATAGAATTAAATTCCTGAATGAAAAAGTTGCTGACTTGTTGTTTTTTATTTTTTCTATCTCTTTCAATTCTTTCTGCACAGCAGAAGCAGATTGATTCCTTAAAATATTTAATAAGCACAGATAAGGAAGACTCCTTTAAAGTACAACATCTTAATAAACTCTCCAATGTTTACAGTGATCAGGGTGAGATGCAAAAGGCTGTGGATTGTGGTAAAAGTGCATTAATACTTTCTTTAAGAATTAACTATCCACTTGGTCAGGCAAAGTCTTATTCGGCTATGGCTTTAGCTAATTATTTGCAGGCTGATTACACCAAAGCGCTCGATAATTATTCCATGGCACTCGTTACAATACAAAATATGGGAAATAAGTCCGGGGCTGCATCAATTATTTCAAATATGGGGTTGATATATGATGCGCAAGGGAAACTTCCGGATGCCTTGGATTATTTTTTTAAAGCCTTGAAACTCGCGGAGGAAGCGGGAGATAAAAAGCAAATTGCTGCATGCACCGGAAATATAGGTGATGCTTACTTATATCAGGAAGATTTTGCTCAGGCATTGACATATTTCCAAAAATCGCTTAAGCTTTATGAAGAGATTGGAAATAAAAACGGTGAAACATATAATCTTGAATGTATTGGAAATGTGTATTTCAAAAAGAAGGAATATACTAAAGCACTTGACTACTATAACCGGGCACTAAAAATAAGCCAGGAAATAAATGACAAACGCTCGATTTCATCTGCAATTGGTAATATCGGTAGGGTTTATGCTGCTGACAGCAATTACAAACAAGCTCTTAACTATTTCACATCCGTGCTGAAACAATCTGAGCAGATGGGCAATCAGGCGGAGGTTGCGAAATATGTATACAATATCGGTCAGGTTTATCTCGACCAGAAAAAATACAAGGATGCAGAAAAGTACATAACGAAATCTGTAAAAATTGCAGACAGCATTAGTAATAAAAATGTTGAGAAGGAAGGGAACGAGAGATTAAGTGAGCTATATGCCCAAACTGGCCAATGGCAGAAAGCGTATGCGAGTTATAAAAAATATACTACATCAAAAGACTCGTTGCTAAATGATGATAAAAGTAAGCAAATTGGTAAACTGGAAGCGAAGTACGAGTATGACAAACAAACGGCAATTCAAAAGGCGGAGACAGAAAGAGACAAAGCCATTTCGGATGATGCCAGTAAAAAACAACGACTAATAATCTTCCTTGTGGCTGCGGTGGCCTTATCCATTGCCTTAATTGCAATGCTGATTTTCTGGTTATGGAGAACTACGCGCAAAGAAAAAATGAATGTAGAGAAGCAAAAAATAGCCATGGAATTGAAAGCCCTTCGTGCGCAAATGAATCCGCATTTTATTTTTAATGCCATTAACTCAATACAACATTTTATTTTGAATAATGATTCAAAAGCAGCACACATGCATTTGTCCAGATTTTCTCAACTTATCCGCAAGGTGCTTGAAAATTCAAGGTTTGAGAGCATCCCTCTTTCTGAGGAAATAAAAATGCTGGAGCTTTATTTAGAATTGGAATCATTACGATTTTCATCCAAATTCCACTATAAAATTTCAGTCGACAAATCGATTGATACCGAAAAATTTCTAATTTCACCTCTGATAATTCAGCCTTTTGTGGAGAATGCTATTTGGCACGGATTAATGCATCTGAAAGAAAGGCAAGGAGAAGTTTTGATTAGGTTTGAACAACTGAATGGGACATTGAAATGTACCATAAACGATAATGGAATAGGCCGCAAGCGCTCTATGGAACTAAAGAAAGGAACATCGCACGAATCGCTTGGATTATCGATTGCGAAGGAAAGATTGCAAATTGTAAACATGCTGAATAAAGCAAAGACGAGTGTGAAATTGATTGATAAAACAAATGATGATGGCAGCGCTTCGGGTACAATTGTTGAATTATTTATGCCGGTAATTTTAAATAAACTTATTTATGCTTAACGCACTAATTATAGACGACGAAGTTTTGGGGGCGAAGACACTACAGTCACTCCTCAAAATGCATTGCAGCGATGTAAATGTAATGGGAATAGTTCATTCGGCTGATGATGCCGAGAAGAGCATCAATGGCTCGTTACCCGATGTAATATTCCTTGATATTGAAATGCCGTTTGCCAATGGATTTGATCTTTTGCAGCGTTTCAAAAATCACCCTTTTGATGTAATATTTACAACAGCATATAATGAATACGCTGTAAAGGCAATCAAGCATAATGCCCTGGATTACCTTTTAAAACCTATCGTTCCAGAGGAATTAATTGCGGCGATTAAAAAATGCGAAGAGAAGAAAGGTAAGGATGGTGGTGGATTTAAAAATCTGGAAAAAATAATTTCTACGCTTTCACAGAAAGTACACAAACTGCCCGTCCCTTCGCCTGATGGCATTGTTTATCTGGATCCCGATAATATCGTTTATCTGCAGGGAGATATTAATTACACACACATTCATTTGATACAAGGAAATAAAATCACCTCTTCAAAAACATTGAAAGATTTTGAAACGCTTTTACCTTCCAAACAATTTTTCCGGGTACATAAGGCCAACATTATTAACCTGAGTTATGTAAGTAAATACTTGAAGGGTGATGGCGGCGAAGTAGTGATGAGTGAAGGTTCATCGTTGGAGGTTTCCCGCCACAAGAAAGCAGAATTGCTGGCAATGCTTTCGCAGTAGGGGAATCGGCAGTTTTCTATATTTAAGGAATTTTGTGAAGTATCGCACAATTTTCAATTAACCTTTTTTATGATTTGCCTTGGGCTTATTCAGGTACATTTGTTATTCTAATAAACAAATTGCCATGAGAAATAATATTGTTCTAACACTAATAATTTTTTGCTTTTCATTTTTCAATCTTTCTGCACAATCAGGTATAAAAACCAAATCTGTGGCTGTATTTAAAAACGGTAGCGGATTTTTTGTCAAGTCCGGGAATGTGAAAGTTGAAAAAGGTAGTGCCCGCATAGATGATACTATTAATGCCACATTCGGAACGTTGTGGTTCTCTTCAAATGATAATACAATAACCGCTGTAACCAGTAAAATGGAATTGGTGGAGCATACTAAATCTGCACAAGCGGGCAACACTGCTGATTTGCTGAAAGCCAATATTGGTAAGAAAGTTAAGATAACTGCAAAAGACGAAGAGCCCGTGGAAGCCACGATAGAGAAGGTAGATGACGACATGGTAATTTTGAAAGAGGCCAACAAATGGGTGCATTATAAAATCTCATATCTCAACCGTATTGACTTTTTGGAGCAACCTAAATACAATGCAGTTACAAAAGACAATACAAGAATAACCCGTATCGATTTTAAGGATGATAAGGAAAGCAACCTGAATATGATGTATCTGCAAAAAGGCATTAGCTGGCTTCCTACTTACCTTGTGGAGCTAGGCGCAGACAAAAAAGCTTACATTACTTTAACAGCAAACCTTGTGAATGATGCTGAAGATTTGGATAACGCAGATGTGAGCCTTGTTGTTGGAGTTCCTAATTTTAAATATTCTAATTTGCTTTCGCCGCTAACATCAAACCAATCAATTTCAGAGTTCCTTTATTACCTGACTTATCAGACTGCTACTACAAATAATCTGGGAAATTTAAGTAACGGTATTACCTCGAATATGGCACAGCAAACGGTGAATTATTATGCGGCAGATAAAACGGCAGAAATTGATGACTTTGAAAAATCAAATGAGAGTTTTAATCTGGGTGGAACAAAACAAGAGGACCTTTTCTTTTATAGACTAAATAGTATCAGTCTAAAGAAAGGTGGACGTGGTTTTTACACCGTTCTTAAAGAACAGGTGCCATTCAGGCATATTTATGAAACGGAGTTAAATGCAAATTCGCAGGTGGGAGGATATTACAGTAACAGTGCGGATTTAGACAATAATGAGCAAGCGGTAAACAAAGTATATCATTCTATTGAATTAGAAAATACTTCAAAACTTCCATGGACAACAGGCAGTGCAATGGTTGTGAAACCTATTGAAGGCAATGCCGGCCCGCTCAGCCAGGACGAGCTTGCATATACTCCTATGAAAGCTAAGGTTTGTGTTAAAATTACCCAGGCTCCGGATATCCAAGTGAAGGATGCCGAAGTTGAAACTACAAGGGAAGAAAAAAAGAAAGTGGTTCAGAGAGTTTCTTATGACTTAGTTTCTGTGGATGCCAGCGTCACGGTGAAAAATTATAAAGATGAGGACGTAGACCTCACGGTTAAGCGCACTGTATATGGTAATTTGCAATCATGCTCGGCCGACTGGACTTCAAAAAAGGTTGTTAATTTGTACAGGAGCGCAAACATTACCAATAATGTAAAATGGGATATCCATTTAAAAGCAGGGGAAGAGAAAAAAATTACCTATAAGTACCAGGTTTATGTAGAGCGGTAATTTGCTGATATTGAATTTTTTCATCGCTTTAAATTCCAGTGGTAGTTAATTATATCAAGGCTCAATTAGAGTGAATCAATAGTCTGTCAAGCTATTACCATAAATAAATCGTACATTAGGCGATTCAAAATATTACCCGGAAAATAATTTCATGAAAAAAATATCGTTTTGTGGCTGGTGCTTTGCGCTCTTTTTAGTGGTTATGGCAAGTCAGGTGAGTGGGCAAAAAAAAATACCCTATATAAGTTCTTTCGATTCTATTACGGTTGGTGCTGCCTATGCTGACACAGGAGCTTACGCCTTAGCAATTCGTGCCTATGAATCTGTTTCTCCTTATGACACTAACTACACATTGGCTTTGTTAGAAGATGCTCTTGCAAAAGAATCTGCAGAGCAAGACAGCGATGCCATTGCTATTTGCATGAAAGGCCTTCAGGAAGAAAACGAGTATAATCCTGATTTTTATAATGTGCTTGCAAGTACGTATATGGATGAAGGAAATTATTCCGATGCTGAAAAAATTTTGCAGGATTCCGCATTGAAGAAATTTTCGAATCTGCATAAGTTGTATTACACGCTTGGATTGGCGCAATATAAAATGCACAAATATTCAGATGCTATCACATCTTTTCAAAAATCAATTGACCTTGATATTTATGATGCGCTTAGTCATTATTATCTTGGCAGGTGTTGTTTAGAACAAGGAAGATTGATACCTGCATTGTTGTCGCTTCAGTTTTACCTCGTATTGCAACCTCAGGCAAATCGGTCCTATACTGCAGTAGGCCTGATTGAAAAAATGGTGCAGAATAAATACCAATACAATAAACTATATGCAGTTGATCCTTCAGAATATCACGATAGTGTTTTCACAGAACTGGACCTTTTAATTCGCTCGAAGATTGCTATGAACAAGGAGTACAAGTCTTCGGTAAAAATCAACTATAATTTTGAAAAGCAAATTCAGTTACTATTTGAACAGTTAAAATATATTCCCAGCACAGGTAATTATTGGATGGAAAAATACGTTCCATTTTTTACAGGAGATGTACAAAAGAAATTTTTCGAACCGTACTTGTATTATATCCTATCGTCCATTAATGATGAAGATTTGCAAAAGGATGTTTTGAAGAATACTAAAAAAATGAAAAAATTTTCTGAATGGGCCGATAAGTTCCTGATGGCTCAGCGTAGTAAAAAAGAAATAGAAGTGAATGGAAAAAAAACATGGGTGGCGTGCTACTATTTCGATAATAATATGATTCAATCTATGGGGCCTGAAAATAGTGCCGGAAAATCGAATGGGGACTGGACCTTTTATTACCGCCATAGCGGCAAAATATATAGCCAGGGAAAATATAATATCAGTGGGGAACGTGATGGCAAATGGCAATGGTTTTACAATAACGGGGCGCATAAAGAGACTACTAACTTCATAAATGGGAAAAAAGAAGGGATTGCAGAGTTATGGTATGAAAACGGTGCTCCTAAGGCCAAGTACACTTTTCATAATGATATGTTCGATGGGGATTGCTGGGAGTACAATATTTCCGGAATCTTAACTGCTAAAACAACCTATAAAGAAGATAAAATTATAGGCTCTGCAACTTATTATTATGATAATGGTAAGCAACATTTTCTTGCCAATTATTCAAATGGAAAGTTTGATGGTGAGTTAAAGGAATTTTATCCTACGGGCCAGGTAAAATCGGTTAAAAATATGCAGAATGATTTGAAGAATGGTGCGTATTTATTTTATTGGCCAAATGGAAAAGTGGAAGATGAGGGACAATATAAAGAGGATATACAAACCGGTCATTGGAAGGTTTACACCAAAGACGGAAGTTTGCAGAAAGAGGGCGATTTTAATTTGAAAGGTTCTCCAATCGGAAGGTGGGTTTTTTATTATCGTAATGGAAAGAAAGAAGAGGTACAGCCTTTTAATAAAGATGGACAATTAGATGGAATGGATAGTGTTTTCGATAAGGATGGGATTGAGTATAAAGAATTATTTTATAAAAACGACATTCTCCAGAGATATACTTTTAAAGATAAAAGTGGTAGTGTAATATCAAGCGGAAAAATAGACGGTAAGAATTTAAATATGGTTAGTTATAATGCAGATGGAATTAAAAATCACGAAGGACTTTATGTTGATAATATGAGCCAGGGAGAGTGGGATTATTATAATTATTTCGGGAAACTAACTACCAAGGAGCATTATTACAATGATAAGTTGGATGGTGTGAAAATTACCTATTACGGAAATGGGAACGTGCAGGATTCGTTAAGTTATGCTGATGGTGAAAAGGATGGTTATTATGTCGGTTATCATATCAATGGGGTAATGGAAACGCAAGGCTGGTATGTAGAGGGAGAGAAGCAGGGCGATTGGCTGTATTATGATTTAAAGGGAAATTTAATCAAGCATAACTTTTATGTGAATGGTTCATTAAGTGGGTGCTCCCGGTTTTTTGAATCGAATGGAAAGCTTTCTGAAGAGCATTATTTTAAAAATGGATATATAGATAAAATTTATGATTACGACACCAACGGACGCGCTATATATAAATATGTTTCTGACAAAGGGAATGGCAAATTCCAATTGCCATACAGCAATGGTAATATTGTTCATGAATTAAATTATGTGAATGGGGAATTAGATGGCACAGAAAAAAAATATTATTATAACGGAAAACTCTCAAAGGAAGGAGAGTATTTACTGGATCAGCGCCAAGGTGCCACTAAAGCTTATTATGAAAATGGTAATGTGAAGTATATATATGACTACTTGATGGGCACTTGTGAGGGTACAGGTAATAGTTATTTTGAAAACGGAAATCTTGAAGCTACAGGAAACTATTATGATGATAATCTCGACGGTGTGTACAAATTGTATTATGAATCCGGAAAATTAGATGCCGTTAGTAATTATGTTGAAGGAGATCATGAAGGGGAATATAAATCCTATTATGGCGACAGCGTTGTGAGTGGGATTTTTTGGTTTCACGAGGGGAATATTTTAGCGTATTCTTCAGCAGACAAAGATGGTAAATCGGTGAAAAGAATTCAACTGGATAAAGGTAGCGGAGATGTTACAACGTATTTCCCGAATGGAAATAAAGCAATTGTATGCACCTATAAGAATGGATATGTAGACGGAAAGCGAATCAACTATATGCCTGACGGGAAAATTAATTCCGATGAAAATTTTATTACAGGCTACGCAAATGGAATTCAGAAATACTATTATGAAGGCAGTGCAGTTCTTAAAGAAGAAGATAATTATTATTACGGAGAGTTGGATGGAATATGCACTTATTATTATAAAGATGGTTCCGTAGAACATACTGAAACATATAGTTTGGGTACCCGTGAAGGACCTTCAAAATATTATGATAAAGGCGGAAGTTTGATAAAAACGGATACTTATTTTGATGGCTATGTCATTGCTGAAACTGCTTCGAAATGATGAATAGGTTGAGCGGTAGAAAATATAATATGCAGATAAAAATCGGAATCATTCTGATGCTGGGTTCTTTCACAGCCTTTTCCCAAAAAGAAGATATTTATTCTCAATTGCGAAAAAAATATGCTGCCGATAATGCGGTATATGTTTCCAGGAAAGAGGATGTAGTTATTAAGATTGAAAATAATGCCCCTATTATATACGCAACCACATACGAGGAATTATTATTGCTCACAGAAAAGACCAGCGAATATATGGACAGGCAAATCTACTGGCAGGATTTTTCTTCTATAAAAGATTTGGATGCCCGTTCTTTAATTCCTGATGGAAACAGTTACAAAACTTTTAAGGTGAAGGATTTCACCCGCACTAATGAAATTAATGAGGGTACATTTTATGACGATGCACGGGCCTACCGTTTCACTTATCCGGCTTTGAAGAATGGTGCGAGGGAAATATTATCGTACACAGAAAGAATTACGGACCCTCATTTATATGGACGTTTCTTTTTCAAAACATTTGCACCTGCTGATGAAGCAGAATATTCTGTAACAATTCCGCAAGGAGTTAAAATTCGATATAAGCTTTTTAATGTGGCAGATAATAGTGTTCAGTTCACTTCAAAGCAGAGTGGGAAAAATACAGTTTATTCATGGAAAGTACAAAGTGCCGGAAAAATAAAGAATGATGAGGATGCCCCAGCGGTTTCATATTATGCGCCTCATATTGTAGTGCTTCTTGATTCATACAGTGCAAATGGTTCTGAGAAAAAAGTTATGACCGACTCTTCTGCTTTGTATGATTGGTTTTATGGTATGGTTAAAGATGTAAATAAGGATATTTCACCTGAAGTGAAAAAGGTGACAGACTCAATTACATCTGGTACTAATGACAATGTGGAAAAGGTGAAACGTATTTTTTACTGGGTTCAAAACAACATCACATATATTGCTTTTGAAGACAGCCTTGGGGGAATGATTCCGCGTGAAGCTTCACTTGTATGTTCGCGCCGTTTCGGAGATTGCAAAGACATGGCCAGCACATTGGTAGAAATGATTAGAGCAGCAGGACTGGAGGCCTATAAAACTTGGATTGGCACACGTGATATTCCATATTCATTTACCGATGTTCCGTCGCCAATGGCAACCAACCACATGATATGTACCTATATTCAGGATGGCAAAGCTTATTTTCTGGATGCTACAGGAAAGGATGCTCCGTTTAATTATTTCACCTCAATGATTCAAGGCAAAGAAGCATTTGTGGGAATGGGTGAAGGAAAATTCCGGATTATAAAAGTTCCGACAATGGATACAGATAAAAATCAATTTATCGATACAACATATTTAAGTATTAATGATGCTCAGCTTAAAGGACAAGGTTATTTGAGGGCACGCGGATATGAAAAAATTATCACAGGAAGACGGTTACTTAATTACGAAAACAAAGAAAAACAGGACTTGCTTGTTGAACTTTTAAGAAAAGGAAATAATAAATTCAGGGTTGATTCTACTTCTATTGAAAACCTGAATGACAGGGACAATGATTTAGGTATTCGTTATAAATTTGAAGTGAATGACTATCTCCAGAAAAACGACAAAGATGTGTACATAAATATGCAACTTGAAAAGGAATATAAGAATGATTTATTGGAATCTGACAGAGAGGCCCCGCGCGAATTTGATTATAAAAACATAAACAAAAATGTAAATATTCTTCAGATACCTAAAGGGTACAAGGTTTCATATCTCCCGGCTAATAGCAGTTGTTCAGACCCTATGTTCGGATTCAATATAAATTACACTGTGAAAAACGACAAAATAATTTATCAGAGCTATGTTTATATAAATACCCTTATGATTAATAAGCCAGACTTTGACAGGTGGAATAAAATGATTCGGCAACTTACCAAAGCATATAACGAAACAGTGACTTTAACCAAACAATAAAAAATTGTCAAAAATGTTTTCGAAAAAAATAGTAACCCTTCTGTTTGTTTTTGTATCGCTGACTCGTGCTTTTGCACAACTACAGCCTTTGACATTTACTCCTGAACCGGAATTTAAAAGCTCTCATTGGGAGGAGAACCCTAAACTTCATAAACTAACATCAGATGAACAAAAATTAGGCATGGTGGTCATCAAGGACAAACGAGTTATTGAATACTATTTGAAGGATGATAACATTGTGATGTATGTTACCAGACACATGATTATGCGGGTTAATTCAGACAAAGCAATTGAAGAAGCTAATACAGTTTATATCCCAATGCCTGAAGGAGTATCAGTAGAGGATATACAGGCAAGGTCAATTACTAAAGATGGAAAGATAACTACACTAAATTCGGCCAATGTAAAGGATGTAGATAATTATGAAAACATGGGCCGATATAAAATATTTGCTATTGATGGAATTGAACTTGGCAGCGAGGTGGAGTTTATGTATACTCTTTTGGAGCCCTCCAGAAAAACAGGTTCGGAATATATCCGCATGAATAGCTTGCACAAGGAATTCAATCTCGATATTTATTCTCCTCCATCACTAATTTTTGATAGCAAGAGTTACAATGGTTTTCCCGAAATGCAAACGGATACTGTAATGACAAACAAGCATCATATTTTCTGTGAAGGAACCGATATTAAAGGTTATGATAAAGAAGAATATTCGTTGGCGGAAGGTTCGCTAATGCGCCTTGAATATAAGTATGCTTATAATGCTAATGGTGACCCCAATGAACGATTGGATACATGGAGTGATTTCTGCCAGAATATTTATTTCGTTCTGGTTAAGGGAACCTCAAAAAAGGATATGAGTATTGCCCAAAAGGTAATAGACACAATGCGTTTGGGTAACTTAAGCGAAGAAGATAAAATAAGGAAAATTGAAAGCTGCATAAAAACTACTATTGCATTAAAGGAAGAAATTGCAGACAAAAAAAGTAATGAATTGCAATACATACTTACTAACCATGTTGCAGATGAATTAGGGTTACTGAAATTATATGATCAGCTTTTTAACCGTGCCGGAATTAAGCATGAAGTTGTTCTTACATCAGACCGTTTTAATAAACCATTTGACGGAGATTTTGATTCATGGACCTATTTGCAGAAATACATGATTTATTTCCCGGGTACAGGAAATTATATGGCACCTATGGAACCGAATTCGCGCTATGGTTTTGTCCCTGCAGACTGGACTTGCCAGCAAGGATTATTTATGCATGCTGTAACTATTGGTAAGGACGGGTATACAACAGGGATTGGACAGGTACGCGATATTCCTTGCAACGACTGGAAGCAAAGCATGAATAACATGTATGAAACAACCAAATTTGATTTAGACATGGGAATGGCAAATATTCATTTGAAGGAAACATTTACGGGTTACGAGGGATATGAAATTCAACCGATATTTTCCTATTTGTCGGATCAGGACAGGAAGGATATTGTTGACAGGCTTGTTAAATTGATTTACCCCGACGCGAAGCCAACAAATGTTAATGTAACAGGGTATAAAGAAAATGATTTGTTTCGCCAGCCATTCTCAATTGAAGCTGATGTAAGCACCAATAGTGTTTTGGAGCAAGCCGGACCTAAGTTCTTATTTAAAATTGGAGAATTAATCGGTCCGCAAAATGAATTATATGCCGACACTGCAAGACATACGCCTGTTGAGAACCATAACAACAAAGGCTATCACCGGGAACTGGTATTTGAAATTCCGGATGGATACACAATTACAAATTTAAACGCTGTGAACATGGACATATTTCATAAAACGGGCGGAGAAAGAGATATGGAATTCCATTCGTCATATACTATAGATGGCAATAAAGTAACTGTTACAATAGATGAAAATTATCGGGAGATGCGCTATCAGATTACAATGTATGAAGACTTCAGGAAAGTAATAAATGCATCTGCTGATTTTAATAAAGTGGTTCTTTTTATTGAAAAGAAATCCAATCCATAGGGAATAGCCAATAATAGATGCCTCGTTCAAAAAATATTCCGTTCCCTTTTATTCTCGATTATTTACTTCCGCTTGAACCCCGCATTAATCCAATGTTTGGTTGTTACGGAGTTTATGTCGGAGAAAGAATCATCTTTATTTTGCGTGAAAGGGAAACTCACACCGACTGCAATGGCGTATGGATTGCCACTTCGTATGAGCATCATAAAAGCCTGAAAAAGGAATTTTCTTCACTTACTTCGGTTTCTGTTTTGAATGAAGGTTCCCGTGAAACTGCTTGGCAAATGCTTCAATCCGAAAATGACGATTTTGAAGAATCGGCAATCAGGGCTTGTGAACTTGTTTTAAAAGGAGATAAACGAATCGGGAAAATACCCAAGCCTAAAAAGAAGAAGAAAAAATAATTTCTATTTAATAGGTTTTACATTTTTGTCAAGCCATTGTCCTATTATATCTAATACTTCAGGAGCAAAAGTTTCTTCAATGGTAGCATATTCATCAAGTGTACACTTCGAGCAATGTTGAAATAAATGATTCAGTCCGGGCAGTTCTTTTGTTTCAAAAGATGGAGATTTACTTTTCTTCAATGCTTTATTAATGGCGGCCAGGTTTATTTCAGCATTTACTTGCAAATCTTTACTACCATCTAATGCAAGTACTTTGCAAGTGAATTTTTCAATCAGCGGCTGTGGGTCCGCTTGCATGAAATATCTTATCCAAGGAGAGGCAAATGCATGTTCAAACTTCTTTAAGAATACCCCATTACCAATACTATCGCTGCTTATATTTAAGGTAGTTAGTATATCGTGAGATTGGCTTTTCTTCCACGCTGAAAAATCAACCCATAGTTTATTGTATGAGGTTGATGAATCCTTCGCAGCTATAACATCTTCCATAATTTTTTTATATAAAACCTCATAAGCTTTTAATGCTTCGTCAGGAACACTATCCGATTTTAATATATCCGCATTTTGCTTTACTAAAATATCAGAGCCTTTAACACCAGGCCCTGCAAGCATAATTACAAAATTAATGTCCTTATTTCTGGCTGCAACAATATCAGCAATCAGGCCGCCTTCACTATGCCCAATCAATCCCATCCTTTTTTTATCAACTTCTTTTCTTTCTTTTAAATATGCTAACCCCACTTCTACGTCTCCGGCAAAATCAAGGCTGGTTGAGTTTATTACATCCCCAGTTGACTTTCCCATACCGCGGTCATCTACACGAAGCACGGCATATCCTTTTTTTGTAAGGTAATCAGCTATCACAGCAAAAGGTTTATGCCCTAAAATAGTTTCATCGCGGTCTTGTTGGCCGCTACCGGTGATTAGTATGGCAGTTGGAAAAGGCCCGTCGCCTTTTGGATAAGTAAATGTTGCACCGTAATGAATGCTTTTGTCTGGATTATCATATTCTATATCTTCACTATTATACGTAAATGGTGGTAAAGGTGTTTGCGGGCGATTTGGATTTTTAGACACTTCATTAACTTTCTTCAAGTCTATAGGAAACGTCATTCCCCTTTGTTCCCAATTACCATTGATTGTGGAATCTCCGGCTAACAATCCTTTTAGTCGGGTGCTTCCTTTTAAAATTACAATAATGCTGTCACCGTTTACTATCACACTGTCACAAAGAATATCTTTTACCCCCTGATCCGGGCTATCCATAGATGCAGAATAGCATTTTTCGCTTTGTTTTTCAATATGAAAAACCATTCGCAAAGAAATATTACCGGCATTTAGTTTGCCTTCCCAAATTCCCGCAATTTTTTTCTGAGCTGAAAGTAATGTTACATACGCTAGTAAAACAAGTATGAGTAATCCTTTTTGCATAACCTTTTTGTTTATTGGAGGAGCGAAAATACCCATAATAATTCGACATTCACTAACCTGAAATCTTTAGATTTGTAAATAATACTTTATTGAGCAATTATGGAAAATTATAAAGCAAGCATGGATTCGCTCGCAAAAGTTATAACAACTTTTGTTTTCTTATTATCAATAGTTGGTGTAGTTCTCTCAATTACTTTTACACCATGGTATGGAGGAGTTGGCCTGATCGTAATTCCTTTAGTAATTCTTATTCCTTCGTATCTTTATAGTGTAAAATCTTACCTGATTACAGATCAAAGTTTAATTATAAAAAGGGCTTTTCCAATGTTTGACAAAGTAATTCCATTAGCAAATATTGAAAGTGCGCAACAGCTAAACAAAGAAGATTTCAAATGGACTATACGAACTGCCGGAAATGGTGGATTATTTGGGTATACAGGATATTATGCCAATGCAAAATTGGGTAGTTTCAGATTATATGCTACAAACAGGAAAAGCAGAATATTGGTGATTCTAAAGGATAATAAGAACAAGATTGTTCTTTCACCTGATGATGCAGGAATGGCAGATGCCCTTCAAAAACAGTTGAAAAGACAAGCCTAATAGCCATATTTAGAGCAATATTCAAGCTTTTTAACCATAATTCCATTGGGAAGTATATTTTTGCACTCCCATTTAGGTCTGAAAACTATGATGAAAGAATTGATACAACGATTTCCTGCCCAGCTGAAAGAAGCCGTTGAAATTGCAGCAAAAGCAAAATTAACTCCGCTAAAAACGAGTATTAGTAAAGTAGTTGTTTGCGGTTTAGGAGGTTCTGGCATTGGTGGAACTATAGTAAAGGAAATCCTTTTTGATGAATGTAAAGTTCCGATTGAAATCCTGAAGACCTATTCCCTTCCTGCTTATATTGATGAGCATACGCTTGTTATTTGCTCCTCTTATTCCGGTAATACCGAAGAAACACTTGAATCCTATTCCATAGCCCAAAAGAATGGAGCAAAAATTGTTTGTATCACTTCAGGCGGAAAAATTCTTGAATTGGCAAAGCAGGACGGAAATGATTTTATAATAGTGCCAGGTGGAATGCCGCCCAGAAGTTGTTTGGGATATTCACTCACTCAACTTCTGCATATAATAGCACATTACCAACTTGCTCCTCAGCATACCATTGATATTTCTGTTGCAGCAGAAATGTTGCAAAAAGATCAGGAAAATATAATGGCTGAAGCGCATCATATTGTGAAAAAGTTGAGCAATAAAATGCCTGTTATCTATTCTACCGCACTTCATGAAGGAGTGGCTATAAGGCTCAGGCAGCAACTGAATGAAAATGCCAAAATATTATGCTGGCATCATGTCGTTCCCGAAATGAATCATAATGAACTTGTAGGATGGAGCCATGCTTATCCTGAAATAGCAGTAATATTATTCCAGGATAAAGATGAGAATCCGCGTAATAAATTGCGCATGGATTTTTGCCGGAAAGTATTTGATAAGTATGCTGCCGAAATAATTGAAATACCAAGCAAAGGTGAAAATGCTGTTGAGAAAAAACTATACTGGATTCATTTAGGAGACTGGGTTTCTATGTGCCTTTCAGAACTAAGAAAGGTTGATGCTATGGATATAAAAGTGATTGATAGCTTAAAGCAAGAGCTTGCAGGGAAATGAACCGTAGGGTAAAATTTATTGACCTTGGATTAATTGATTATAAAGAAGCCTGGGATTACCAGGAAAAACTTTTCAGGGAGGTAATAGATAAAAAATTAGCTAACAGAAATTTACCGGAAGAAGAACAGGAATTTACCGGAAATTACCTTATTTTTTGCGAACACCCACATGTAATTACGCTTGGCAAAAGTGGTTCAGAAAATAATTTACTTATTAATCAGGAGCAACTTAAAAAGCGTAATATATCGTATTACCGCATAAATAGGGGAGGGGATATTACCTACCATGGTCCCGGACAAATTGTTGTGTATCCAATTTTTAACCTCGATTATTTCTTTACCGATATTCATAAGTATTTGCGCTTTCTTGAGGAGGCGGTTATTCTTACCCTTGCTGAATATGGAATTAAAGGAGAACGTCTGAAAGGCTCGACTGGAGTCTGGTTAGATGCAGAACATCCGGGTAAAGCCCGGAAAATTTGTGCTATGGGGGTTAGAACAAGCCATTGGGTAACTATGCATGGTATTGCCTTTAATATAAATCCAGATCTGAATTATTTTAATCTTATTGTTCCATGCGGAATAACCGATAAAGCGGTTACATCTATGGAAAAGGAACTTAAGACCTCTGTAAATATGGAAGAGGTAAAGAAACGGCTAAAAGGTAATGTGGAGGCGGTTTTTGAGGTTAAAGAAGTCGTCTAATTTTTTTAACATTAGTTAAAGTTCAATTTTAAAATAATAGTTTCCACCTTATATTATATCTTTACCGTCCCAAAACAATAATCTCAATGAAAAAGACTATCCTTTTAAGTGCACTAGGATGTGCCGTAATCGGTTCAACAATTGTTATCAGTTCATGTAAGCACAGCAGCGCGAATGCAGATAACCTTCCTACCGGAATTAATAAAGCAGACTTTGATACTACGTTAACCCCACAAAAGGATTTTTATCAATATGTAAATGGTTCCTGGTTGAAGAAAAACCCTATTCCGGCAGACCAGGCATCCTGGGGAAGTTTTGATATACTATATATAAATGTATTGAATCAGTTGCATACCATGTTGCAGGATGTGGCTAAAACTCCTGCCCAGCCCGGCACTCTTGAGCAAAAATTAGGCGACTATTATAGTGTAGCTATGGATTCAGTTAAGGCTACCGCGGAAGGTATTCATCCATTAGATGGTGAATTAGCCAAGATTGATGAAATAAAAGATATGCATTCTTTTTGGACCGAAACATCCCGTTTAATGAAGATGGGTCCGGATGTTATGTTCTCATTTGACATAGAGCCAGACCAGAAAGTATGTACAAAAGAAGCGGCCACATTTGCACAGGGAGGAATGTCTTTACCCAATAAAGGGTATTATCTTGATTCATCAAAGGCGATGGAAACTATTAGGGGAAAATATATCGTTTACCTGACAAATATTTTCATGCAAATGAATGAAGATGAAAGCCATGCTTCGGCTGATGCCAGAAAAGTTATGAGTATTGAAACACAACTTGCAAAAGGTGCAATGTCACCTATTGAAGAAAGAGATGTGCATGCAACATATAATAAAATGACTTATGCTCAATTTACCGGAAGCGCTCCTTCAGTGGAGTGGGGAACAATCTTCGATGCAGTTGGTTTACCTAAGTTAGATACAGTTATAGTTAATACTCCTAATTTTTTTATTGGTCTCGAATCTGTATTAAAATCTACCCCGGCAGAAGACTGGAAGCCATATTTGAAATATCATCTGGTAAGCCACTTTGCAAGCAAACTTGGTGATAAACTTGCTAGGACAAACTTCGATTTCTGGAATAGGACATTTGCCGGAGAAACCCAGATGAAGCCAATGTGGGAAAGAGCCGTAGGTACAACAAGTGGTAGCATGGGCGAATTACTTGGCCAATTGTACGTGAAGAAATATTTTAGCCCGGAGGCTAAACAAAAAGTCTATGATATGGTGCAGCATCTTATTGGTGCTTACAAAGACCGTATTAATAATTTAGACTGGATGGATGCAAGTACCAAAAAAGCAGCTATCGATAAATTGGATAAAGTGACCTTGAAACTTTGCTATCCTGATAAATGGAGGGATTATTCTAAACTTGACTTGAAAAAAGATGCCTGGGTATCGAATGCTATTCGTGTTAATGAATTTGAAGTAGCTTATAATATCAGCAAGTATGGAAAGCCGGTTGACAAAACTGAATGGGGAATGTCACCACAAACAGTAAATGCATATTACAATCCTACAAATAATGAGATCGTATTCCCTGCTGCTATATTACAACCACCATTTTTTGATCCTAACAGAGACATCCCTATGAACTACGGTGGTATTGGAGCGGTAATCGGCCATGAAATGACACACGGCTTTGATGACCAGGGTTCACAATATGATGCAAGCGGAAATATGGTTAAATGGTGGTCACAAAAAGATTCAATAAATTACTTTAACAAACTCGGCGTTTTAATAAAACAGTTTGATAACTATGTTATTGATTCGGTTCACGTGCAAGGTAAACTTACTATCGGTGAGAATACAGCCGATTTAGGCGGAATCACAATTGCATACTATGCCCTTCAAAACGAAATGAAAGAACATCCGGAAGAGATGAAGGATGGATTTACACCAGAACAAAGGTTCTTTATTTCCTTCGCAACAATTTGGAGAAGTAATGACCGACCAGAAGGAATTAAGAGCCAGATTCAGAATGACCCACACTCCCCGGGAATGTTTAGAGCAAACGGTCCTACATCTGACTTGAGCGTATTTTATTCTGCCTTTAATATTAAACCCGGCGATGGTATGTTTAGAGACAGTACATCAAGGGCCGTTATTTGGTAATAAACTTGGAAATCAGCATGAAAAACAGTGTTAAATATCCTTTGTATTAATTTTTTTATCTTTGCGGCCCCAGAATTTTAATCTATCTAATAATATCATGAAAAAAGTAGTCGTTTTTGGTTCTTTAGCTAGCCTAGCATTAGGTATTGCAATTATGCTTCCTTCCTGCCATCAAGGTGGAGAGGCTGATAATTTACCTACCGGTATTAACAAAGCAAACTTTGATACCACTGCTAAACCTCAACAAGATTTTTACGAATACGTAAACGGTGGTTGGCTTAAAAACAACCCTATTCCTCCATCCGAGAGTTCATGGGGTAGTTTTCTTATCCTCAGAGATACAACAGTAACCCGTTTGCGCCATTTATTGACAAATGCGGCTGCTCAGAAAGGACAACCCGGCAGTTTAGAACAAAAACTTGGCGATTATTATGGATGCGCTAGTGATTCTATTGGTATGACCAAAGCTGGAATTACACCATTATTGGATGAGTTTAAAAAGATTGATGGTATCAACACAATGAATGCTTTTTGGACTGAAACTGCCAACTTGCATAAAATGGGTGTGAACGTTATGTTTGGAATGGGTATTAGCCCGGACGATAAAATAAGCACAAAGGAAGCAGTTGAGTTTGGCCAGGCCGGATTGTCACTGCCTAATAAGAACTATTATTTTGATCCTAATTTCCAACCAATCAGAGAGGCATTTTTAGGTTTTGCTGCAAAAATGTTTATGCAAATGCATCAAACCGCTGATGTGGCTAAAAGTAATGCAAGCAAGATTTTGGCTATTGAAACTGCAATGGCAACCGGAGCTATGACACCTATTGAAGAAAGAGATGTACATGCTACTTATAATAAGATGACCTATGCAAAATTCCTGGAAGGCATGCCTGCTATTGATATGAAGACCTGTATGGACATTTATGGATTACATGCGGTAGATACAGTAATTGTGGGCCAACCTAAATTCTTTACGAACCTGGATTCGGTTACCAAAGCATTCTCTTTAGATGATTGGAAAACCTATTTGAAATTCCACCTTCTTGCCGGACAAGCTGGCAAATTAGGCGATACCATTGCTGGAATCAATTTCGATTTTTATGGCAAAACGCTTTCAGGTGCAAAAGTTATGCGCCCATTATGGAAACGGGCTGTTGAATCTACCAGCGGAGCTTTAGGTGAATTACTCGGTCAGTTATATGTTAAGAATTACTTCAGTCCGGAAGCCAAGCAAAAAGTATATGACATGGTTCATAATATTATTGATGCTTACAGGGAACGTTTAAACAATGCTTCCTGGATGGATACAGCAACCCGCCGTGCGGCTATTGCAAAATTAGATAAGGTTACCCTCAAGCTTTGCTATCCTGACAAGTGGAGAGATTATTCTGCTTTGGATATCAAGCGAGATGCATGGGTTTTGAACTCTTTCCGTGCAAATGAATTCGAGTTTAATTACAACATCAGCAAATACGGTAAACCGGTTGACAAAACCGAATGGGGAATGTCTCCTCAAACTGTAAATGCTTATTACAATCCTACTGCAAATGAAATCGTATTCCCTGCTGCAATTATGCAATTGCCATTCTTCGATGCTAACAGAGATGTGGCTATGAATTATGGTGGAATGGGTGGTGTTATAGGCCACGAAATGACACACGGCTTCGATGATCAGGGTTGTGAATACGATGCCAATGGTAACATGCACAAATGGTGGACACCAAAAGACTCCGCTAATTACCACGCACGTTTGGCTACCCTAATCAACCAGTTCGATAATTATGTAATCGATTCTGTTCATGTACAAGGACACCTTACAATTGGCGAAAACACTGCCGATTTAGGTGGATTGACAATTGCTTACTATGCATTGCAAAATGAAATGAAGAAACATCCTGAACCTATAAAAGATGGTTTCACACCTGAACAAAGGTTATTCATTTCATGGGAGCAAGTTTGGAGAGGCAATAACCGCCCTCAGAGAATTAAATTGCAAGTGCAAACCGACCCACACTCACCCAATATGTTCAGAGCTATGGGCCCTCCATCTGATATGAAAGAGTTTTATGCCGCTTTTGGTGTAAAACAAGGCGATGGAATGTATAGAGATAGCACTTCAAGAGCTGTCATCTGGTAGGAAAATCTTATATTTAATAAGAAAGGCAAGAGTTTTTCTTGCCTTTCTTATTTATGGAAACCTTAATCCGTTAAGAAAAAGATTAGCTTTGGTTTCGTTTACTTCTGCCTTTGAGGAATAGGTTAATACGCTTATATAGGAACCATTGGTCCAACCTTCAATTTTCATTTGATTTCCATCCTTGTCTGCCCAGTAATCAATCACTCCATGTACATTCTCATCGTTATTTAATCTGTGCCCTTTTCCATAGCCAGCACTATTGGTTATATTTAATGAACCTTTAAGGTAATCAAGATAGGAAATCAATACGTTTTCAGCTGTACTAATCTCCCCTATAGCTGATTTGAGCTTTATTAATATTACATTATAAGAGACACTATCCATATTGCATTGTGCCGAATACACATCCGAAGAATCAGGGCTCATCTCGTGACTGAATGTGCCGGGGTCGCAAAACAGATATGCAGCACAACCAGTATTTGCGATACTGTATTTCTTAAAACTCTGGCTACTTACGCTCCATGTAATAGCAAGGCTAGCGATTAAAATTATTCCTTTCTTCATAGTACAAATATAATGAACTATAAAAACTACCGTTTTTTATAAATATCGGTGTCTATGATTCATAAGGTATATTATCTTTGCCAACCTTATCAGGAGAGATGGCAGAGCGGTCTAATGCGGCGGTCTTGAAAACCGTTGAACCTTTACGGGTTCCGGGGGTTCGAATCCCTCTCTCTCCGCAACATTGAAACATGATGCAGCAAAGCCTTATTAATTGAGGCTTTGCGAAGCGTCTTTTACAAAATGTTTCACCATATCACATAATATTACTATCTTTGTTTCACCAAGGTATCACCATAACCTAAATTGTTTCACCTATGTTGAACTCATTAACAATCCGCTACTACCTC
>CAIUPO010000074.1 GCA_903901055.1 uncultured Bacteroidota bacterium
GGGGCATCTGATTGAGGATTGGTATCAATATAAAGCTGATTACAGCTATTGCACCTGCATATCGGCTCGTTCATATTATTTTTAATAAAGGTCTTCGCTAAACAATCCTATACGAGGATTATGCGGGTTACAGATCAGTTGATTACGTTTAATGGCTATTGTCAAGGCTTCCTTACGAAATACAAACCGATTATTTGAGGTTACAAAACCTTGGTTACGTGGACCGGCCAGAGACACCTTATAGTTTTCACCCAATAAATAATGGAGTGTCATTAAACAATGAGTATGTCTCAAGCCGCCCACAACAATGCCAGATTTAATATTTGCCGGTTGGTGTTCGCGCTTAATACCGTCTTCATAATGAATTGCAGCCATAACGATGTGTTCGCTGCGATAAGCTCTATCCATGATTTGAGTTTTGGTATTATATAGCTATAAGTTGTTAATAGGATATTTATAGCGGTTTATGATGTCAATGATGTGATATTTCTTAATGATACTATCACCCAGTTTATCCCATATACGCGATTGCCCAAACTCAAGATGAGCATTGACAGTATCGTGTAAGTATTCGTAACGTCGGCCCATCATAAAATGCGCTTCAGAACTGTCGCCAATTGGAACCAGTTTATTATGATAAACATATTCCAGGGTATCGACATCATCACCTTTGCGAAATACTTTTTTACCAAGCTGGTAATCGAGGTATCCACGATAACCTATCAGCAAAATAAGACAGGCAATTATGACCCAGACTGCGTAATAAAGATGTTTTTGTTTTTTCTTCTCCATGTGAGTTATGTGTTTGTTGACAAGAGGGTATAATTAAAACCCGCTCATCTTGTTAATTTTGTTTTGAATCCAGATCGCAAACACCATGATTGCAATACTGCCTACGATTTCATAGAATACTACCATGATTTAAGTTTTAGGGCGTGGTGACTATCTCGTAAAGGGTTAATAACTTGTTCAATGTTGTAAGAATCATCCTTTTCGAGTAGATTGTATCACCCGGTTCAGCAAGTAATATATCATGCTCATTATCTGTAGCATTCTCTGATATAAAGTTGACTTCATCGTCATTAAGCCGGTAAAGTTTCTTAATATCGTTTGTAGCATCAGCAAACATATTACCTGTATGTTCACATCCAAGATCTTCCTTAGTCCTGGATTTTCGTTTCAGGCGCTGGCTCATATATGCTCTCCATAAAAGAGCAAACCATGATTGATTTTCTCTGTTAATTCGAAGATTGTATGCCGGCGTTGGATATAGGTGAAACTTAACTTAGTTGGATTCTCACCCGGATGTTGTTGCCAGATTTCATGGGTCTCCATTTTATTCAGCAGTTTTTTCAAGCTTGTTATTTTCTTCATCGATTGGTTTCATAAAAGGTATGTAAACTGTATGATCTCCATGCGCATCACAAGTATAGGGTTGTAATAACCCATCAAACCAAGGACGATCATCTGGAAAATCACTAACCACAATAAGCGGGAAACCACCAGGTTCATTATCCTGTGCGCTCATTTGATTTGATAGCCCGTCCACATAACAAAACGGACAGGCTATTTTTGATGGTAAAAAGTTTGCTATCATGCGGCAACCTCAATTTCGTAAATACTATTTTTAGTTCTGAAAATATTATAACTAACCACTTCCAGGATGCGCGAGGTCCGGAAACTACCTATGTACAGGCATTCCCCTTCGACAATATCGTTAAGGGCCTCGCCTTCCAGTTCAAACCCAACGTTTATATCATTTGGGTGACAGCCGTGATAACGAACCTCATCGATCTTTTTGATCTTTACTTTTTTGAATTGTGTTTTGATTTCAGCCATAGCTAAATAATTTAATGATTGAGTTGTCAAGCAGCTCTATTGAAGTCATCAATAGTAACGCATTCATCCTCAACCAGGATTGTAAGTAATTTTTTAACAATACCTACCCTAACCAATTGTTGTTCTGTCAAGGAAGCATCTGAATTATACCAGGTAATAGGCTCATTAATTTCAATACGAACCTGGCATAATTTGCCTGTACGCCCATTAATAGCTTCTCCTTCATAACTATTAAAGTTTTCAGTTTTGATAAACTTAGCTAAGTCTTTTACAGGAATAGTAACTTCCACGCACTCGTCAAGTGAGTTTTTAAAATCGTTTTTGTCTTCTAACCATAAGGTCAGATTTTCATCATCAAGTTCATGTTCCGCGATAATAATCCTATCGTAGTCATGGTCACAAGAGATGATTAACCACCAGAGTTGGCTTTTTTGTTTTGAACTTAGTTTCATTATTTTGAGTGTTAAGTAATTAGTATGCGAATGCATCTTCCATAGCCACAGGGTTGAATTCCCTTTTGGCAATGGTAGCTGCGGTTTTGAATCCTATTAACTCGTATTTCATTGCACCGGTTGCGACAGAGTAATACCACTCACGGTTTACCTTTGCCTCTTTGCAGGCTTCGGTAATTGTTTTTTCGCCTTTAATGACGATTGATAATAAGGCATCATGCGCCTTTTGAATTTTAGTTGGCATAGTTTCAGTTTATTATTTTACTAAACCATGATGTGGACAGACATATTCAGTCCGCTGTGGTTTTTGACTCCGGTCATACCGGTTGCATTTCTTGCCACACTTGGGGCATTTAACCGTAAAAAATGGTGCAGTGATCCCCATTATAATGAGAATGACCAGCATAGTTTTGAAGAAA
>CAIUPO010000075.1 GCA_903901055.1 uncultured Bacteroidota bacterium
AACTGTTCTGACTAATTTGGGACAGATTGATTCAAACGAGTATGCTCCATTTGGAAATCTTTCCTACGACCCATTTAATGGTAATTACTATGGGTTGGCATCAAAAGGCGGAATAAATAGTCACGGTGCATTATTTAGTTTTAATCCGTCATCCGGAAAAGATAGTGTTTTGCTTCCTTTTGATAGTGCAATATATCCAATGGGAGCAAGCCCTTACGGAAGCCTGGTTTTTGATAGTATAAACAGTTTGTTTTACGGTATGACAGGTTTAGGTGGAAATGCGGGCCAGGGTGTATTGTTTAGTTTCGACCCAGTTACTTATAAGGATAGTACACTCACAAATTTTAATGGAGCGAATGGTTCACTGCCTCAATACAACAATTTGATTCATGACCCGGCAAATGGGTTGTTTTATGGAATGACCCAAAAAGGCGGTACCTATTCTGATGGGGTTATTTTCAGTTTAGACCCAACCACTAAAACACAAAATGTTCTTTTTAGTTTTAATGGCGCCAACGGTCAATACCCCTACGGAAGTTTAACGTACAATCCTTCCGACGGCCTTTTGTATGGAATGACCTACTCTGGTGGAAGTGGTAACTATGGTACACTATTTAGCTTCAATCCCTCAACTAATATAGAAACTGTTTTGTTGAATTTTAATAAAATAAATGGCGCTAATCCGGAAGGGTCACTTATTTATGATTCCTTTAATGGAATGTTATATGGGCTCACTGCAAAAGGAGGCTCGCTTAACTACGGTGTTATTTTTAGTTTTAATACTGTTTCAAACAATGATTCAGTATTACTTAATTTTAATGTTACGAACGGTGAATATCCGATTGGTGACCTCACCCTGATTAATTCATCGGCCCTGAAAGTTTCATTTTCGGGTAAGCCTTCAATTGTTTGCCCGATAAATTTTACCACCATTGATGTTTCAGGTGGCACTAGTGCTACCTATCTTTGGAGTACGGGTGCTACTACAAGTAGTATTAATGTAAGTCCTACTGCAACAAAAACGTATTCTGTTTTTGTTTGCGATGGAATTTATTCAAGAGATACAACAATTACAGTAACCGTATATCCAATATTAACAATAAGCCAATTAAAGAATGTAAGTTGTTGCGGAGACAGTGACGGGAGTGCCACTATTGTAATTGATAGTGCAGTTGCGCCATTTACATATTCATGGTCTACGAATCCTGTTCAGACCAATTCACAAGCGACAGGGCTGAAAGCTGGAACATATACAATAACGATTCATGATTCGAACGGATGCGTTGCTACAACTTCAGTTACCATTACCCAGCCTGCATGTTTGCAGGATTCCATCAATTCTACCTGCGCTACTTGCTGCAACTGTATTGGTACAACACACATGTATGTATGGGGCGGAACAAAACCCTACACTTATTTATGGTCAAATGGAGATACTACTGATGCACTTACGGGCTTGAGTTCTGCAACTTATACCTGTGCGGTTACAGATGCAAATGGCTGCGCAATTACAGATACTATTTTTGTTCACAAAGGAACACATGTAAATACAACTCAGGTAAACGTTGGTTGTAATGGAGGCAGTAATGGTAGTGCATCCATTTCTTTATCCGGTAATTATTCTTATAGTTGGTCTCCGGGCGGAGGCACAGGGTCAACTGCTAGCGCGCTTTCAGCAGGTAGTTACACAGTTACTGTAACCAATAATGATACCGGAGGATGCGTTGCGAGTTATGTTATTAATGTTGGTCAGCCGACTCCCTTAAATGCTTCAGCCATTGCAATATCTGGAACAAGTTGTAATGGATCTAGTAATGGGAGTGCTTCTGCAAGTGGAAGTGGAGGCACACCAGGATATTCGTTTAAATGGAGTGATGGAGAAACTACTCCTACTGCAACCGGGCTGCCAGCAGGCAATTCCTCTGTTACAATAACAGATGCCAATGGTTGTAAGGCTACTGCCTCTGTATTTATCTCTCAGCCCTCACCTTTGAGCATCACTGTTAATATTAGTGGATACGACCCATATAATATTTGCTCTGATACAGGCTGCTATTGGGTTAATACATGGATTGCCGGTGGAACACCTCCATATTATGGCGGTTACTTTAATTCTCCTATATGTACTACTACAAGTAGTTCTGTATATGTGACAGATGCAAATGGTTGTTTCGCTTCAGCTAATTTTAACATTTGGATAGGTTTAGAATATAATGTACAGATAAATAATAATGTAACATGCTATGGTGGTAATAATGGAAAAGCAACTGTAAGTATAATCGACGGTAGCGGGAATTATGGATATTCCTGGGCTCCCAGTGGAGGAACAAATTACATTGCTTCAGGATTGAGTGCAGGTGTATATACGGTAACCGTAACTGATAAATACTATTATTGTACAATAAAAAAATCAATAACTATCACCCAACCGCCAGCCATAATCGTTACCACTATTGTTACGCCTGGTTCTTGTAATATTAATGGCATTGCCTTAGCATCCGTAACTAATGGTGTTTCACCATACACGTATCTCTGGAGCGGCGGGCATGGCACCAATGCAACAGCTACAGGGCTAAGCTCAGGGATTTACACACTGACTTTAACTGACCATAAGGGCTGCACTGCTTCGGCAACTGCCATAATAACTCAACCTCCAGCATTAACAGTTTCAACAAATAGCTCTTCAAAAATAAATTGCCACGGCGATAGCAATGGCAGTGGAGTCGCTAATGTAAGTGGCGGAACTTTACCATATACTTATCTGTGGTCCAATAGTCAAACTGTACCAACGATCAGTGGTCTTAGCGCGGGCACTTATTCAATAACGGTTTCTGATTCCTGCGGGAATTCTGCAACATCAACTGTCATAATTTCAGAACCACCCATTTTATCAGTTTCTTTAAATCCTTCAAATGTTTTATGTAATGGTGGCAACTCAGGCGGTGCAACATCAATAGTTGGTGGGGGCACTTCGCCTTATACATATGCATGGTCCAATAGCCAAACAACCGATAACATAACAGGATTAAGTATTGGAACATACACCCTGAATGTTATTGATAGTAATGGATGCTCCGCTACCTCAAGCACAAATATTACTCAACCACTTCTTCTAAAAGACTCCATCCAAAAAGCTGCAATTTGCCTTGGCGATTCTGCCACACTGAGTGATGTTAGTTCCGGTGGTATCCTTCCCTATTCCTATTTGTGGAACACAGGCGGAACAAGCACATCAATTACTGTATCACCAATTGTAAGTACAAAATATCTTTTAGTAGTAACTGATTCCAATGGATGTGTTACTAAAGATAGTTCATACGTTAAAGTAAATCAACCGCCAATTGTAACGCTTACGGCGCAATCTCGCGATACGGTTTGTTATGGGGCCGGTGCTATATTGTTGTTTGGAAATCCCAATGGCGGAAGCTATACTGGTTATGCTGTTCATGGAAAGTTTTTTTATCCCGATTCTGCCATTATTGGTGTTTATAATGTGTTTTATTATTCCTACACCGATTCCAATGGCTGCTCAGCCGTTTCTGCCGACAGCCTTTATGTGCACTATTGCACCGGCATTAATGAATTGAAGAATGGAAACGAAACAATTATTGTTTTTCCCAATCCCAACAATGGCGTATTCACAATTCAGTCATCATTCTTAGGTAGTAAGTTGTCAGTAGAAATTGACGATGTGCTCGGGCAGAAAGTTTATTCCCAATCCAATATTCAACAATCTATATTCAGCATTGATTTGTCCACTCAAGCTGCCGGAATATATTTCTACCGCGTCCTGAAGGAGAATAGCGGTATTCTTGGCGAAGGAAAAATAATTATTCAGAGATAGAATAAAAAAGCCCCCTGAGTTTTACAGTTTAGGAATAGCAAAACTTGCGCTTCCCCTATTTGTATAATTTCATAATTTTAGTTTGATAACAGTTTTTTATTACATTTGAAACAAGTTACACCCATAGCCCCCTATTAATAAATTTAAGCATTATGAAAAAATTACTTGCAGTTTTACTTTTACCTTTTACCTTTTGCCTTTCACCTCTTTCCGCACAAACCGGAAAATGGAGTGCAGTAAAAAATCTTGCTCCTCATTATCATAATGGCGGGCTAACCCTGCTTACTGATGGAACTGTAATTTGCCATACTACCGATGGCGGTGGTAACGGAACAGGTTGGGACAGGCTGACACCTGACTCTACAGGCAGTTATGCAAATGGTACCTGGACTTCCATTACACCAATGGTAAACGACCGGCTCTATTTCTCAACCCAGGTATTGCAGAATGGTGATGTGTATGTGGCAGGCGGCGAATATGGTGCCGGTGGCTCTAATGGTGAGGTGTATCACCCATTAACCGATACCTGGACTCCTTGCGGCGCATTGCCGGGTGGATATGTTATTTCCGATGGTAACTCAGAAATTCTGTATAATGGAAAGGTATTGGAAGGCCCGCAATTAGGCCCTAACACATCGTATGATAATCTTTTATGGGATCCTATTACACTCAATTATTCAGTTGCGCCCAACAGTATTTATAATCATGATGAGGCGCAATGGGTAAAATTGCAGGACAGTACTATTGTTTTTATCGGAATAAATACAAACGGATCTAACAGATATAACCCCAGAAATAATACATGGATTAATGATGGCGCTGTGCCTGTTTATATTTGGGATGGACTCTCAGAAGCCGGCCCGGGGCTTATGTTACCCAATGGCAAGAGTATAGTTTTTGGAGCAACACCTGCCAACACGATTTATACACCATCCGGCAATTTAAACCCCGGAACATGGAGTGTGGCCGACAGCTTTCCAATGATAAACGGAACCCCGATGGGTCAATCAGATGCACCTGCAGCTATGATGGTAAATGGAAAAATTCTCTGTGCCATCGCCCCTTATACAAGTTCATTTTCGCCTCCCACTTATTTTGTAGAATATGATTATTTAACGAATACGTTCACCCGTGTAATGGATACTATCCCCGGAGGATTTGGGGATTCTCTGCCAACTGCTTCGTACCAGGTAAATATGATTGACCTGCCCGATGGAAATGTGCTGGTATCAAATTATCAGCAAGGTTTCTCTAACCAATATTGGATTTATACTCCCGGCAGCAGTCCCATTCCGCAAGGAAAACCAACCATAACAAGTATTATTCCGCAAGGTTGCCCCGACTATAAAATTACCGGCAAACTATTCAATGGCATTTCAGAGGGGGCAGCG
This sequence comes from uncultured Bacteroidota bacterium, assembly GCA_903901055.1. Lineage (GTDB taxonomy): Bacteria > Bacteroidota > Bacteroidia > JABEUT01 > JABEUT01 > JABEUT01. Next base: position 5,236 of record CAIUPO010000075.1, read on the forward strand.
TATGGTGATGACTGGCAGATGGAAACAAATTATCCTCTCGTGCGTTTCAGTAATGGAAGCCGTGTATATTATGCACGTACCTCTAACTGGAACCGCATTGGTGCAGTGCGCACCGATAGCCTTATGGACACTGCTGTTTTCACATTGCCTGCCATTCCGGCAGGAACATATTCGGTGGTGGTAATCGCTAATGGATTTGCTTCTAACCCTGTTTTGTTTACTGTGTTTGGCGCTAAAATTTCAACACATACCGAAGTGCTGTGTTATGGTGGAACAGGAAATGCTGCAGCAACTACTATTGGAGGAATAGCACCATATACGTATTCATGGGCTCCCGGCGGACAAACTAATTCTTTGGCCACAGGTTTAAGTGCCGGAACATATACGGTAAATATTACCGATAATAATGGATGTACAAGTTCTTCAGCAGTTACAATTACGCAGCCGGCGGCGGCATTGAGCGGTTCTGTCTCGGGTAGTAACGCTGCATGTAACAATATGAAAGATGGTTCTGCTTTTGTAATTGCGAATGGAGGTAGTTCACCATATACTTACCTGTGGAGTAATGGGAATACAACTTCGAGTATCAGCGGCCTTTCTGCGGGTGTATATTCTGTAACTATAACCGATTCACACAATTGCGCCACTATAATTAAAGATACTATAAAACAACCCAATGCAATGACGGTGATAAAAGATTCTATTGCATCAACAAACCCATCGGGTAACTGTAATGGGTTGGCGGCTGTAACAGTAAGTGGTGGATCGGCCCCATATACCTATAGCTGGAGCCCCGGCGGACAAACCACAGATACAATTAATGGCCAATGTGCCGGAACCTACTGCTGCACAATTACCGATTATAATGGTTGCACACATGTAACATGTATTACCATTGGTACACCCGAAGGAATAGGAAATATTACATCTAATTCGTCGGATATTTTTATTTATCCGAATCCATCAAATGGTAGATTTACTATTCAGTCGTCAGTGATAAGTGGTAAGTCGTCAGTCGAAATTTACAACATCCTCGGATCAACTATTTATAAAGCAAAATTAAATTAAGCTAATACAGAAATTAATTTAGAAAAACAACCGTCAGGAATTTATTTATATCGTGTGATTAAAGAAAATGGGGGATTGATAGGAGAGGGGAAGATAATTATTCAGAAATGATAGTTCTACTTTATTTTATTGAACCTTTATGCAAAATGCCACTTTACTGTTTAGCACCCAAACATTGTTGCCACTTTTAAATATGCCTACAAACATTAAGTTAAGTGAAGATATGTTATAGAGAGTTTTTACTTTATAAACAATAGTTTTTTTGTTAAATTTGGCTATATAAAGACACTTATCTACTTGAGCCTGTTCTTCTTTTTTTATATTGTAGTATCCCGGGCTTACCAGAGCATATATTGAATTGTCAGATTTATCGTAATACATGCACCTTGCATTTTGCCCGAAAAAACCTTTCAGTGGTTCATAATAATCTTGTACACTATTGTTCATATCAACTACACGTAAGCAATGTGTATTTAAATCACCAAGCATATTGAATTTGAGTGAATCGCCATTTAAAGCCAATAATGGCCGTTCAATGGAAGCTCGTGGGTCAAGTAGAAAATGTTCATGTTCTTCAACGTAGCCTTTTCCTGCACCATTACTGAAGAACTTTCCCAACGATGCTACTTCAGTTGAGACATAAATAGGCGGGGTGCCATTATACGGTACTAGTGTGTCTTTACACAAATTATATCCAATGCTGCCGGCCGGTAAATTCGTAACTTCTGCATAGGCATGACGGTAGATTCCATATGGGATTAATCGAATTATGGTCTCCATTTCAGTAGTTTGTTGAATAGCAGGGGTACTTGTAATAATAAACGTTGAATCTGGAGTTGCCGCCCAGGTTATAATTCCTGTTCTTGTTCCGCCAAAATTGATAGTGGTAACTTTGGTATCAATAATTTTAGAATTAATTGCATTATTGATAGAAGCATCGGATATGTAGTTTGAAATAAATACATAAGCTGCAATTGAGTAAGGGTAGATGAGAATAGTAATGTGGGAGCGCTTTAACAACTTAATTTCTTTGTAAGAAATAATAGTCCGGATTACCCTGTAATTCCACCATAGAAAAAGGATTAACAATTCAAATCCTATCAGATATATGATAAAAATGGCCCAGCCTAAGTCTCCGAACCCACTGTCAGGATCTTTTGGTCCTGATTCACCTAATTTGCCAATCCCCCATGTAATCAGGATAAGTATAATAGCAAAAACAGGGAGTGATAAAAAGTTAAATACGAGTTTCCAAATATCTCTTCTATTTACATTAGCCATTATTTTGTTAATTTTTTGGATGTAAAGGTAAAAGTATGTTGTTTTGAAATACAGGAGATTCTCTTAGGTTTATTTAACAATAGAGGTAAATCAGGTAAATAAAACCTTCGGGGAAGGAGCATATGGATTTGATTATATTGGTATATTAAAAATAAATATATTACAAAAAATGTATAATACTAAATTATTTTATAATTCTACTATTCCGAGACCTTCAAAAGTGTCAAATAAGGTAAAATAAGCAGCAGATTGTTCTGTCAACCGTCTTTTCATTACATTTGATTTTTATTCCATAATTTACAATTCAACATCCTTCCTATTTTATGAAAAAATTATATGCTACTTTACTTTTCACTTTTACCTTTTCAATTTTCACTTGTTTGAGCTATGCTCAAACAGGCACTTGGACTGCTGTTAAAGACACATCCCCTAATTACAACGAAGGTGTTTGTTTGTTAATGACCGATGGAAGCGTTATTTGCCACAGCGCGAACAACATTGGCTACCGGGGCTGGGACAGGCTTACACCCGATATTCACGGCAGTTATGCCAACGGAACCTGGGATACTATACCATCCAATACGTATGACCGATTGTTTTTTTCTTCGCAGGTGTTGCCGAATGGCAATGTGTATGTAGCCGGGGGGGAATATGGCGCGGGGGATACTGCCGGAGAGGTGTATAATCCGAACACCAATAAGTGGACCCGTTGCGGAGGTATACCAACAGGATGGAATATTTACGACGGAAATTCTGAATTACTTTATAATGGAACAGTGTTGGAAGGTCCGCAGATTGGCGCGTTCTATTCTTACAATAACCTGTTTTGGGATCCTGCTACCAATCAATATACCATGGCTCCAACTGCATTTTACGACCATGATGAAGCATCGTGGGTTAAGTTGCGCGACAGCAGTGTTATGTTCGTAAATATCGGTGGCAAACAAACCAACCGTTATTACCTTAAGTATAATAAATGGGTTGATGATGATACAACACCCGGAAACCTTTATGACCCTTATGGATATGAAGCGGGGCCTGCATTCCAGCTTCCGAATGGAAAAGATTTTTTTACCGGGGCAACAGGTTATAATTGCATATATACCCCGTCAAATGATACCAACCACGGCCATTGGGCTTCGGCAGACAGCTTTCCGGTAATTGGAGGCAGGCGGCAGGGAGCCCCCGATGCAACAGGCTCTATGATGGTAAACGGACATGTGCTTTTATCTTGTTCCCCTATAGGGACTTCTAATAATGAGTTTAACGGGCCAACCTATTTTGTAGAGTACGATTATACTACTAACACATTTGCACAAGTAACAAACCCTATTCCTGGCATTGGTACTGATTCAATAAATTATCTGGCCAGTTTCCAAACGCAAATGCTTAACCTGCCCGACGGTACAGTGCTGATGTCAATTAGCCAGGCTGGTGGGCTTTCAAAGCAGTATTATATTTATACACCGGGTAGCGCTGCAATTCCAGAAGGGAAGCCAACGCTAGATAACCTTACCAATATCAGTTGCAATAATTACCGCATCACAGGAAAATTATTCAATGGAATTTCGGAAGGCTCGGGATTTGGCGACGACTGGCAGATGGCAACCAACTATCCTGTTGTTAGGCTTACCGATGGTACGAATGTATATTACGCCAAAACAACCAACTGGAACCGCATAGGAGCTGTTCAAACCGATAGCCTTGAAGACACCGCATACTTTGCAATGCCTTCAATTCCGGGCGGAACATATTCTGTGGTTGTAACCGCAAATGGTTTTGCATCGAATCCTGTTTTGCTTACTACTTTTGGCGTAACAATCACTTCGCATACCAATCTGGGGCCTTGTAATACCGGCTCTGGTAGCGCAACTGCGTTCGCTTCAAACGGAGCAACACCATATACTTATTTGTGGTCACCAAGCGGAGGTACTAATCCTTCTGCTTCTAGTCTTTCAGCAGGAACCTACACTATTACCGTTACCGAAAATGGTGGTTGCACAGCATCTGCATCAGTTAAAATTACTGAAGCAGGTTTGCCTACCGCATACACAAGTGTGTCGGATATTTACTGTCGTGGTTATAACTGGGGCGAAGTAAAAGCATGGGTAAACGGAGGAACCCAACCTTACACTTATTTATGGAGCCCGGGCTCATACACCACAGCATTGGTTACCGGATTAAGCGCAGGAACTTATAGTGTTTTGGTAACAGATTCATGCGGAAATTCTTGCACCGCAACAGCAACTGTTAACCAACCTGACTCGTTAACACTGACAATTGATTCTGTTTACAATGAACTTTGCAACGGAGATTATAACGGAAAAGCATGGGTTGGCGTTCATGGCGGAACTGCACCATTCACCTATTCATGGTCTACAGGTGCAACTACAGATTCCATTACAAGTTTAACAGCCGGATTTTACACCGTAACTGTTTCTGATTATTGCGGAAACTCAGCTACCATAAGGGCAACCGTAACCCAGCCTGCGGCGCTTGTAACAACCGTAACTGCCATTAACTGCACTGCAGGTTGCAATGGTGAAGCGGCTGTTACCGTTAGCGGAGGAACATCGCCTTATACCTACTTCTGGATTGGCGGCGGGCAAACAACCGACACCATAAAAAATCATTGTTCGGGTACATATTGTTGCAGGATTACCGATAACAACCATTGTTTCGAAATAACCTGTGTAGATATTCTCTCGGGAATACCAACCATTACTTCCGGCAGCGGAGATATTAAGGTTTATCCGAATCCGAGTAACGGTAACTTTACAATTGAGTCGTCAGTCTTAAGTGGTCAGTCGTCTATTGCAATTTATAATGTACTCGGTGAAAATATTTATCAGGCAAAAATAAATTCTGTTAATACAGAAATTGATTTAGGAAAACAACCAAGCGGAATTTATTTCTACCGTGTATTGAAAGAAGATGGAGGATTGCTGGGTGAAGGGAAGTTAATTATTCAGAAATAGCGATTACCGGACACCCCTCAAAACATACCATCCGCTCAATTAACCCTACCAACCAATAAATAGCCTAAAAATCCGAACCGGCTTAGTTTTTTTGTCATGATTTTTTTGTTATTTTTGTTGTGAATCTCTGGAGTATTTAATTGGAATCACTCGGGTTTAAGAATATATACCATGAAAAAATTAAAATTAATTATTGTTCTTTTTTGCGGAATTGTAAGTAGTCCTGCCTTTTCCCAGTTTACCGATATGTTTGACTTCAGCAGTACCACCGGGCAAAGGCCCAACGGAAATCTCATACGGATAGGAAACAGGTTATACGGCATGACCATATCCGGAGGGGCTCATAACGATGGCTGTATCTTTTGCATCAACCCCGATGGCAGCGGGTATAAGGACTTGTTTGATTTTGCGGGCGCCAATGGAAAAGGCCCTTTGGGTTCGCTCACCTACGTTAATAACAGGCTTTACGGCATGACTGAATATGGCGGAATATATAATATAGGGACCATTTTCAGGGTGGATACCGATGGCAACGGATATGTCATCATCCACAACATGCTGGGCTTCTCAACCGACGGTAATCTTCCCCAGGGCTCACTAACATTGGCAGGCAGTAAGTTTTACGGAATGACCTCAGCCGGGGGACAAGGTTCCGGTGATGTGTTTTCGATAGATACAACCGGGGCAGGATACAAAGAGCTAGTAAACTTCCGGGTACTGGTAAGCCCTTATGGAGCCAACCCTTATGGCTCAGTTACCGTGGCCGGAGGAAAGGTGTATGGCATGACCTGGAAGGGTGGCGGTTCGCATAATGCAGGCTGCATTTTCACGGTTGATACCAACGGAAAAAATTACAAAGACCTGATGAATTTCGACGGTGTGAATACCGGCAATTCCCTCGGGAGTTTTTTACTGCTTGGCAATACGCTGTTCGGACTCACCGGAGGCGGATTGCACAGCGACGGACAAATTTTTTCTATTGATACCAATGGTACATCGTTCAGGGACCTGCATGATTTCGACCAATTCCACGGCACTGCCGGTTTGGGCGACCTTATTTTTTATAAAGGAGTGTTATACGGAAACGGGTCACTGGGCGGCTATGACAACAGCGGAGTCTTGTTTGATATGGACAGCAACGGCTCCAACTATAATGTACTCTACTATTGCAAAGGTCCTACGGGCAGCAGGGGAAACGGAACACCCTTGCTCTGGGGCGATAAGCTTTACGGAATGATGTGGGATAGCGGCGCGCACAACCTGGGTGTTATTTACTCCGATTCAATACTCTGCGTAAAAGCTGCGGCCTTGCAGAATGTGGGCTGCAATGGTGGCAGCAATGCAATAGCAGCTTGCCATATAATTTCGGGCACCACCCCTTACACCTACCTCTGGGCCCCCGTCGGGGCTACCACTGATACGGTTAAGTCGCTTAGCGCTGGCACCTACACGGTTACTGTTACCGATAGCCTTGGATTCACGGCATCGGCCTACGTTACCATAACGCAACCGTCCGCCTTAACCGATACAGCTTACGTTACAAATATCACCTGTCTTGGCGATAGCACCGGCGTGCTGCATGGTTCAGCAAGCGGTGGAACGCCGCCATATACATACCTATGGACGCCGGGCGGACAAACAACAGATTCCATTACCGGACAAAAAGCAGGAACCTACACCCTTACGGTAAACGACAGGAATGGTTGCAGCGCCAGCAATACGGTGCAACTCAAACAGGATACAGTTAAATTAACTATAACAACTGTGCCGGATACCATAACATGGGTGGGCGACAGCGCCCTGTTGACTACCAATTGCAACCTGGCAGGGAATTATGTTTGGGCGCCATCTTTGAGTACAGGCCAAAGCCTATATGTAAAGCCTCTTGTAACTACCACATATACGGTGGAGTGTATGACGGCCTGCGGAATGCATACGGATACGGTAACGGTGTATGTTATTCTTTGCTCGAACAATTACAATGAACCAATTTGCCAGGTAACTATCGATACGGCCACTAATAAGGCAGAAGTGCTATGGGGCAGAACCAATTCGCCTCCGCAGAATGGAACGGGTTATTATAAAGTTTACCGCGATTCAAATTCGGTATATACTTTAACACACAGCCAGCCCCTGAATGTGCTGAGCGATTACCTGGATATAAATTCCAATCCTTCGGCAGGGCCTGTGAGTTATAAAATTTCTACCTACGATTCCTGTGGAGAGTCTTCGCTGAGTGCAATACACACCACCATGTTTCTCACCACTACTTCCTCCACCAATGTGTATATATTAAACTGGACTGCTTATGTCGGCTTTACACCCCTTCGATACCGCATTTTCCGCGGCCCTGCACTGAACGCAATGGTGCAGATTGACTCTGTTCCCAACACCATTTTAACCTATCACGACACATTGCCTCCGCTTGGTTCATACTATGCAGTGGAAGCGGTCAACCCTTCCGGAAGTTGCATACCAACTACCCGGATCAGGCCGCATTCAAGCGCTTTCCTCAGCGGATCATTCTCCAATGGATTCAACACTACCATACTCAGCACGGGCAAACTGGCGAGTCAAAGTATACAATATGCAGTATACCCCAATCCGAATAACGGTGTGTTCACCATTGAGTCATCAATGAGCAGTGCTCATCCCGATAACTATCGGGAGTCAGTCGAAATTTATAATGTGCTTGGCGAAAAAATATATAAATCAAATATAAATTCAATTAACACAGAAATAAATATAAGCAAACAACCAGGCGGGATTTATTTTTACCGTGTATTGAAAGACGATGGAGGAATACTCGGCGATGGAAAGTTAATTATTCAGAAGTAGAAAGTAAAAAGTAGAAAGATTCCATATAGAAAACTGAAATGTCCTCCCCAAATGGGGAGGATAAAAGAAGGGGCGGTAAGTGAAACTGATAATTCCTAAATAATTAATTTACCGGATACCCTTAAAAACGTACCATCTACTCAATAAATCTTACCATCTGCTAAACGGATTGGAAAGCCGACTTATATTAGTTTTTTTGTAAGTTTTTTTTGTTATTTTTGATTGGATTTAAGTCAGGTAACTGGAATTAACTCCCGTAAATTCAAATTCCATGAAAAAAAAGTACGTACTAACGCAGGCTGTTTTACTTTTTGCTTTTTACTTTCTGTTTTTTCTCCAGTATCGGCCCAGTATCAATACAAGGTCCTTTATAATTTTGGATCCACAAAGGGAGCATACGTGTATGGCCCCGTTATACGTGTTGGGAATTCGGTATTTGGCATGGCAAGGAATGGAGGCCTCCACGGATTTGGATGTATATTTTCGGTGGATACCGCAGGCAATAATTTTAAGCATTTGGTTGATTTTGATTATGGAACTGCTCCCCAGGGTGCATCCCCTTATGGGGGGTTAGTATTTTCGGGAAAGAAATTATTCGGGACTACGTATGGAGGAGGAACAGCCTATGGTGTTGTTTTTTCTGTTGATACTTCTGGGGCAAATTATAAGACCCTGTTAGATTTTAATGGCAGTAATGGTTATCAGCCTCGTAGTTCACTTATAATTTCAGGCGGAGTTTTATATGGTACCACTGTGGGCGGCGGAGCGCATGGTGTAGGGCTTGTTTTTTCAATAGATAGTGACGGAACAGGCTACAAAGACCTGCATGATTTTAACGTGGCTCCAAGCGGCTGGGAACCCTATGGTTATTTAGTGCTTTCCGGAAATGTGTTATACGGAATGGCCGCAAGTGGAGGAACAAATGCCGGAATAGTTTTTTCCCTTCATACAGATGGAAGTGGATATAAAACACTCCTTAATTTTACAATGGCAAATGGCGCATCTCCGCTTGGGTCGCTCGTTCTGATGGGAAAAACGTTATTCGGAATGACATATCAGGGCGGTGCGAATAACGTCGGTTGTATTTTTTCAATAGATACAAATGGCAATAATTATAAGCACATGTACGATTTTAAAAATGGTATTTACGGATCAAATCCAATGTATACGGCACTAACTATTTCTGGAACAACATTATATGGCACTACTGGTGGTGGCGGAATAAATTACCAGGGCACGCTATTTTCAATAGATACTTCGGGCAGCGGTTATAAAGATTTATATGATTTTAAAACGGCAACAGGAAGTTCCCCCTGGTCGCCGGTAACGCATTCCGGAATTTGGTTTTACGGAGGCACAATATCGGGTGGAACAAAGGATTCCGGGGTTGTTTACGCATTCAGGTCATGTACCTTAAACGCGTCTATAACGGTTAATTCAAATGTAAGCTGTCATGCCGACAGCAATGGCAGCGCAACAGTTTCAGTGAGTGCAGGTGTGCCGCCATACACTTATTCATGGTCAACAAATCCGGTGCAAACCAATGCTACTGCCACCGGATTAAAAACGGGTAGTTATTCTGTAACCGTTTATGATAACAGCGGTTGCACAAGCATTTTTAATGCTACAATCACCCAACCAAATCAGTTGAAGGATTCCATTAATTCGCAATGCGCTGGTTGCTGCAATTGCCATGGTCAAACCCATGTGTATGTTTGGGGCGGAACAAAACCATATACCTATTTATGGTCGAACGGCAGGACCAACGATACCTTGATGACCCTTAGCTCCGGATGGTATAAAGTGACGATAACCGATTCGAACGGTTGCAGCCTTGTCGACTCTGTTTTTGTTCATGAAGGCCCTCCTGTCAGCCTTTCCAAAACCGATATAACCTGTTTTGGTGCTAATAATGGGAGTGCTTCCGTTTCAGTCTCCGGAAACTATTCTTACCTATGGTCACCGGGAGGACAAACCACAGCATCCATTAACGGACTTTCAGCAGGAACATATAATGTTACTATTACTAATATTGATACAGGGGGATGTTCTGCACAGTATTCATGCACCATAATTGAACCGCCACTGCTCAACGTTTCTGCCAGTAAAACAATGGATGTGAAATGTTACGGACAAAGTGATGGAAGCGGATCTGCAAGTGCTAGCGGAGGTACTCCTCCGTATGCTTTTCATTGGGGTGATGGAGAAAATACTGCTTCTGCTACAGCACTTTCAGTTGGAACAACTTTTGTTACTGTTACCGATAAAAACGGGTGTACGGCCACAGCCTCTGTTACACTTACCCAGCCTACGCAGGTACTTCTTCTCTCTGCTTCGGTAACTCAAAATCCACCATGCAGTACCGTTCTTAGTTGCTCAGCTTCTGCTACAGGTGGTACGCCACCATACGCCTATCACTGGAATCACTGGGGTAATCAACCAAGTATATTTAGTGTAGTGGTAGATTGCCGGTATCCACCCGTATACTCTCCTCCAGCAGGATTAAATGCAATTGATGCGAATGGTTGCATGTCACCGGCATCGGCTAATTTCTACTATAACATTCCTGTTCAAATTCAAACCTATAGTTCAGCCAATCCTTCAAATTGCAATGGAAATAATGGTACGATTACTGTAAATGTATGCGGTGGCAGTGGAAATTACAATTATACTATTAGCCCGGGAGGAACTTACTCATCATCTTCCCAATCGTATACCTTTACCGGCCTTTCTGCAAAAACCTATACGGTAACGGTTCAGGATGGTAACGGATGCTATTCATCGGCGCAAGTATTTACACTAACCCAGCCCGCGGCATTAAGCGTTTCGGTCACCGGAGGTCCTTTTATTTCTTGTGGCAGTAACAGTGCTTATCCCTGCGCCAATGCAACAGGGGGCACGGCTCCATATACCTATAATTGGCAATACTGGGGACCAAACCCCTCTTGTTAAATGTTACAACAAAATTGGTTTCCAATGGCACCTATTCAGTTACTGTAACCGATGCAAACGGATGTACAGCAACTGCATCTTATCATTTGGAAGGAATGCAAATATCTTTTTATAATTTAACCAATGTATCTTGTTACGGAGGAAATAACGGAACTGCGTTTGTGGCTGTTTGGCGGGGTTCGGGATTTTGTAATTATTCATGGACGCCAAGCGGCGGAACTACTGCTAATGCATCAGGATTGAGTGCGGGAACCTATACCTGCACGGTTTACGATGTAAATGAAGCTTGCACCCAGTATGCTGTCATTACCATTACCCAGCCCAATCCATTAGTTGTTTCTGCCAGTACAACTGCAAATGTAAAATGCAACGGAGACAATAATGGAAGTGCTTCCTCTACCATTTCGGGCGGAACAACTCCATATACCTATTCATGGTCCAATAGCAAATCAACACCCACTATCAGCGGGCTGAGCGCCGGAACATATACATTAAATGTAACTGATAATAATGGATGTACAGGTTCAGCAATGGTTACAATTACACAATCGGCAACTGTTTTGAAAGACTCTATAAAATCAACCTGCGCCACCTGTTGCAACTGCAAAGGAACAACACATATTTATGCTTGGGGTGGCACATCACCTTATACCTATTTATGGAATAACGGGCGAACCAATGACACATTGGTGGGTTTATCTTCGGGCACTTATTCTTGTACGGTTACTGATGCCAATGGTTGCAGTATTACAGATACCGTATGGGTTTCAAAAGGTTCACCTGCGACAATTACTGCAACCAGTGTAGGTTGTTTTGGAGGGAATACCGGTTCAGCCAGTGTTTAAGTTAGTGGCAACTATACTTACATCTGGTCGCCAAATGGCGGAACTGGGGCAACAGCCTCAGGCTTAACAGCGGGAACTTATACGGTTACTCTTACAAATGCCGACACAACATCCTGCTCCCAGAGCCTTGTGGTTAAGGTAAATCAACCTCCTCAATTATTGGTATACACTGTTTCGGGTGGACTATTATATGTTTGCGGCTCAGGCTGCGATAATGTCACTGCCTCCGTTTCCGGTGGAACACCTCCATATACTTATTTATGGTCCAACCACCCTTCAAACAATTCTAATACGCAGTGCATAAGCACTTCAACCTACACTCCTCCCACCCTTGGCGAAAAAGTGTATTCCCAATCCAACACTCAAAATCTAACATTCAACATTGATTTGCGTAGCAAATCAGCAGGCGTTTATTTCTACCGCATCCTGAAAGATGATGGAACAATTATGGGTAGTGGAAAAATGGTTATCCAAAAATAGTTATTCACGTTTCGCCCTTATCTTATCACCTGCAAAAAGCCATCATACTTGTAAGTAGTGTTTTGGCACACACCCGAGAGGATATAGTAATACACCCCATCGGTAGCATCCGAGCCGCCTTCGGTTTTACCATCCCAATATTTGTTCGGGTCAGTCGAATGGAACATTTCCTTACCCCATCTGTCATAAATATATATTGACCAATTTGATATATTTTCCGTTTTAATATAAAATTCATTATTCACCCCGAATGGCCCCGGATAATTGGGCGTAATAACATTCGGAACGCGTATATTAAAGCATGGTATGTCCACCGTAATTGTTATCACATGCGATTCCTGGCAGCCGTGGGAATCTGTGCCAATTACAGTGTACGTGGTAGTTAACGATGGAGTTGCAATTACGGTAGCGCAGGTATCGCAGTTTAAACCCGTCGGTGGAAACCATTTGTAGTTGCTCGCGCTGGTTGCTCTTATAATGGCGCTGTCTCCTTTGGTTATTAGTGTATCGCAGCAGGCATATATCGTAGTGGAGTACACTTGAACCGTAGTAGTCTTTTTAGTAGGGCATCCGTTGCTTACGGTTACGCTGTAAGTACTAGTGCTACTTGGGCATACCGTGGTTGTATCAGTAGTTGCTCCGTTGCTCCATAAATATTGCAATCCCGAACCGCCTGCAGTTGCCGTAAGTGTAAAGCAATCCCCGGAACACAGCGTTGCGTTATTTATAGTAACACTCACAGGTACGCGCATACTCACTTTAAACGAATCTCTCACCGAGCATCCAAAGCAGTTTTTAACCGTTACATAAAACGTAGAATCGGCATTAATTCCTCCTGTAATAATAGAAGTCTTAGTACTGCCATCATTCCATAAATAAGAACAACCTCCGCTTATTTTCAAGGTATCTTTCACTCCTTTGCATTTCCAGTTGAGGCCTGTAATTAAGGGTATAGGCAAGGGTTCTACAACTACCGTCACTGATTTATGCACGCTGTCGCATCTGCCCAATACGGTGGCGGTGTAAGTTGTGGTTGTCGCCGGGCTTACATTTATTGATGAAGTAGTTTGTCCCGTATTCCATTTATACAAAAATGTTCCGCCGCTTCCCGTTGCAGTTATGGTGGCTACACCACCCGGGCAGATTGTGTCATTCTGGCTTATTACTGCGGTTGTGAGAGGCGCTATATTTATTTTAATAGTTGTAGAATCTTTGCAGGTGCCGCCATACGTGTACAACGTGTAAGTAGTACTAGTACTTGGCGAAACATGTATGGTTGTTTTAGTTGATCCACCGGGGCTCCAGCGGTAGGTTGTTCCTCCGCTTCCCCACAATGTTAAAGTATCTCCAGAGCACACACTGTCTTTGGATGCACTCACCAAGGCTGTTGGTGCAGGCACCACATGAATTGTAAATGTAGTATCTTTTTGGCAAAATCCATTAAAAGATTCTACAGTATAAGTTGTAGTTACAGATGGAATTCCGGTAATATAATTATTGGTAGAACCGTTTACAGTCCAGATGTAGGTTGTTCCTCCCGAAACCCGCAATGTATCTCGCGTTCCGGCGCAGATAGTGTCTTTCCCTGTAATAACTGGTTTTGGAATTGGGTTCACTTTTACTGTAGTAGTTGCAGTGGCACTGCACCCATTCGAGTCTACACCGGTGACTGTATACGTAGTAGTTGTTGTCGGGCTGGCTGTAGGGTTCGGGCAATTGTAACACGATAAGCCTGTGTTAGGCAGCCACGAATAAGTTTTTACACCGGATGCCGTTATCCCAAGTGACGACCCTATGCAAACACTATCCGAGAGCGGATACACTGAAATACTTGGTGGTGGAGGGTTTATCAATGTTATTAAAACGGAAGTTTTGCATCCATCGTTATCTATTACAACGCAAGTGTAGGTACCAGCGCTAAGGCCGGTTAGGTGGCTGGTGGTGCCTCCTGTATTCCATAAGTATGTGTAAGGTATAGTTCCTCCATGAACATAAGCTGTAACTACACCTTGGGATAATACGCATCCTGGGTTGGTATCTGTAACATTAACCGTATATCCCGGCTTGCCCGCCACATTCACCACCGCCGAATCAATTCTTGGAGGGCATGATGCATCAGTAACCGTGATGGTATATAAGCCCGCGCACAAGCCAGTGTCAGTCTGATTCGTAGAGCCATTGCTCCATAAAAATTTAAATGGCGCTATCCCGCAGTTAACGGTAACAGTAGCTTTACCGTCGCAGGAAAGACAAGTCGTAGGAAATCCTACACTCGTGGAAATTAATTTTGCTTTCGCAGGCACTGCAATAGCCGAAACAAAATGCAACCCGCAGGCATACATGATATCGTTTTGCCCCAGATGCAAATCAAAAATCGTATCTCCTTTATGCATGGCAAGGCTGTCTTCGGCCACCAGTGAGCCGTTGTAAAGTTTTATGCTGTCTTTAAATCCTACAAATAAATTATCGCAGGCATCCACATCAAGACCGCCCCACATATAAGTTGGGAATTTATTTGTCATTTGGCGCTGTGCATTTAATGCACCCGTAAATTTGTTCATCTGTTTCAGCGTGTCTCCGTCGTATAAATAGAGCCAATTGGGACTTACAGCCATGCCGTTGTACCCGTTTTGTCCTTGTGTTCCATCACCCACATAAAACATACTGTTTAGTTCATGAAAGGCTAATCCATCGTTTAAATCGAGCACTGACGGGCTTAACGCAGGCAACGGCAGCTTTAGTAAATAATTATTTTGTATGGTAGTATAAAGCAATGATTGTGTTGTTGCCATGTAGCAAGTATCGCCCTGCGGGTCTATTCCTAAAAAAGCAATATCGTGGTAACCGGTGCTAACACCCTCTGTATTTACAGGCACAATGCTAACCATGGATGTATCTAAAACACAAGCCTGGTATTGAAATGAAGTGCCACCTCCGGCAATAATAATATCCCGGTTACATGCATCATACTCTGCCCTGTACATCTCAGCAAAAAGATTATTCCCGGGAAATGTTGCCATCAGGAAACCTAATGTATTCACCTTTTCACATCTCGCACCTCCTCCAGCATTCCAACCCTCGGTAAGGTACGATTCAGCAGTAACGCGGTCTACAGCCAGGTCGCCATAATAATTAGTTGACAAAACAAGGGTTGTTGCATTAAATATCCACTGCGGAGAGCCGCTGCTGTTAAATTTTTCCAATTGGTAAGGATTGCCGTTCCCTCCATAAGCATACACGTTTCCATAGTTATCATAATCCATGTCATAAGCTTTATCATACGTAGTAAAAAGCGGATCGGTTATCCACGGGTCAATCACAAGGGTTTTCGATGGGTCTCTGTCCTTCACCAAAAAAGATTCTTCGTTCCCTTTAAGTGAGTAGGAAACTTTTACGGATGCTTTACTATCTTCATAATAACCCTGTGGTTCACTCATGTTAAAAACACCCATACCTGTTGATATATCAATATCTCCGGCAGTTTTCAATTTGCTCGATGATTTACCACTATATAGCAATTTTGCTAAAGATATAGTTGCCTCCGGGTGAACAATCAATTTGTACTCTATCCCTTGTCTCCCTTCTTTGAAGGAATATTCCACATCAATTCCGGGATAAATATTCTTATAAGTAATTTTTTTATAGATAGAAGTTTTTATTGTATTGCTTATCCCCGACGGGTAAGTATAATAATACGACTGTTCTTCATCTGCCGCTATAGTAGCGCTGTTTGATGCGCCACTCCATTCCGAATACTGGTAGGATATTACAGGCTTTGGTGCTCCATCTTTATCCGGGTCTTGCCCGTGCGAAAAATCAAGTTTAGGATATTTCTTCATACGGTAAACAATACCGTTCCCGGTAAAAAATGCCTGTATGTCGCCAAGATTAACAACGTAAAACACTTTTTTCCCTCCGGGGATTATACCATCGAACTGTCCTTTATTTTCAATAAAAACCTGGTTGTCAAACGGGCTTGTTGTCCATTTAACTTTCATCCCTTTTGTTTGCTTTCCTCCGCTTCCTGTGGTAATGGCTTTTTGCGAATAGCTTCCGATACTCAGAAGAAGAATAGCTGACAATAGCGTGATGTAGTGTTTGCTCATTGGTGGTAGGTATATTTTAGGGGTAAATATAGAAATGTTAGATTGTGTGGTTTATGACATTTTACCTGATTGGTACAAAACAACTCTAGTACTGATACGAATAAATATTCAACGAGGTTGGGTACAATCCAAAATAAATATTTTGTTAGATTTGTTGCCTGAAAATCAAATTAATATATCATGAAAATGAAAACAATAGTGTTTCTGATTATTTCATCAGGTTTGTTTCTCCCTTCAAAAATTTATGCCCAATATACATATTGGGGGCTTGGAGGCGGATATAATTTTCCGGTTGCCGGTGTGCAAATTGGAGACGAAACGGATGTTTTTCCCGGTGCCGGCAGCCCCAGCGCATCATGGACAACCAAAACGCTTTCATTTGGAAAAGGCAGCGATATGAATGCTTATATTGGTTATATGCTGAATAAAAATTTTGGTACTGAATTAAATGTTTCATATTTAATGGGTTCAAATACTACCTCAAGTTATACGGCAATCTATACTAATCATACTTCCTCTACTACATTTACCTATTCGGCCAATATGTTCCGTTTCACCCCATCCATCCGCCTGCAGGTAGAGAAGGGATATTTCGCGCCCTATATGGTAATGGGCGTTATTTATGGGGTTTCAACTTCCACGGCTGTGAAGGAATCAGGCAACACATCACCTATTACCGATTCCGCTGAATATTCCGGTGGATATAGCTTGGGCTTTCATAGTGCTCTGGGTATAAAAATGTCCATAGCAGTCCGCCTGTCTTTTTACGCTGAACTTAGCTTTAACTATCAAAATTACAACCCCACAAAAGCCGACTTATTTAATGGCACAGTGGTTGCAAATTATGTAAGTTCAGGAACATTTAATGCCGCTGCACAAGGCAGTGTTGTTGAGTTGCCTAAGGTTTCACTGCCATTCAGTTCAGTCGGGTTTAATATTGGTTTCCATTTCGATTTTGCCGATAATACCAAACCGGAATCAGCTAAATAAATTTATAACCGAAGCAGATGAGCTTTCTAAGATCATCGCGTCAATTATAATTAATTTGAAAAAGTAAGTAGTTAAAATAATTGCACTGACAGGTTTTGACTTTTGAATTTTTAATTTTGACTTA
>CAIUPO010000076.1 GCA_903901055.1 uncultured Bacteroidota bacterium
GAATATGATAAGACTCACAAGTAAACTTAATTCATCAGGTATTTTATAAAGCCGAAATACTTCAAATTAGGCTTTATGAAAATGGAGCCTAAAATCTTTCGGATTTTTCTGCTCCATCAGTGCCCCCGGCGAGAATCGAACTCACATCCCCGCCTGCCGTGCAGTTCGGGCAGGAAAAGTTTAGGAAACTTCTATTCTTTCGTATTATTGAGTTCTACAATTTTATGCTTTAAAAATAACCTTCCTGCGACCGACTTAAAATATTTTTCTCTTTTTACAGCTTCTTCCCTGGTTGAAAATTCGTCAAAGTAAACCAATATAAAAGATCGGAATTTTTTTATAGATTTAGTAAGTCCTGAGTTATGTTCCTTCAATCTCCTATTTATGTTTTCACAATGTCCCTTATAATGGTACTCGTGATTAACACTTTTAAGAACATACGTGTAAAACATAATCTGTTTTTGTGCCCCCGGCGAGAATCGAACTCACATCAAAAGTTTAGGAAACTTCTATTCTATCCATTGAACTACGGCGGCAGGATCTGAACTATGAACTAAGAGTGAAGAGCTAAGAGTTTTATACATTTTCGCTATTTAACTATTCCTCCGTTTTCGGCATTAATATCTGTAGGTGCGACAAAGATAAGTTTGCCATCTGAATTTTCGGCCATTAAAATCATTCCCTGAGATTCTATCCCCTTTAATTTCCTTGGGGCAAGGTTTACCAACAAGCAAACTTGCTTACCAACAATATCCTCAGGCTTATGATACTTTGCAATTCCTGAAACAACTGTCCTTACATCAATTCCGGTGTTTACAGTAAGCTTTAAAAGCTTATCTGCTCCCTGCACTTTTTCTGCGGCAGTAATTGTAGCCACACGAATATCCATCTTTTCAAAATCTTCAAAAACAATTTCGGGTTTTTGCGGGCGGGCGACCGCGAGGGTAGCCCCAACCGGGGGTTGGTTATCTACTTTAGTATGATGCAATTTCATTATTTGTTTCTCAATCTGAAAGTCTTCAATTTTTTCGAACAACATAACAGGTTCACCCAACTGGTGGCCTTCACGAAGCATATCAGCTTTGCCGGCTGCATCCCAATTGAGTGGTGCAATATTAAGCAAACTGCACAATTTATCAGAGGTAAATGGCATGAATGGCCTCATAAGTGCCGAAAGATTGGCACAAATTTGTAATGAAAGATTTAATACTACCTGCACCCGTTGCGGATTCGTATTATATACTTTCCAGGGTTCGTTGTCAGCAAGATATTTATTACCCAAACGGGCAAGATTCATAAGTTCAGCAAGCGCTTCCCTGAAGTGAAATGCTTCAATAGCATCTCCGATTTTTTTCGGAAACCGACTCATTTCCTCCATTAATATCAAATCACTTTTTTCATACTCCAATGCTGCAGGTACCTTCCCATCAAAATATTTTTTAGTGAGTACATTGGTGCGGTGTACAAAGTTGCCAAGTATAGCTACAAGTTCGCTATTGTTGCGGGTTTGGAAATCGGCCCATGTAAAATCATTATCCTTAGTTTCCGGTGCATTTGCACACAAAACATATCGAAGCACATCCTGTTTACCTGGGAAATCTTCCAGATATTCATGAACCCATACCGCCCAATTACGGGAGGTGGATATTTTTTCCCCTTCCAGATTCAGAAATTCATTGGCTGGAACATTATCAGGCAAAATATATTCTCCATCACACATTAACATGGATGGAAATATGATACAGTGAAAAACAATATTGTCTTTGCCAATAAAATGAATTAGGCGTGTATCTTTATCTTTCCAATACTTTTCCCAATCTTTTGTAAGTTCTTTTGTAGCGGAAATGTATCCTATTGGTGCATCAAACCATACATAAAGAACCTTTCCTTCAGCATCTTTCAACGGCACTTTTACACCCCAGTCAAGGTCCCTGGTCATTGCCCGCGGTTGCAAACCCTGATTTAACCAAGACTTACATTGCCCGAAAACATTAGGTTTCCAGTCATCGTGCGAATTAATATAAGCTTCAATCTGAGGTTGTAATTTATCAAGCGGAAGAAACCAGTTTTTTGTTTCTTTCAGTATTGGCTTTTCTCCACTTAAAGTAGAAACAGGATTTATCAAATCCATAGGGCTAAGTGATGTGCCGCAACGCTCGCACTGATCGCCATAGGCATTGGGATTGCCGCATTTGGGACAGGTTCCTGTTATATAACGGTCAGCTAAAAATTGGTTGGCTTTCGCATCATAATATTGTTCGGTAACCGATTCAGTAAAGACTCCTTTATCGTATAGTTTCTTGAAAAAATCGGAGGCAGTTTGGTGATGAACAGGAGAAGAAGTTCGTGAATAGATAGAAAAAGCAATACCAAACTCTTCAAAGGTTCTTTTCATAAGGGAATGATACTTATCTACTATCTCCTGAGGTGTGCAATTCTCTTTTCTAGCCCGAATCGTTATAGGTACTCCGTGTTCATCCGAACCACAGATAAAAAGGATATCCTTTCCCCGGGAACGCAGGTAGCGGACATATATATCTGCCGGAAGATAGCACCCGGC
The DNA here is from genome assembly GCA_903901055.1 of uncultured Bacteroidota bacterium. Taxonomy (GTDB): domain Bacteria; phylum Bacteroidota; class Bacteroidia; order JABEUT01; family JABEUT01; genus JABEUT01. Next base: position 2,561 of record CAIUPO010000076.1, read on the forward strand.
AATATGGCCTATGTGAAGCCCTCCATTGGCGTAAGGCAGGGCAGCGGTAACGGTATGTCGTTTGTAGGAATGCATTTAATTGGACCGCGAAGATAATGCGAAAAGCCTAAAATAAGGCTTATTTATATTCCACATACCCCTATTTTCATAAAATCAATTAGATTTGCAATCGAAAATATCCTACCAATACCGTATCAATTAAAGGCTTGCATTAATAACCATGAATCTATTTTCGAGTAAGTGAAGTCGAAAAATACCTATTTATTATATTTCCTGGTTTACAAAAATCTCCAGTTAAAGTACAAGCATTCCCTCCTTGGGTTTGTCTGGAGCTTTTTGCACCCCCTACTCTACCTGCTAATTTTCAATTTTGTTTTCTCTAAAGCATTTTCAAATATTCAGAATTATCCATTGTTTGTTCTTAGCGGGCTTATTTTCTGGATCTATTTTTCAGCAAGTTGCAACCAGCTTTGCCAGACATTCATTCGGAATTCGCATTTGATTAAATCATTAAATGTGAAGAAAATGTATTATGCCGTTTCTGAACAAGGTGCTGAACTATTCAACTTTTTTGTGGGCTTGTGTGCCTTTGCAATACTTATGTATTTTTTGGGAATGAAACTGACGTGGAACCTGCTTTATATCTTCCCGATTGTGCTGTTGTTTACTTTTTTCACGTTTTCATTTGGAGTGATCTTAGGTTCCTTAAATGTATTTTTCCGTGACATTGGCATCCTTTGGAATTCACTTAATCCGGCGTTGTTTTATCTGACTCCAATTGCATATTCAATTGAGATTGTTCCTCAGAAATATATCTTCTACTTTAAGTTGAATCCGCTGTACCACTTTTATTATATCATGCGTAATGTGCTTTATCAGGGGCAGCCTCCCGAGATGCGCTACACCCTATATTGCCTTGCTATTTGTGCAATTACTTTTGTGCTTGCATTTTTTATTTACCGCAAAACCCGTAACGGATTTATTTCAAATTTATAAACGATGAAAACGCCGGTAATAGACTTGAAAAATGTAACCGTTAGCTACCTACATAATAAACGAGGGATATACTCTGTAAAGGATTTTGTGTTGAAGGGGGGGCTCTTCTCACCATTCGAGAATAAAATGGTGTTGCATGACATTAACCTATCCATATATAAAGGCGAAAGTGTAGGAATAATGGGGCGTAACGGGGAAGGAAAAAGCACATTGATGCGTACTATTGCAGGAATAATTATTCCGGTAAAAGGGACTTGTAAAGTAAGTGTGGAAATCTCCCCTTTACTAGCACTGGGAGCAGGTATTGAGTTAGAGTTGACCGGATTGGAAAATATAAAAATATACATGGCATTGAGCGGAAATTATGCTAAAAAGACAATTGATGATTTAATCGAGAAGGTAGCGGCCTTTTCTGAGTTATCTTTGGAGCAATTAAAAATGCCTACAAAAATGTATTCAACGGGGATGCTATCACGTCTTGCTTTCAGTAGTGTTACTGTAATTCAACCTGAATTATTGCTGATTGATGAGGTGCTGGCTGTTGGCGATAAAGGCTTTCAGGTGAAATGTCGTGAAAGGATAAGCGAGATACAGAAGGCAGGAGCAACTGTGCTTTTTGTGTCACATAGTACAGAAGAGGTGATGGGAATTTGTGAAAGAGGAATTTGCCTGGAACATGGAACCATAATTTGCGATGGCACGTCAGAAGAGGCTGCTATGGCTTATAACAAACTATTCAACTAATATCGGAAAATGAAAAAAGGTTCTGAAATAGTTGTGAAAGATAAAACTGAGATAGGTAAAAACTTGCCTGTTAAAAAGGAGATGAATGGCAAAGGTCACCAATTGGAGGAGCTACATACTCAACTAACAAAATCAAAAACCGAAATACGTGATTTAAATACCCAACTGGCAGCAGCCATGAGGAGTATTGATATCCTTATAAAATGTGTAGCGGAGCTTGAAAAAAGCAAATATTTCCGTCTTAAAAAATTGATTGGCCATTACCTCAAACGGCTTCGTTCAAATTTTAAAACAGGTGGTAAAAAAGGTTTTTTCTCTGTTCTTATAAATTATTTTTTCAAACGAGGTGCAAGAGTTGGACGTGTTGTATTAGCTAAAATTTTAAAACACGCCTACTTGTTTGTAGAACCCCGAAAGGTTCTTATTATTGAAGATTTTTCTGCCATCCTTGCTACTACTGCAGAATACACACATTATCTGACCAGAAAAAAATTTACAGATATCAGGATTGAACTTATAAAAAGGGACATTAAAACATTTACAAAAAACCCATTATTAAGTGTTGTAATGCCGGTTTATAATCCTCCGATAACATTTTTAAAATTGGCTCTGGATTCTGTTGTTGAACAATTTTATGAAAACTGGGAATTATGTATTGCAGATGATTGCTCCACAGATATAGAAGTCCGTAAAACACTTGAAAAATATTCAAGTAAATACAAAAACATTAAAGTAGTTTATCGAACGGAGAATGGCCATATTTCAAAAGCGACCAATTCAGCTATTGACCTAGCAACCGGCGAGTATTGTGTGATGATGGACCAGGATGATTTGCTCAGGGAAGATTGTCTTTTTGAAATTGCAAAATTGGTGAATCACCGGCCTGATGCGGAGTTCATTTATTCCGATGAAGATAAAATTGATGAAAACAAAATCCACTCTGAACCTCACTTTAAGCCTGATTGGAGCCCTGAAAGCTTGCTTTCAAGAAACTATTTTGGTCACGTCTGCGCATTTAAAACTTCTGCGATAAGGGCAATAGGCGGTTACAGGGAAGGCTATGAAGGTAGCCAGGACTATGATTTGGCGTTGCGTTTTACCGAGAAATATAAAAAGATTTATCACATACCGGAAGTGCTTTATCACTGGCGGTCACATTCTCAAAGCGCCGCATTCCACGAAACTGCAAAACCTTATGCTTACCGCGCCGCGCAAAAGGCAATCACTGAAGCATTAAAAAGAAGGGGCTATGAATCTAAAATTGATTTCCTGGATGGGTTCAGGGGTTATAAAGTATGGATTGAATTAAAAGACCATAAGCAGTTGGTGAGTATTATTATCCCTACAAAGAATAAACATGAATATGTTAAACGGTGCATTGATTCTATTGTAAATAAATCAACTTACAAGAATTATGAAATTATCCTTGTCGATAACAACAGTGATGAAAAAGAGTTTTTTGATTTAATGGATGAATACAAAAAACAGGATAAGTTCACCTTCAAGTATGTTAGGGAAATAAGCCCATTCAATTTTTCATTCCTTATAAATAAAGGACGAAAAGCGGCCAAAGGAAAGTATCTTGTTTTGATGAATAATGACACGGAAGTTATTACTCCTGAATGGATGGAAGGCTTAATGGGTCAGGTTCAACGACCTGAAATAGGTGTGGCTGGATGTAAGTTGTTATATGAGAATGATACAATCCAACATGCTGGTGTTGTTGTTGGTTTAGGTGGCGTTGCGGCACATGTGTTTATGACTGTAGACCGTGACGGTCCGGGGTATTTTAACTATATAAACTTACTGAACAACTACTCCGCATTGACTGCTGCCTGCTTTATGGTAAGAGCAGACGTATATGACAAAGTTAATGGCTTTGATGAAAAATTTGTGGTTGAATATAACGATGTGGATTTTTGCTTAAAAGTTGTAGAAGCGGGATACAGGAATGTTTATGTCCCTCATGTTGAAATTTATCATTTCGAATCGATATCAAGAGGACATCCTTTGGCAAATCAAAAATCGATAAAGAGACACGAAAAAGAAATGAATATGCTGGCTAAAAAGTGGACAAAGTATATTGAACATGACCCATGCTACAACCCCAACTTGACAAGGGGATTAGATAATTTCTCTGTAAAAATATAAAACGACATAAATAACTTTACATGGTTTTTAGTTCTGTAATATTTCTATTCTTCTTTTTCCCGGTTGTATTATTTGGCTATTACCTCATAAAAAACATCACAGTAAAAAATGTTCTTCTTCTCTTGTCCAGTCTGCTGTTTTACGCCTGGGGAGAAGGGATTTTAGTACTTCTAGTAGTCCTGTCGGCATTTATAAATTATGCATGTGGATATTTTGTAGCTGTTACTAATCGAAAGAAATTATTCCTCACAATAGGAGTTATCTTAAACCTGTCATTATTAATTTACTACAAATATTTTGGCTTCCTTATTGAGAATCTAGACCACTTTAAGTTTATTCATATTCATCATGCAACTATTATTCTTCCGATAGGAATATCTTTCTTTACTTTCCACGGGTTATCCTACCTGATTGATATTTACAGAGGCACTTCAAAAGTCCAGAAGAATTTTTTCAACTTACTTCTTTATATTACATTCTTCCCGCAACTTGTTGCTGGGCCAATTATTCGTTATCATGATGTTGCGGATCAGCTTTTAAACAGGGAATCAACAGTTGATAAAACAGCAGAAGGAATTCGCAGATTTATAATTGGACTAGCAAAAAAAATTCTAATCGCTAACCAGCTTGGAGCCTTGGCAGACCAAATTTTAAACACAGACTTAAATCTATATGGTTATAAAGTAGCGTGGCTCGGAATTCTTGCGTATGCTTTACAGATTTATTATGATTTTTCGGGATATTCAGATATGGCAATTGGTATGGCAAAAATGTTCGGATTTGAATTTCTTGAAAACTTTAATTTCCCTTATATAAGCCGCTCAATACGCGAATTCTGGAGCCGTTGGCACATATCTTTATCTAACTGGTTTCGCGATTACCTTTACATTCCGCTTGGAGGAAGCAGAAAGGGAGAATTCGTAACATATAGAAATTTAATCATTGTATTTTTCTTAACTGGATTGTGGCATGGTGCGAGTTGGAGTTTCATTATTTGGGGCTTTTATCATGGTTTTTTCATGGTTATGGAAAGGTTATTTTTATCAAAATATCTTGATCGCCACAAAATATTTTCTCACCTATATGCATTGACAGTACTCTTCTTTTCATGGGTATTATTCAGAATTGAGGACTTTAAGCAAGACCTTTTATTTTTCCGCAAGATGTTTTCATTCTTTCCTGCCAAGGAGTCGAAACTACATGTAATGGCCTTTATGAATTCAGAATACTGGCTGGTATTAGCAATTGCAATACTTCTTTGCATTCCATGGCAAAGATTTGTTGTTATTAAGAAACCTGTTTTAACCGGTGTAATGAGTTATGTTCAGTTAGTATTTCTAATTTCTATATTTCTTCTTTCCATTATGTCGGTTATTACCGATACCTATAATCCATTCATATATTACCGCTTCTAAATGATGCGCCTTAAATATTTTTTAGGAGTTAGCGTTATCGGTTTTCTATTCGTCTACCTTTTGATTTTTGCATGCAGACGATTACTGGTAATTAAAGAAGGAAATGTAAAGATTACCATAAAATATAAAGCCAGAAAAACGGAAGACCTTAGCATCTATTGGGACGACGGCTCTAATCTATCACAAGATAAACATAAGACCAAAGCTACAGATACATTAACTCACGACTATGTTTTTGAGATTCGACAACCTAAAACAATCACGAAATTAAGGATAGACCCCTACGATACTTTTTCCTCGGCAATTATTTATAATGTTACAATTTCAGGAACCAAAATCCCCTATAACATAAATCGCTTTGATACATTTCAAACGAGTGGCCTAACTATTATTAAATTAAGTTTGGGTTATTTATTGCTGCGTAACCCAACTAATTTTGATCCTTGGTTTATAATTAACATACCGGCAAAGAATGCAGAAGTATATCCGTGTTACTCTTTCAAGGATAAAGCAATTATAGTTTTATGTTTTATTCTCACCTTTTTCTTTTTATTTATCGTTGTAAAAAGGAAAATCTGGTTTCATATTTTATACGAAACACCGTTCGTCACTCAGGCTCTTATCGCCGGTTTCATATTCATAATAACAAGTTATTGGACTAACAGCATTTTTGAATATTACACACCACCACCAAGTATTGAAAACAGAAAGCTAACGCAGAAACCAAACATAGATACACTACGTTACAAACCGGAATATTATTTCGACACCTATGCCTCCTGGTTTTCTGACTATTTTCCGTTCAGGCAAAAAATTGTTCATTATAATTCCGTATTAAAGGTTGGATTGTTTGATGTTTCACCCATGCCAAATGAATTAATAATTGGCGACAACTTTGAATTTTTTACAGCAAATTCATTTGTGCAGGATGATTTCACCGGAAAGAAAATTTTCAGTGAAAATGAATTGAACGTGATGGATTGGGCGATTGAAACAAAAAGAACATATATCAAGGCACATCATATAGATTTTTACCTGATGATTCCTCCGGCAAAGCAAACGGTTTATCATAAACAAATGCCCAATTTATTTCAAGCCCAGGAAGGAAACCTGAAACTTTGGCAACAAGTAAGAAACCGCCTTCAGCTTGATACTGGGAACTTTTATATAGATGTGGCAGATTCACTGATTGACTATTATGCAACACATCCCGAGAAAAGAGTCTTTTACCAATATGACATCCATTGGTCGGAATGGGGCGCATTTAAAGGGTATCAGGTACTAATGAACCGCATTTATAAAGATCATCCGGAGTATGGAAAACCTCTGAGAGAAGATGAAATTAAAGTAGATACGTTTTATGATGATCAGGCAGACTTAGCTAAGCTGATCGTCCTTAACCAAAAATTGAAAAGAGAAAAATATTTAATAACTCCAATAATAAAAGATTCCATAACGGAAACTTTTGCTGGTGATAAACGAATACCCATATTTATAGACCATAATCCGGCAGGAAAGGGCACCATACTAGTATTCCGGGATTCCTATTCCGAGGAATGGCGAAACCTTATTGCCCATCATTTCAAAGAGAGTATTTTCATCTGGGATTACCATATCGACACTAAAACAATTGAAAAATACAAACCCGATATTGTGTTGCAGGAAAACTCTGAAATGTTGATTCTCTATTTGTTTGAAAAACTGATAACAGACTAGCATGTTAAAAAAAATAAAACCATATTTTCTTGTCTGGCTGCTATTTCCCGCTGTCTGGTTTTATTTTTATGTTCAGGATAATCCTGAACCATCAACTATAAGCGATACATTATTTTATACATCTTTAAAGGCACCGAAGGGATCTGAAGTTGATTTATTCAATGGTAAAACTTTTATGGTCGGAATGCACACTACAGGTGCAGCATTCAATAAACTGGAGTATCAGGGAAAAATAAAACATGTTGATTCATTAAACATTAAAATATCAGGAGTCAGCACGAAGGATACGGTATTATTTCTATCGGTAAATTTATTTAAAGATAATTCCGTTTCTACTCTGCCGGCAAATCAGTTTCAGTTCCTAAAGCCAGATTCCGCAACCCTTTGCGCCAATACAAGAAACATTCTTTCTTATAGCCCCGCACAAAATACTCACACCATTGCCATTCATTTGAATAACCCTGCCAATTGGAGCACACCAAATATTTCTCATTTTAAATTTTGGATTTTAATAACAGCATTTCTAATTACTTTAATTGCCATCATTCTCTTACAGCCGTCATTCAAATACCTGACCATTGTAACCATACTTACAACCTTAATACTTTCATTTTACTGGTGGATAGGGAAAGACATAGGATCACTACTTTCCATAAAAAATGATACTCCTCTGAAAGAAGTAGTTTTTTATCATAACTCAATACCAGTATTTCTCCCAAATCCACATGAATTTTTCAAAGGCCCTGATAAGGCATTTCGGACTGTTTCCGATCTGATTAACCAACCCTATTATCGTCTCAGTATTAATAGAGAAAATCAATCAATAAAAAACCTCTCATTTAATTTCTCTTTCGGTTTGATAAGCAAAAGTTGGAACCTGAATTCAATAAATCCGTCTGAAATTTTTGCAAATGATATTGACTACAATTATTCCACTTCAGAATGGAAAATCTCCGGAACGGATCCCTATTTTTCCTTTATAACTTCAGATTTTATTTCGTCAAACCAAAAATTATTATTTTTAAGAAAATCATTTTTCTTATTTATATCAGGATTAATTTTCATAGTGTTCCTTCTCCTGCAGCCAGTTCTGGCCGATATACCTTTGCCAAAAATAATTTTGGTTTCCTTGTTCTTTGCAATTATTTTTAACACCCTTGCTTTCTGGCTTTTTAATTCAAGGAAACTTGTTCTGGATGCAGAAAAGCGCTTAGCCTTTGATTCTCCATCCTTCGACACTTTATCAATGAAAGAATTTGGGAGGCGGTTTGGCATTTATATCCAGGACCAAATGCCGGGAAGAAATAATTTGATAACTTCCAATAATTATTTTAAATATGAATTATTTGGTGAAGTCCCCGGAAATCCTATGGTATATTTTGGTAAGGACAACTGGATGTTTTACACAGGAGAAAATGTAAGAGAGATTTATGAAAACAAGCACCCACTCACGGATAATGAACTAAATAAAATGAAGGATGTATTGGTGGGAAGAAGGGACTGGTTAAGGAAACGGAACATCCGCTATTACATATTTTTCCCTCGGATACCTCATTACATTTATAATGAAAAAATCGGCTCCGGATTAAATATGTACAATCCAAAACCTAAGCTGATAGTACTTTTGGAGTACCTCAAAAAAAATACCGATCTAGATATCATTGATGTTGAAACTCCAATCCTTGAGGCAAAGTCAAAATATCATAAGAATTTGTACTACCCTAATGATTCACACTGGACATTGTTTGGTGCGTATTTTGCATACCGGGAAATTATTAATCACATAAAAAAGGATTTTCCTAACATGCCGGCGCCCATTTCTTTTGATGATATTACGTGGCTTGAAGCTGATGATAATGACGCTGATTTAGCCCAATTACTTGACCTAAATACAGTTATTAAACGCCATGAATATATTCCAATAAACCATAGGGTAAATGCTTTTAACCTGCTTCCTACCCCCAATTACCCTGAATTTCAATCCATCAGGCCGATGTTGTTTTTCAGCTCAAATAACACAACTGCCCCAAAACTCTTAATGAATCGGGATTCGTATACAAATTTTCTAATGCCTTTTTTTGCCACAAATTTTAGCCGGCAAGCCTATCTATGGTCTCCATTCTTCTACCCTAGTATTGTCGAAAAAGAGAAACCTGATATTGTAATTACAGAGATGCTTGAAAGATTTATTTACGATTTGCTGAAAGATACTTCCACTCCCGGAGATTCCCTCCAGGCAGGTTTTTATCAGGGCCATGCAGACTAAGGAGTTAAAGTTAATAATCAACGGAAGATTCCTTACGCAACAAAAAAGCGGCGTTCAAAATTATGCATTGGGAATTGTGAAGGCTTTGCGAAGAGCCCGAGTTCACCTTGAAATTGTTACCCCAAAAAATTTAATTAACAGTGAGCTCCAGCTAAAAAAAATCGGTTTCTTCAGCGGATTTGTTTGGGAACAATTTTTTTTAGTCCTTTATGCCAGAAAACAGAAAGGGACAATTCTTTTAAATCTGTGTAATTCTGCACCATTATTGGCAAGAAAACAAATTGTTACTATCCATGATTTAGCTTTCACAGAGAAAGCAAATTGGTTCAATCCGCTATTTAAAATGTGGTATAATTATCTTATACCCCGCATATGCAAAAAGGCCCAATTAATAATTACAGTTTCCGAATTTTCAAAAAGAAGGATAATTGAACAATATGGAATTATTGAGTCAAAGATAATTGTTGCTCCTCCGGGAATTCCTGAATTTAAATTCATTGAAAACATTACTGATTATGGAGATTATGCTTTGTTAACAGGTGCAAATAATCCACGCAAAAATGCTTCCTGGGTACTTGAGAATATTGAAATTTTAACGAATAAAAGTCTCAAGTTAATTGCATTGGGCGAAAACCAAAAATCATTTAATAATATTGTCCGGAAAAATTCGGACTCTATACTTTATCTAAATCAGGTTAGTTTCGAGAGTTATTGCTCTTTATTAAAAAATGCCAAAGCCTTGATTTATCCTTCCCTCTATGAAGGTTTTGGCATACCTATATTGGAAAGCCTTTGCATGGGGACACCCGTAATAGCATCGGATATACCTGTTTTCCGTGAAAATTTTGGAACATATCCCATTTATTTTGAAATAGGCAATAAGCAAAGCTTCTCACATGCAGTTGATGGGATAGAAATGAAAAAAATATCTGAAGAGGATATTCTAAACCTGAAAAATAAATTTAATTTTGACAACTCGGCAAAACAGATTTTAAATGCCCTTAACTTAATCATGTAAAATGAAGGTAGCTGTTGTACATGATTGGTTTAATGATGAAGGTGGGGCTGAAAAAGTCATTAAAGAAATATTAGTCTGCTTTCCGGAAGCTGATGTATATTGCCTTTTTGACTTTTTTGATGCAGAAAAACGGAAGAAATATCTTTCCAGTAAACCCACACATAGAAGTTTTATTCAAAGAATTCCATTTGCAAAAAAATTTTACCGCTTTTTATTCCCTTTATTCCCTAAAGCAATAGAAAGCCTTGATCTTTCAGGTTATGATCTGATTATTTCTTCGTCATTTTGTGTTGCCAAAGGAATCAATAAAACAGCCAAACAATTACATATATGTTATTGCCATAGCCCAGTAAGATATGCATGGGACTTAAGAAGGGACTACCTGGCTGCGGTTCATGGCGCACTGATAAAAAAAACATTCTCTTATTTTCTTGATAAACTTAAAAAATGGGATATTGATAGTAGTATCCGGGTAGATTATTTTATTGCAAATTCAATAAATGTTCAAAAAAGAATATTCGAAAATTATGCCCGGGAATCGGTTGTAATATACCCACCGGTTAATATCTCTGCGTTTACAATTACCCAAAATAAGAGCGATTATTTTTTCACTGTTGCCAGGCTTGTAGCTTACAAAAAAACAGAATTAATCATTCGTGCTTTCAGTAAGATGCCACATTTGGAACTTCAAGTTGCAGGTGTAGGACCTAATTTGGGAAAGCTCCGAAGAATTGCAACGCCTAATGTAAAAATGCTAGGTTATATTGACTCCCAAACAAAAAAAGAAAAAATCGGAAATGCAAAAGCTTTCCTTGGCGCTGCTAACGAAGATTTCGGAATTACCATGGTAGAAGCCCAAGCATCCGGAACACCTGTGATTGTTCCTTATATCGGGGGTTATATTGAAACCGTACTTGATACCACTGGACTATTTTACAAAAATCAAAATGTGGAGGATATTGTAGTAGCGGTTACTAAATTTGAAAATGAAAAACGTAAATTCAAATCATCTGATTTCATTGATAATGTAGAACGGTTCAACGTAGCTAGATTTCAAAAGGAATTTATGGAATTTGTCAACAGTAAGTACACCCAATTTATTGAATCTCGTGACAAATCAGCTTAAATCTATCTCACTAAACGTTTCGAAAGGATTATTATGCGCATTGTTCGCATTTCCACTTTTTCCATTTGCAGTAACCAACTTACTATTCATTTCATTTTCTATTTCCACCATAGTTTCATGGATATTAAACGGCCGGCCAAGTATAAAAAAAAGCTTGACAAGAAATATCCTAATCACCCTTCCATTTATTCCTTTTCTCGTTGAATACTTGTTCTTTTTTAACAATTCTACTGTTGGATTTGAACTAGAGAAGAAACTTCTTTTTCTAATAGCTCCTATAATATTCTCATTCTTCTATTCGGTGGTTAACCAAGCCGATTACCGAATCTATATCAGGACCTTTACAATCTCAGTAACTCTATTATCAATATATTCATTAACGTTACTGCTCATAAAAAATATTTTATTCACCGCTTCAAATTACGAAGGCGACTCCTCAATACTTCGAATTAAATTCGAGAACATTTCAGGATTACACCCTACTTATTTTGGACTATTTGCATCCGTTTCAATTTTATGGATATTATATGATTTTAAGAACCTGAATAAGTTTTTAAAATGGGGCTGTGCTATTTCCTGCTTTATTCTTATCCTTATTGATTTTCTGGTAGCTGCCAAAATGTCCCTTATTATTTTAATAGTTGGCTCAATTTTTGTTTTATACAAAACTACTCCCGACAAAAAAAATCTGTTGCTGAAATATCTAATAATGGTTGCTTCCCTTGTTTTACTGGTTTTTTGTGTACCTTCCCTACGACAACGAATGTATGAGATGAAGGGGCTATTGGGCACTGAGGCCTGGGTTTTCAATAGCGTGAATGAAAGGAAATTAATTTTCAATGCAAGTATGGATCTATTTGTGAAACATATCTGGTTTGGCGTTGGATGCAGGAATGCACAATTTGCAATAGACATTTACTATAGGGCAATCAACTTTCTACCCGGTTTATACAAAAACTACAATTCGCATAATCAATTTCTTACAATGGGGATTAATTATGGAATTTTTGATGTTCTACTATTTGTCGCCTCAATCTTATATACATTATGGAAGGAATGGAAAAATACATTTGCAATTATATTAATTTTCTCCACTATACTAATTATGCTCACAGAGTCAATATTGGAGCGCCAAATGGGTGTTTATTTTTTTGTACTCTTTATGCTGCTACTTTACAACATAAAAAAAAGTGACTCCGCAAAACCATTGCCAGTTAAAGGCTAATTGTAAGTGAGTGCAGAAAATATATCAGTAAAAATTAGTTATTTTGTATTCTCATGCTATCTAAAGAAACAATAGAAAATTATTTCCTACTCCTTCAGGATGAGATATGCCGTGGACTTGAAACAGAAGATGGTAAAGGAAAATTCCTGGAAGACTTATGGAACCGCCCAGAAGGAGGTGGTGGCAGAACCCGCATTATTGCCGGCGGAAATGTAATTGAAAAAGGTGGTGTTAATTTCTCTGCAGTTAGTGGCCCTTGTCCTGATTTTCTAAAGAAAGAAGCAGGCATCACTGAAAATGCCATGTTCTATGCCACCGGAGTCTCATTGGTTATTCATCCCGTTAGCCCTATGGTACCAATCATCCACATGAATGTACGTTACCTGAAAGCAGGCAATTTAGAATGGTTCGGCGGTGGAATTGACTTGACACCTCATTATATTTTTGAAGAAGATGCTAAGTTCTTTCATAATCATCTAAAGGAAGCTTGTGATAAACATAATCCACTGTATTATCCGGAGTTTAAAAAATGGGCGGATGATTATTTTTTTATTACACATCGTAATGAAACCCGCGGAATTGGTGGTATTTTCTTTGACCGGTTAACAGCACAGGATTCGATTACCATTGAAGATCGCTTCAACTTTGTTAAGGCAGTTGGGAATAGTTTCCTTCCCGCTTATTTGCCTTTGATAGAAAAAAATAAAAATAAAGCTTACACCGAAGCGAATAAACAATGGCAATTACTGAGAAGAGGAAGATATGTGGAGTTTAATCTAGTGTATGACAGAGGAACAAAATTTGGTTTACTAACCAACGGAAGAACAGAATCTATTTTAATGAGCCTCCCTCCTACTGCTTGCTGGGAATATATTCATCAACCGGAAAATGGTAGTGAAGAAGAAAAGACATTACTACTACTGAAGAAGGGCATTGATTGGACCGAATAATCCCTACATCACAATCTTGTATAGTACAGGTTTACTAGGTGTAGCGTCGTTCTCAAAACTTGCTATCTGCAGGTTGAGAAGATAGGTCCCATCAAGCACATCGTTGGGAACATAAATTAATTCTGTGATTGTTTTTTGCAACTGAGTATTGTTTGGATAATCCCAAAAAATATGATGTGCCGTTAACTTCCCTTCATCTTTTTCTCTATCCACCGAAGGTAAATCAATTAATAAATGTTCCACTCCAAGCGTAACAATGAAGCGCATTGCATCCTCTGTAATGTATGGTGGATTTGTGCCGGAATATTGCATATCAATTTTAGAAGCAGGATTAGAAATCGTACGTATAACAAGTGCTTCCGGATGTTTCTCCGCTAAACAATTTTGAATATGCTCTGCCGTAATTACTAAATCTCCGTTCGGAAGTTCATCAGGAAGTATGCTTATCACTTCCGCTATAAAAAAGAATTTCTTTAAAGATTGGTTAATAGAATAATTCTCTTTGCTTATATGCCCAACACATTCGGTATGCGTACCATTCCCATGTGGATTAAAAGCAATATTCCTGAAATTTACTGAACCACCAAGGGAAACTTCTCCGACCCAGTCGCCTACTCTTACCGGCTCTATCGTAACTTGTGAGGCATTCCACGCATTTACATTTTTTTCACCAGCCCTTAACGGAATGGAAATATCGATTGGTTTATCCAAATCGGCTTTATATGATTTCCCTTTATGGTTTATGATTGTGAACATACTTAAACAAATAAATCAGAAGCAATTTTATCGGCAAGCAATTTACCTTTTTGGGTTAAAATTAAACTATCCTGGCCAAAAGGGATTCCTCCGATCTTCCATTGCAAATGCCCGGATGAAATATAGGGCTCAATGCCCAACAAAAAAGTATTCAAAGATTTTTCGCCAAAGCCATTGCTTATAAATCCAGGGCTTATGCCCCAAACTGTTCTAAGGCGAGTCATTATGTATTCATTAAACTTGTCAGCTTCTGTAAGAAATTCAATTTCAAACTCAAGATTTCCGCTATCAATTCCCTTAATATATTTCATATTATTTGCCACATTAAACTGCCTTGAAACACCATTATAAGAGTGTGCAGAAGGACCGACTCCCAAATAAAATTTATTCATCCAGTAACTGCTGTTATGGTTTGACTGCATTCCATCTTTACAAAAATTTGAGATTTCATAATGTATAAAATTATGTTTCTCTGCCTCACTCATGAGCATCTCAAATTGCTCAATAGTTTCTGGCTCCTGCGGCAACGTTATTTTTCCTTTTCTTAAAAAATGATTGAAGGCGGTTTTCTCTTCAATAGTAAGACAATAAGCTGAAAGGTGCGAGACATCAAGCTTAAAAGCCTGTTCCAAATTATAAACCCACTTTTCTTTTGTAAGGTTTGGCAAACCATAAATCAAGTCGATGCTGATATTATTAATTCCTGCAGACTTTGCATTTTGCACAGCTTGTATGGCTTGTTCTACAGTATGGCTGCGGTTCATGGTTACCAGGTCTTCATCATAAAAGGATTGTATCCCAATACTAAGCCTGTTAATGCCCGCTTCTTTAAGTTCTTTTATTTTTTCAGTAGTTAAATCATCCGGATTTGCTTCCAGAGTTATTTCCGCATTGGGCGCTATTTCAAAATGCTCTTTAACTTTAGTAATTAGTTTTCTTAGTTCTGAATAACTCAATATCGAAGGGGTACCACCTCCAAAGTAAATGGTCGAGAGTTTATTATTTTTCAAATATCCATGCCTTACATCCATCTCGCCACATAAGGCATCAACCATCAATTCCTTATACTGCAATGAAGTAGAGAAATGAAAGTCGCAATAGTGACAAGCCTTTTTGCAAAATGGAATATGTATATAGATTCCAGCCACGTTACTAATCTTGTGACATAGCTTTTAAAACTATTCGGAATGTAGTTCCTTTATTCATTTCAGAATTCTTTACGAAAATTTTACCGCCATGATAATCTTCAATAATCCTTTTGCAGAGAGAAAGACCCAGCCCCCATCCCCTATCCTTAGTTGTGTATCCGGGCTCAAAAACCGTTTTATACTTGCTCTTCGGAATCCCTTTACCCGTATCTGTAATATCAACAATGATGGTATTTGCCTGTCTTGATACTTCAAGAGTAATGGAACCCTGGCCACCCATTGCATCTATAGCATTCCTAAATAAATTTTCTATAACCCAAGAAAACAAAGGAGGATTCAACATTGCAACAGTATCAATATCCGGAGGGCGGTTTAAGGTGAATGTAACTTTTTGAGAACTCCGCGTTTGAATATAGTTTTTAGTTTCTTCCAACTCATCCACCATATCATAAGGCTCAAGTTGAGGGGCGGAGCCAATTTTAGAAAAGCGACTTGTGATTGTTTCTAATCGTTTTACATCCTTCTCCATCTCGTCGGTAAGTTCAACATTTTTCGATTTCAAATATTCAACCCATGCCATTAAGGAAGTGAGTGGAGTGCCCAATTGGTGGGCCGTTTCCTTTGCCAACCCAACCCATACTCTATTCTGCTCTGACTTGCGGGCACTGCTAAAAAGGTAATAAGCGAGCATAATAAAAAGGCTGATAATTCCCAACTCCAGATAAGGATAGTAACGCAATTCCTTGGAGAGAGAAGATTCTTCATAAAAAATATATTGCTTCCCTTCATCCGGCAATTCAATTTCAATAGGGGTATTACTATGCCTCATATCCGCTATTAACTCATTTCGGAATGTGGAATCTTTTATTTTAAGCGTGTCAACATTTCCAAACTCCACAATTTTTCGTTGTGTGGAATCGGTAAGAATAACAGGCACAGAAGATGAATTAGTCTGAACATCTTTCATAAATGATTCCACCAAATCATTCAGCACTACTTTCAATTCGGTAAAAAGTTTAGAATCGGAATAATAGAGGTAATTCTTCTTATCTTTATAAATACTAATTTCTATAGGAGGATGTTGTGCTCGCATCATTTTTAACTGGCTGTTCAGATAAGCGGTGTCATTTTCCAGTGCCTTATCAAGATTCCGGCTCTTATTTGGTTTCCCGTTTTCATCCACAAGAATTACCGGTACCGTTTTATTGTTTTTTATGACGTCCAGCAGAAAACTAAGATCTTCTATAGGTGCGTTTACATCCCCAACTTTCTTAGTTGCATCAGCCCACAATTGCACTTTCTCCCTTTCATCGGAGCCAATCTGATTAAAGAGATAGTTTGCATATTTAACTAATCTCGCCTTATTCTGAATAGCCTTAGCCCACAACTCCACTTTATTACGTTCTTCCTTCTCGACCTTATGAACAAGATTATTTGTGTACAGCAACGATGCCCCTGCAATAAGAAATGCCCCAAGTATAAGGGCAAACTTCCAGCGGCTTTTTTGGGTGTAGTTCATTTATTAGTTACTCGTTAAAACACAAAGGTAATTAGAATAGAACGCTTTTATGGCATTTTTATGCTTTGAATGACTTCTATTTTAACATAGTTTGGCAATTAGTTAAAAAGTGTTCAAGTTTTCATTATGCTTATCATAGAGAATTCTATTGGTTATTAATTGGTTCTGTTTTGAGGTCATTGACTTTTTAAATAGCCGCATTTGATGAAGTATCTTTGTAATACAGTAGTAAGTAATCAGTGAACAGTAATCAGTATAGTATGGCAAGAATGGAAATAATAGTTGGGATAATTTTCTTTTTCATTTTTCTGTTGTTTCCTGTTATTAACAGGGAATCCCCGCACAACTCATTCATAACCAACATGCGAAAAAATTGCCACTTCTGTTATCTTCCCTGCTATTTGCCTGATATCCTCCTGTTACTTCTCCTGATAACTCCCTGTTATTTTATACGTCTTTCGCCTTAAAAATGCTCAAATCCTGCCATGCAAAATATTTCCCACTTACATATATTTTTAAAAAATAAATTATGAATGTTTATGTTTGTAAATATGCTTAATAAAAATGTTAAAAAAGCGGTATTATATTTTACTTAACCTTTTACTTTTATCTATAGGATCTTTTGCTCAAAAGGACAGTTTAGGCCACAAAAAAACTACTCTCTCTTGCAACGTTGGTTATGGTTTTCCTTTGGGTGATTTTGGGTTAAAAGGAGGTGTAAGCACAGATAATCCAGGTTATGCTAACCCTGGCTTAGATATTAATTTTTTAGCAAAATTTTGTTCTACCCATACAGAATCAGGATTACTTTTAATGTCTTCATTCAATTTAAATAAATTTGATATAAGTAGCTATCTTAATCCATCAAGTTTATTTCCCAGATCTGGTCCGCCCTATTTTAAAATTTCAAATTTTAATGAATCTGCTGGAAATTATCTGCAATTTAATTTACTAACTGGGTTTTCAATTGTTTGTTATCATTCAAACAAAATCGCATTAGATTTCAGATTCTTTATTGGCGCAACTTATTTTACCTATCCTCAAATCTCCATTAGTTATTTGGAACAATATGGAACAACCGGTTATACAACATCAATAATGGAGGTATCTAATTCTCCAGAAAATAGTTCTATAAACCCTGCTTTGGAAATTGGTTTATCCTTAAGATATGCCTTTAATAAAAGAATAAATATTTTATTAAGTTCCGATATGTTTTTTTCACGAGTTACCTTAAATTATTCTAACGGAACATATCATAATCCTGACTATTCTGTTTATATTACAGATTTACTTTTAAATTTAAATGTAGGAATTGATTATAGATTTAGTCTGTAAGTACTTTCTTTGGTTTTAGAACTTATTATCTCGTAAACTCAAACCTCGCCTTCGGCACCAAATCAATCCCTGCAAAGTCCTTCTTAAGAAATTTAAAATAACCCGTAATTGCAATCATTGCAGCATTATCAGTACAGTATTGCATTTTTGGTATGTAAACCTTCCAGTTGTAGTTGGCGGCGGCTTCTGAAAGTGCCTTACGCAAACCAGAATTGGCTGCCACCCCGCCTGCAATGGCAATTTCCTTTACACCTGTTTCCTGTGAAGCTTTTGTAATTTTATCCATCAAAATCGAGACAACCCTGTATTGGAATGAGGCACAGAGGTCGTTTTTATGTTCTTCCACAAAGTTAGCGTTAGCTAGTTTTCCATCCCTGACAAGGTAAAGAAAGGATGTTTTTAAACCACTAAAACTAAAATCCAATCCAGCAATATGAGGGGTAGGAAATGTGAATGCCTTTGGGTCTCCATCTTTAGCGAATTTATCAACCAATGGCCCGCCCGGATATGGCAAAGTTATTATTTTTGCCGCTTTATCAAAGGCTTCTCCGGCAGCATCATCAAGTGTTTGGCCTAAAATTACCATATCAAAATAGTCCTTTACCAACACTATTTGTGTATGCCCTCCTGAAACCGTAAGGCATAGAAACGGGAAAGAAGGTGGATTATATAGCTCACTAGGTGTTTGTATGAAATGCGAGAGTATATGCGCCTGCATGTGATTAACCTCTATCAAGGGCTTATTTAATCCTATACTTAAAGCCTTTGCAAACGAAACACCAACCAGCAAAGAGCCCATTAAGCCAGGCCCTCTGGTTAGCGCAATGGCATCTATTTCTTCTTTTTTTATTCCTGCTTTTTTAAGTGCTGCATCAACAACCGGTACAATGTTTTGCTGATG
Organism: uncultured Bacteroidota bacterium; assembly: GCA_903901055.1. Classification (GTDB taxonomy): domain Bacteria; phylum Bacteroidota; class Bacteroidia; order JABEUT01; family JABEUT01; genus JABEUT01. The sequence continues at coordinate 21,827 of CAIUPO010000076.1, forward strand.
TGCCCGGGAAGCCAGTTCAGGCACCACGCCACCGTAATCATGATGCACCTGTTGCCCCGCCACCACATTGGAAAGAAGTGTCGTTCCGGAAATAACGGCAGCACAGGTATCATCACAGGATGATTCTATACCTAAAATCTTCACGTTGGGCTCATTCATTATTTCTAACTTTGTGAGTTAATTGAATTCCCAAAGGTATTAAAAAGCTCAGGAAAATACTGTCTGTATTCCTTACCGCAATTGCGGTACTGTTACTCTTTTTGAATATTTTACTCAATTTCCCTGCCGTACAGACCTTACTTACACACACAATTGCAGACTATTATTCGAAAAAACTGCATACCAAAATCCATATAGGCAGAGTTGATTTCGAATTTCTGAAAAAACTTGTTTTGAAGGATGTTTATATTGAAGACTTACACAAAGACACTCTTTTATACGCTACTGCCCTTAAATGCGATATCGGACAAGTTAGTTTCAAGAGCCACCAGATTTATTTCAGTAACATAGATGTTGATAAGGCTAAAATTAAACTTATCACATACAAAAATGATACCAACTTTAACCTGCAATATTTATTAGATGCCTTTTCTTCAAAAGACACAACAAAAAGTACGGGCCCTGGCTGGAATGTTTCATTTGGAAAGCTTTCTCTGAACGGTATTGATTTCAGGAGGCAGAACTTGAATGACACAACCAAGGATTATGGGTTGCGCTTTGTAGATCTTGACGTGCGGGACCTGCGTGGTAAAATAAGCACAATACGATTTATGCACGACACCATTCGCGCCGTAATTGAAAACATTTCCTTAAGGGAAAAAAGTGGGTTTGTTCTTAAAAAGTTTTCGTGCTATGTAAACCTAAGTCCAAGAGGTATGGAACTTGATGAGTTAAAAATTCAGACTGCTAATACCGATATTTCAACAGATTTGGTTTTCAAGTATGCAAATTTCTCTGCCTATGATGATTTTGTGAATAAAGTGGATATGAAGGCAAATTTCCATAAAAGCAAAGTATGTTTTGATGACATCGGTTACTTTGCTCATAGCCTGAAGGCAGTACATAATTGCTTCACTTTATCCGGTGAATATAAGGGTACGGTTAATCACCTTAAGGCACATAATATGAGTATAGGATGGGGCAAATTTTCATACCTTGAAGGTGAGGCCACCATTGACAATATGACCGAAATTGATACGGCTTTTATCAAGGTAAATATTACCCATCTTGTAACATCGAAAAGCGAAATTGAGGCCCTGCCTATTCCTCCATTTGATAAAGAAGATCACTTACGATTACCCGAAAATATTTCCAAACTCGGAGATATTCATTTCGATGGTTATTTTGATGGCACATTAAAGGCTTTTAAAGCAAGCGGGCATATTAGTACTGGTATTGGCGACATTTCTGCCCATCTTCACATGTGGGAAAAGCCCGGCACTAATCAATCCCAATACACTGGTCTTCTTGAAACTAAAAATTTCAATCTGGGTAGTTTCTGGGAATTAAAGGACTTAGGGACTGTTACCACTTCAGTAACTATTAATGGAAAAGGCCTGAAGAAGGAAAATGCAGATGCAACTTTATCCGGGGTAATTCAAAATATTTCTTTCCGTAAATATACTTATCAGAATACAGCAATTAGCGGTGAATTAAAAAAAGGATTTTTCTCAGGTTTCGTAAAAGTTACCGACCCTCATGTAGTTCTTGATTTTGCGGGGAAAATTAATCTGGCTTCTCAGAACAGCGTTTTTAATTTCGAAACCCATATTGCAAAGGCAAACCTCACTGCCCTTCACTTTATAAAAGATACGAATACGGTTGCATTTTTATCAAGTCATATTATAGTAAATGCAACCGGCAATACTGCCGACAATCTGGAAGGAACAGTTTATATTGACAGCACATCTTACGCTATTCGAAAAGAAGTTTACCAAATAGATCACCTTGCTCTTTCATCCACTGTTAAAGGAAATTATCATAACATAAACCTTAAATCAGATTATGCAGATGGCCAGCTTTCAGGGCATTTTAATCTTGCAAATACTTTTGAATGCCTGCAAAACCTTATGTCTGGCTATATTCCATCCATCTTTCCGAAGGAAAAACATGCAAAGGGAGAAAAGGAAGTTGCTCACGACTACTTACTTTCTTTACACTTTAATGAAAATACCGGACTTACAAATCTTTTTGCGCCAGGGGTGAAAATTGCATCAGGTACGATAATAAAGGGTAGATATGATGAAGCCACAAATAATTTTAATTTAAATGGAAGTTCTGATGAAATAGACATTTCGTCAAAAAAATTAAAAAAATGGAAAATTGAGGCAACCGGCGATGAGAAATCTATGATTTTCAATTCCGGAAGTGACACACTCTATTTAAGCGATAGCTTATATGCCGCAGGATTTGTGCTCAATGGAAATATAACAAGGGATACTGTTCATTACGACATTCAATGGAATAATGACCCCGAAGATTTTGCTGATATCCCGGGATATGTAGCATTCCCAAACAAGTCAAGAATTGCCTTCAAGTTTCAGAATCCTGTTATTAGCCTTGTGGATTCCGTCTGGAAAATTAACAGCGAAAACCTGATTGTTTATGATTCTTCCCGCTGGTCAATAAATTCATTTGTTGTTTCCCATGGCAAACAATCATCCATTGCACTCCAAGGGTTTATTTCAAATAATGATACTGATAAACTTGGAATTAAATTACACAACTTCAACCTTGCAAATCTGAAACTCGGCACTTCTGAATTGGATGGAATGATAAATGGTACCGCAACGGTTTCAGATTTATTCGATCATCCTTATTTTACCAGTGCAATTGATTTTTCCGGTTTGGCCTATAACAAACAATTTATCGGTAACGGAACTATCAATAGCCGATGGGATACCTTATCCCAATCTATTTTTGTTGATGCACATTTTCTGCAACACGGCTCACCAATACTGGCTTTAAATGGGAAATACACACCCGGGTTGAACCAGAATAATCTGAGTATAGATGCCAGCCTGACAGACTTTCCGACCAAATTATTCCAGCCCTATTTAAAAGATGTTTGTTCTATTCTTGATGGATCAATTACAGGGCAGGCACACATTACAGGTGAGCCAACAAAACCTCTCATATATGGAAACCTTACCGCTTCGTTAAATCAAATTAAATTTGACTATTTAAATACATCCTATCATTCTCCGGCCCTGAACATAGTTATAGTACCTGATACTTTTAGAATTACACGTTCCGTTTTACTCGATGAAAAGAAAAAAACAAGTGACACTGCAATATTAACCGGAACTTTTACGCACAATAATTTTCGAGAACTTCAATTGGACTTACATCTTGAAGCCACCAATTTTTTATGTCTTAATACGACAGAAAATAATAATAGTTCCTATTTCGGTAAGGCTTATGTAACAGGAGGAATGGACATTTACGGATTTCTGGATGCCCTTCAAATCGATGCCGATGTTACCACCGATAAAAATACGGTCTTCAACATTCCGCTAACAAATACATCCGATGTAGATCAGGGAAACTACATTCAATTTACGAGTAAAACCGGTAAGGCCAAACATAAAAATTCTGCCTATAAAGTAAATCTTAATGGCCTGCAAATGAATTTTAGAATTAACGTAACCGAGGATGCAACTGCGAATATCTTATTATCATCAAAGGGTGAAGTGATACAGGGAGTGGGCTACGGGAATATCCAATTTTCAATGGATAATACCGGAACAATTAATATGCAGGGCACTTATAATGTAACAAGAGGGTACTACAATTTTGTTCTTCAGAATATCATCAACAAAAAATTCCTTTTGCAGCCCGGCGGATCAATTGCATGGAGCGGAGACCCTTATAATGCTGATATAAAACTAACCACTACTTATGCTACCACCGCTTCGCTGGAGCCTTTCTTCCCTCCTCAGGATGTTCCAAACCAGTATAATAAGCGTGTTCCGGTTAATTGTAATCTTATGCTTACAGGTAAATTAACTACTCCTTTAATTACATTTGGTATTGAATTGCCAACAGTGGATAATACCACTTCTGGTATTGTAAATAGTTATCTGAGTAATGGAGATGAATTAACCACACAAGTTTTTTCTTTATTAATTATTAATAGTTTTACCCCTGTTGGCGCAGGTTTAGGGGGGAATGGATTTGGTACCGTTGCAGGTGTTGCAAATTCAGCACAACTTCTTTCCAACCAACTTACCAATATGTTTAATAATATCAATCAAAATTTCAATGTCGGCTTAGATATTCAACCCGGAACTGCAATTAATCCGGCTGAATATAAGTTAGCTTTTTCTTCAGTACTCTTCAAAGGTAAAGTTGCTGTGAATACTAATGTGGGAGCAATAAGTGGAATACCCTCCGGCAACCAAACCACAAACAGTAACTTTGTGGGTGAGGTAACAGTAGAATATAAGTTGAGTAAAAACGGAAAATTAAGGGTAAAAGCATTTAATAAAGCAAATGATAATACCGCCCTTTCTACTTTAAATAACTCACCATATACACAAGGTGCAGGATTTTCTTACAAAGAAGGGTTTAACTCATGGAAAGAGTTTCTTCACAAAGTTTTTGGCAGAAAACCTAAAGCTGTTAAAATTGCTACTGACGGCTCGAATTAATTTGTTTCAGCTAAACTTTCAAGTTGTTTTTCCAACGCGTTTATTTTTGATTCCGCATCGGCTTTCTTGTTCCTTTCATTCTGAATAATCTCAGGCTTTGCATTATTTGCAAATTTCGGATTGTTCAACTTTGCTTCAACTGATTTCAAAAATCCCTTGTTGTATTCCAACTCTTTTTCAAGTTTCTCTTTCTCTTTGCTTTTATCAAGTACCACGCCTTCGGGCAAGCTAAAAGAAAACTCAGTATCTTTTAAAACAAAGCCTAATTTATCATTTGAAGAATCTGTATATCCTTGGCGATATTCAACACCTGCTAACTCCAAATCTGAAACCGTAAGGCCAATAGATGACGGCTCAGGAGATGCTAAAATAAATTTTTGTTTCAATGGAATATTGATTTGCTGATGTAAGTTCCTTCCGTTTCTTACAAATGATTTACGAATGTCTTCAAAATGCAAAACAAGATTATCATCGAATTTATTTGGAACAGGGAAACTACTTACTATAATTCTATCTCTACCTTCTCTTTGTCTTATACTATCCCAAATTTCTTCAGTAATAAAAGGCATAAACGGATGAACAAGCTTCAATAATATTTCTAAATAATTGATGGTGTCATCATATATCCTCTGAGGGAATCCTTCTCGACAGGAAATCTTAATACGTTCCAAATATTCCGAACAAAAATCATCCCAAACAAGCTTATAGGTAGCCATCAAAACTTCAGAGATGCGATAGGCTTTATAATGTTGTTCTATAATTGCAATTTGCTCTTCCAATTTATTTTTAAACCAATCAGAATTTTTTAGTGCATCATCATTGGGTTCAATATTCTCAGGATGCCATGTAGTAATAAGTCGGTATGAATTCCAAAGTTTATTTGAGAAGTTCCTGCCCTGCTCACAGAGTGATTCGTCAAATGGTAAATCATTTCCCGCAGGCGAACATAGTAGAATTCCTACACGAACTCCATCCGCTCCATATTGTGCAATAAGATCAAGCGGGTCAGGAGAATTACCTAAGGATTTACTCATTTTCCTTCCTTGTTTGTCTCGTACTATTCCAGTGAGATAAACATTTTTAAAAGGCTCTTTGCCTATATATTCATATCCAGCAATTATCATACGGGCAACCCAAAAGAAGAGAATTTCGGGAGCAGTTACGAGGTCGTTTGTAGGGTAATAATAATTAATGTCTTTATTGCCAGGTTCCTTAAAACCATCAAAAACACTGATAGGCCAGAGCCATGAGGAGAACCATGTATCAAGTACATCTTCATCCTGTCTAAGGTTTTTTGAACCACAATGAGGACATTTTTCAGGTGCTACTTCAGTTACAATTGCTTCCCTGCATTCCGCTTTGGAAGCGTCAATGCAATACCAAGCCGGTATGCGCTGCCCCCACCATAACTGCCGAGAAATACACCAGTCATGCACATTCTCCATCCAATGCCGGTATGTATTTATATACTTTTCAGGAATCAGTTTTATTGTTCCATTGAGTACATTATCCAATGCGGGTTTAGAAATTTTATCCATTTTCAAAAACCACTGCATAGATAGCTTTGGCTCTATCACTTCATTAGTTCTTTCAGAATATCCAACCTTATTTTTAATTTGCTCCACCTTCACAATCTGGCCCATTGCATCAAGGTCTTTGGAGATTTTATTGCGAACAATAAACCGATCCTCTCCAATATAAAACCCCGCCTCTTTGCTCATAGTCCCGTCAGCGTTTATGGTATCAATGATTTGGAGATTATGCTTTACACCTAAGTTATAGTCATTGATATCATGAGCAGGAGTTACTTTCAGCGCACCTGTTCCAAATTCCATTGTTACGTACTCATCCCCTATAATAGGAACAGAGCGGTTCACCATCGGTATAATGACTCGCTTACCAATTAGCTTTTTATAGCGCTCATCATTCGGGTTAACACAAACTGCTGTATCCCCAAGAATTGTTTCAGGGCGTGTAGTGGCAATGGTTATCCATTCATCCGTGGTTCCTTCAATTTTATATTTCACATAAAAAAGCCTCGAGTCAACTTCTTTATAATTCACTTCTTCATCGGAAACAGCAGTCAGGCCTTTAGGATCCCAGTTGACCATGCGCACTCCACGGTAAATATTTCCTTTCTTATATAAATCGACAAATACATGAAGAACCGCGTCACTCATATCTTTATCCATCGTAAAACGGAGTCGTTCCCAATCACACGAGCAGCCTAATTTTTTAATCTGTTCAATAATTATTCCACCATATTTTTCTTTCCACTCCCAGGCATACTTCAAAAATTCATCTCTTGTCAAATCATTTTTTGCAATTCCCTTTTCCTTGAGCATTGCAACCACTTTCGCTTCGGTAGCAATGGATGCATGATCGGTTCCCGGAACCCAACAGGCATTTTTTCCTTGCATTCTTGCATGACGAACCAATACATCCTGAATTGTATTATTCAAAACGTGCCCCATGTGCAGCACACCTGTTACGTTTGGTGGTGGAATTACAATAGTGTAGGGCTCACGTCCATCAGGCTCCGAATGAAAAAATCCATTTTCCATCCAATAGCTGTACCACCTTTCCTCACTCTTTTTCGGGTCGTATATTTTAGAAATCTCTTCCATCTTAAATTATCAGAATATTTTACGGTATGTAATAAATTTTTTATACGGCACTACCTGCAACAACGCTATCAGCAAGTGAATCATCTTGTCATTAAAATCTCCAATCCAACTGATTAATATGCGGTCATAGGTTTTTTTCGGTTGAATTACTTTACCAAGTTCTGTAAATATTCCAGCCTCTAAACCCTTCCCCTGATACTCGGGAACAATACCAAAAACAATTCCCATTGTAGTACGTGGAGGTTTCCTTTTCATATACCACAGGAACTTGAGTTTACCAATCCAGTTAAGGTCTCCATGGATATATTTAAAAATTTCGTTCAGTTCAGGAATTGAAATATAAACACCCACAGGAATATCATTATGATAAACAAACCAGCAGGTATCCTCATCAATTACCTGTTTCATTTTCTTCATAATTTCCTGCGCACGTTTGCTGCTCATTTCTTCAAAATCTGTTCTTTCGGCCTTCCAAGCTTTATTATATATGATTCGAAAATCTTCAGCATATTTGGCCCCTTCGCTTTTCCTTATAGGTTCAAACCGATACTCTTTATTTCTTGTTACTCGTTCAGCCACTGCGTTCAAACGTGGATGTGGCGGATCTGTTGCACTGCGGAAATAAACTATCTGCTCGTAATATTTTGTAAATCCATATTCCTCAAAAAATGCTTTATAGTAATCCGGATTATGGTTCATAGTATAAATTGCAGGTTTGTCTCCACCCTCCGACAATAAGCCCCAGTAGCGGTCTTTCTCACCAAAGTTAATCGGGCCATCCATTGCTTTCACCCCTTTTTCAATCAACCAATCTCTGCATTTATCAAATAAAGTAAATGCGGCAGTTTTATCATTTACACACTCAAAAAAACCCATGCCGCCGGTGGGCTGTTCAAAGGTATTGGCTGTCCGTTCATTAATGAAGGCAGCAACCCTGCCGATTGGTTCGTTTTTATCATTATATAATACCCATCTTACGCAATCTCCATGAGTAAAATAGGGATTCTTTTCCCTGTCAAAAACTGCTTCAACTTCTTGCTTAATATGGGGTACCCAGTTAGAATCACCTTTGTAAATATTAAAAGGGAGACTATGAAAATCATTAATTGTTTTGGCACCCCTGGCCTCTTTCAATTCCATACCCACACTAATCTTTAAGAATAACTGATTCTTTGCCTTTTGTTTTTAAACTCACTTTAATATGCTCCTGCAAGGTTGTGGATATTGACAAACCAGTGTAATCTGATTTTATTGGAAACAAGGTATGGTTCCGATCCACCAAAACAGCAATCCTTACTGACTTTACGGGAAACCGTAAAATCGCTTTCATGCAGTAGGAAAGCATTTGCCCTGTATTCAATACATCATCCACTAGTATTATGGTCTTACCTGTGAGGTTTATTTTATTTTCAAGAGTTATAGCCCCTTCTTCAGCCAATGCGTTTTTGTTGACTTGAATTTTAGTAAGCGAGGTTTTCAGCGGTGATATCTTTTTTAAAACACTTTCAATTTTTTGGGCAAGCTCGAAGCCTCCCGGATCTGTACCTGCAAGAACAATTTCTTTTTCTGAAGAATTATCTTCGTAAATCTCATAAGCAATGCGTGTAATCTTCTTATCGATTTGGTCAGCATTCAATATTGAAGTCTCCATTTCCCTTATTTTTTGTCAAAGGTAAAAAACAAGGGGGAAATAGGAGTAAATTGAGGGCTAAAAGTTGAAAAATGAAGATTATATGGCTTATCAAGCTTCCGCCTTTACTACCTCAAAGCGATTTTTGAGTCTCAAAAATGGTTTTTCAAAAAACTCAAATGAGAGAATAGAGATTAATATGGTTGACCCGAAAGTAGTGATATAGAACACCAGGTTCATCTGCCACCCATCCAATTCCCTTCCGTAAATCCGCTCCGTAAATGCAAGGCAGAAAATTCGCATGATGGCTCCGTATAAATAAAGCCCGTAAGATACTTTGCCCAAATAGTTAGTCCATTTAAAATCAAGCCTGATAACAGATTGTGAATTGGCTGCCAGGTTAACTATTATTATACAAAATAATACGGAGTAAAATTCAAATTCAATGAATGGGATTTGGACCCTAAAGATCAAAAGTGCTAAAGTGAGGATATAAATACCCCATTGAAAATCTTTCCGGAAAATAATTTTAAGGATTTTCTCTTTTTCTGCCACTACAAGGTAAGCTCCTATTCCTCCAATTGCCATACAACTAAGGCGGTAAAATGCAATTATTTTTTGAAAATGCCGGAACCAATCTGAAAGGTTTAAAACTCTGCATAAAAGCCCGTATCCATTACGAATTAGCAAAACGGAAATAATAACAATGAGAAAAACCTTTACATATTGTTTTGTCCTTCTTAATAGGAATGGCTCCATAATATAAAACACTTCTTCAACCCTTACTGACCATGTAGCCCCAATAGCCCGCATGGTAACTCCGTAAGGTGGCAAAAATAAAAGGCACAGTATAAAATCAATATTCTTATAATCAGAATTGATACCTAAATCAGGTATGTGCCATTTTTCGGCGAGATACGGAAACAACAAAAATCCAATCAGAATCACAAAGAAATAAAGAGGCCATATCCTTAAAGCCCTTCTTGTATAATACTTTTTGATATTAATGTCCCCTGTGTCAAGCTTCTCCTTTAGCAATAAATATCCAATTAGAAAACCGCTCAGAACAAAAAACAAAGAAACATCCAGCCCCCCAATGGGAAGGTAGGACTTGACCCAAGCCCAGTGCTCTTTGCCATTTACCACTTTAAGTTCTTCGTTATGAAGTATGATAAGTATTACTGAACCCACAAGCCTCAACCCGTCGAGGTTAGGAAAATGTACCTTATTTTTAACCAATCCGTTCATACAATGACAAAACTACTAAAAACAACGGGCTGAAACGGAAGACGCTACTTATGAATATATTTGTCCTTGTTAATTGCCATTATGCCGGAAAATAGACCCCTTACCCCAGAAGAACTAAAAGCTATAGGTTTAATACCTATGAACTTTGTTGTGGGCAAGGAACGGTCGGGCACTACTTTGCTTCAATTAATGCTGAATGCCCATCCAAATATTGTGGCTCCGCCGGAAGCACGTTTCATTATTCTTCTTTATTTCAGGTATGGAAAAACCAAAATATGGACTGAAAAGGTAATTACCAACTTTTGTGATGATCTTTTCCGGGAAGTATTATTCCGGAATTTTTGGGGCGTTGACAAAACATATTTACAAACTACGCTTCTTTCAGCCAAAGAATTCCTTAACTTTCAATTAGCTTGCAAAATAGTTTTCAAGTTATCTTCTCCGGAAAAGCTTGACTTGAGGCTTTTTTTCGACAAAAATCCCATTTACTACTATTTTCTTCCCGAACTTGCAAAAATATTTCCTGAGGCCAAATACATTCATATTGTTCGTGATTACAGGGCTAATCTGGTGAGTCACCGAAAAATATTTACGGTAAAGAAAGGAACCGATATTGCTTTCCGGTGGGTGAAAGTGAATAAACTGATTGAGGAGGCAAAAAGCCTTCAACCTAATAATTATTTTACAATTACTTACGAGGCCTTGGTATTGAATCCTGCCCAAAATTTGGAAGGTGCATGCTCGTTTTTTAATATTCCTTTCAATATGAACATGGTGGAAAACCATCAATCGGGAATGTTTTCAGGATTTCAAAATAACAATCGTGAACGATTTCAGAAAGTACACCATAATGTTTTCCAACCCATCAATCCCAAATTAATTGATGAGTGGAAAGAGCAAATGACGGCGGAGGAATTGGTAAGTGTGGAAGCTGTTGCCGGAGAATATGGAGAACAAAAATATGGATATAAGACACTCAATCTAATTAAAGAAAATTCAGGTGGGTACTTTATTACAAACTTAAAATATATAGTTATTAAAGCCCTTTACCGAAAATCCTTTGCCAATTTATGGCTCTATTACTTTATTAAACGATATGTATGGAGACATTTTTAATAATTACCAATTCCTTTTCTTTTAATTGATGGCAACGGAATCTAAATATTCGAAAGAGGAATTTGATCTGATTAAAAAAATTCCGATGTTGTTCGTTATGGGTAAGGAGCGGTCGGGCACTACATTATTGCAAACTCTGCTTGATAGCAATCCGAATATAGTTGCCCCACCTGAAAGCGAGTTTATTATTCTGCTATACCCCCGTTTTGGTAAAATAAAAAATTGGACTGAAAAAGATGTTCTGAATTTTATAGAAGAGCTATTTAAGGATCCTTTTATTGCGAATATTTGGCGGTTAAACAGGGATCAGATTACATCAAAACTACTTTCCATTAAAGATTACGCCGATTACCCCTCCATCTGCAAGGTAATATACTATACCATGAGAGGGGAGAAAGATAATATCCTTTGGATTTCGGATAAAAACCCAATGTATGTAATTTTTATCGACAGGCTTTTACTATTGTTTCCGGAGGCAAAATTCATACAAATAGTTCGTGAACCAAGAGATAATATTTACAGCCACCTGCAATCGTTCAAAGCGACAAACCCCGCTTTCCTCGCACAAAAGTGGGTTGCGTATAACAATATTTTAAGGAAAAATAAACTTGAATCTCCCGAAAAATTCCATACCATTTTATATGAAGATTTGGTGCAAAATCCTGAATTAACTATGAAAACAATAAGTGAATTTCTGAAGGTATTGTATACTGATAAGATGGTTCATAATACCTTTCCGGAGCGTTTAAAAGCTTTTAGCGACCAACAATTCGTAATGGATAGGGCGCAAATGTTACATTCCAATCTTTTGCAACCTGTGAATACCACTAATATTGGAAAATGGAAAAAAGGTATGCGCTCAGCAGACCTCAGAACAGTAGAAAAAATTACCGGGTCATTTGCGGCTGAAAATTATAATTATGACATTACCCCCAATGCCAGTAAATCAAGTTTATTTCTAAACATTAAAATATTCTTCATAAAGATTCTATATTCAATATGGCAAGCCTTCACACGGATGAAATATAAAAGCTATTGGTTTAATAATCTATATACCAAGGCTAACTTGATGATTGGTCGGGAAACAAGGGTTGGGCACTTAAATCAAGCTAAACCAAAATAGAGGCATTATTAAACCCCTTTATAAATCTGAATATATTTTTCCAATGCCAGTTCAATACTCAATTTTTCGATAGCTATTTTCTTAACCTTCTCTTTCATCCCTTCTCTTACACCAGGGTTATGAAGCATCCATTCAATGCCCTCTACTATACCATTAGGGTCTTTATAGCCTGTGAAAAAGCAAGTAACTTTATGTTCCAATACATCTGCAGCACCACCGGTTTTGGATGTAACTATTGGCACTCCATTCGCCATTGCCTCACTAAATACAAGACCAAATGGCTCCATAAAAGCAGCATGCAAAAAAATGTCCATAACACCATACAGCGAAGGCATTTGTTCAGGATTAATAAAGCCTGTAAATATTATATGATCCTCCAAACCATATTGCCTAACTAAGTTTTCAATTTCTTGCTTTTGTCTTCCACTGCCTGTAAAAAGAAATTTTAGGTTTGGGTGCTTTTTAACCAATGTTTTAGCAGCTTCTACTATATATCTATATCCTTTCCATTCTACGAATCTTGCCACTGAACCAATTACAATTTTGTCTTTTAGATTAAACCTTTTTATAAAATCCTGCTTCACCGCTTCCGATTGTGCCGTGTATTGAGCTATTGGAATACCATTATGAATAAGGTGTATTTTCTCAGGCAGAGCTTTTTCCTTTTCCAAAATGAATTTTTTTGATTCCTCACTAATTGCCACGATATCTGTTGCATTTCGGTTATTCATTTTATCCGTCCACACCCAGGATGGATTGAAATACCAGTTAAAAGCAGTTACCTGCTTAAGTATTACTCTCTTTTTAATTCTGCACAGGCGTGCAGCAAGCAAACCTATGACCGAATCATCAAACACAAGGGTTGTTACCACATCAGGCTTAAGTTTCCTGAACAGGGTATAAAGTTTGAAAAAAGCATAAATCATCCATGTTTTCTTGAACCGCTTATCGTATTTTATCCAATAGCACTCCCACCCTCTTTCCTCCATATCCCGAATCAACGGATGTTCTTGCGGAAACATTGAAACAATTGTATATTTAACGTCAGGATAATGGTGAATCCGCTCTGCCAACCAATTTAAATAGGGCACAGAAGAATGATTAGAAACTAATTGAACTATGTGAAGTTTTGATTGGCCCTTTTCCATTATAAAACAATCGCTGATTTTTTCCCTTGCCTATATTCTATTATCCACTCCAACAAAAGTAACAATTTAACTTGTTTAGGTGTCAATACAGTAGCTGTTTGTATTAGTAATGAATAAATTCAGCAATGAAAATATCTTAACTTTGCCTGAAATATAGCCTAAAGGTATTGCACGTATAAAAAAGAAATGAGTTTATTTAAGAATAGTTCATCTTCCGGAAAAAAATTGGATTTTATTATTGCCGGCACACAAAAAGCGGGTACATCGGCTATTCATTATTACTTGAAACAACATCCTGAAATTGCATTGGGTATTAAAAAAGAACTTCAATATTTTGACAACGAAGAGATTTTTAAAAAAGGGCAGCCCGATTATAGTTTATTGCACAAACAAATACTTCAGGTTCAAGGAAGCAAAATATCAGGAGAATGTACTCCTACTTATATGTACTGGATTCCAGCTATGAGAAGGATATGGGAATATAACCCCGAAATAAAAATAATCATTATTTTAAGAAATCCGGTAGTCAGGGCATACTCCCAATGGAACATGTTCAAAACAAAAGGAATAATGGGGGTGGATTTTGGAGATTATATCTTAAGAGAACAAGAATTGGCCCGAAGGGATTTGCCTTTGCAATCTAGGGTATGTTCCTGTATTGACCGCGGTTTTTATTCGGAACAATTACGTAGAATATTTATGTTTTTCAAGAAGGAGAATGTTTTGATTTTGAAGTACGAAGATTTCAAAGTAAATCAATTGGAAGGAATCACTGCAATTTTGAAATTTCTAGGGGTTAATCCGGCCCTTCTGAAATTCACACAAGAGCAGGTCAATTCCTCTGAATATACAAGCCAAATGACAGTAAAAGAACAAGAGGTATTATTGGAATTATACAAGAATGAGATTCCAGAGGTGGAACGTATTCTTGGCTGGAATTGTGAAGACTGGAAACTAATTCAAAAATAAATAGATAGTAGTGGACAAAACCGAAACCGAGGCAGAGCAAATAAAAAAGGCTTCCATGCTATTTATCCTTGGGCATGGCCGCTCTGGAACAACCCTGCTCCAATCGTTTTTAAATAGCCATCCTAATATTGTTGCCCCAGCCGAATATGAGTTTATAGTTCATTTTTACCCGCGTTTTGGCAAAATAAAGCATTTAACCAAAAAGGATATTACAGAATTTATTGAGGCACTATACACATCAGAAGACCCTCATTTTTTTAATTGGCAATTAGATAAAGAACATGTTACTGAAAAACTAATCTCTACTTCTGTAAATGAAGATTATCCCACTTTATGCAAAATTTTAATTTCCCTAACAGCTGACAATAAAACTGAAATAAGGATTTTATCTGACAAGAATCCAATCAACTCCATTTTTGTTAGGAAACTTTCAAATATTTTCCCTGATGCAAAATTCATTCATTTGATAAGGGACCCGAGGGACAGTGTTTATGGATATATGCGGAGATTGCAGCAAAAAAACCCATTTTTCTTATCTCGCCGCTGGAAGCGATATAACCAAGTGATTGATGATTTTAAAGGCAAATTTCCCGAAAGGTTTTTCACACTAAAATATGAAGATATGGTGAAAAATACAGATGGAACCTTGAATTCCATTGCAGCATTTTTAAATATTACGCCTAATGGATTCAACAAAGATTATACCCCACCTGAAGGGTACGAATCCTCCGATGGAAACCAGTATTATCAAAATTTACCATCCGATAAAAGGGAAGCTGTTATTAGCAACATGAAACTTGCGCACGAAAACTTATCGACTCCTGTAAATACCAGCCATATTGCGAAATGGAAAAAAGAAATGAACTCCCATGCGGTTGCGGTTACTGAAATTATTACAGGAAAATTCGCTAAAAAATATGGATACGAAATTGAACCACGAAAAATACCCGGAGTTTCAGTTTCAAAATACAGATTGCTAAAGAGTAAAATTGTTTTTTATTTGTGGGGAAAATTTACCCGTTGGCGATACAATAATTATCACTATAATACGAAGTATAAGATCAAATCTGTTCGGAAGATTATTAATAACATGGTTAAATAGTTACAAATGAAACAAACGATTCATGTTTTCTCTGTTCTAGTTATATTCCAGTTTTAAAATACTCATGAATTTTATAACCTCTATATTCTCTGCATTTTTTAAAAATGAGGAAGACCGTAAAAGGTTATATAAAACTGTACTTCCTTCTTTCATCATTCATTTTTTTGCTGCAATACTCGCTTTAGGCTTAGTTTTCATAATGACGCGTGGACTTGGTTCAAAACAGTATGGAATATTCAGTTATTCTTTTTCTGTGGTTGCAATTATTGTGAACCTGGCCACCTATGGGATTTGTATGTTGGTAGTAAAGGAAACACCAGCTGCATTATCCAAGGGAAAAATAGGGCTCTCAAAAGGCCTCCACTTATGGACTATTAAATGGACCGTTTTACTTTGCACGGCTTTTGCCCTTATTGCAGCAGCTTTTATAGCACTCACCACATTTTTCTTTCATTTCCGTAAGGAGACAGTATACACAATTCCTTTGCTTCTTGCACTAATCTCTATGCCTTTATCTGGGTTAATGAATTATTATACTGCAGCCCTTCGAGGTCAGCATAAAAGCGTCCTATCACTGCTTCCGGATAATATTGTGAAGCCAACTCTTTTCTTGTTTTCAATTGGAATATTATACTTTTTAACCAAGCAGTTTAATGTTCAGAACGCCGTTTTAGTGAATGCCATATCTTTTGGAGGAGGTACTCTTTTTGCTATTCTTGCTTTTTACAAAATCGCCCCCCTAAAGGACATTCAGCCAGAATATGATATAGACTTGTGGAAAAAAACACTGAAATCATTATTTCTTCTCCAGGTAATAATGAGTATAAACTCAAAGATTGATATTTTAATGCTGGGTTATCTAAAAGACTCTTCTGCGGTAGGTATTTTTAGTGTTGCAGATATGGTGGCCTCCAAGCTTTTACTCTTTCTTCAAATAATGGTTGTAATAACTGTGGCCTCTATTTCACGGTTGCATACTCTTGGTGAGAAACAAAAACTCCAGGAAATGATTACAAAAGTGAGCCGATGGGTGTTCCTTATTACGATTCCAGTATATATTTTTATTATTGTGTTCCGAAGATTGATCATGTCTTATTTTGGACTCGATTTTGAAAGCGGGCAAATAGCTTTAATAATTATTTCAACCGGACAAATAATTAATGTGGCATTTGGCCCGATTGGAATTTTTGCTTTAATGACAGGTAATCAAAAATTCAACATCATTTTTACGATCATAAATATAGTACTCAATATCTCTCTTAACCTTCTACTCACTCCCACTATGGGAATTAACGGAACCGCTATTGCAACAGCAGTTTCACTGGTAACCTGGAATACCAGTATGTTTATTGCAATAAGAAAAAAAACAGGTATTAAAACCTGGATATTTGGCTAAATAAGTTACTTTATCTGTTCGCCATTTTTACAACAAACTTCTTTCCGAATTTCAAAAATCGCTTTTCGAAAAACTCATACGAAATAATTGATGCAAGAATTGTGAAACTGATAGTGAAAAAATACAAGCATACATTCATTTGCCATTCCGGAGGAGTGTCTTTAAATATACGGTTAGTTAATTCCAATCCAAAAATCCGCATCATTGGGTGGAACATATACAGACCATAGGAAACCCTTCCCAAATAGGTCATCCATTTATAATCAAGCTTTAAAACAGACTTGGGGTTGGTTGCGAGGTTTACAATTATTATTGCAAAAAGAACTGAATAAATTTCATAAAACACACTGGGGAATGTTTCTCTCAAGTATTGTTTAACACCCAACTTAAGTAATAAAAGCACAATTGTAATTATATACGTCATCCATTGAAAATCCTTTCTATAAATAATATTGAGTATCTTCTTTTTATCAAAAACCACAAGGTAGGCGCCAATTCCACCGATGGCCATACAACTTATTTTATATCGCATTATTAGGTCAATTATATCTCTGTAAATTTTCTTGTTCGTAATCTGAAAATCGAAAACTTTACTGTACAAAAGGAAACCATTACGCACAAGCACAACCAGAATAACCACTCCTATAAATAGCAGAATATACTTTCTTGTTTTACGCAAAAAAAGCGGCCAGCACAAATAAAACACTTCCTCTACACCTACCGACCATATTGGGCCAATAGTCTGCGGCAAGCCACCGGAAGTCCGAACAAACGGACAGAGAAAAAGCGCGCACCCGATGAAATTAAGCCAAAAGTGCTTGTAGACATTTTGAGAATATTCACCACTAAAAAGAGTATTGTCGAAATAAGGCAAAACAAAGAATCCAAGAATTACTATTAAAAAGTAAAGAGGCCATATTCTCAGGGTTCTACGGGCATAGTAAGCTTTCAGATTTATATTCCCATTTTCCTTCTTCTCTTTTAAAAGTAAGTATGTAATGAGAAAACCGCTTAGTACAAAAAATAAACTCACATCGTTATTTCCAACATAACCGTAATATCTTAGAAAATCAATATAATGAACGGTATGCTGGTACTTGATTGCTTCAATGTGTAGTATGATTATAATTAGTGCGCCGATGAATCTGAGCCCGTCTAAGTTTGGAAAATAAGTACGCGAGGGAACCACAACATCCTTTTCCATTTACGCACTAAAAAATGATTGGCTGTATTTTAAGCGACATTTATTTGAGATTTTTTCAACTTCTCCTTTTCCGCTTTTTCTTTCAGGTAACTATCCAATTTTCCTGACTCTGCCAGGTGAACAAGGTTATTATCTTTCTTCACCAGCTTATAGCTTTTCCATATTGGAGGATGAATTGCAAACAAATCTAAAAATGCATATAAGGGAGATATTTTAAAAGAATAAAATGGAGCCACCCAACGATACCCCACTCCGATTGAATCCGAACCATTTTTAACGGTATGCCAATAAAACGGAGGATTCCAGAATACATCTCCCGGTTGAAGGCTCACTGAAATTCCATCGATGTATTTATACAACTCATTTGGCGGGGAATAATCAGGATTAAACGGGTCAAAAGGCATATTGTTTTTAGCCCTGAATGGGGCATTGCGATATATGTTCCGAACCGGATCGGGGTCAATTATTGGCGTATAGTAATGAGAATAAAGCACCCAGTTTTTCTCTCCGTATGTCTGTACAAATAAATTAGGTGCGTTCGCATTATGCAGGTATGAAACAGTACCCTTTCCTCCTATAAATAATTGGAAGGAATCAAAAAAAGTAAATCCTTTTCTACGTTCTAAAAGCCAATTATAATCGAAATCCTTTATATGTTCCGGATGATGGTCGAGTAACGGATAAAAGCGATAATACTTACCTCCTCCGCTTCTTATATTATCAAGTACTTCACCAAGAGTAATAGTCTCGTAATTCTTCATGTCAGACTGGTCGGTCACCATCATTATCTCATCCTTGCCGTGCAACTCTTTAAAATATTCCAACGACCAATTCTTCACACAATCCCAATCCTTCGCTGCGCCTTCCATTACAACCGGAATGCCTTTCTTTACATAGTGATTAAAGAACTCTTCTTTGCTTAAATCCTTCCGTCTGTCTATTGGAATAATTTTCCCTTCTCCACTTTTTTTAAGTGTTTCAAGTAGGTTGTGGTAGAATTTTTTCCTGCGCTTGCCAAACATTTTAAATACCCTTGCACGGCCAATAAAATGGTCCATTATTTGGTAAATAGCGTACTCTACACGCTGACCCTTTTTTATATTCCTTCTGAAATCACCCATCTATACTACTGTTTTAGTTTGTTGGGTTTCTTTCTTCTTTGCCTTTTCTGCCTCTTCCTGTTCTGCTTTCTTTTTCAAATACTCATCCAATTGGCCCGTCTCAGCAAGGTATATAAGGTTGGCGTCCTTCTTAGCCATTTTATAACCTTTCCAAAGAGGAGGTTTGGTCGAGAGAAAATCTAACAACATGTATAAAGGTGAAACTACAAACCCATATAATGGAGGCATCCAACGGTAACTAACACCTATTGAATCAGTAGGATTTTGAACGCAATGCCAATAAAAAGGGGGCAACCAAAGTACATCTCCAGGATTTAGGGTTGCCTCAAGTGTATCAATGTATTTGAAAAGCTCGTAAGGTTTATTGTAATTCGGATTAAATGGATCAAAGGGCCCTTTTTCAGTCCTGACAGGTGCATGGCGATATGCGTGAACCGGGTCTGGGTCAAGAACCATTGTATAATAGGGTGGATAGAGAATCCATTTTTTTTGTCCGTAGACTTGAACAAAAACATTGCAGGTATTGGCATTATGAAGTCCGGTGGCACTATTTCTAGCTCCAATAAATACCTGAAAAGCCTCAAACCAGTTCATCCTGTTTTTATGTGCCAAAAGCCAGTTGTAATCAAAATCTTTCACATGCTCTGGGTGGCGCTCTAATAAAGGGTAAAACCGATAATACTTACCACCTCCCGAACTCATATTATCAATCACTTCACCCAAAGTAATGGTCTCGTATGGATAGCCTTCTGTTTGCAGTTTAACATATAGAATCTCATCGCTGCCATGCATTTTTTTCATGTAATCCAATGACCATTCCTTTACGCAAGGCCATTCATTGGCAGCACCTTCCATCACCACAGGTAGGCCTTTAGCCATATAGTTCTTTTTAAAATCCTTAATACTTAAGCCTTTTACCCGTTCAATCTGAACAGGCTTCCCTTCCCCACTCTTTTTGAGCGTTTCTGTAAGGTTTTTATAGAATTTATGTCTGCGTTTGCCGAGTATTTTAAACATCCTGGCACGACCAAAAAACTGGTCGCACATCTGGTAAAAACCATATTCAATCCGTTGGCTTGTCTTTATATTTCGTTTATAATCGCTCATTAAGGGGCATTTTACATGGACAAATATAAAATAAATCCACCATTCTTTCCGTTAGTACTCACACATCTTATATAATAAGCTGTATATGGAAAATATTAACTTTGTGGAAATTACCATTGCAATTGGGCGCATCTATTAAAGCCGTGAGTTACTATATGCCGGAAAAAACCTTGACAAACGAAGAACTGTCAGTAATTTTTCCGGAGTTCAGTACCGATGAGATATTCAGACGCTCCGGTGTGAAAACACGTCATATTTCTGCTGATAAAGAAATTGCATCTGACATGGCAGTAGTTGCAGCCGAAAAGCTTTTTTTAGAAAGCGGTATTCCAAAAACGGATATAGGTTTTACTTTGTTTTGTGCCGAAATACTAGACAGAACCGCTCCTGCCACAGCCTGCATTTTGCAAGACAGGATTGGACTCCCAAAGAATTCAGGTGCAATGGACATACCAATGGGTTGTTCTGGATTTATGTATGGGTTGTTACTTGCCAAATCACTTGTGTGCAGCAATGCGGTGGATAATGTTCTCCTTCTCACGGGCGAGTGTGAAACTAAAACAATCCACCCTCAAGACCACGAGTTACGTATGATTTTTGGTGATGGAATGGCTGCAACTGTTGTTAGTAAAACGGACAACAATAATATTGGAGACTTTGTAATTGGAACTGACGGCAGCGGTTGGGAAAACCTTGCCGTGAGAGGTTGTAACGCGAGAGAGTTGGTAACTGCTGAATGGTTAAAAGAAAATGAATCTGCTGGTGGAATGCCTTACGGAAGGCTCACTATGAATGGAACTGAAATATTGAACTTCACCTTGAAGAATGTTCCAAAAATGGTTAATGAAGTTTTGGAAAAAGAGAAACTCACTATGGACAATATTAACCTCGTAATTTTTCACCAAGCAAGCGGATTTATGCTGGAAGTACTCAGAAGAAAAATGAAAATACCTAAAGAAAAATTCTTTACTAATATTCAAGATAAAGCAAACACAGTTTCGGCTACTATACCCATCGCTTTGAGAGATGCTATAGATGCAGGACTTACAAAAAAAGGCGACAAAGTATTGCTGGCAGGCTTTGGTATTGGCTATTCATGGGGAGCAACTATAATTACTATTTAATTTAAGATATATGGACATAAATGAATTAATAGGAAAACTACAAGGGGAATTTGAAGACATCCCACCCGGAACTTTAAAACCAGAATCTAAAATTTCAGATATTGAAGGCTGGGGTTCAATGCATGCATTGATAGTTATTGCTCTTGCAGATACAGATTATGGTGTAACCATTAAAGGCGATGAACTCCGTAAAGTACAATCGGTGCAGGAATTGTATGATTTGATTATTGAAAAACAAAAAAACCCTTCCGAGTAAATTAGAATATGGCATTTTTTTCAGTAGAAAATATTCGCATTAAAGGTATTGGTGCAGCCGTTCCAAAGAAAGAAATTTCCAATTGGGACTATACATACATTTCGGAATCGGATAGAAAACTGTTGATAAAAACTACCGGCGTTGAAAAGCGCAGAACAATTGGTGATAGTGGTGTTACCGAAACTGACCTTGCTAAAGCTGCTGCTGAAAAATTACTCATTGAAACAAATACATCTAAGGACGAAATTGAAATTTTAGTTTTTGTTTCGCAAACACCCGATTACTTTTTACCCGCGAGCAGCATACTTCTCCAAAACAGGTTGGGCCTGAAAAAAAGCTGCATGGCTTTTGATATTAATCTCGGATGCTCTGGATATGTTTACGGTCTTTCAGCAATCTCTTCAATTATGAGTAGCGGAAAGTTTAAGAAAGGGCTTTTATTGGCTGGCGATACCTCTACAATTGGTACTCCCTGGGAAGATAAAAGCGTGTATCCATTGTTTGGTGATTCAGGTACTGCAACCTTGCTTGAATACGATGAAACAGCAGCAAAAACCACGTTCAGTTTGAATTCGGATGGTTCGGGATATGAAGCAATAATAGTACGCGATGGCGGAACAAGAAGTCCTTATACAAGGGAATCATTTGACTTAAAAGAAAGGAATCAGGGAGTGATACGAGCAGACCGAAACCTGGAGCTGAATGGAATGGAAGTATTTAATTTCTCGGTAACCGTAGTGCCGAAACATCTCGATGAGTTTTTACAAAAAACTGCTACTACTCCCGATTCGTATGACTTTTTTGTAATGCATCAGGCTAATATGCTGATGAATGAAACTATTCGAAAAAAATTAAAATTCCCGCGAGAGAAAGTTCCCTATTCAATTCAAAAATTTGGGAATACAAGTTCAGGCTCTATTCCTCTCACCATTGCTTCTGAGTTGAAAGATACGGTTGCCGGTGAGAAAACATTTTTAATGTCAGGCTTTGGTGTTGGCTTATCCTGGGCTACTGTTTCATTAAAAACGAATAATTTAATTTGTACTGATATAGTTGAAATATAAGAATGACTACACCATTCCATTTAACAAATAAAACCATATTTATAACCGGAGCTTCCTCCGGTATTGGAAAGCAAATTGCTATTTCATGCAGTGAGATGGGTGCTAAGGTTATCATAAGCGGAAGAGATGAAAAAAGACTGAGCGAGACTTTTTCACAATTGAAAGGAGAAGGACATTTAAGCTATGTTTCGGAGTTGACAGATGAAACTAAACGCAATGAACTTATTGATAAACTTCCCTCTATTGACGGCTTTGTTCATTCGGCTGGAATAGTGTTACCCGTTCCCGTAAAATTTATTGCCGAGAAACATTTACGGACTGTTATGGGAATTAATTTTGAGTCTGCTGTGCTTACTGTTGCGAGACTTCTCAAAAATAAAAAGCTTAATGAAAAGGCATCTCTCGTTTTCTTTTCTTCCGTTTCGGTAAATCATCCTTATAGCGGCGGTTCTTTATATACTGCTTCCAAAGGGGCTATTGAGGCATACAGCAAAAATCTTGCGCTCGAGATATATCAGAAAAGGATGCGTTCGAATGTAATTATCCCTGCAATGATTAGAACTCCATTATATGAGGAAACAATCAACCAGGGAATGTACAGAAATGTGGAAGAGTATGAAAGCAAATACCCTCTTGGGATAGGCCGACCTGAAGATGTTGCGAATGCTGCAATTTATCTCTTGTCGGAGGCCTCGAGTTGGGTTACTGGAACTAATTTATTACTGGATGGTGGCTTCACAATCGGAAAATAAAACATATAACTATATATGTGTTGGAGTTAATAACCCATGCTTAAATTTATTAAGCTACTATATTTGTTTATAAATAAATAGAAATTAGATGGTAAAACAATTATTAGCCATTAGTATGTTTATTATCCTACTTAACGGATGTAATTCGCAAACTGAAAAAATGCTTGGCACATGGGTGGGTGGGTGCAATAATAAAATAGATACCATTATTATTAGTAAAACATCAAATGATAAAGAATATCAAATAAATCTAAATGGAGTTAAAAGGAATGGTAAAATTTCTGGTAATGAATTGTTGGTTCCTGTTGTGGATATAAATATAGAGTTTTACTACGACGATGAAACAAACAAACTAATTTCAAAAGAGGTAACAACTATGTGTAGCATTCAAAGAAAATAAAATGAGTTGAAATGGCTGAACAACCAAAGAAAATATCTGTCGTGATACCCGTTTATAATGCATCATCGGTGCTTTATGAATTGCAAAAAAAGATTGAATCAGTTTTTTCTGAAATAGCAACACCTTACCAGCTTGTTTTTGTAGATGATTGCTCTAAAGATGACAGTTGGAGCGTGATTAAGGACATTAAAAGCAAATTTCCCGATAAAATAACTGCTATCAGGCTGGCCAAAAATTTCGGTCAACATAATGCCATTTCGTGTGGGTTTCATTATTGCGCAGGAGATTATGTAATTACTATGGATGATGATATGCAGCATCCTGCAGAAGAAATTCCTAAGCTTATTAAATGTGCCGTAGAAACTGGTGCCGATTTAGTATATGGTATTTCCGACAACTACAAAAGGTCAATGGCCCGGAATGCATTTAGCAGATTATTTAAAGTCACTACACGAATGTCCTCAACAAGTACTTCGGAAGGTTCTTCATTCCGATTACTGAAAAAAAGTCTGGTAAAAAAAATCATTAGCCACAACCAGCAATTCGTATTTATAGATGAACTAGCCTCCTGGTACACTTCAAATATCCAATTTGTTAATGTCACACACAATACTTCTGCACTTAAAGAATCGAGATATACAGGTTCAAAATTAATGCGGCTTTACTTTAATCTCGTCTTCGGATACAATGGCACACTATTAAAAATTATCACCTATTTAGGAATTTCGTCCTCCTTTATTTCATTTTTAGTAGGTGTATTTTTCCTGATCAAAAAGATATTTTTCAACGTACGCGTTGGATTTACAGGTATTGTTGTGAGCATTACATTTACCGCAGGAGTTATACTCCTAAGTATTGGTATCATTGGAGAATATATGCGGAGAATGTACAACATTCTGAATGCACAGCCACAGCATTCAATTGGCGAAATTTTAGAATAATATGCTCATCCGCAAGTACGGAATTACCCTTAAAAGACTCAAGGAAGAAGACATTGAACTAGTGCGTCAAAAACGTAATTCGGCTAACATACGCAATACGATGGCTTATCGTGAGGAGATTACACCCGAGATGCAGAAAAAATGGTTCAATTCTATCAACAATAAATACAATGGCTACTTTGTCATCATTCATGAGGGTAAGAAAATTGGGCTCATTAATGGCAAAAACATCGACTTTGAAAAGAGAACTTGCGAAGGCGGAATTTTTATTTGGGATGAACATTATATCAAGAGTGTTATTCCTGCACTTGCTTCAATTATGATGAACGACTGGACTTTTCTCATTATTAATTTCAATGCCATTTATGCAAAGGTTCTTACTGAAAATAAAGATGCCCTGACCTATGATAAACTTATGGGATATGAGCCATGCGAGCCTTTGAATGAAGAGAAAGGTGTGCAGTGGTTAGTCTTGCGAAAAGAGAATTATATACATAAAATAAACCTTATCAGAAAAAGCCTTTTGCCGGCTTTTGGAGATATTGAGCCTTTGAACCCTCAGGATGTAGATGCCTCCGATGATTTAGGTAAAGAAATAGATCAGTTTTATAAAGGTCTTTCGCCCGATATTCAGGAAAAAGCCGATGAGTTATTAAATCGGGCAAGAAAATCTCAAAAATAAGTCCCGAAATACTACATTTGCACTTTAACTACAAGCGGATATGCCCCAGACTATGACTGCCAAAAGTGAATCTGTAGGTTCTGTACCTGTAAACTCTGTAATCAGGGCGTTTGAACTGATGTGCACAGCAAAGGCAATGACTGAGATTTTTGAAAAGAATGCCTCGGTTACCAGTAAATATGTTCATGCAACTTCACGTGGGCATGAGGCTGTGCAGATAGCATTGGGACTTCAGCTAAAACCACAGGATTACCTTAGTGCCTATTACCGCGATGATAGTATTCTACTTTCCATTGGAATGACACCTTATGAGCTTATGCTACAGTTAATGGCAAAAGCAGATGACCCATTTTCAGGTGGAAGAACTTATTATTGCCATCCAAGTTTAAGGCGCGACAATATGCCTAAAATCCCTCACCAGTCATCAGCGACAGGTATGCAGGCAATACCAACTACAGGTATTGCAATGGGAATTCAATATCAGGAAAAAAGGGGATTACTTCCCTCCTATTCCGATGGAAAGCCAATTGTTGTTTGCTCTTTCGGAGATGGTTCAGTAACGGAAGGCGAAGTTGCCGAAGCTTTCCAGATGGCGGTGCTTAAAAAGCTTCCTATACTTTACCTAGTCCAGGATAATGATTGGGATATTTCCGCTACCGGAAAGGAAACAAGAGCAATGGATGCGGTGGAATATGCCAAAGGCTTCAAAGGACTTGAAACACGTAGCATTGACGGTACAGATTTTATGCGAAGTTTCCAAACTTTGCGCGATGTTATACATACAATTCGTGAAGAACGCAGACCATTTTTAGTTCATGCGAAAGTTCCACTGCTTAACCATCACACTTCGGGCGTAAGAAAAGAATGGTATCGCGCCGATTTGGAAGAAGCTGCCAAGCGCGACCCATACCCAAGATTAAAAAGTCAATTATTGATTGCGGGATTTAATACTGAGAAGATAAAACAAATTGAAGAAAAGGAAACCAAGGCAGTTGAAGAAGCCTACCAACAAGCATTAAAAGCGGCTGACCCGAAACCCGAAGATTTATTTAAACATGATTTTGCACCTACTCCGGTTACCGAAGAAAAAGGTATTCGTGAACCGGAAGGAGGAGAAAAAAAAGTAATGGTAGACTGTGCACTTTTTGCCATTCGGGAACTAATGGAAAAGCACACTGAATGTTTATTCTACGGCCAGGATGTGGGAGGACGCTTAGGCGGAGTATTTCGTGAAGCAGCAACATTAGCACAACAATTTGGTGACGACAGAGTATTCAATACTCCGATACAAGAAGCATTTATTGTTGGAAGTACCGTGGGCATGTCAGCTACCGGTTGCAAACCAATTGTAGAAATTCAATTTGCAGATTATATCTGGCCCGGACTTAATCAACTTTTTACCGAGGTAAGCCGTTCTTGTTATTTAACAAACGGGAAATGGCCGGTGAGTTGTATTATCCGTGTCCCTATTGGTGCTTATGGCAGTGGAGGTCCCTATCATTCTTCCAGTGTAGAATCAATATTGACAAATATTCGCGGTATAAAAATTGCATACCCTTCTACAGGAGCAGATTTGAAAGGCTTGTTGAAATCTGCTTATTATGACCCTAACCCGGTTGTTATGCTGGAGCATAAGGGACTTTACTGGTCAAAGATAAAGGGTACTGAAGATGCAAAGACAGTCGAACCTGATGCAGAATACATTATTCCATTTGGGAAAGGCAGATTAGTTCAGAGTGCCGAGGCATCCAAAAAAAATCCAACCCTATCAATAATCACTTATGGCATGGGAGTTTATTGGGCAAAGAATGCAGCTAAAAACTTCCCTGGCAAGATTGAAATTATTGACTTGCGTACACTTTATCCGTTAGATGAAGAAATGATTTTTGCTTCAGTAAAAAAACATAGTCGTTGTTTGGTGGTAACTGAAGAACCTGTTAATAATGGATTTTCGCAATCAATAGCATCTCGGATACAACAAAACTGTTTTGAATATTTGGATGCACCAGTTACTGTAATTGGTTCGAAAAATATGCCTGCCGTTCCACTTAACACAATACTTGAACAGACCATGCTGCCTAATGCTGACAAGGTGTCCGCAGCCATTGAAAAAATATTAGCCTACTAAAATTTATTTATGAAATACGTTTCATTCGTTTTATTTTTCTTTTCTGCGCTTGTTGTTTTAAATAATACTTCCTGCTCTTCAGGGAACAAACATCCGAGGGAAACCCAAATGCTGGACAGTATGCAAATACTGGTGATTAAAGCAGATTCGGCCATGAAGACAATTGACACTTCAAAGATTGCAACCTATGCTGATCATATAAATAAGGATATGCAAATGATTCCTTTGTTTCATGCAGACAGTATGAGTCCCGGGGCTGCCCAGATTTTCCGTAATTTTAATGGAGTACGTTGGCAACTGCTTACTGTAACAGGAAAAAGAGGACCTCTTTTAAATGAACTAGGTAAATCACAAAAGCAATTAAGCCACTTAAGTCACGATATAAAAAACAACCTTGTCACCGGAGATAGCGTGCAATTTTATGTTGCTTTTGAAACTAAAAAAGCTGCAGAATTAGTGCAGACCTCAGCTTATTCTATCGATATGCTTAAAAAGCAATTGCCCGAATATGAAATGCTTGCACCAAAAGCTGATTCACTGATTTCGCTGCTTAAGGAGCATAAGAAGTTTTAAAATTTTCACTCCCAATGAAGAAGCTCATTTTATTTTGCTTTTTAGCTTGCTTCTTTCAGCAGGTTTATTCGCAAAGTACGGATGACCAACTTGCTTTCCAGTATTACCAAAACAAGCAGTTTGATAAAGCAATTGCTTATTACGAAAAATTATTCCCTAAAAACCCGTCTCCTGCAAATTATCAATATTATCTTGATTGCCTTATTCAAACCAAAGATTATAAAACGGCTGAAAAGGTTATCAGAAAAGAAATGAAGCAACAGCCGAATAACCTTATTCTGTTGGTTGACCAGGGAATGTTATTTAAGCTAGAGGGAGATGAAAAGAAAACAAAAGAAGCATTTAGTAATGCAGTTCATAAGTTAACTGCCGATCGTGAACAAATTCTGGATCTTGGCAAAGCCTTTATGGATGCAAAAGAATATGATTATGCACTTGACTCATATAATCAGGGTAAAAAATTATTGGGTAATTCTTATCCATTTGTTTCAGAAATAGGAGCTGTATATAAGGCGCAAGGTAACACTACTGCTATGGTCGATTCCTATCTTGAAACCCTCCTGCTTTCACCTGCATATATACAATATGTTCAGGATGCTTTGCAACTGAGTGTTGGCACCTATGCCGATGCTGCACAAAACAATGTTGTAAAAACTGAACTGCTGAAATATATTCAACGATATCCCGATAAAGATGTTTATTCAGAACTCTTAATTTGGATGCTGGAACAGCTAAAAGATTATCCAAATGCACTTGTACAGGTAAAAGCACTTGACAGAAGAAAAAATGAGGGCGGGTTCCGGTTGATGACATTTGCGTCAACATGCATTAATGCCGGCGCTTACGACCCTGCTATACAAGCTTACCAATATGTAATTGACCGTGGCCCCAAGGGTGAAAATTATACAGATGCGAAAATGAATCAACTTAGTGTAATGTATCAGAAATTAGTTGGTGGCGGCATTTATACACATGATGAACTTGTTTCGCTTGAAAATAAATACACTCAAACCCTAGCTGAACTTGGTAAATCAGCGGGTAGCATTTCACTTATGCAACAGCTCGCACATTTGCAGGGCTTCTATTTACATACTGATTCTTCTGCCATTGAACTAATGCAGGAAGCAGTTACCATGCCTGGAGTTTCGCCTTTAACCCAAGCCAGATGCAGGCTTGAACTTGCCGACCTGATGCTGGCAGATGGACAAACCTGGGAGGCTTCCTTATTATACAGCAAAGTAGAACACGACTTTAAGGAAGAGCCTATTGGCGATGAAGCTAAATTTAAAAATGCTAAAGTTTATTACTACACAGGGAATTTCAGATGGACAAAGGCACAGCTTGATATTCTGAAATCTGCGACAACCAAATTAATTGCTAATGACGCTATGGCATTGGCATTGGTGGTGGCTGATAATACGGTTGACTCTGCGAAACAGCCGGCATTACTTTTGTTTGCCCACGTTGAGTTGCTCGATTTCCAAAATTATGATGACAGTGTTTCCATTTTGCTTGACTCCGTTTTCAATATAAGTGGAACAACAACTTTGAAAGAGGAAGTATTACTGATGCGGGCTTCCTTGGCAGAAAAGAAAGGTGATCATCAAAAAGCATTGGGGTTTTATTCCGATGAATTGACTGTTTATCCTGACGGGATGCTTGCAGACAAAGCCCTTTACCTTTCAGCAAAATTAGAAGACGATAAACTTCACGACCAAAAAAAAGCCGCGGAACTTTACAAGCAACTTATTCTAAAATATCCCGGAAGTTTCTATATAGAACAAACCCGTGAGCGCTATCGTCAACTTGTAAAGGACGATGCGCAGCCGGTAAATTAATTTCTAATCCAATGTTAATCCGCAATTATTTACCATCAGACGATCTTAAGGTACGGGAACTTTTACTCAGCAATATTTCCAATGGTTACTTTGTGTTGGAAGATATGAATATGCTTAGTAATTGGCTTGCAGCCCAGAACAAAGGTATACCTGCTTATCCCCCTTCGGTTGCAGACTATTTCTTCGTTTTGGAAACCAACAAAATCATTGGCTCAGCCGGATTTTATGTATTGGAAGAGGAAAAACGTGCTCATTTTACCTGGGGCATGGTGGATGGAGCTTTTCATAAAATGGGATATGGAAAAATTCTTTTTCAATATAGAGTTGATAAAGTAAAAGAACTTTATCCGGGGTTTAAAGTTACGCTTGGAACAAGCCAGTACACCTATAAATATTTTGAAAAACTCGGGATGAAAGTTGAATCAATTACTCCAAATGGTTTTGGAAATAATTTCGACAAATATTATATGAGTCTGGAGTTTTAGCCGGACACTATTTTTTTACTGCATTTTATATGTATATAATTACATTTTTTAATATAAAATGACTGTGGCAAAACAACAAGGAATAACAAGTAATAACAAGGACGTAACAAGGGAAATAACAATAAAATAACAAGGGAAAAAATAAGAAATATTTTTATTAATATACTGAATTTCATACAGTTAATTTCTTGTTTTGTTGTTAATAACAACGAATAACAATAGGTTTATAGCAATAATTATTATTTATTTTTTTCTGTGTAGTAATTTCATGAAGTGTTTTAAAATGCATTTCGGATAATCTTAATGCAAAGATAATCCATGGAAAAGTGTTTTTTGAAAAAGTCATTGACCAGGTGAATAATTAATTTGTTTCCGATTGATATATTTTATATATTTGTATATTATTATATCTTAATGGTATGAAAAAAATAATATTCCCTTGCATAGTATTCTTACTCCTTTTAAGCGTGCAATCATTTGGACAGGACGTATCCTTTTCTCAACTTTATGCCAACCCTATGTATTTAAACCCGGCGTTTGCCGGAACAGGAACAAGCCAGCGGATTGGCATGAATTATCGGAACGAGTGGCCCGGCATTACGGGAAATGATGTTACTTATAATTTGTCTTACGACCGGAACTTTATTGATTCGAGCAATGGTATTGGCATCCTTGCGAACCGAGAAATATCGGGATATAGCCAAGAATACACTACCTATAGTTTAAGTATTATTTATTCTCACCAATTTCATATTAAATCATTCACAGTTAGCGCCGGGATGCAAGCGACCTATTGGAATAAAAGTATTGACCCGACTAAAATAATATACCCTGACCCTATCATCGGGTCAGTCTGGCCAGAAACAGAGTGGTTACTCAGGACAAGCGTATCGGAACCGGATTTTTCTGGTGGAGTTTTAGTATATCGTGAAAATTATTTTGCCGGATTCTCAGTATCCCATTTTACACAATACGATGAATCATTTACCGATGTTGAAAGTTTTTTGCGAACCAAATATATTTTCAATGCGGGTGCAATGTTTCATATCCGCTCCATTACACTTTCGCCTACCGTGCTTTTTGAAAATCAAGGAACTTTCCATCAACAAGAATTTGAAGGGTATCTAACCAAAGGGCATTTAACAGCAGGAGTAGGATTTAGTTTTCAGGAGCAGGCCTACAATTATTATATAGAGCAAGGTCCAGATTATTTTTGGTGGAATGATATGAATTTTACTATAGGATACCAATGTAAATTATTCCATATAGGGTATAGTTATTACACCGATCTTTCAAAACTTACGCTTGCAACTGCAGGTACCCACGAGGGTTCGCTGGCTTTTCTGATACCTTACAAATTGTCCAATCGCCATAAAGTAAATGGTATTAATTGCCCTTCCCTTTAGCGGAAATTTCTTACTTTCCCTAAACACCCTACCTTTGCACCTGTTTTTGCAAAGCCTTGAAAAAAGACGCTAACATATTTGTCCAGTTTTTAATGACCTTATTCGGGCTCTACGCCCTATTGATAATGGTATTGTCGTTTTTCATTGTGATGCCATGCTATATTATTATTTTCTCTTTCATGTCCAAAGAGAAGGCTCCACATCAGGCACATAAAATATCGAGGTTTTGGGCAAAACTCCTTTTTACCTGCTTCTTTATTAAGGTAGATATTAAAGGGATGGAACTTATAAAACTTGGCCAGCCTTATGTGTTTGTTTGCAATCACCGCTCGCAAATGGACATTCCTTTGTTTGCACGTGCGAGCGTAAATACATTCCGATTTCTGGCAAAAATAGAGGTCACAAAAATCCCGTTAATAGGTTATGTTGTAAAGCGACTATATATAACAGTTGATAGGAAAAGCAAGGAGGATAGGGCAAAGAGCCTTATGAAAATGCAGGATTCGTTGCTCAAGGAAAAAATATCGATGGTTATTTTCCCGGAAGGGACAAGAAACCGCACCAAAGAAACCCTTATTGACTTTAAAGACGGTGCCTTCCGGCTGGCTATTGAAACTAAATTACCGATTGCTGTTCTTACTATCCTCAATTCCGGTGAGTTTTCTCCTGCCCATAAATTGTTGCAATTAAAACCCGGTACTATTAAAGCCATCTGGACAGAGCCCATTCAAACTGATAAAATGACCTTGGATGATGTGCCTAAGTTGAAAGAGCAGGTTAGGCAACGTCTGTTGGAGGTGCTGCATACCTCAAACCCCTAAGGGGCTGTGAGTCGGAGCCCGACTGGCAATTATTAAAACCCTCTTAGGGATTTTATGTAGATTGCTAATTAATACCCATATCCCGGTTAATAAAATTTAACACCTCTCTATTCAGTATTGCCCGAATATGGAGTATATTTGATGGTTAAAGGATGACTGCCTCATATCGCATACTGATTAATAAGTTAGACGAGTTTATACGTAAGTATTACAAAAACCAACTCGTCCGTGGAGTGTTGTATACACTTGCGCTTGGCCTGTCATTTTATATCGCCCTTGTTACTATTGCGTATTTCGGAGAGTTTGGAATTCCTCTGCGAACCGTTCTTTTCTACACATTTGCGGCGGGAATTGTATTTATTCTGGCTAAGTTTATTGCCATTCCCCTTTTTAAACTTTATAAAATAGGGGATGTTCTCAGTTATGAAGATGCGGCTCAAATTATAGGTAAACATTTTACAGAAGTACAGGACAAACTGTTGAATGTTTTGCAGCTAAACAAGCAGATGTCCGAGTTTGGCACAGTAGCATTATTGGAAGCCGGTATTGAACAAAAAATCCGTGAAATAAAACCGGTGCCTTTTCCCGTAGCAATTGATATTTCGCGCAACCGTAAGTTTATTCCGTATGTTGCAATACCCATATTATTATTGTTGCTCGCATGGTTTACTGTTCCTTCATTTTTGAGGCAGGGAACAAGACAGATATTTCATTACAGTACCAATTTCCCGAAGGAAGCCCCGTTTGAATTTGTAATTGAAAACACGAACCTGCAAGCCATACAGCAAAAGGATTTCACACTTAAATTAAAGATAAAAGGCAACCAACTTCCTCAGGATGTTTATATCCAATATGAAGGAAGTACTTTTAAAATGGAAAAGGGAAGCAACATAGCTTACACTTACACCTTCCGGAATATTCAACACAATGAAATTTTCAATTTTTCTGCTGCAGGATTTAATTCAAAAGACGATACACTGACCGCATTGCCAGAGCCGCAATTGGTAGGTTTTGACATCCTGCTCCACTACCCCGCATATCTTGGCAAGAAAGATGAAACACTTCATAATACTGGTGATTTATCTATTCCACAAGGAACAGTCGCACAATGGAATTTTAATACAAATAACACAGATAAGCTACAGCTAAAATTTAACGATACGAGTAAAGCATTGAATTCATCAGCCAAAGATGCCTACACATACAGCCGCAAGTTTATGCAGAGTGAGAATTATTCAGTTTCGGTATCCAACAAATATTTCAATAATCATGACTCGGTGAAATATGTAATTCAAGTGATACCCGATTTATATCCTTCCATACAAGTGGAACAGAAGGCAGATTCTGCATCTTCAAAGCGCTTGTATTTTAACGGAAGTATAAAAGATGATTATGGATTTACTAGACTTGCCTTTATCTATCGCATCTACAACCCCGATGATTCTACTAAAGGCGGGGAGACACATAAAACGGAAATGAATGTTTCCCGAAATATCATTCAACAACCGTTTTATTATTACTGGGACATGGATACGCTGCAACTCGCACCCGGCCAGCAGATGGAATATTATTTTGAAGTCTGGGATAATGACGGGGTGAGTGGAGCGAAATCGACACGGACGAATCCTATGTTTTTCAAAGTTCCGAAATTAGATGAAATTGTAAAAAATACAGAAGATGAAAACAGTAAAATACAAAATGATATAAGTAAAGCTGTGCAACAGGCACAGATGGTACAAAGCCAAATGAAGCAGGAACAAGCTGACCTTGTCAATAAGCAGGATATGAACTGGGCGGATAAAAAGAAGGTGGATAATTTACTCCAACAACAACTGGAGTTGCAAAAAAAGGCTGAGGATATTGCAAAAAAGAATAAACAAAATACCCAGAAGCAGTGGGATTTCCAGAAGAAGGATTCTGACCTGATAGCAAAGCAAGATGAATTGCAAAAACTTTTTGATAAGCTGGCAAACGACAGCCTTAAAAAGAAAATTGAAGAGCTTCAAAAAATGCTGGATAAGATGAATAAGGACGAAGTTCAGCAACAGTTAGAAAAACTCACCACAAACAACGATGATTTCAAAAAAGAACTTGAACGCAATCTGGAATTATTCAAACGCCTTGATTTTGAGCAGCAGTTGAAAGAAAACCAACAGCAGCTTGACTCATTGGCCCAAAAACAGGAACAGTTAAGTAAAAATTCCAAAGATAAAAATGGTTCGCCGGAAGAGTTGCAAAAAAAGCAAAACGAATTAAATAAGGAGTTTCAGGATGCAAGTAAAAATCTGGAAAATCTAGAAAAACAAAACAAAGAACTAGAGTCTCCAACGGAATTTAAAAACCCAAAAGAAGAATCGGAAGGAGTTAAACAAGAGCAACAGAAAAGCAGCGAAGATTTGGCGAAAAGCAACCCAAGTAAGGCATCCAAATCACAACACAACGCATCGGAAGGGATGAAAAAAATGGCGCAGGAACTGGGAAGCATGGCTATGTCGATGGATGCCCAATCGGAAGCCGTTGACGAGGCCACCTTGCGTACCATTCTGAATAACCTTATCACATTGTCTTTTGCACAGGAGGACCTGATGAATAAAGTCACTTCTTCCGGGCCAAACAATATGCAGTATGCCGACGTAGCCCACAAACAAAAACAACTTCAGGATAATGCAACTACGATTGGTGACAGCCTTTATGCGCTGAGTAAAAAATCGACACAAATTCAGGGAATTGTGAATCAGGAGATGAGTAAAATAAAACATAATATGCAGGACGCTGTAGATGAAATGGAGAAACGACAGGCTCCTCAGGCAGCTTCACGTCAGCAGTATGCAATGACTTCCATAAATAATCTTGCGCTTATGCTCAGCAATGCGCTTGCATCTATGCAACAGGCAGAATCGAAGAATCATTCTCCCGGAACAGGCAGTTGTAACAAGCCCGGAGGGATGGGTAGTAAACCATCGATGGCTCAACTGCGGAAAATGCAAGAAAACCTCTCGAAACAATTGGACGCCATGAAGAGTGCAATGAAAGGCGGCAAGAATCAGGGACAAACGCCGGGTAATAAAAAAGGTAATATGAAGGGTGGAAAACAAGGCGGCAACAACGAAAGCGAACAACTTGCAAAAATGGCCGCTGAGCAGCAATATATAAGGGAACAAATGCAACAGGCCGACGATATGATGAATAATAGTAAAAATGGTTCGCAAGATTTAGGTAATATTGCACAAGACATGAACAAAAACGAAGAAGATTTGATTAACGGAACCATTACGGAGGCTACGTTGCAACGCCAGCAACAGATAATTGCGCACCTGCTGGAATATGAGAAAGCAAATCAGACTAAGGGGCAAAGCCCTGAATTTGAGTCTCATGTGGCTAAAAAGCAATTTTTTGGTAACCCGAATCCATTTTTAGAGTATAATAGCCAAAAAAACAAACAAGACGAATTGCTAAAAACAGTTCCGCCGGATTTAAACTCGTTTTACAGGGACAAGGTAACTCAATATTTTAATTCATTTCAATAATGACAAACATTTCTACTCAGAAAGCTAGTAGCTCACATCAACAACTGGAACTGCCTTCAGCGATTGAAGGAATCCACATTATGGAGAAGCTTATTGAAACAATTTGCTCTACTTATAAGTTGAGTGAGGACCATTATGGAAACATTCTTGTTGGTGTTACCGAAGCTGTGAACAATGCCATTTACCATGGCAATAAATCCGACCCGAATAAAAAAGTGCATGTGGGTTTTGAAACCACTCCACAGAGTATAACCTTTTCCGTAACCGACGAAGGACCCGGATTTGATTTTAATAATCTTCCTGATCCTACCGACCCTGAAAACCTTGAAAAGCCAAGCGGGCGGGGTATTTTCCTTATGAAACACCTCGCCGATACAGTTACATTTACCGACAATGGCCGTTCTGTTTCTCTTACCTTCACTATGAAGGATAATTAATAGTTCTGTGCCAAAATCAGGAATAACTTTCCAGGTGGAGGATGACCTTGATTTTTCATTAGAAAAAGAGACTAAGGTTATTAACTGGATTAAGAAAATCATAAAGCAGGAAGGCAAAACTGCCGGAACAATCTCTTACTTATTCTGCTCAGATGACTATCTACTTAAGATTAATAAGCAATTTCTAAAACACAATTTTTATACGGACATTATTACATTCGATTATTCCGAAAAGAATAAAATAGAGGGTGAAATTTTCATCAGTATTGACAGGGTTAAAGAAAACGCAATTACCTTCAAACAGCCTTTTCAAAAGGAATTGATGCGCACTATCATTCACGGTGTGCTGCATCTTTGCGGATACGCAGACAAAAAGCCAGCCGAGGAAAAACAGATGAGAGAAAAGGAAAATCAGGCACTGGTTCTACTTGGTTAATTAGCGCCCTTAAAGGGTGCGATACATTCATTTCATATAAGTCTGCTCTAACTTTTCTTGCACCTACTTAGTCGCATTTCAATGTTAATAAGTTTTTTTCATCGCGATTTATAACGCCTTTGTTGTTGGTACTTTTGCAATATAAAATACCATTGAAATGAAAACCAGACTTCTTTTATTTGCACTTCCATGCCTTATTTTTGGCGCTTGTAACAGCGACCCTGCAAAAGATGCGGCTACTCAGAAACACGAAGTTGCTAAAGCACTCTCTTTTAAAGATTCGTTGCTGAATGCTGCCAGAAAGAATCAAATCCAGGATTCAATAGATGCTACTAAAAAGGATACCACCAAAAAAGCTGATACAACCGGAGCAAAGAAATAATTCCTCCGTCAGGGCTTATCAGATAAGCATTTAAGGAACACAATTTGTCGAACATTTTTAAAATGAAAATTACCATAATCACCGCAGGGCTTGCAAGTATTATTATCAGTTTTTATTCCTGCGTGCCTGCAAATAAACTTACCGAGGAACAAAACAAACGGAAAGCTGCCGAAGCCCAGCTTGCGGCTTCCAAAGCAGCTGACGATGCCTGCGAAACAAAGAAAACAGAACTGCAGGCTAAAGTAGATTTATTGCAAAAAGACGTTACCGGCTTGCAGCAGGACACTGCCGTGTCAGGTTCACGTTACCGTGAAATGGCCGACAAATATGGTAAACTGAACTCCGTGAATGAGGAGTTGCTTGCAAAATATAACGACTTGCTCAGCGGGAATGATAAGGACCATAAAAAAATATCAGGCCAGTTACAACTTACCCAATCGCAGTTACTGGAGAAGGAAGACCAGTTAAATACCTTGCAGGAAAAACTAAACAAAGAAAAACTACATTTAGATTCGCTAAACACTAAATTACAGGAACGTGAAGCAAGGGTAAGTGAGCTGGAAGGTATTTTAAGTCGCAAAGATGCCGCGGTAGATTCCCTGAAGAAAAGAATTACCAATGCCCTGCTTGGTTTTGCTGACAAAGGAATCTCAGTTTATGAAAAGAACGGAAAAGTATATGTATCACTGGAAGAGTCGCTGCTGTTTCCAAGCGGAAGTACCAAAGTTCAACCTGAAGGTATTGATGCTTTAAAGAAATTGGCACAGGCCCTTGAATCGAACCAGGATATTAATGTAATGGTAGAAGGCCACACCGATGATGTAACCATGAATGGGAAAGGAGATATAAAAGACAATTGGGATTTGAGTGTAATGCGAGCAACTTCCATTGTGAAAATTCTTTTGGAAAATGGCAAGATTGACCCTACAAGGCTGATGGCTTCAGGTGTAAGCGAATACGATCCTGTTGACCCCGGAAAGAGCCCGGAGGCAAGGCAAAAGAACAGGAGAACCGATATTATCCTCACCCCGAAACTAAGCGAATTATTCAAGATTTTGAATAATAAATAGAACTATTTTTTTCTTGAAAAAGGAAACCTAAAGTCTGCATAATGGAAATAAGTATCCGTGAAATTAGTTTAGATGATGCTGAAACCATTACTACTCTTTCTTACCAATTGGGATATGAAATTTCAATGGAACAAACACGGTTTAATATTCAACAAATATTGAAAAGCAAAGATAATTGCGCGTTTGTTGCCATTGCAGATGAGAAAGTAATTGGTTGGATACATGCATTTAAAACTATGCGAATTGAATCCCCTCCATTTATTGAAATTGCAGGACTTGTTGTAGATATTGACTATCACGGAAATGGAGTCGGGAAAACATTGGTAAGAAAAATTTCAGATTGGAGTTATGCAGCGAATAACTCCACCCTACGGGTACGTTGTAATATTAAAAGGCTAGAGGCCCACAAATTCTATACCAGCATTGGATTCAAGCAAATAAAAGAGCAGAAAGTATTTGCGATGGAGCTTTAAAAGCAGTTCTTA
Source organism: uncultured Bacteroidota bacterium (assembly GCA_903901055.1). GTDB lineage: Bacteria > Bacteroidota > Bacteroidia > JABEUT01 > JABEUT01 > JABEUT01. The sequence goes on from CAIUPO010000076.1 coordinate 61,077, forward strand.
TTCCTAGCTATTTCTGAATAATAAACTTCCCTTCTGAAATCAAATCGCTTTTTTCATTAAGGACTCTATACAGGTAAACCCCTGCAGAATTATTACCCATTTCTATTTGAGTATTTGTAGAATTTAATTTTGCCGAATAAACCATTTCTCCAAGTACATTATAAATTTCAATATTAGTTTTCTCGGAGAAATTATTTATACTAATTGTGAATTTGCCATTGTTTGGATTAGGAAGAATTGAAGTGCTGTTACTAGTTGAAATTACAGGGATACCGACAGGCCCTGACCACACGGCAACATTATTGGCAAATACATTACCAGCATATTTAAATGTTCCGCCAGCAAATAATTCCGAATTATAAACTCCTAAAGTATATACATTACCATAAATTCCATTACCAAATGTTCCCCAATTAGTCCCATTCCAGTAAGCAATATGATTTGCTGCTACTCCACCAATAGTATCAAATCCTCCAGCTACACATACTACAGAATTGTATACAGTTAATGCATTAACTTCTGAACCATTGAAACCACTTCCAGTTAAACCAGTACCAACCGGGGACCATGAAGTACCATTAAACTTATATATAACACCTAAAGAATGACTCCATGGACCCAAATAACCACCTGCATATAATTCATTATTATAAACCGTAAAAGCATCCATTGTTGAATCCATTACTCCTACTCCAACCGCTGACCAATTTGAGCCATCCCATGCAGCCATATTGTTTGTCGCTACGTTGCCGGCTGAATCAAATTTTCCGCCGACATATAATTTACCATCATAAACGTCCATTGCAAAAATTGCTCCACCAGTCTTTCTTTTACTATCATAGGGTTTATTATACACACCTAAACCTACAGCATTCCATTTTGCTCCATTCCACATTTCAATATTGTACCCCCCGTACAAAGTTAATTCTCCTACTCCACCTATATATAGGTTCCCATTATAAACTGCCATAGCTTCCACTTCAAAACCATTTGGTCCCAAACCTGAATCCATTCGAAGCCAAGAAGTCCCGTTCCAGGCAGCAACACCCTTTGCAGCTATTCCACCAATACTATCAATCAACCCTCCAACAATCAGATTACCATTATAGACAATATACGACAGAATAAATCCTTGTATTTTAAGATTGCCGGATGCATTCCAATTTGTTCCTTTCCATGTTGCCATATTACTATCAGGAATATTACCCACAGTGTCGTACCCAATACCACCAAAATAAAGATTTCCGTTATAAACAGCCTGAGTAACTACAAATATTGGCTGGTATTTTTTTCCTCCCTTAATTCCATTACCTAATGAATCCCATTGTCCATACAAACATGTACAGCAAAAAAGATAAAATGTAATTAGCACTGTATTTTTTTTCATGACTTCAAAGTTTAAAGTTAGTCATAAAAATCGAGATATTACCTCGAATCCAGTTTCACTGTATAGTTTCTGTATTCAAGTATATACACTGTTTTATTCTCGTAACCATTGGCAGGGTTGCTCCGGTACATATCGAATGAAGTTTGTAATCCTCTGAATTTTTTATCGCCCAAATGGTTTTGCATATCCGTTCCGAAGGCTTGGAGCAGCCCCCCGTAGAATATCCCTGCATCAAAACCCTGATAAGAATAATAAGTTGGTTCCGATAGGTAATAGTATCTGTATCTTGTTATGAATTTCTTCGTATTAGAATCACTATAATTAACAAATTCATTGGACGGGAAATGGAAATTGAGTGTATCCAGATTATTAGGTTCAAGTGCATCATTATTGGCCCATTTATGCATTCCAAACAAAATTATTGAATCGTCTTTGGCATAACTTGAGTTAGCAATATCGTTCACAAACTTTGCAACAAATGATTCTCCCATGTATGGCACTATAATAATGTTCAAGCCCTTCCTTGATATTTTGTACCCAATAGCGAATACATTACCTGTGCTTTCCGTGCGGCACAAGGTATCAGTATGACCTAAAACAGAATCTGTCTTTTTGAATCGCTTTTTAAACACTTCGTAATATTCATCATTGGCAGTTTTGTTATGTATAATAATAAGGTTGGCATGATTATAATGTGAAGCAATGTAATCAGCCGTAGCTTCAGTTTCTGTAATGGCTGAAGGCGTAATTTTACTTGCATAAGGATTATTTTTTAATAGACTGTTTTCACCTGAAAGAGGTGAAACGATAGGTATGTGGTGCAAATCCGCAAACCTTGCCACCCTTTTGAAATGGGCAGGAGACGGAGGGCCGATTATAAGATTCATTGTGGCCAGTTCAGGATTTCTTAAAATAGAATCAACAGAACGCGATATACTATCTGACCCCGGAAGAACATTGTAAAGGTGAAGGTTTGCTTTCAATCCTTTTTTCGCAAGTGAATCTAAAGCAAGTACAATACCATGATAATAATCCACTGAAATTTGTGTCATTTGAGGTATCTGTTCCGTTTCAGCAAGAAGTTTGCTTATTCTAAGTGTATCTGAGCCACCGGGCGAAAAAGGTAAAATAAGTGCAATATTATAACGGTTCAATTTTTTTCCGGTATCCTTAATGGGCGCTACCGGCTTGGCTGTGTCTGCGTGGGTTTGCTCTATTACAAGGTTTTTATACGCTTTTGATTCGTCCGGGGTTTTCTTTACCTCTGTATTATTATTCTTGGGTTGGTTTTTTGCCGAATCCGTACCCACATTAATTTTATCCATTATAGGTTTTGGAGGCGTATTTTTCTTTACGGAATCCTTTGGGGTAGGTTTATTTACAACTTGAGTTTGTGCAGTTGGAATGCGGATTTTCTGCCCCTTTTGCAAACCCTTTAATGTAATCTCAGGATTAAGGCTATCAATGGCACTAATAGTTGTATTGAACTTTTTAGATAGAGAATAGAGTGTTTCCTTCGGTTCAACCTCGTGATAAAACCATTGCCCGGGTTTTTCAGGAGTGCTATTTACAACTGGTGTTGCAGCTGTAGTGTCTTTAGTTTTGGAAGCTGAGACTATTGGAAGCAAGAGAACGTCACCTGCTTTAACCCCATCAATTGCAGAGGGGTTTTCGAGTACAATATCTTTAGGCTGGAGATTATATTTTTGAGCAATCCCATAAATCGTTTCCCCTTTTCCCACATTATGCATATAATATTTTTTTCCATTCACAGTGGTGATACGATCATTCTCCTGCGCACTTGTAAAAACAGGCATTAAAAGACAAAACAGTAAAGCAACAAAACCAAAAAGCTGCTCGGACTTTATGAACTTTATGAACTTTGAACTTATTCCCATTCTATTGTTGCCGGTGGTTTTGAACTAATATCATATACGACACGGTTTATTCCCTTTACCTTGTTTATTATATCATTTGATATTTTTCCAAGTACATCATAAGGCAAATGGCACCAGTCGGCAGTCATGCCATCGGTAGAAGTAACCGCACGGAGTGCAACCACATTTTCATACGTACGCTCATCTCCCATTACACCAACTGACTTAATTGGTAAAAGGATAGTACCAGCTTGCCATACTTCATTGTAAAGATTATGCGATTTAAGATTTTCTATAAATATGGCATCTGCATCCTGCAACAAACGGACTTTCTCAGGAGTAATATCTCCCAGAATTCGTATAGCAAGGCCGGGGCCAGGGAATGGATGACGACCAATAATATTTTCATCAACACCTAATGCTTTACCCACTTTGCGCACTTCATCCTTAAAGAGTGTGTTAAGTGGTTCCACAATTTTCAGCTTCATTTTTTCGGGAAGTCCGCCCACATTGTGATGTGATTTTATTGTCATAGACGGGCCATTCACACTCACTGACTCAATTACATCAGGATAAATAGTGCCTTGTGCAAGCCATTTTACATCTTGAACTTTGTGCGCTTCAGCATCAAAAACTTCAATGAATACACGTCCTATAGCTTTGCGTTTTTTCTCCGGGTCTTCAATTCCTGCAAGCGCTGTGTAAAACAATTCCTTTGCATCAACTCCTTTTACATTCAAGCCCATATCACGGTATGAGTGTAGTACGCTTTCAAATTCATCTTTGCGTAAAAGTCCATTATCAACAAATATACAATAGAGGTTACCGCCTATTGCTTTATGCAATAACACTGCAGCTACAGATGAATCAACCCCTCCGGAAAGACCAAGAACTACTTTATCGTTACCGATTTTTTCCTTCAGTTGATTTACAGTTGACTCAATAAATGAATCGGGGGTCCAGTTTTGGGTGCAACCGCAAATAGTAACGACAAAATTCTTCAACAATTTACTTCCCTCGGTTGTATGGTATACTTCAGGATGAAACTGTATTCCATAAATATTTTGCCCGTCCATTTTGAACGCTGCAAATTCAACACTATCAGTACTGGCAATAAGTGTAGAGCCTTTAGGAATAGCAGAAATGGTATCAGCATGAGACATCCAAACCTGGCTTTTAGGGCTTAGTCCATCTAAAAGATCATTATCGTACTTTAAAATGTTCAGATGCGCCCGCCCATATTCACGCGTATTAGAGCGTGCCACATTACCGCCCCAATTTTGGGACATTAATTGGGCACCATAGCAAACACCTAACATCGGTACTGGCGGACACATGGGTCCGCTCCCAACTATCAATTTATCCAAATCTACATTAGGTGCATCCTTATCATGAACCGAAAAAGGACTGCCGGAGAGGATTATCCCTTTGAGACCCTTCATAGCTTCCACCGCCTTTTGAGCTTGTGTATATGGATGAATTTCGCAATACACATTCAACTCCCTAACCCTTCGGGCAATGAGCTGAGTGTATTGAGAACCAAAGTCAAGAATGAGTATACTTTCTTCCATAGGGTTAAATGGATTTGCAAAGATGAAATAAAAAAGGGTTCAGAGGCTTAGAAAAATATCAGATTTATTAACCGCAGACTGGAAATAAGTCACTATTCTTCAATTAGAACTGAAACTGAGAAATCAAACGGGTCGAAATTTGCCTTAAGGCTATCAAAAAACTCACCTCCATGTTGTAAATAAAAAGGAATGAAGTTTTCGGTTCTTTCCTGCAACGAACCATTTGGGAAAAGGGTCTCTTTCAACTTCCGGATCTGAGCAACTGATGTCTCTTCTTTTTGCTTTTTCACCCTCAATAGCTTTGTCTCGAGAGTTTTCAAAGCGTTTACCTGCTTTTGCAATTCCGCTTCGGTAAAAGCAACAAGAGTCGGGTCAATTTCCTTTACTTTACTTCCAATTGAAGAATAAATGTCTTTCAGCTTTTCATTTTCACTTGCAAAATCCGGCAATCCGTCTATGCTTCCCGTAATTACTTCTTTTATCAGGGCCTCGGTTTCTTTAAACAAATCTACTACTTCAATATTCAGCTTGCTCATTTTTTGGGCAACCGATTTATTAATGATTAGTGCCGAATTCCTTGGCATTAAAACAGGAAAAGGGATTTTATAATTCTCGAAAACATTCTTCAGTTGAAGCCAGTATGCAATTTCAGCCGGGCCACCTATATAGGCAACATTTGGTAAAATGCTTTGTTGATATAAAGGTCGTAAAATCACATTTGGGCTAAGTTTTTCGGGGGAGGATTTTACCAAATCAATTATTTCGTCTTGGGTAAATGCCGTATTGGTATTTGTTATTTTATAGGGGCGGACACGCGGGTCCGCCCGTACCGCGATTGGTGATTCTTCAATACGGTTGCGGCCATTTTCATCAACATAAAACAAATTAATTTCCCGGGCATGGACCTGTGGCTCTACTCCTGCTCCAACCAACTTTTTATTGGTTTCATTCACAAGTTTAAATGAATTCCCATTAACTAATTCATCTGTTATTATTGGAGCAAATAGCTTTTTGAAGTTTGCATTATCAGGCTCAACAATCACTAATCCAAATCGGCCAAAAAGTGCATTTACAAAAGAAAATGTAGCTTCAGCCAAGGTCTTTTCACCGCTATATGAATCGGAGATAATCTCTTTTAATTCCTTATTTGTTTCGCCATCTCCCATTATTGCAAATAATGCTTCAATCGTTGGGGGAAATGAAGTGAGAGGCAATTTACCCACAGGGCCGCCTATACCATCAATATTCCATTCCACTTTTTTACCAAATAAATTTGCATGGTTTATTTCAGCAAAATCATGGTCTTCACTAGCCATCCAATAAACAGGCACGAAGTAATTATCCGGATACTCTTTGTTTAGTTTTTCTGCCAGATTGATAGCAGTAATTATTTTAAACACAAAATAAAGCGGACCTGTAAACAAACACAATTGATGACCTGTAGTAACCGTAAAACAGGTTGCATCTTCCAGTTTTTGAATGTTCTTCAATGTGGCATCAGAAGCCAATCCCGGAGCATTTCTGTTGTAATATTCCTTGAGAGAATCAACCAGAATTTTGCGGGAGTAATCATATTTACCCACAGTTTTTATTGCCTCACCAAATGAAGAAATAGTTGGAGTATATTCATAAAACGGTTTAAGTTTAGCATCACCGCCAACATAGTCCATGAGGACTTTTGAAAATAATCCTGAATCTTTATAAGAGATATTTGTCTTTTTAAAACTCATGCTGGCTTGCCAAATAAATCATAGTCTTCTCCGGAAGTAATTTCTATCGTTGCAAAATCTCCAACACGAAGATAGGTGTCCTTCTCGGCTTTTACTAATACTTCATTGTCCACTTCAGGTGAGTCGTGTTCGGTGCGTCCAATAAAGTAATCACCTTCTTTTCTGTCAATAAGTACTTTTAATTTATTACCGACTTTTTTTGTGTTTAGCTTATGTGATATTTTCCGTTGCACTTCCATCAACTTACCGGCACGTTCTTTTTTCACATCTTCAGGAACATCATCTGTTGTTTTGTAAGCATGTGTATTTTCCTCATGCGAATATGTGAAAGCACCCATACGATCAAACTTCATGGCGCTAGTCCAGTCCATTAAATCTTCAAAATCTTTTTCAGTCTCTCCAGGATATCCAACCAGAAAGGTTGTCCTTATTGCAATTCCGGGCACCTTTTCACGGATAGTTTCAATCAGCTTAGTCGATTTTTCTTTTGTAATTCCACGGCGCATTGCCTTCAGCATATTATCTGATGCATGTTGCAAAGGCATATCCAAATAATTACAAATGTTGGAACAGTTTTTAATGGCATCAATGGCATCCATCGGAAAGCCACTGGGGAAAGCATAATGCAGGCGAATCCATTCCAATCCTTCTACATCGCTTAACTTATAAAGTAACTCTGAAAGATTCCGCTTTCCATAAATATCAAGTCCGTAAAAAGTAAGATCTTGTGCAATGAGCATAATTTCCTTCACTCCATTTTTCACAAGATTTTTTGCTTGCAAAACCAATTGCTCAGCAGGAACTGAAATATGATTACCGCGCATTAATGGTATTGCACAGAAGGAACATTTTCTATCACATCCTTCGGAAATTTTGAGGTATGCATAATGGTTCGGGGTTGTAAGCAAGCGCTCTCCAACCAATTCATGTTTGTAATCTGCTTTGAGAGTTTTTAATAACCGCGGCAAATCGCGTGTTCCGAAATACCCATCCACTTCGGGTATTTCCTTTTCCAGTTCAGGCCTGTAGCGTTCACTCAGGCAACCCGTAACATATACTTTATCGACCCTGCCGTGTTGTTTATCATCAACATATTTCAGGATGGTATCAATACTTTCTTGGCGGGCGTTATCAATAAACCCACAGGTATTAATAATTACAATGGAGGAATCCTCTTTTTCAGATTCATGCACAACATCATATTTGTTGGCTTTTAGTTGCGTCATCAGCACCTCCGAATCAACCAGATTTTTGGAACAGCCCAGTGTTACAACGTTGACTTTATTTTTTTTGAGTGTTTTTGTCTTCAATTTGGATGGGGTGGGCTTATTAAGGGCGCAAATTTACGTTAAATTCAGGGATTTACATAAATAGCATGATTAGCAGTGTGTATCGACATCTAAAACTGTTAATTAATCTTAAGGAAGTTCATGGTTTTGAAGTAAGTATTATCTTTACGGATAAGAATTTCAGCATGAAAATAAAACCGGTTTTTATCCTTTTAGCTCCCATTCTTTTATTCAGTTTTAAAGGAGATAGCTTTAAGAAAGAACAACTGAAATTTGCAACCGTAAGAACAGCATACAATGAAAAGTGGGCAGTAGTAAAAGAAAAACTTAGTAAGTCGGGGGTGGATACAACCAACTTTGAAATTTTTATCCGGGTTTTTAAGCAAGATGCTAAGTTAGAAGTTTGGGCAAAATCAAAAAATATTGCGCAATATAGATTGGTGGAAAACTATACTATATGCGAATCTTCGGGAGAGTTGGGACCGAAGCGCAAACAAGGCGATGGGCAAGTTCCTGAAGGGTTTTACCACGTAAGTGGCTTTAATCCGGCCAGTGCATTTTATCTTTCGCTTGGCGTTAGCTATCCTAACGAATCTGATTTAATTAAATGCGGGGGCGCTAAAGCCAATCCCGGAGGAGACATAATGATTCATGGTAATTGCGTTACCATTGGCTGTATGCCTTTGACCGATGATAAAATAAAGGAAGTCTATGTAATGGCTGTGGAAGCCCGTAATCATGGACAACAAACTATTCCCATTCATATTTTCCCAACAGAACTTACTGCACAAGGAATGGCAAAATTGAAATCACTTACCAGCGATACAACCAAACTTCATTTCTGGAATAACCTGCAAACAGGATACGATTATTTTGAAACAAACAAGTTGCTTCCGAAAATAAGTGTTGTGAAAAATGGGGATTATAAGGTGGAATAAGAATCTAATCTTCATCATGAAATGCTCGTGGACCAAAACTTATAGTGAGTGTAATTCGATTGGTTCCAGCGAAATCGGCTCTTGTAGAAGATAAAGGGATATTATATCCATAAAATAAATCAACAAAACTAAGAAAGGATAAACCAATCTCAGGTGTAAACCGAAAATCGTTTTGTTTAAAATCAGTGTAGTCAATAACATTAAGTCTTGTGCCCATCAACAAATAACCTAACCAAATATCAGCTTCATACGAAATTTTAGGGCCAATAATAAAATGATTAAATTTAAAATTGAATTCAGAGGAAATCTTTGGCCCAATTATTATTGCAATATATCTCGGACCATCTAGATAACGGCTTCCTACATCTGTAGCATACATCATACCCAGTTCACCAAAAACTTGCTTTTGATAAGATACCCCTCCCGAAATCATTAACCATTTACTGTCTTTTTTATTCTCTTGCCCATAGTATGAATTAGACCTGGTTTGAGCATCCTGGCAAAACCCGACAAATGGCAAGAATAAAAGCATGAATAAGGAAAGCCTTTTAATCATTTATTAATACTTGTTAAACAAGGAGATGTCAAGATAATGAATAATCCCGGAGGAAAACTGCCAAAAATCAGTAAAAATGTTAAAATGGGATTGTAGGTTTGCAACTGCATGTATACTCTAATGTTAAATTAAAAGTTACACTTTTCAAGAAGAATTCACAAAATAGTTATAAACACACCACCTGCCTTCAGAAATTAATAGATTTGCAAAACACACATTTATCACGAACATGAAACAACAAATATCCTCCGGAAAAAATTTTAAAAAAAGTAAAAGTACATCAGCGTTATGTTGCCAATTGCTGGCTATCTGCCTGATGCTTGTTTTCAGCCAAAAATCCTTCGCCCAGTTCGGAACTTGGACCAAAGTAGCAAGCAATGCACCTAATTATAATATGGGCGTAATGCTATTGATGACGGATGGAACTGTAATCTGCAAGGATGATTTAGGTACCAATACCGGAACAGGCTGGGATAAACTCACCCCCAATATTAATGGCAGTTACATTAACGGTACATGGAGCCAAATTGCATCTATGAACCGTGACCGTTTATTTTTTCCAAGCCAGGTACTTCCCGACGGAAAGGTTTTTGTAGCAGGTGGGGAATATGGAGCAGGTGCAACCCATGGAGAAGTTTATGATCCGGTTGCAAACACCTGGACAAACACGAATGCAGTTGTAAGTAATATGAATGTGTACGATGGTAATTCCATGATTCTTCCTAATGGTGTTGTACTTGTAGGTTTACAAAGTGGAAGTAATCCTTCTTTCGATTGCCAATTTTATACTGAAAGCACAAATAACTGGACTACGGCCCCAATTGCACCACAAAACCATGATGAAGCTTCATGGTTGAAACTGCGCGACTCAACCATATTATATATTGGAATCCATTCTACCAACACATGCAGATATAATCCTAAAACCAATACCTGGATTGCCGACGCAACTGTACCTACAAACATTTATGATAATTATGGCTTTGAAGCCGGAGCTGCCCTTTTACTTCCAAACGGAAAAGGTATTTTCTTTGGAGCAAACGGACACAATGTAATATACACACCTTCTGGAACAACTGCTCCCGGAACTTGGGCCAACGCTGCCGATTTCCCTACCATTGGAGGAACCCTTACCGGACAAATTGATGCTCCTGCGGCAATGGAACCAAATGGTAAAATTTTGTGTGCTGTTTCTCCGGTAAATACAAGCAACAAAGACCAGTTCCGTTCACCAACCTGGTTTGTTGAATATGATTACACTACCAACACTTTTGCACAAGTAACTTCTACAATTCCGGGATTGGGTGCTGATTCCTTGGCTGGTATTGATTGTGATTATGTGAACTTCTTGCTTCTTCCCGACGGGAGTATTCTAATGAGTGTTGACCAATTCAGCATTTCAAATGAATACTGGATTTATACTCCGGTTGGTGCACCTATTGCCGCCGGTATTCCTACCATTAATAGTATTTACCAAACAACATGCGGAAGCTACCATATCAGAGGAAAATTATTTAATGGAATATCTGAAGGTACAGGTTTCGGCGATGATTGGCAGATGTCAACCAACTATCCTTTAGTAAGGCTGACGAATGGAACAAATGTTTATTATGCCAAAACAACGAACTGGAACAGGGTTGGTGCGGTAAGAACAGACAGCCTTGAGGATACTGCAACATTTGTACTTCCTGCAGCACTTCCTGCCGGAACGTACTCATTAGTTGTTGTTGCAAACGGATTTCCATCAAAGCCTACACTATTTACTACTTATGGAGTTTCTGCATTAGTAACTGCGGAGGTTAGTTGTAACGGCGGAACAAACGGCAATGCAACAGCAACTGCCCAGGGAGGAAATACACCATATACTTACAAATGGGCTAATAGTTCATCAACGGTCTCAACGTCCAATCCCACGGGGCCTGTGCTGAGTGCGGGAACATACACATTAACCATAACGGATAAACTTGGGTGCACAACAACCACAACCGTAACAGTCACGCAGCCAAACGCGCTTGCAGTTACTATTGCGTCGCATACGAATGCCTCGTGCAGTTCAACAGGCAGTGCCACTGCAAATGCTGCCACCGGCGGAACATCTCCTTATACTTATTCATGGTCTCCAAGTGGAGGAACTGCGCTAACAGCAACCGGATTGGCGGCAGGAACATATACAATTACTGCTACCGATAATCATGGATGTACTGCAACGGCATCAGTAGGCATAACATCTTCCTCAACAATCAGAGATAGTGTTGCAAGTATTACCTACCCTTTATGCAGTGGTGGAACAGGAAGCGCAACCATAGGGTATAAAAATGGAACAGCTCCGTATACATTTACATGGAGTCCGAATTCAAATACTACCGCAACTGCATCAGGGCTATCAGCAGGAACCTATACAGTTACTGTGAATGATAAAAACAATTGTCCTTCTGTTGTAACTTTCACAATGACACAACCCGCAGTTATTGCAGTGAATCCTTCTGTAACCGCTAATGTAAAATGCAATGGCGGAAATACAGGAAGCGCTGCAACTGCTGCAACAGGAGGAACTACTCCTTATACTTATTCATGGACCGGTGGCGGAACAAACTCAACAAAAACAGGACTTACCTTTGGCTCGTACACGGTTACTGTAACAGATAAAAATGGATGTACCGGAACTGGATCTGTTTCTATTACACAACCAACTTCATTAACTGTTCTGGCTAATACTACTGCAAATGAAGCCTGCAATGGCGGAAGCATAGGCAGTGTTTCTTCTACTCCTACAGGAGGAATTACTCCATATACTTATTTATGGTCGGGTGGTGGAACTAATTCTACCAAAACCGGGCTCACCGCAGGAACATTTACTATTACACTTACAGATAACAATGGCTGCACTGCAACAGCATCGGCAACAGTTACACAACCAGTTTTATTAACGGTAACCGCTAATGTAACCGCTAATGAAAGTTGCAACGGGGGCAATACCGGAAGTGTTTCAGCAACACCGGGAGGTGGCACAACACCATACACCTATGCATGGTCTGGCGGTGGTACAAACACTACAAAGACCGGGCTTTCTATCGGGACTTATACTATTACTTTAACTGATCATAATGGTTGCACCGCTACTTCTTCGGCAACTATCACTCAACCGGTGGTTTTAACTGTTATTGCAAACACAACAACAAATGTATTGTGTAATGGCGGCTCAACGGGTAATGTAGCTTCTACCCCTTCAGGTGGAACTTCTCCATATACCTATTTATGGACAGGAGGTAGCACTAACTCCACTGAAACGGGGCTCTCAATTGGTACATATACCATAACAGTCACCGATAAAAACGGATGTTCGGCAACAGCATCTACAGCTATTACACAACCAACCTTACTTAGCGTAACAGCAAATACAACTGCAAACATAAATTGTAATGGAGGCTCTACAGGAAGCGTATCGTCAACACCTTCAGGTGGAACTTCTCCTTACACTTATTCATGGACAGGTGGAAGCACCATATCCACTGAAACAGGGCTTTCTGCTGGAACTTACACTATAACAGTAACTGACAAAAACGGCTGCGCTGCAACGGCCTCTACAGCAATTTCCCAGCCAACCCAATTGACAGTTTTAGCAAATACAACTGCTAATGTATCCTGCAATGGAAGTAGTAATGGCAGTGTTTCGTCGACACCTTCCGGTGGAAGTTCTCCTTACACTTATTCATGGACGGGAGGTAGCACTTTATCAACTGAAACAGGGCTATCGGCAGGAACTTACACGATAACGATAAATGATAAAAATGGTTGCTCAGCAACAGCTTCTGCAACAATTACAGAACCTGCACAATTAACCGTTTCAGCAAATACAACAGCTAATGTAAATTGTAATGGCGGCAATACCGGAAGTGTTTCTTCCACACCTTCAGGTGGAACTTCACCGTATACTTATTCATGGACGGGAGGAAGTACCAATATTACTGAAACCGGACTTTCGGCAGGAAGCTATACAATAACACTGACTGATAATAATGGATGTTCTGCAACTGCATCAACAACAATTACTGAACCAACACAATTAACAGTTTTAGCCAATACAACTGCGAATGTAAATTGCGGCGGTGGAAACAATGGAAGTGTTTCAGCAACTCCTGCCGGAGGAACTGCACCTTATACTTATGTGTGGAATCCCTCAGGTAATACTAATTCAAATTTAACCGGAGCTAGTGCAGGTTGTTATACCGTTACAGTTACCGATAATAATGGATGTTCAGCAACTGCTACATCCTGCGTTACCCAACCGGCAAGCCTTTCTGCACTTGCAGGTCTGACTTCCCAGGTAACTTGTAATGGTGGCGCAGATGGTAGTGTTGCTTCATCTGCATCCGGAGGTACAATGCCTTATTCCTATTCATGGACAGGTGGAAGCACCAACTCAAATGAAACAGGGCTTTCTGCCGGAACCTACACTGTTACTATAACAGATAATAATGGATGCAGTGCTACATCATCCGTAATTGTTAACCAACCAAATATTTTGGCTGCAAATTCTACTGTTGTTTCGAATGTTAGTTGTAACGGAGGCAATAATGGAAGTGTTTCTTCTGCACCAACAGGCGGAACCTCACCTTACACTTATTCATGGAGCGGTGGTAGTACCAATGCTACAGAATCAGGCCTAAGTATCGGAACATATACGGTAACCATAACAGATAAAAACGGATGTACCGGAACGGCTACTGCAAGTATTACACAACCTGCTGCAATATCATTCACTTCCGGATATACACCTGCACCTGCAGGAAATTGTAATGGTTCTGCTTGGGTTACAGTAAGCGGAGGAACGCCTGCTTACACTTATAAATGGAGCCCCGGTGGTGCAACAACCGATACTATCAAAAACCAATGCGCCGGAAATTACTGCTGCACTATTACCGATAATAATGGTTGCAAAGACAGTACTTGTGTTGACATCCTAACCGGAATTCAGGAATTGAACAATGCTTCATCCATTAAAGTATATCCTGACCCAAACACCGGCAGCTTCACGGTTTCCGGAATTCTTCGCGGACAGATAATTGAGATCTATGATTATGTTGGTCAAAAATTAACCAGTACTGTCGCTGATAAGGGAACCATGCATTTTAATATCGCAACATATTCAAATGGTGTTTACTTAATCCGCATTCAAAACCCGGATGGAACTACAATTGCTCAAAAGAAAATGGTTAAAACGAATTAAGGAAAAAGCTTATTAAGTCCAGCGTTGGACTTTAAAATGGAAAGGAGGGAGTTCAATCCCTCCTTTTTAATTTATACTATCAGATAAACAAATAATAAGCGATTTAGCGGGTCATTATTTGATATATGCATATAAAAATGCTCGCTGAAAAAGGATAATTAGTCTTAACTTTGGAAAAATTAAATTTTCAGCATGAAAAAATCTATCCTGGTATTATCGTTCATTTCTCTCCAATTATCGTTTTTTAATATTCAAGCCCAAACCGGTAAATGGACTCAGGTTGCCACTAACTGCCCTAACCAAAATATGGGCGTAACGCTTCTGCTTACCGATGGAACTGTAATATGCCATAATACAACCGGAGGTGGCGATGGAACGGGCTGGGACAAACTTACCCCGGATATCCACGGTAGTTATGTTAATGGAACCTGGAGCACTATTGCATCCATGACGAATGACCGTTTATTTTTCGCATCTCAGATATTGCAAAATGGAAATGTTTACGTTGCAGGTGGCGAATATGGTGCAGGAGCTTATGGAGGTGAAGTATATAATCCGGTAACAGATACCTGGACAGCATGCGGCCCAATTCCCGGAGGATGGAATATTTATGATGGTAACTCTGAAATACTTTATAACGGCACAGTGCTGCAGGGTGTTCAGGAAGGATCTAACTGGTCGTATGATAATCTCATTTATAATCCGGTAACCAACCTATATACTGTTGCTCCGAATAGTATTTATAACCACGATGAAGCAGAATGGGTAAAGCTGCCAGACAGTACTGTTTTATTTGTCGGCATAAACACAACTTCATCTAATCGCTATGAGCCTAAAACAAATACCTGGATAAATGACGGAACATTACCTGTTAATATCTGGGATGGTTTATCCGAATCCGGCGCAGGGTTTATGCTTCCTAACGGAAAAGCCATTTTCTTTGGAGCTACTCCTCAGAATGCAATTTACACACCTACCGGGAATACTACCCCCGGAACATGGGCCGCAGCTGCAAGTTTTCCGAACATTGGCGGAGTGCAAATGGGGCAATCAGATGCTTCGGCCGCAATGATGGTGAATGGAAAAATTCTTTGTGCAGTTGCACCTTATTATAGTTCATTTCCTCCTCCTACTTTCTTTGTAGAATATGACTACAAGACCAATTCTTTTACCCAGGTAACTCAACCTATACCGGGAATGGGCGGTGATTCAATTAATGTTGCTTCTTACCAGACACAAATGCTTGACCTTCCCGATGGCACTGTGCTACTTTCCATAAGCCAGGCAAACAGCCTATCCAACCAATATTATATTTATACTCCCGGAAGTGCAGCAATTCCTGAAGGCAAACCAACTATTAACAGCATTCTCCCCGACGGCTGCCCTAACTATAAAATCACAGGCAAGTTATTTACCGGAATTTCAGAAGGCGCTGCTTATGGCGATGACTGGGAAATGTCAACAAACTTTCCAATTATCCGCCTGACCAACGGAACCAATGTGTACTATGCGCGAACAACCTATTGGACAAGACTCGGATCTGTACAGACCGATAGCCTTGAAGATACAGCCATCTTTACAATGCCTGTTATTCCTGCAGGAACATACTCATTAGTGGTAACGGTAAACGGATTTGCATCTAACCCTATTTTATGGACAACCCTTGGTGTAAATGCAACACCCACCAATATTCTCTGCAATGGTGGTGTTGGCAGTGCAACAGCTAATCCTTTTGGCGGAATTTCCCCATATACCTATTCATGGTCTCCCGGAGGCGGAACCACTCAAAGCCTATCTAATCTTAGTATAGGAACATATAGTGTTACCATTACCGATAACAATGGATGCACGCAAACAAACAGTGTAACAATTACACAACCGAACACACTTACAGCGGCCGGAAATATTGTTTCAAATGTAAGTTGCAATGGTGGAAATAACGGCATATTGACATCGTCAGTAGGTGGCGGAACATCTCCTTATACATACCTGTGGACAGGTGGCAGCACCTCATCCACCATTAGCGGCCTTACTATTGGCACCTACACTTTAAATGTAACAGATAAAAATGGGTGCACTGCAACTTCATCAGTAAGTATTACGCAACCTTCCGCATTAACTGTTGTCCATGATTCAGTGAGCCAAAATGGCCCGTGTAATGGATTGGCCGCAGTAATACCAAGCGGAGGTATTATGCCATACACCTACTTATGGGCAACCGGAAACCAAACTACTGACACCATTAAAAATCAATGTTCGGGTACATATTGCTGCACTATTACCGACAATAACGGATGTGCCACAACCACCTGCGTAGTTATTGATAATACTACTGGCATTCTCAATATTTCAAAATCATCCGGTGTTGAAATATTTCCTAACCCAAGCTCTGGAAACCTTTATATAACAGGGTTACAAAATGGAATGATAATTGAGATTTATGATTATAGAGGAAGAAATATCTCCACTCAATTGACAAATGACAATTCACAATTAACAATTAACATGTTCAACCAATCCAACGGAATTTATTTAATACGCATATTAGATAAGGACGGGAATTTGGTTGGACAGAAAAAAGTGGTGAAGACGAACTAAGTCGGAGCCTGACTGGCAATTATTAAAACCCCATAAGGAGTTTGGGGCAGAAAAATAAAAGGAGGGAATAAATTTCCTCCTTTTTCATTATTAAAGTTGCTTTAATTATTTTCCTAATTATCAGGCGAATATATATTCATCAATAAAATTCTTAATATGTTATTACTGATAAGAAGTAAATATTATTAGGTTTGTTGCACTGTTATTTTATTAAAAATTTATTAAAATTAAATTACCCTAAAGGGCTGAACCTTTATTTGCCCGCAAAAACTCTACTTATGAAAAATCTACTTGCTATTCCACTTTTCTTTTTGAACTTTTTATTTTTCACATCGAACTGTCAGGCTCAAACATTTACAACCCTGCATGATTTTACTTCCCCTGCAGATGGTAGAAACCCCTCCGGATCCTTAGTTTCTTCGGGAACTAAATTATATGGTATGACTTATCGTGGTGGAATAGGTAATAACCTGGGCACTATCTTTTCAATAAATCAGGATGGAAGCGGTTATATTATCCTTCATACTTTTACCAGTGCAAGTAATGATGGCGTAAATCCGAATGGCTCATTACTTATTTCGGGAAATGTTTTATATGGGATGGCTAGTGGAGGTGGAGCATCCGGTAATGGCATTATTTTTTCCATAAAAACAGATGGAACTTCATTTACTGACCTGCATGATTTTAGCGGTTCAACAACTGATGGTTTTAACCCGTCAGGTTCTTTAATTCTTTCCTCAGGCGTTTTGTATGGAATGGCAGGTGGTGGTGGAACATATGGCGAGGGCATAATCTTTTCTGTAAATATCAATGGTAGTAATTTTCAGGACTTGTATAATTTCTCCGGCTCAACAACAGATGGATCATATCCGCTTGCAGATTTAACACTTTCAGGAGGTGTATTATATGGCATGACACCGAATGGTGGGGCATTCGGGGCTGGTACTGTTTTTTCGATTAATACCGATGGTACTTCATTTACTAACCTGCATGATTTCTCAGGCTCAACAACAGATGGATCATATCCGCAAGGAAATTTAACAATTTCCGGAGGTGTTTTATACGGGGTGGCTTATAATGGTGGCTTAGGCGGGTATGGCATTATTTTTTCCATGAACACCGATGGCAGTTCATTTATAGATATGCATGATTTTATGCGAACTACTACCGATGGTTTATATCCTGGTGGTAGTTTAACACTTTCGGGAGGAGTATTTTATGGAACAACAGGAGGTGGGGGATTAAACTCGAGTGGGATTATTTTTTCCATTAATCCAAACGGCAGTTCTTTTTCTGATAATTATGACTTTACAAACACCGATGGAGGGTCCTTAGCTAATTTAGTTTTTTCAGGGAGTGTTGCATACAGTATGACCCAGAATGGAGGAGTTAACAGGGATGGCCGAATATTCAGCTTCGGTGTAGCCCCTTCTTGTTCATTAACCACTACCGCAAATGCTACTGCAAATGTAAGTTGCAACGGTGCTAATAATGGAAATGCCACCGCAACCCCTGCAAGTGGTACTGCACCTTATACTTATTCCTGGAGTAACGGAACAACAAACATTGTTTCTACAAATAACCCATCAGGAACAGTTTTAAGCGCGGGCAGTTACACAGTTACCGTTCACGATGCGAATGGTTGCAATGCAACAGCAGTTGTAACTATTACTCAACCCAATCCACTGACTATAACTGTTACTTCTCAAACAGGAATAACCTGTCACGGAGGAAGCAATGGAGCAGGCACCGTGCAAGGATGGGGAGGAACCTCACCATATAACTATAGCTGGAACAGCGGCCCTACAAGCACCAGTGCATCTAAGAGCGGTTTAATTGCCGGTGTTTATACTGTAACTATTACTGATGCCAATGGTTGCCAGGCACAGCATACCGTAGGACTGCACCAACCATCGCCTATGCGCGATAGTATTGTTTCTTCCAAAACAGTAAATGTAAAATGTAATGGAGTTAATAGCGGTTTTGCAACAATGGGCGTTGCTTATGGTACTGCTCCATTCACCTATGCTTGGTCGAATGGCGTAACTGTTGCTCCGGCGTATACACTTTCAGCAAGCACATATACGGTTACTGTAAGTGATAATTGCGGAGCCAGTGGTACTGCCAGTGTAAACATAACTCAGCCAGCAGCGTTAGGTGAGACTGTAACATTAAATAAAAATGTAACCTGCTATGGTGGCAATGATGGTGCAGCAACTTCTAATCCATCGGGAGGAACAACACCGTATTCTTATTTGTGGAACACCGGACAAACAACCCAGGTGGTTACAACAGGTTTTACAGCAGCA
>CAIUPO010000077.1 GCA_903901055.1 uncultured Bacteroidota bacterium
ATTAAGACGAAACACTTTGTTCACAAAGGACAGTTAACGACAAAACGTGTTGTTCACAAAGGACAGATAGTTAAAAGCCTGGAGATAAAAGATAATTTTATTCTCAAAAAAACAACCCTTATCATTGAAGGTTACCAAAAGATCATTGATGATATGGGGTCGCAGTATGACACGTTTACAGCCCGTCAACTGGCCGACTACCTGATCGCGATGAGCGATACCTCTAAAAGTAAAATTGACTTTATTAAAGAGGCTTATTTGCACATTAAAACGATCACCAAGAAACGCTACCGGGATAGTTTTAATACAACAATGAATCATTTCCTGGATTATATCAAAGATGACAATATCGATATTAAACAGGTTACGGGAAGTCTTCTGCAAGGCTTTGACAGGTTCCTTCGGACTACACGTAAGGGAACAAGGAATGGTCGCAAAGGAACTAAAGTAGAATACACTTTTAATCCTTTACCTGACGACACTGTTCACCATTATATGTCTGATATAAGGACGCTTTTTAATGAAGTAAAAAAACAATACAACAGCGAAGATGAAGAAGAAGCTGTTATTACCCACTACCCTTTCGCTAAATATGAAATACCACAAGTCTCACCTACGAAAAAGCGAAATTTAAAAGCCGATGTTATATTAAAGATACTAAACCTTCCAGATAAGAATTATAATAAGAATCATGGAACTGACAGGACTATACTTGCCAGGGATATGTTTATGTTATCTTTTTACCTGGTTGGTATAAATAGTGTCGATCTTTATAACATTGACACCTATGAAGAAGGTCGCCTGACCTACAACCGTACGAAAACAGAAAGCCGAAGAAAAGATCAAGCTGAAATATCAATTAAAGTTGAACCTGAAGTTATACCACTAATTAATAAGTACCTGGACCCTACAAAAGAAAGGGTTTTTATCTTTCATAAAATGTATTGCGATGAGCAATCGTTTAATAAAGCAATAAATAAAGGTCTTAAAAAGGTAAGCTCCATTCTTGACCTGGCTATAACATTAACATTTTACTATGCCCGTCACAGTTGGGCAACCATTGCCAGGAATATTTGTAAAATATCTAAAGATGATATTGGTGAATGTTTAAATCATTCATCCGGAAATCACGATGTTACTGATATATATATTGAAAGGGATTGGTCGATGATCGACAATGCAAACAGAAAAGTCCTTGATGTATTAGTTACCATTACGATTGAGCTTATTTTGAAACTTGAAGAAACTGATGTGGTTGCTTGATTTCGAGAGTAAGTCAAGTAATAAATGATCATATCTCACAGTTGCATTTTTATCACCATCTTTTTTTGGCTCTATTAACCCCTCGCGGACCCAGCGTTCCACTATTTTACGTCCATATAATTCATAAGCCTTTGTTTGTGATATTGTTGGTTTTGTCAATCCTGCCTGCATTAATGCGTTTTTAGCTCCCAGCTCTGCAACATCTTTAAACATAGATGTTAATTCGTGTAATTCAAGTGTAACGCTCATGTTCTATATTTTAACAGCACAAATATATAACTTATATATAACTTGTCAAATAGAAGTTATAAAAAAGTTGTATTGATAATTTGCACATTTCATTTTTTATACGTAACTTTAAACTATATAAGTTTAAACTTATATAGTTTACACTTACCAATCCACGAAAATAATTGATAGATTATGCCAAATAAAAGATTAACAGCTAAAGACATTGCCGATATGAAAACTATGGCAATGAATGGAGTAATGCCTGAAGACATTGCAAAATTCTTCGGTTGTGCAATACCAACCGTTCACGGGTACAAAAAACAATGGAAAGCAGAAGGTCTGGAATTACCTAATGTACGAGGGCAAAGACCCCTTGGTTATGTACCAGGATCAACTAATGATCCAGAAATAATTGAAACACAAGAAAAACATCATGCAGGCACATTACGTGCGACCGGAAATAATGATTTTAGACTCATCTTTAACGGAACCACAGTTAACATATCTTCGGATGCCCTTGAAGTCAATGTGACTAAACAAGGTGTTGAAGTTCTTTACTAAAACAAAATAACTTATCTACCCAGGGGGCACGGTCTATACAGGTCGTGCCCTTTCTTATTTACAACAATGTCTAACAACTTCTATAAAATGCTGGCTAAAATATTGCCGGCTCTTAAAAACATATATACTCAAAATGAACAACTTAAACATGAAAACGAGTTATTAAAGAGAAAACTCGAAGAAAAACAACTTCATATCAATAAAACTAACCAGTTCTGGAAAAGAAAAATGCATCAACTTCAATCATAGCTATATAATCCGTGCTATGTGAAAATACACATCTTTAGCTCTTTACCTCTATAAAATAGATAAGTATATTTGGGTATAACACTTAAAAATACTCACTATGCTTTATCAACTACCATCAGGAAAGACTATAGAAATATCAACAGAGAAATACCTTCAAATGAGCGACGATGATCTACAATACTTTGTAGCACAGGACGCTGGCGATTCTATTGAAAATCCATTCTTCGGAAGTTCAATGGAAAAATCCAAGTTTGTCGGTCTTTCTGATGATGAATTAGAGGACTTAATCGATACTAATTTAGTCGAGGTGCCTGATTTAGACTCCTTTGAAAAACTTGATGATCTTGATTCATACATCGACTTCTTTGACTAAGAACTATAAAAGAAATATATTTTAACCTGTAAGTTATATAATTTACGGGTTTTTTTGTTTATTTGCTCACTCAAAATAAGAACTATGCTAAAAACGTTCGATACACTTTACAAACGCACCAAGACCGGTGCGATTCAATTCTGGGAAGTTGGTGTGACCAATGATCCCGCTATTATTAAATCATCGGGGAAACTGGGTACTGACAAGCCACTTATACATACCGAGCATATCCATGAAGGTAAACAAAAACGCACTCCCGTAGAACAGGCTGAATTCATAGCCGAGTCTGACTGGAAGAAAAAACACGATGAAGGTTATAAGAGCCTTGTCGATCTTGGTCTCGATAACATTGAGACTATAGAATTTAACTTTCCTAATAAAAGATTTGAAGAAGTACTGGAGACATGCCTACCCCAGTTCAACACTGATGCCAGCGGTCAATTAAAACCAATGCTGGCCCCTAATAAACCCTGGGCTGCTAACGGTAAAACCAAATACCCGCAACAGTTAGAAATAAAGATGGATGGTCTTCGCTCAACAATAGTGATGTCACCTGAAGAAACAACTGTGTTGTCAAGGTCTGGTAAACCATACTCAAAGTTAATTCATTTGATTGCGATACTGGATGCGGTATATCCAAAAGAAACCCGTACTAAAACATTCATTCTGGATGGTGAGCTATATAAACATGGTTTATCCTTACAAGCAATGAACAAAGCTGTTCGCGGTGAGAATGAACATACTGATACTATGCAGTTTTGGGTTTATGACCTGCCAACTGTTGATTCCCCGCAAGCGCATCGTTCATCATTAATTCAGAATTTTATTGAATATACAACCAATCATCCCGACCACCCAGGTTTTCCTGAACAATACTTTCATCACAATCCATCATCAACTGTTCATTCAGATGAAGAAGTGCTAAAAGCTCATGATGAACTTGTCAACCAAGGCTACGAAGGCGCTATGCTAAAAGATCCAAATGGAACTTATCAGCCAGGCCAGCGCAGTAAGTTCTGGCAGAAGGTTAAGATGTTCGAGGATAACGAATATATCGTCACGGGTCACGAACTGGGTCAGCGTGGAGTGCAGGACTTAATGTTCTGGTGTAATTCCCCCGGTGGCCCATTTAAAGTAGTAATGAATGGCACCCTTCAGGAAAAAGAAGAACTGTATGCAGTGATTGAAACCTTAGCTGGTAAGCAGCTCACTGTACGTCACTTTGGCTATACAGAGTATAATATTCCCAACCTGGGTAAAGGAAAAGCCTTTAGAGAGGATGCCGATTTATCATGAAAGCCTATTTCACCAAGTATCTCCCTGTAGAAGGGGAGATACGCCCTGGTGACAGGATTCAGCATAGCGAATTCGGCCCGGCAATGTTTATCGGCATATCTGAGGAAGATGGCGGAGCATATCGCATAAAAGCAAATGCCCACTTTGTCAATTCAGTTGTAGATCCCAAAGAATGCCTTAAACTATTCCTTTGTACAAAAGATAATATTAAGGATGGCGATACTGTAGTGCATCCTTTGATAGATGATCAATTGTGTGTAGTTGAACGCCGGGACTCTAATCCTGAAGAAACTGCGCTTGTGGTAAAGGATAAAAACGGTTTTATGTACTCCATAGCCATTGAAGATGCTATCCGGGTTGTGGGAGAATTCCCAGAAGAAGCTGATTTTTTCATCGGACTCGCTGGGGATCTCATGCAACTGTTATTATATGTGGAAAAGGACGGTTCCCTTTGTGAAGGTTTCCGAACTAAAGAGATAATGCTTAACCTTAAAAAACTACTATCATGAAAACAACTGATGAATTTATTGATCACCTGGTCAAAATCGAATATGTAGAATCAACTGGCACTTATGGTCATTATCCATTTCAACTGGTAACCGAAAACGAAAAAGGTGAACTGACAGTCGCGGCACTGTGTTTAGGGGGTGATATACTGGGTGTTTACCGTACAGTTAAAACATTGCTGACAGAAGGAGCTGTAAAAGCATTTTTATCAGTGGACTTTCCTGCCGGCCACGATATTGAAAATGATTATGTGGCTGTATTCACGTTAATCAGAAACCATTCTGGTGATAACTTAACCTGCATCGCAATGCCGTATGACTGGGTTAATGGTAAACAATTCACACGGATTACGTCCGGAGAAATGATAAACACCCTTAAAGAACAATTTACACAATATGTGCTTAATTGAATCAGTACCCGAAGATAGTAAACGCATTAAAAAACCCTGTAAAGACTGCCCTTATAGTAAGACTGTCAAGCCAGGTGCTTTAGGAGGATCAAACCCTGATGTTTATGTCGGCCAGGGACACGGGCCATTTTATCTGCCTTGTCATAAGACTTGCAATTTCGATGATCCTAACTGGAAGACTGATTTTGAATCACCCCAGCAATGCGCTGGAGCGGCCATATACCGGGCTAATATTGGGCGGGATAAAATAATGCCGGCCATGTTGCATAAACTCCCCAAAGATGATAGCGTTTTCGGTTCACCGGAAGAATTGCTTGCCCATCATAAAGGGATCAGCATCGAAGCCGTTACCGAATATCTTAAAAAATACACTCCCGACATGCTAATGACACAGGAGTTTTATCGAGCAATGAAATGAAAAACTGGAAACAAATTCCTATTCCGCCTAAGATGGTTGGATTGGAAAAAGATCCGAGAGGGTTTCCAATACCCTTTATAGTACTCCGGGACCCAAATGGTAAAACCTATTTTCAGGTTAATGACAGTGTTAAAGTTGCCCAGTGTATCAATGAAAGACTTTGTGCTATTTGTGGACAACCTTTAGGTACGGATGCCTGGTTAGCAGGTGGTCCACTATCCGCCTTTCATCCACAGGGCGCTTACATTGATACTCCAACTCATCATGATTGCGGTAACTATGCAATGAGAGTTTGTCCTTTCCTGGCGATAACCACTTATAATGGCAAATTCAATGCTGACAAGTTGGCCGCAGAAGGATGGGCTGGAGTAACGGTTGATCCAACTGTAATTGGTGATAGACCCCCATTTTTTGCTTATGTAAAAAT
>CAIUPO010000078.1 GCA_903901055.1 uncultured Bacteroidota bacterium
CAACTGATCTGTAACCCGCATAATCCTCGTATAGGATTGTTTAGCGAAGACCTTTATTAAAAATAATATGAACGAGCCGATATGCAGGTGCAATAGCTGTAATCAGCTTTATATTGATACCAATCCTCAATCAGATGCCCCACGATATGAGTTACCTGATGATCATGACCTGCAAACATTAACACTACAGGTAGAGACCGATGGTGATCTATTCCAGGGATGTCCTGAGTGTAAAACAGATGCATACCTCATGGATATTGACCAGGAAGACGATGATCGATTAAAACAATTTAAAACAACCAAAGATGGAATTCATTGAAGAAGCAAAAGAATGGTTGAAACCGTTCGGCTATTCCGTTCACAGCTATAATCCAAGTGGTTTTCATGTTACACTTGTCTATCAAAGGGATCTGGAGGATATGCATTATCCAACAATTACTTGCTGGCTGGAATCAGGTCAACCAAAATGCCAGTTGGATTATCCAGGTCTGAAGATGTTTATTTCTCTACAAACTCCGGAGCTTCAGTTTAAGCATCCTGACATCGAAAGGTTCATCAAGGTGATGCGCCATTACGCAATTTATTGCGAACACTTCAATCCCTTTAATATGGGAATTTAATATGGAAAAGATAACCAAAACATTTAAAGAATATTCGGGCATAGCATCCGGGTTCCGGGAAACCGTTGAAACCATGCGACCGCCCGGATACTTTCCGGCCAATATAACTGTCAAGATAATTGGCAGCTATGAAAAGGATCGCGATGATCCTGGAGCCGGCCACGCCTCACAAAGCTCATACAGGGTATTCACCTATGAATTCACTGTAATTTACGAACCATACCCGACAAAAGAATGCGACACGATGAACATTGGGGCTTTAAGTCCTATTGCAATACAAAGCAACTAAACGTTAAACAGGTACTTGACTTATTCTGTGCCGAAAAGAACTTACCCCGACCAGGGATAAGAGAATATATTGACAACCACTGGAAAGAATTTGCAGCGTTTGTTAACGAGAAACTCCAGAAAAAGGAGATTCATGGTGTGAACAGAACAACCAGCAATGGGTCTGAAGAACGCAAACAAGAAAATCGGCTACGCTACAAGGCGCTTGATCAGGGCCTGCGTGCCTGGTGGGAAGTAATGCAGCAAAAAGATGGCGGTTCGTTCAATACGGGCCGTATGCAGATACTACAAAAGTTCTTTCAGGTTAACGGCTTAGGCAGTACCCCTAAAAAGCATGATAGCGATTTCCAACCATCAAGGTATGAACCAATTTACCAGGTCATTAAACAAAACAACCTCTTAGAGGAATTTAAACAATACAAAATTTAAACCTATGAAACTTCTGGGAATAATTTTACAGGGGATACCCGCTGCACTCATTTTAGGAGTGTTTATAAATATGATTTATCGGAAGATCAAAGCAACCTAATATTAACAAGCCGATGGATATTTATGTCCATCGGCATACAAAACATACACTTTGAACGAATTAACAATGGCTGAACATCTGAACTTAAAACAAATGAAGGCCCTTTCGCGGGATCCGGAAAAGTTGGCTGAACGTATTGCTTTGGTAAAAGAAGAAAATAAGGGATTAAAACCCTATACATACTACCAATCTCTATATTGCCATACCTGTAAATCAAGAAGCCGGCTTTGTCATCCGGTATCAAGCTATTGCTTCATTTGTGATACTGACAATTTCTAATTATGAAACGAGACTTAACTAAAAAAGTAAGTGCCCGAAAAGCATCAATACCCGAATTATTAACCGCAATCTACAATCGGGAAATACATGAAAGTGCCTTCATTCATGCTTCACCAGAAAAGATGAGATTATTCATCCTGGAAGTATTTAATAAAGGCATATTAACTGACTACCTGGAACTTAAAACTAATGGAAAAACCTAATCCCTGGCGAAGCTATCCCGAACAGCGACCTACCGAATACGGCAAGTATGAAATTTATCGCGCCGGCTGCAAGAAACAACATTATCAGACCTGGAACAATTCTGGATGGGCTTATGACAACAAAGATATAACTCACTGGCGCGAAATTATACCACCTCAAGTTTAAACTTTAAAGATTTATGGATAATGTAGTTATATTTTTGATAGACCACTTCTTTTTGTGGCTTATCCTGGCATTCATTGGGTACTTCATATATTCTTACAGAAAACGGGATCGCGTTCTGCCGCCGAAATACAAAGTTCATCAAAAGGTTATAGCACAGGATTTTAAATGGGCAGATGGTAACTTTAAAGAGTGCCGGATTATACATATCCAAACAAACTGGACACTTAAAAACAAACCTGAATTTGTTTATTACCTGATCATAGAAGAATCAGGGTATCCCCTTACACTGCCTGAAAACTTAATTAAACCACTTGAGGTATCTAAAAAAGTTTAAACTTATATAATTTAAAGTTTAAACTATATAAATTTAAACTTTAAGTTGTATGATTTAAACCAAAGATGTATATTTGTCGGCACAAGCTCTTTGAAATAGTGGATAATAAAGTTGAAGAACTATAAACTTTTATATGGGGGTGTAATGAATTGACCCGGTAATCTGATTTATTGCAACAGTATAGGGATGATACAGTACCTATTCAAAGTTCGTATCAAAACAATAACTGCTAACACTAATGGTGTGAGAGCTGAAGTACCAGGTACTATC
>CAIUPO010000079.1 GCA_903901055.1 uncultured Bacteroidota bacterium
AGTCATGTTTTTATGGAGCACTCCAATGCCTCCCTGTCCGGCAATTGCAATAGCCATTTTGTATTCGGTAACCGTGTCCATGGCAGCGGTTAAAATTGGTACATTAATGGAGATATTCCGGGTAAAGGAAGAAACTATATTAGTTTCTCTTGGAAGTACGTCGGAATAGGCTGGAACCAAAAGAACGTCATCGTATGTGAGACCTTCTTCGGTAAATTTATCATCTAATGATTTCACGTCAAAACTTTTGCAAATATAACGCAATTAATCCTTACAAACCTATTAAAGATTCGAAGCCATTATATTACAGCCCCGTAAGTCGCTGCTATCCAACCTGCCAGCCACTTCGAATTCATTATTAGGATACAGAACCCCTAAATCATCCGTTGCTATAAAGGAGCATGAGTTAATATTTGCCAAATCAATAATATTAATTGCCCCTTTCGCACTTTGTCCTTTCCCCTTTCTACTTTCTACTATTTCAAACGGATCATACACATCCCTCACTAAAACCCACATCCATGGCACGCATTGAAATAGACCATTCCCTTTGGAATACGCCTGTGATAATAGCTCAGTCATCCCATATTCAGAATGAATCTGGTCAAGCTTAAAAGCATCTTGAAGGATTTTATGCACCTCCGGACGGGTAAGCTCCTCCCTCCTGCCCTTCATTCCTCCGGTTTCCATAACAATGGTATTTTTTAACACCATTGGAAATTCCTCGGCCAATCGCAACAAGGCATACGTAACCCCGATTAAAAAAGTCTTTTGGCCGCTTGCTTCATTCTCCCTTAATTTGTCCGCAAGTTCAAGGTAATTGTGCATGTAGAAACCGCTATCGGGGTTATGGCTATCTTTTATTAGGTCATTCACCATGTACACCAATGAGGAGTCGCCTTTTTCCAAATAAGAAGGCAGTAGTGCCAGTATGCAATATTGCCTTACATCTCCATAGAAATCTGCAAACCCTTTGCGAAAACTCTTTTTATAAAGTTCCACATCCTTTACAAAATGCTGGGAAGGAATAGACCCTGTGGTGGTGCTGCTTTTAAAAACCGCATCAAAACTACCGCCATCGCCGCAAACCACCTTATGCGACTTAAAAAACCGAATAGGTAAAAACGGTATTTCGGTAAGCTTTGAAACCCTTGAAACATCTTTACCCAAAGCCTTTATATAGGTGTTATAAACCTTGTTGTTTTCAAATTGATAACGAAATATCTCTAACGCCAGTGCTTCAAATTCTGCATTTGAATGAATATTGAAAATCTGCTTTTCAATAAACCTTTGTCTTTCTGTGTTGTCAATATTCATAATGGTCAAAAATAATACCTATATTTGCAATGGTATCATAAATAGTATGAAATATTTTTCAAGTAAAGCCCGTTGGGCAAAGACTTTTTCAATTATTTGCCTTTTGGGCATGCTATTTTCTGCTTGTTCACACAAGTCGAATTACTCTAATATTCCTGCCATTACCTATAACAGTTTCACTTGTTTTTGTGACGCTGCAAAACCCACCCAAAGTGACTCAGCTTACCTGCGGGTGAACTTTACCGACGGCGATGGTGACATTGGCTACCCTACCAGCGATGCCAGCGCACCAAATGACTTTTTCGTTATCCCTACCATCGACAGTTCCGGGATATTTACCCCATTAATTGTGAATGATACTATTCTAACATTCAAGTACCATATACCATACATTACCCCTAGCGGTACCGACAAATCCTTAAACGGCATCATTCAAATTAACCTGGAAAACCTGGTGCAGCAAATCAGCGGACTTACTATTCCAAACCATAATACACATATTTTCCAATTCCAAGTTTGGATTATGGACCGGGCCGGAAACAAGAGTAATATCCTTACTAGTCCAACCGTACATAGCTGCGGAGGCTGAGATAAAACCATTTCTCGCCAATACGTAAAGGCGCAATATAAAACACCTATTTTTTAGCGGCTTAGCGACTTTGCTAGAAGCAATCTATTTCGTAACAATTATCTTCCCCTCGCCAATTAATGTTCCATCATCATTTAAAACCCTGTAGAAATAAACTCCGTTGGGTTGATTACTCATATCAATTTCTTCACTCTTAGCTCTTAGTTCTTCGCTCTTAACTTTCTTCCCAAGCACATTATAAACCTCAATATTCTTCATTTTTAATTCTTCATTCTTCATTGAAAAAGTGAAAATGCTATTGGATGGATTGGGGAACACCTGCAACTCATTTCCGTCCGATAGTTCATTAATACCTAATCCTACATCAACGGGAATCTTTCGTATCCTGTAATTTTTATAATCTGTTACATATAGGTTTCCCTTATAATCAAAATTTACACAGACTGGAAAATTAAGTTCTGCAGCAGTACTGGGTCCGCCGTCGCCACTGAATCCTGCGGAGTCGTTACCCGCCAGGGTAGATATTATACCCAGACTATTTATTTCCCTCACACGGTTATTCAGTGCGTCATCAATAAATATATTACCCAATGCGTCGGTACAAACTCCGTACGGGCTCATTATTTCGGCTGCCGTAGCCGGGCCGCCATCTCCGGTAAAACCCGCGTACCCATTGCCTGCCACCGTGCTTATAATTCCGGCGGTGTTTACCATGCGTACCCTGTTGTTATCGGTTATATACATGTTCCAGTTTTTATCAAAAGCTATGCGAAAACAAATATTAATTTCTGCCGAAAGCGCATTTCCTCCATCGCCGCTATACCCGGCAACGCTGTTACCTGCCCAGGCCGATATTATTCCGGAGGTGTTTACCTTCCGTACTTGTGCATTATAGGAATCGGCTATGTATATATTGCCTGAATCATCAGCAATAACACAAGAGGCGGCAGCTAATTCGGCTGCTGTGGCAGGTCCTCCGTTTCCGCTGAAAGCGAACACACCTATACCCGCAAAAGTGCTTACTATACCCGATGTATTTATTTTACGAATACGGTAATTGCTTGCATCCGCTATGTACATATTGCCGGTTGAATCAAACGTAACCACAGTAGGCTGGTTAAATTGGGCGGCCGTTGCTGGGCCACCATCTCCGCCAAATCCGGGAAAAATAGTACCTGCCACAGTGGTAATTATTCCCGCTGTATCTACCTTGCGGATGCGCGAATGGCGCTGGTCGCAGAAATACATATTGCCTTTTTTGTCGAACACCACATTGCCTCCGCCCGAAATTTCAGCATCTGTTGCTTGCCCGCCATCGCCCGCAAAAACTGTGCCACCATCCCCTGCAATGGTGGTGATTATTTGAGAACTGCACAGGGTGAGGAGCGATGAACCAATTGTGAAAATTGAAATAGCAAGTAACTTTTTCATAGCAAATTAAATTATTTGTTTATAATAAGTTTTCCTTCACCCGCCAATCCCCCACCTTCATTCAAAACCCTATAAAAATAAACCCCGTTGGGCTGCCCACTCAAGTCAATGCTATTCAAAGCCCCTTTAGGGGTTTGGGGTATGGCGGAGGAATACACTCTTTCCCCCATAACATTAAACACCTGTATTTTTCCTTCGCCCACCGTAGCTTTAGCGAAGGTGGGTTCACTCTTAACTTGCAACGTGAAAATTCCGGTGGATGGGTTGGGGAAAACGTTTTTTGATTTTGTGTTTGCCGATAAGTTATTAATTGCAGTTAAATTATTTGCAATCTTAAAGCTAAAAACAACACCATACCCGTATGTGCCTCCATCAGATACCATACCGAATAACTGGTTACCAGAAAGAGTTAATGAGCCTTTTGGATAATATTCATTTGGATAATTGAAATCAAAAAGATCATTATACCCTAGACCATTAGTATCAAGAGCCAAAATACAGCCATATGTAAAACTACCTCCGTTAGTTGACATTCCAAACAATGTATTTCCTGAAAGTACTAATGATCCGAATGGTTGAGCACCATTGGTATTGTTAAAATCCAATAAATCTTTGTAGGCGCTCCCATTGGTGTCAATCGAAAAAATACAACCTAAATTGTATGCCCCGCCTTCGTCTGCCATCCCAAATAATTTATTTCTAAAAATCACTAAGGAACTAATAGGCCATTCCCCATTTACCCCGTTAAAATCAAGAAGGTCTTTATAGTTTTTCCCATTTATGTCAATTGTGAAAACGCATCCAAGATGATTTACGCCACCATATTCAGTCATTCCGAATAATTTATTGCCTGAAATGATTAAATCAGCCCAAGGCCCTCTACCATTTGGTCCGCTGAAATCGAACAACTCTTTATAGTTGCTGCCATTAGTATCAATAGAGAAAACGCACCCGCTATCGTGGATACCTCCTCCCAAAGTCATTCCATATAATACACCATTGGAAAGAACTAAAGAACCTGTAGGCGCTTTTCCATTAAATCCATTAAAATCAAAAAGGTCTTTAAAATTACTCCCATTTGCATTAATAGAGAAAATACAACCATGACCAATTGCACCTCCACCCATTGTCATTCCATATAAAATCTTTCCCGAAATTATTACAGACCCTTCAGGGTAACGGCCGGCTGTATCATTAAAGTCATGAAGATCTTTGAAGTTGCTTCCATCAGTGTCTATTGAAAAAATATTACCATAATTCAGCCCACCACCGTCCTCTGTCATTCCATATATTACGCCCCCATTTAATGCCAAAGCTCCATAATAAAGTGCCCTCCCATCAGTACCATTAAAACTATGCAATATTTTATACTGCCCCTTCCCCACTCCAACTCCCAAACACAGCACCGCAAAAACCAAAAGTTGTATTTTCTTCATTCTGTGCATTTTATCTCCAACAAAAATAGCATAATATTTATACCATTTTAAAATAAATTCGAATATTATTATGAACAGTGCTCATACCCATCGTCACTGCGAGGCTTTGCGAAGCAGTCTTACCTAACATGTACATTCCAATAGCGGCAAGATTGCTTCGTTCCTCGTAATGACGCAAGAACAGAAAAAAACAACAACAAAGAAAAGAAAGAACATAATTTCATTTATAATTCTAATTCTAATTGCATTTACATTTTCACCTGGGTTATCATTGGGTTAACCCATAGGTTAACCCGTGGGTTATCGTTGGGTTATTTTTGGGTTTATAGAGTAATAAATTGATATATTATTATATTTAGTTAGTTATAGTTAAAATAAATATAAATTGCGTCAGTGCCAAAAACACACTGAGATGCTTTTAATTACTGTATATCAGACAATAAATCCCTATTTTTACTTCCTGAAAAGTTGTATTTTTATGACACAACGGCAATTTTAGGTCTCACCAATATAAGATATTAAATTATTTAAATAAATAATCCCGTTGCTGAAACATCTCCCGGTTTTAGATTCAATATAAGAACAGGTCATTGACTTTTTAAGAAATCACTTATTGATGGCTTATCTTTGCCTCGACCGCCGAAGCTTTATGCGAAGGAGGTGAATTATGATAATTTTCAAAAAGCCTCTAACTGCAACGGGTTTTTATACCAAAAATGAAAAAAATTACAACTATTTTGGTTGTAAAATCTGTTTTTCGCCTGTTAATAACAGAAAAAACAAAAAAAATACTATTGAATACCAGCTTATTAACTTTTTACAAAACTGTATTTACCCTGTTATTATGCCTGTTATGCCTCTGTTCGGCTTCTGTTCATCCCTGTTAATTGGTAAATTTCATTTTATATCAAAAATGAAAACAATATATTTAAAATAAATAGCTATTTTAGGGTAGAGATAATTCCTCCTCAGGATGACTAAGTCATGGTTCACAAAAACTGACAACTGACAACTGACAACTGACAACTGACAACTGACAACTGACAACTTACTTTAACTTGATTTCCTCGCCTCGCTTATTGAGCATTTTATACTCCAGGAAGTGCAATGAATCGAGTTCTTGTATCTTCAATCCGTTCTTATATTTCTTTATCCATTTCCCTTTAATAGACGAGAAGATACCCTTATTAATATAGGCATAAATAAACGGATGCAGCAGCAGGGTAACACCCTTTTCATTCTGCCCGGTAATTATAAAGCGGAGTGCATTTTCTATCTTGTCTACAATCATAAATGAAGGCTCAACCTCGCCTGTACCATTACAGGTAGGGCATTTCTCCATCGTGTCTATAATAGTCTGCGGACGGACACGTTCACGGGTAATCTGAACCAACCCGAACTTACTTGGCGGAAGAATGTGGTGCTTGGCCTTGTCATCCTTCATCAGGTCTTTAAACTTCTTGAAAAGCTTGGCACGGTTTTCGGCATTATACATGTCAATAAAATCGACAACTATAATACCACCTATATCCCTAAGCCTTAATTGGCGGGCTATTTCATCAGCAGCTTCAAGGTTCACATCAAGGGCATTGGTCTCCTGGTCGTTCTTCGATTTAATGCGGGTACCGCTGTTTACGTCAATAACGTGCAACGCTTCCGTATGCTCAATAATCAGGTAGGCACCACTTTGAAGCCCTACTGTCCTTCCAAAGGTTGACTTGATTTGTCGGTCAACACCATAATGATCGAATATAGGAGCCGCTCCTTTATAAAGCTTAACAATGTTCTCTTTCTCAGGAGCAATAGTATGTACGTATTCCTTAATCTCTTCATAAAGTATCTCGTCATCCACAGCAATATTGCTGAAAGATGCATTCACGGTATCCCTTATGGCTACAGAGGTACGGCCCATTTCGCCCAACACCTTTTTAGGTGCATGTGCGCCTTTCAGGTTATTGAAACATTCATCCCATTTAGCCACCAGTGAATTAAGGTCAGCGCCAATTTCTTCGGCACTCTTTTCTTCCGCCACGGTGCGCACAATAAGCCCGAAACCTTTTGGCTTAATTTGGTCGAGCAGCTTCCTAAGCCTGTCGCGCTCTTCAGGGGTTTTTATCTTTTGCGATACGGCTATTTTCTCAGCAAATGGAATCAACACCAGGAACCTTCCCGGCAATGTAATCTGCGATGTAATGCGTGGTCCTTTGGTAGAGATAGGTTCTTTGGCAATTTGCACAAGCACATTATGCCCTTGCTGTATCTGATCCTGTATCTTCCCGTTTTTAGGAATATCGCCTAGCATTTTAAAGTACATGAGCGATGAAACCTTGGCTTTGCCGCTAAGCGCGCCTTGCGTATAATAGTTTAAGGATGAAAACTGCGGACCTAAGTCGTAGTAATGAAGGAAGGCATCTTTTTCGTAGCCTACATTAATAAAAGCGGCATTCAGGCTGCCGGCTATCTTACTGACTTTACCGAGATAAATATCTCCTACTGAAAATTGCGAATCGTTTCTCTCCCGGATAAGTTCCACCAGCTTCTTGTCGTTGATAAGAGCGGTGACTACTTCCGTAGGAGTAGAATTGATTATAAGCTCGTTGCTCATAAATTAAGTTTGTTATTGAAAATTCTTTGAGGCTAATAATTGTTTGCTTATTCCCCGCTGTCACAGGAATAGCTATTAATGAACCATAGTGGTTCCTAACATTTCCGGGTTTCATCATTAGCCGGTTGATGAAGCCCAATAGGTTTAAGCCCGCCCGGATGATAATCCAGTCGGACGGGGTTAATTTTGAATATAACCCATGTATATATTTTTCTGCTCGAGGCATTAATACTAGCTATAAGCTATGAGATATAAGATTTGAGATGTAAATATAAGATATGAACTATAAGATATTACCGAATGGTCATACCTTATAGCTCATATCTCATAGCTGAGACTATCTAAGTCTCTTTTTATGCCTGTTTTTACGAAGACGTTTCTTTCTTTTATGGGTGGCCATTTTATGGCGTTTTCTTTTCTTTCCGCAAGGCATGGTGCAATGAAATTTATAAGTTTATAATTTGAATATTATTTGGTTGTATCGCTTTGTTCGCTATGGTTTATTATCTTGTCTATCTCTGCTCTTGTGGCAGAATCGGGCGCGAAGGTACGGTATTTTTTTAAATTCGCTACTTCTTCAGCTTTATTTCCTATGCCATTATATGCTTCGGCAAGAAAAACGTAAGCATCCTTATAAGATGAATCTATCTGTAAAGCCCTATTGAAGCGATAGATAGCCTTCTCAAACTGGTTTGAACGGATAGATAATTTACCCAGTGCAATTTGTGCATTTCGGTTATTGGAATCTTTAATTATTACCTTCATTATTGTTTGTATACCTGACATGGGGGTTGGGTCCAACTCAACCCTGCATTCTCCCAAACCGATAATACCATCGGCATAGTTTGAATCTATTGCAATAGCATTCTTAAAGCATATCTGGGCATGGTTCAAAAAAACCTCACGTATATCTCCTTTTCCAATATTAGAATAATCGAAAAATTTTTGCCCTGATTTAACCCATAATAAGGGTGAATTGGTAAGTACCGCCAGTTCTTCCATATAATAGGCTGAAATTACTGGCTGGCCAATACTGTCTAGAACCTGAGAAAGTCGTCCAAGTATGTGAACTTTGATACTATCCGGAACATTTTTAAGTGAATTTTTTAACTGGTCTACCAGTTTTTTATCAGACGGGGACAAAGAATCTTCAGATTCTTTTATGATGTCATCAAATTTAATTACAGCACCTGAATGGCCTGACTGCAATTGTTCTGTAGCCCCTTCAACCGCGGGTGCTTTCCGGTTAATAAAGAACAGTACGATAAATAAAAGAAAAAACCCGGCAATAGCAAGCCATTGCCGGGATGTGAACTTAGACATGTAGTAATTTTATTTCACCGATTTCTTAACTTTTTCAGAGAACTTTTTAGATGGTCTGAAAGCTGGAATGTGGTGGGCAGGCAAGTTAATTGCAGTGTTCTTGGAAATGTTCCTTGCAACTTTTGCCGCTCTGCGTTTGATAATAAAATTACCAAATCCCCGTAAAGAAACGGTTTCTTTGCGGATGATGTGTTCTTTAACTGAAGTCATAAAGGCCTCAATGGTGGCTTCTACCACGGCCCTTTCGATACCCGTTTTCTCGGAAATCTCCTTTACAATTTCTGCTTTTGTCATGACATTTTTGGTTTTAGGTTTGACACAAAAATAGGAAAAATGTAATTCGGAGGTGCAATTATTTTTTTATATATTCAAGAAAAGCAAATGGATAAGGATTCTTCTCATCTGCAGGGTACTCTGAAACCTTTGTTTGCAGCCAATCTTTCTGGTATACTTCAGGAAAGTAAGCATCGCCCTCAAAATCACCAAAAATGCGTGTCAGGTATATTTTGTTGGCAACTGCCATAGATTGCGCATAAATATTAGCTCCTCCAATAATAAATACTTCGGTTTCACCTTCAACAAGTTTCAGAGCCTCTTCGAGTGAGTTTACAACTTCACACCCTTCAATAGTCAGGTCTTTATCGCGAGTTATTACTATGTTTCTTCTATTCTTTAAAGGCTTCCCGAATGATTGGTATGTCTTTCGACCCATAATTACTGAATGCCCTGAGGTCAGATCCCTGAAAAACTTCATGTCAGTAGGCATCTTCCAGAGTAATTTATTATCACCACCTATAACATTGTGGTTTCCGGCTGCAGCTACGAGTGAGATTATCATACTATACGGCAATTGGGGCTTTAATTCCGGGATGCGGGTCATATCCCTCTAATTTGAAATCATCATACTCAAAACCGAATATGTCCTTTATTTCAGGATTGATATGCATTTGCGGAAGTTTGCGTGTTTCCCTGGATAATTGCAGCTTGGTTTGCTCAAGATGATTCAAATATAAATGGGCATCGCCAAAGGTGTGAATAAACTCACCGGGTTTCAAACCGCATACCTGTGCAATCATCAAGGTTAGCAAAGCATACGAAGCAACATTAAAAGGTACTCCCAGAAACACATCGGCACTACGTTGATAGAGCTGGCAAGATAACTTACCATCACTCACATAAAACTGAAACAGCACATGGCAGGGTGGCAGTTTCATCTTATCAACCTCACCTACATTCCATGCATTCACAATAAGCCTGCGGGAATCGGGGTTCTTTTTAATTTGGGTAATCAGGTTTGTAATCTGGTCTATATGTCTGCCGTCAGCGGTTGGCCAGCTACGCCATTGATATCCGTACACTGGGCCTAAATTACCTTCGGCATCTGCCCATTCGTCCCAAATGGTTACGCCATTATCTTTAAGATATTTGATATTGGTATCCCCTTTCAAAAACCAAAGCAGTTCATATATAATAGAACGCAGATGGAGCTTTTTAGTAGTAAGTACCGGAAAGCCTTCACTCAGGTCGAAACGCATCTGGTAGCCAAAAACGCTTAGGGTGCCGGTTCCTGTACGGTCGTGCTTTTTAACTCCTTTATCAAGGATGTGTTGAAGTAAATCGAGATATTGTTGCACGTTCGAAAGGGTTAGTTAGCTTACGTTCCAAAACTACGCTAAAGTTGGAAATTGAAAGACAATAAATTACTAACAGTGGAGGGATATATAACTAAAATCCCTTCCTATTTGCGACTGCTAAGTACACTACTCTTTAGCAATAGGCTTGGTCTATAACGTTCTTCATTATACATGGAATGAAGTTGCTCAAGTGTTTCCAATACTGTTGACAAGCCAACTTCTGTACCCCACAGTATAAGTCCTTTCGGATAATTAACTCCCTTGGTCATCGCAGCTTCCAAATCACTTGGGGTTGCTATACGGTAGTATAGCGCTTCATACGCTTCATTAATAAGCATAGACAAAACACGCATAAAAATATGCTTCCCCATAACTTCATTCTTCACCGGTTCAGGTTTAATTGCCCCTTCTTTATAATCATAATAACCTTTACCTGATTTTCTACCGAAAAAACCTGCCTCATAAAGCCTTTTCTGGGTTATAGATGGCTTATACCTTGAGTCGTAAAAGAATTGCTGCCATATCGTTTCGGTTACTTTAAAGTTTACATCATTGCCAATAAAATCCATCAATTCAAACGGGCCCATTTTAAACCCTCCTATTTCTTTCATAGCCCAATCAATGGTAGCAAAATCTGCTATTCCCTCTTCATAAATCCGAATGGATTCCCCATAGAATGGACGTGCTACCCTGTTTACAATAAAGCCGGGGGTATCTTTAGCTATCACCGTGGTTTTGCCCCATGATTTAATAATTTCAACAGATTCAGCCAAGGTTGCGTTTGCTGTTGCCAACCCGGGGATTATCTCCACCAAAGGCATAATTGGTGCAGGATTAAAAAAGTGAATACCAATAACCCTTCCGGCATTTTTACATAACGAGCCAATTGATGTAATTGAAATAGAAGATGTGTTGGTTGCAAGAATGCATGATGGTTTGCAAATCTCTTCGAGGTTTTTAAACAGTTCCTTTTTTACCGATATTTCCTCAACAACAGCCTCAATCACAAGGTCGCAGTGGTTAAAATCTTTCATTGACCTGCCAATCTTTATTCTTGAAAAGGCAGTATTAGCCATTTCAGATGCCAATTTGCCCTTCTCAACCAAAGACTTTAATGTCTTATTTATTTTCTCAAGTGCTGCCTCGGCTGCAAGCGGATTAGCATCCATCATTACAACATCACAGCCTGAAACTGCTGCCAGTTGTACTATTCCACTGCCCATTGTGCCAGCACCTATAACTCCTATTATTTTATTGCTCATTTTTAACTTGTTTTAGTTATATTCTTTAATAATATTCATTGCTGTTTCCGCCCATTTTGCGGGGGTTATTGAAAGCGCTTTTTCTCTGCTAAGGTAACCCATTTTCAAAAGTTGTTCATCAGTTTTAGATGCAATCTTTTTCATCAAAGCTTTTAACCCTTCTGAATCTCCTGATTTAAAAAGATATCCGTTTTCATCAACTTTTATGAAAGCTTCCCCTGCCCCAACTGCATCAGAAGCTATCAACGGAAATCCCGCTGCGGCAAACTCATGCAAAACAACACCCCAGGGCTCAAAGTGGCTGGGCAGTATGAACACTCCCCCATTTTCAATTATAGAAGCAAAGTTTTCAGGCTGAACAAAACCGATATGCTTAATTTTCGGATGCTCTGCAGGCACTTCTGTTCCTGTTCCAACACACCAGAGTTCCCAATCGCTTTGTTCCTTATTCTGCCATTCAATAAAGGCTTTCCACAAATCATTTATACCTTTAAATTTATAATATCGGCCTGCATAAATAAACCTGTGAGGGTACTTCGCTTTTTTGGCTGGCAAACTTTTATCAGCCATGTTCAAAAACAGATCAACATCAGCCGAATAATACCCATCCTTTATTCTTTCGGGTTTAAAACCCAATTTAAGAGCATAACTCCGTTGTTTTTGTCCCGGAACCCAGCAATGGGTAAATATCCGTATGATTGTAAACCGACTTATAAAACAAGCTACTTGCTGTTTTAGCGAACCCGTCCATTGGTTATCCAGCCCAATTACAACAGGAATCTTCTTTTTGAACGATTTTGCTATTGAAAGATAGTCTTTGTCTATCCATCCGCTGCAATAAATAAAGTCTGGGTTAATTGCCTCTACCTTCTCCTTTAATGCCTGAGGGGTAAAATCCTTCTTTCTGTAGAAATTAACACTACCGCTAAAATCGAATTTAAAGGGAGCTTCTTTGTTCACCGGCCAGTGAATAACATAAATCTCAACTTCATGCAGTTCACTAAGCTTTTTTAAACAGGCAATAAAATAACCCGCCAGCTCAGTGTAGAGGAATAATAGCCTCGGCTTGGATTGGGAGTATTTCATCGCTTGTTAAAATAGTTAAAAGCATAACAATTACAATAGTGTAGGGATTTAACGAGGCTGTGAGGTAAGATTCAAATACAGCTGAAAATAGAATTGCATACAAGGCTGCCATGGCCAATTTATTGCGTTTGGCTGCCCGTATAAAATTTCCAACAAACCCCCATAAAAATGCAAGAAGGCCCAAAAGCCCTGTATCAAGCCAAAAAGTGAGGTAGGAATTATGAGCATTACCCTGGTGGCCAAGGTCGTTCAAAGCTTGCTGATTAGTTTTAAAAAGGTTGTTGGTATATTCAAACCCATGTCCTAAAAAAATATCTTTCGATATATTATCCCATGCAAGTTTCCAGGCCACATATCGCCCGGCTGCATTTGAAAGAGTTTCAGCCCTCAGGTAGCTCTGAAGCCCCAGCGATTTTACGATAGTTAATATGTTAACGTTTATGTACTCATAACCCATTAACAAAAGGATGAGCATAACAAATCCAAAAACGGCTGAAATCCTTGTAAAAGCAGAAAACAATAAGAAAATCATAACTGCGAACAATGCATTTCTTGACCCTGAAAGCAGTATTGAAAGGAAAATTAAACCATAAAAGACTATCTTTTCATTTCGATTGAACAGTTGGGCAAAAGATTTGTTTATCAATACAAAGAAAATAAACACTATCAAGCAAAACAAGCCTAATCCATTGGGGTTTCCCAACATGCCACGGTAGCGCTGTTCCAACGTTACATAAGAGGGGATAAAAACCTTAAAAACCAACCCCATTAACAAAATAAATATGGCAACATATATCAATAACCTTAATAAATCTGTTCCATTTTCCCTATAACTTTTACTTAAATAATTGGGCACCAAAAGCAATAAAAAAAAGTAGGAAAGCGTTTTGGAAAAAGCCTGGAGAAAAATGGAAGTAGGTGAATGAAAAAGGCAATAAAATGCAATTAACATAAATGGAAGAAACCGCAAATAAAACTTACTGAAAGGTTTGAAGTTTTTGTTATCGAAAAATAAAAAGAAAGCGAGTAATACGGTATACACATATTTCGATTGCTCGAAACTACTTAACCCCGACGCCCTGTTATCCGACATAATAAAAACAAACCATAGTCCGGCAAGCAGTTCAGTATAACTACCCCTTAACTTCAGAACGATAACTGAAAAGAATATTAGTCCAATTGCTACAGGCCCTGCCAATATGGAAAATAACATCCATATAATTAACATTATAAAAAACTGGCGATATTTAACTACGGTTTCCACTTCTGTAAACTATTCGTCTTCTAACAATTAAGGGTTTTATATGTGCATTCGTTGCCGCCTGCAATCGTTCAATTTTTTTTGCAAAGCTATCAATGTTCTCATAACCTGTCAAACATTAAGGTAACGGATTTTCACCTGAAAAGATTTTTTATTCGTTACTTAATCTCAAAATATGTAAGTTTGCTTCCTTTACAATAAGCCTTTATTTATGTCTAATAAGGAGGAAATGAGCGGAGTGTCACAAAAGAAAGAAATTTCTTTTTCGGAATTTAAAGATATCATTCTTAAAGACTACCGCATTGCTATGGAAAGCCGGGAGGCCAGCCTTCTGGGCAGGAAAGAAGTTTTGCAGGGCAAGGCTAAGTTTGGTATTTTCGGAGACGGCAAAGAGATTGCACAAATAGCCATGGCTAAGGTTTTTATGCCGGGCGATTTCCGTTCGGGATACTATCGCGACCAGACCTTTATGTTTGCGAAGGGCTTATTAACTGTTCAGGAATGGTTTGCAGGACTTTATGCCCACGCTGATTTGACTGCTGAACCATCTTCTGCCGGAAGGCAAATGGGTGGACATTATTCAACACGTTCCATTAATCCTGACGGCTCTTGGGCGAATCTTGCCGAACAAGCTAACTCATCTTCTGATGTATCTCCAACAGGCAGCCAAATGCCGCGCTTGTTAGGCCTGGCAATGGCTTCTAAACAATACAGAAACACACCGGTTTTACAAAATAAAGACTCTGAAAAATTCAGTAAGAATGGAAATGAAATAGCCTTTGGAACCATTGGCGATGCAAGTACTTCGGAAGGGATGTTTTGGGAAGCGATAAACGCTGCAGGTGTTATGCAGGTGCCAATGCTTGTCTCGGTTTGGGATGATGGTTATGGAATTTCGGTTCCTAAAAGCTACCAGACCACCAAAAACAGTATTTCCGAAGCCTTAAAAGGAATGCAGCGTGATAAGAACTCACCGGGTTATGAAATAGTAAAAGTAAAAGCCTGGGACTATTCCGCGCTTATAGATGCTTATGAAAAAGCTGCAGCTTTATGCCGTAAAGAACACATTCCTATTTTACTTCATATTGAAGAATGTACCCAACCGCAAGGTCACTCTACTTCAGGTTCGCATGAACGTTACAAGAACTCTGAAAGACTGCAATGGGAGAAGGATTTTGACGGCATTAAAAAGATGCGGGAATGGATTTTGAAATTTGCTATTGCCACTGAAGCAGAACTAAATGGAATAGATGAACAAGCCAGAACTGATGTAAAAGATGCTAAAAACCGCGCCTGGAAAGCATATCTGGATGAAATAAAAACTGAACAGAAAAAGGTGCTTGCCATATTACAAAAAATTGCGGCCACCACCTCGGAGCTTTCATCCGTTGCTAACATTGTTGATGAGATTGAAGCATTGAAAGAGCCTATGCGTAGGGATTTGGTTTCTGCCATGAAGCATGTCTTGAGGATCACTCGAAACGAAAAAACCTCGGAAAGGCAAGAACTGCTTGCCCTGAATAATGAGTTTGCAAAAAAAAATATTGAACGTTACGATTCATTCTTATATACCTCGGATGCATTGAATGTGACTGAAGAGAGCCCTGCTTACGATGCCGAAGAGACACAAGTAAACGGGCATGAAGTACTACGAGATAACTTTGATGCAATACTTGAAAAGTATCCTAATGTATTGGTATTTGGCGAGGATGTGGGTAAACTTGGAGACGTTAACCAGGGGCTGGAAAACCTGCAAAAGAAATATGGTGAAGAGCGGGTTTTCGACACTGGCATCCGTGAGGTAACTATCCTCGGACAAGCTATAGGAATGGCAATGCGCGGTCTACGCCCGATTGCTGAGATTGAGTATTTGGATTACTTATTATATGCTATTCAGATAATGAGCGATGACCTTGCAACGCTTGCCTACCGTACCGTTGGTACACAGCGTGCACCCGTAATTGTCCGCACCCGTGGCCACAGGCTTGAAGGTATTTGGCATAGCGGTTCACCGATGGGAATGGTGCTTAATTCACTTCGTGGAATGTATGTCTGCGTACCCCGCAATATGACTCACGCTGCTGGATTCTATAATACCTTGTTAGCATCTAACGAACCAGCACTTATAATTGAACCGCTCAATAGCTACCGCTTAAAGGAAAAGAGGCCGACCAATATGGGTAGTT
This sequence comes from uncultured Bacteroidota bacterium, assembly GCA_903901055.1. Taxonomy (GTDB): domain Bacteria; phylum Bacteroidota; class Bacteroidia; order JABEUT01; family JABEUT01; genus JABEUT01. The sequence goes on from CAIUPO010000079.1 coordinate 16,131, forward strand.
TCACCATTCCGCTTGGTGTGCCTGAAATTATAAGAGAAGGAAAAGATGTAACTGTGGTGACTTACGGCCCTCTTTGCAGAATGGCTCTGGATACGGCAAAGCAACTGGAAGCATATAATATTTCGATTGAAGTGATAGATGTAAGAACCCTATTGCCATTCGATATTAATAAGATGATAGTTACTTCCATACAAAAAACCAATCGTGTGTTATTCCTCGATGAGGATGTGCCGGGTGGAGCATCGGCTTATATGATGCAAAAGGTTGTGGAAGAACAAGGTGGATATTCCTATTTGGACTCCCCTCCAAAAACCTTAACCGGTAAGGAACACCGCCCTGCTTATGGTTCAGATGGCGATTATTTTTCCAAACCAAGTATAGAAGATATTTTTGATGCGGTTTACAGCATGATGAACGAGGTTGACCCAACAACATATCCCGAAATTTATTAATTTATTTATTACTTTCCATGATTACATTCGAGCAGATTAAGGAAGTGAAGGAGCGCTTTGACGCGTTGAGGGGGCATCTTTGACGTCGGGAAGAAGTTAGCCAAAATAGCAGAATTAGAAGCCACAACGGAAGCCCAGGATTTCTGGAGCGACCCCAAAAAAGCTGAACAAGTTTTAAGGCAGATAAAAGGTATTAAAACCTGGACCGAAACCTTTGCTACGCTTGAAAAGAGCGTAGATGACCTGTTGGTTATTTACGACTTTTTTAAAGAAGAAAGCGCCACTGAAGCCGAAGTGGAAACCGAATACAACAAAGCCTTGAAGCAGCTTGAAAGCCTTGAGTTCCGCAATATGCTGGGAGCTGATGAAGACAAGCTTTCAGCAGTAATGGAAATAAATTCCGGTGCAGGCGGCACTGAGAGCCAGGACTGGGCCTATATGCTTATGCGCATGTACCTGATGTGGGCTGAAAAGCACGGCTACAAAGTAAAAGAACTCGACAAGCAGGAAGGTGAAACAGCAGGTATTAAGTCGGTAACGCTGGAGATTGAAGGCGAGTACGCCTTTGGTTATCTGAAAAGCGAGAATGGTGTTCACCGGTTGGTGCGCATCTCTCCGTTTGACTCCAATGCCCGCAGACACACGTCTTTCGCGGGGGTGTATGTATATCCATTGATTGATGACACGATTGAAATAGAAATTATACCGAGTGATATTGAGTGGGAAACATTCCGTTCGGGTGGTAAAGGCGGACAGAACGTAAACAAGGTAGAAACCGCAGTACGACTGTATCACAAGCCTTCGGGGATTATCATAAAAAACCAGGAGAGCCGCTCACAAATGATGAATAAAGACACTGCCCTGAAGATGCTCAAGTCTCAACTTTATGAGCGTGAGTTACGCAAAAAGATGGAAGCCGTTGCTATTATTGAAAGTGGCAAAAAGGCCATAGAATGGGCTTCCCAGATACGCAACTATGTGATGCATCCTTATAAATTAGTGAAAGACCTTCGTACCGATTACGAAACCTCCAACGTACAAGCCGTAATGGACGGGGAACTCGACGATTTCATCAAAAGCTATTTGATGGAGTTTGGCGGTGGGAAGAAAGTGTAGTTATGAGTTATGAATTATAAGTTATGACCTTTAATGCTCGTCATTGCTGTAAAGGTTAATTAATTTATTAGTATTACTTTTTATTTTTGTTATAAAATTAATTCCGCCAACTAACAAGCGATAACAAGCCCATAACAACTGCATAACAAGTAAAATAACAAGGTAAAATTCGACCATACTAAATGTTTAGTGTTTGATTTTCAATAACTTTATATTCCAATTCGTTGTTAATATCAAGGGAAAACAAGATCTTATAGCAAAAATAGGTATATATTTTTTCATTTTTGGTATATAAATCCTGAGTTGTATTCATTGGTTTACAGTTTATCCTATTCAAAAATAGTTCTTATGATGTTGTTTTCTTAAAAAGTCATTGACCCGTATTTAATTTCAATCGTAGTTGCCAGGCTTTGCGAAGCAATCTTACCCAATTAGATGTCCGAATATTATGAGCTTGCTTCGCAAAGCCTCGCAACGACGAACCATTAAACTAACAGGAATACCAATAACTTTTGCACCTAAGTGGTGGCCCGAATTAGAGTCAAAGGAAAAGGTTATATACTTTTTGTTTATCGAATTGATTTTTAATTATTTTTGTAGGAGATAGTTGAACAATAATGCAAACAATATGAAAAAGATTTCCCTATTAGTAACCACTTTGCTATTTCTTATAATTGAAAATGCAAGTGCCCAACAAACAGTTCTGCTGAATTTTAATGATACCAATGGAAGTACTCCACTTAGTTCATTACTACTGGAAGGGAACAGGCTTTATGGTATGACGGAATATGGCGGTAAAAATGGCTTCGGGTGCATTTATTCCATTAAAACGGACGGTAGTTCCTATAAAGATTTACATAATTTTAATGACACGGATGGCGCAATCCCTTATGAATCGCTCTTATTAGTTGGAAAGAAGTTCTACGGATGCACTACTAGCGGGGGTGCTAATGGGGTTGGTGATATTTTTTCAATGGATACGAATGGCAATAATTACAAAGATATTTTTGACTTTACTGGCTCAACCGGATCATTCGCTTCAACTACGTTAACCCTTTTGGGCTCCAAACTATATGGTCTGTTACAATATGGAGGGGCAAATAGCGCGGGGTGTTTATTTTCGATAGATACCAATGGAACCGGTTATAAAGATTTCTTTGATTTTAATGGATTAAACGGCGCAAACCCTGCTTGCAAATTTACGGTTTCAGGTAATGTCCTATACGCAATGACCCTGCAAGGCGGGTTTTACGGCTTCGGGAGTATTTTTTCAATTCACACAGATGGAAGTTATTTCAAAGACCTGTTAGACTTTGATGATACAAACGGCAATAACCCATGCGGCTCAGAATTAATGCAATTCGGAAATAAATTATACGGTACCACTTATATAGGAGGGGCAGATAGTGTTGGGGTACTATTTAGTATTGATACCAATGGAAATAACTACCGGGTGCTGTATAGCTTTACTAATCCAACGGGTTCAATTCCTGAAGGGGCGTTTGCTTCGAAATATACTACACTATTCGGAACAGCCTCAGCCGGAGGCGCTAATTTAGCCGGATGCCTCTACTCCATTGATACGGGTGGAAAGGGATATACCGACCTGTTTGATTTCAGCGGACCGGATGGCAATTCACCTTCCAGTGGAGTAATAATTTCCGGGGATATGATGTACGGAGTCACGTATTATGGTGGTACTATTGGTTATGGAACTGTGTTTAGTTTTAAAGATGTATCATTGGGGACTCAAACAATTCCAGAAAAAAGTGGTTCAATAAAAGTTTACCCCAACCCATCGAATGGAGTGTTTACATTGAGAATGAAGAATGAAAAATTAATAACGAAGAATATAGAGGTGTTTAATGTTCTTGGCGAGAAAGTCTATTCGCAATTGACAATTGACAATTCACAATTTACAATTGATTTGTCCTCAAATCCCAATGGGGTTTATTTTTACAAGGTAATTGCGGAAGATGGTAATATTGCCGGAGAAGGGAAATTAGTGATTCAGAAATAAAACACAAGAA
>CAIUPO010000080.1 GCA_903901055.1 uncultured Bacteroidota bacterium
ATGAAATGGAAATCAAAATCTTGTTGAAAGAAGCTGTTGAAGTTGACGAGCGATTAAAGTAGAAGAATTGAACGCAGATTACACAGATTGTTTAAGATTAATTCAGATCTGCGGAAATCATGCAAAATCCGCGTCATCTGCATTCAATTGCATCTTAAACTAAAACTCCAAATGCACCCTTACCGACCCGATATCCACAGGGCCCCGATCAGCATTGTAAGCAGGATTTGCCACATGCTGGTAATCCAATGCAAAATAAAAATGCTCAAAGAATCGGAATTGGTAATAGGTTTCCAATATTTGTTCATGAGCATAGTGGGGTAGGATGCCATCACCAATGATAAACTGATAACCGCCTGCATTTTCAAAGTCTTGGTGTTCTTTTGAAATGCCGTTTGCTATATAAGCTAATCCGAGATTATCACCTTTTCTCTTCCACCAGGTACCATCTAAACTTATGCCTCCTGAAAAGGTTTGGTCAACTTCTGTAAAGTCCCATATCCCTGTTTTACCGTCATTCCATCCGGCCCTTAGGAATAAGCCTATATAATTACTTAGCGGATAGCTGATATTTAAACCTATCCCATACTTTTTGTTTCCATTATATGCTGACGCTGAATCTATATGCAGTGCGTTTGGGATGCCTGCATTATAATCAGCAATTGCTTGCTCATAGTAAGGGGCTCTGTTTTGATTCATATAAACCAAAAGGCTAATGCTGCCAAAATTTCCACCTGCTTTAAATTTATATCCTGATTCAAAATTAAGGCCAAATACTTTGTCAAAGTGGGTATCCATATAAGCCCCATTGGCATAAACAGGTTCCAATGCATAAGATAAATAGGTGTACCATTTGGGTTCGATAATTTGCACGAGAGCAGCATAGGTATATCCTCTTGTATTGGCTGAATAATCCCATGCCCCGTTATCCATCAGGCACCAGTTCATAAATTGGGTACGGGCATCATGCGAATAGGTATTATAGTCATAAAAGTCGGCAAGGCAGAATTTTCCAATATCAATGGTTAATCTTTTATTTGGAATAGCTTGCCCAACTTTATCTGTTTCCCAAGAGCTAATACTAGGATAGTGTATTGTATCTTTACTTCCAGATAACGGAAACGATTGTTCGAAATACCCTCTGGCAATATAGGCTATTGGTGCTGGATTTCCAACCCTGTATATTTCCCCATTCGGGAAACCTGCAATACCTGTTGTCCCACTTAAACCTTTTCCACCCGATACTTCAGGATTGAAATAAAATGCAGCATATTTCCATAACCGGCATCCAAGAAAAATGGTTGCGGTAAGCGACATATCATTTTCAACCGTGTCTTGCAAACTGTTTTGACCCGAATAAGGCGCATTAAACTTGCCGTGGTATTGGTCTATTACCGTTGTCTGAAAGTGAAATGACCAGCGGCCTTGAGATGCTTTACTCAAAGAGTCCGGTGGTGAGCAATATCCGGATGATACAAAATTGCAAAGTATGAAGAGTAATAGTACTTTCATTATATTACCTATATTAGAGTATCAAATAGTAAATAGATATTCAAAACTAAAATAATAATAGCCACAATCCACGCGGTATATTTCAAAAGGGGGCCATTTGCAAATAAACCCATTTTTTGTTTACTGTTTGTGAACAGAATAAGAGGAATTACGGCAAAGCTTAATTGCATGGACAAAATAACCTGACTAAGGATTAATAATTTATCAATTCCGCTTTCTCCATAAAGTAGTACCACTATAAATGCAGGTATTATGGCAATCAATCTTGTTATAAGCCTGCGTAGCCATGGCTTTAACCGTATCTTAAGGAAACCCTCCATTACAATTTGTCCTGCAAGGGTGCCTGTTAATGTGGAGTTTTGCCCCGATGCAAGCAAGGCAATTGCAAATAACGTGCTGGCGAGTGTAGTACCGAGAACCGGAGTAAGCCATTTATAGGCATCTTTAATTTGAGCAACATCCTGATGCCCTGAAGTATGGAAGGATGCTGAAGCCATTATAAGTATGGCTGCATTGATAAAAAAAGCGAACATAAGTGCAACGGTACTGTCTATCCCCGCAAATTTTATAGCCATTTTCTTTCCCTCTTCTGTGCGAGGATAATCGCGGGTTTGAACGATGCTTGAATGGAGGTAAAGATTATGTGGCATAACCGTAGCCCCAAGTATTCCAATGGCGATATACAGCATAGAATGGTTAGTGATAATTTCGGGATGAGGAAGGAGTCCGCTCAACATTGGAAATATCTGCGGGTGCGAAGCAATTATTTCAAAACCGAAAGCAACCAGTATTGTGAAAATAAGGCCTGCAACCAAAGCTTCAATATAACGGAAGCCTTTATACTGGAAGAATAGAATAATAAGCACATCGAAAGCAGTAACAGAAACACCCCAGATTAGGGGTAACCCGAAAAGCAGGTTCAAGGCTATGGCCGAACCAATTACTTCTGCCAGGTCGCAAGCTGCAATAGCTACTTCGCACAAAATCCATAAACTGAAAGTAACCCGAGGGCTGTAACTATCTCGACAAGCCTGTGCAAGGTCACGCTCGGCGGCTACACCAAGCTTTACAGCCAAGTACTGCAATAACATTGCAAACAGGTTGGATATGAATATGACTGATAATAGGGTATAACCGAAACTTGAACCACCTGCTATATCTGTCGCCCAGTTACCCGGATCCATATAGCCTACAGCAACCATTAATCCCGGCCCTGAAAATGCAAGTAGTTTCCTCCAGAAACCACCATTTTGGGGTACCTTTATAGTGGAAAACACTTCAGGCAGTGATTTTCCGGCATATAGCCTTCTCCAAGCCTTAACTCTCGTCTTATTTTCTTTTTCCTCCGACATTTTTATTAGGCTTTGCAAACATACGCATAATATATCATATAACTAATAAATAAAATTAGGTG
>CAIUPO010000081.1 GCA_903901055.1 uncultured Bacteroidota bacterium
CAGAGACAACTTAATAGTATGCAATATTTTCTTAAGCACTTTTTAGTGTAAAAAATCTTGGATTGGGGATTGCTAAGATAGGCGGATTGAGGGAAACAAAAAAAGGTGCGTCAAAGACACACCTTAATCTATAAGGGGGAATGGATGCCAGGGGCACCCCTAAATATTTTTACTATTTCTTTCCGTCATTTTGTCGCATGAACTCCAATACTGCGCGTGCTTGGTCGTCGCCTAAGTTTTGGTTAGGCATACGTGCAACGCAGGTAACCATTAATTGTTGAGCAACCAAATCACTGTCCAGCATCACATTGGTATTGGTAATAAAGTTCATGATCCATTCGGCGGTTCTGCGGTCGGTTACTCCTTTCCAACCCGGTCCAACCAACTTTTCATCTGAAAGTTTATGACATGACATGCATTTAGAATCGTAAAGGTTTTTTCCGCGGACAACCATGCTATCATCTAACGGATGGGTAAGCCGGATATTCGTGAATTTACCAATGCCTTTATTGGCCCCGGCTGAATCTTTTTTTACTGAGGTAGCAGTTGCACCTGAATTATCGGTTGTGTTGGTATTGTTACAGCCAATAAATGAACCAATGATTAATGTTGCGGCTATAAACGAAATACTGATTTTCATAGTGTTGGATTTTAATAGGTGGATAATAAATTATTTGGCTGCTTTTAAAGTTCTCATATAGTTAACAACCTGCCAGCGTTGAACTAAGGTTAAAGTTTTTTCATAACTGGCCATTGGTGCACGGCCTGTTGTAAGTTTCCAATAGATTGCGCCGTCAGATTGGGCTTGAAATTTTGCAGATGTATGGTCAGCAGGTTTTGGATTCAGGCCTGCAGCTGCAATACCGTCGCCTCTGCCTTTATCGCCATGACAAACATTGCAATAGGTTCCATATATTTTTTTGCCTGCGGCTATTGCATCAGCTTTCCCTTTCAAAGGATTTTTAATAGTATCAGCAGAGGCCGGGGCTACCCACGCGCCTTTTTGCTGAATAGTGGTATTGGTTACAAATGACATTAACATAACGGTTCCGCCAATCAGGGTAAAAATTAACGGGATTCTTTTATTGGATAGGGTTTTCATAATAAATAATTCACTTAACTGTTTCTAAAATCGGTTATTAATTATTTCAGGATTCAAAATTGCTAATATAATGCAGAAGCAAACATGACAAATATCATAAGCCTTGTGTGATACTTATCATGCGTATCCGTATGTGATTTATGGCATATTCTAATTAGTTTTGCTGTCCTATTAGTTATTCCTGCAAAATGAGGTCAAAAAAAATTTGGATTAATCTTTCAATAACCAATCTTTGTCTTGTTGCTGCGTTGGGTGTTTTGATGCGAAGCAAAATTATTTTTGATTTACCCTGGATAGACTACAATCGGCTTGTTGACACCCATGGCCATTTTGCCTTTGCAGGTTGGGCCACCCTTGTTTTGATAACATTAATGGTATACGAACTGCCTGGCGCTCTCTATAGTAAAAGTAAATACCAGGTATTACTTGGCGCAATTTTTATTTGCAGTTGGCTTACCCTTTTCACCTCTCCTTTTGAAAAGTTTAAAAACTTAACAGAGTATGTTTCCTTTATCTATATTCTGGTTACATATATATTCTTCGGGGTTTTCACCAGAGACATTTTAAAAACCACTGCAAACAAAACAGTTAAGTTGCTTTCAATATCCGCATTGTTATATCAGGTATTATCCTCTGCAGGGGCTATAATGCTGGCGTGCCTTTTTGCGATGAAATCTCTTAATGCAATCCTTTACAGGGATGCACTGTTCGGTTATCTGCACATGCAATACAATGGTTTTTTTACCCTCGCCGTGTTTGCTTTAATCTTTAATAAAGTGGTCCCGGTTAAAGGCAATGAAAAAGCCATGAAAAGTTTTCATTGGTTTGGAATATTGTTATCTCTTTCGATTATTCCATCCATGTTCCTTACATTTCTATGGCATAAAATAACTCCTGTATTTCATATAATCTCGGCCATTGGTGGTGTGATGCTTCTATCCAGTTTCATTTCATTTGTTTTTGCGGCGCCATTTTTGCTGAAGGAGTTCAAAATGGTTAAGCCTGCAATTCGTTATATGATAATATTATCGATAACCGCTTTTTTAATAAAGATATTGATGCAAAGCCTCACGTTTGTAGATTCTATCAATGTACTTGTGTTTGGTAACAGGCCTATGATTATGGGATTCTTGCATCTAATATTTTTGGGGTTTGTAACTCTTTTCGTTATGACCTATTTTTCACAACGCGGATACCTGGATGTGAAAAGTAAATTTACGCGCTTTGCATTGATGGTTTTTACAATTGCAATTCTGATAAATGAAACCCTGTTGATGCTGCAAGGCCTGGGAAATATGTTTCTTACTAGCAGCCCATTATTCCCTTGGTATTTATGGGGTGCAGGAATATTGCTTCTGGCAGGCACCATCCTTATTGCCGGTGCAAGAATAAGGACAAAGCAAATTTAACAGCCTTTTTAATTTTCTTACCTTTGTTTAATGCCGAAGGCTATTAAATCAATAATACTAATTCTACTCTTTACAAAGCTGGTATCCGGACAAACTGGCATGAATATTCAAGTGGTGGATAATCAAACCGGGGAGCCATTGCCTTTTGCAAGTTTTTATGTGTGTAGAATTGATAAGCAAAATACTGGCTGGCGGGGAAAGGAATATGGGGGGATAACAGATTCAAACGGTAGGGCCAGGTTTGAACCTATGGATACAGGATTGTATTTTGTTAAATCGATTTATATAAGTTATTTAGAGGACAGTGCAAGTAATATTGAAGTAAAATCAAACATGCTTTCTAATGTGATATTAAAGATGCAGGTGAGGCCCGGTGGAGGGATAATACACGACTATTTTATTATTAATCGAAATCTTAAAAAAGATTCTGCAAGCAAGAAAAGATAAGTCTTTATTAAGGGACAAAAAAAGCGGGCCATTTGGCCCGCACTATAAAACTAACCATTCACACTGACTTTAATTAGTTTGCTGTTTTAAGGAAATCAACAATCTTTTTTGCTTCAGCATCGGTAAGAATTGCTTTCTGATGCATGTGCTCAACAGCTGCATCCCATTGGTCATCGCTGAAAGTATGGGGATCCGGAGCATTGTGGCAGCGGTTACAATTTTCTCCCCATAGTTGAGCGCCTGACTTTGCTGCTATTGAATCAGGAGTTTTGCAACTGTTCATTGTTGCTGCGGATGTTATTACTATAACAAAAGTGGCTATGGTTATTTTTATTCTGTTTTTCATAATTCGAATATTTAAATGTTGTATATTTTTTAATCAGTTATTTTAGAAAAACCACATTCCTCTTAAGGTTATGGATGTTGCTGTTGGCATACCGGATTGGGTATAAATGTCGTAAGCTAGATTTATAGGGGTTTTCCAGGTGTACCAGTAGGTAAGACAAACAGTTGTTTGGTTGAGCGGTTGGCCACCCCATGGAGCATCGGTTGGGAGTGTTAACTGTCCTAACCTCGCACCTAATTCCAAATTGCTGAGAAACCTGTTTGATGAACCACTGAGTCGGAAAGTAGCACCTGCATACCATCCTGTTAATTTGTTAGTGAAGTTAGGTAATAGGTTTGCACTATCCGACGGATTTGCTTTAGCGTTCGGAGTATTTGTATACTCATACTGGCCTTGCACACGAATCATTAACGGATTGAATGTATGGTAGTAGTTCAAATAAGCTGCCATTGTGCTATTGTTTATCTTTTCAAAAGGTGTACCGGCATCGCCTGTTGTAGGTGCATATTGGCCTGATACGCCGATTTCAAGACTGGAATTGGAGAATGGAAGTAATCCTATTTCACCGCCAAAAGCTTTTCCTTCATTATTATCTGTATAATTACTGTAATCCATCAGACCTGCGTTTGCACTATCAGTCAATAATCGTGGTCCGTTAACTACATAAAACTGATAAAGCACTTTCGAATATCCTGCCTGAAAACCACCCTGTATTCCCACACCTGATTGGGTTCCTGCGCTAATTCCCATTCCAACAGGGTCGGAGCAGTAACGATTGGTGAAATCATCTAGGATACCTTCATATAAACCTACTCTTGGTTGAAAGTTACCTGCAAAAAGATTAACACCGTTTGCAACGTGGTAATATATAATGGCTTCATTAAAACTGGCTGTTGCGCCTCCTCCTGCACCTACTCCGGGGTTTGCAGTTATTCCGAACTGCACGTCCAGAAATAAACGGTCGGTTAATTTCACCAATGGCATTACCATTACTCCGAGGGGGTCTGTTCCGAAAGAGTTATTCCTCATTTCAGGCAGGCCGTTAAATGCTGCAATCTTATTACTTTGATAGGAGGTAAAAACTTCACCGGCTAACAAAAATTTCTCACCTCCGCCTTGTGGTGAATTAGGTACATAAGTGGAGTCTGTTTGGGCGCTCAAATAGACAGAAGGGATTACCAGCATCCCTGCCATCATTAGTGCCGCAAATCTGTTGGTTACTTTCGTTTTCATATTAATTTATTTAGTTATAGTTTGAAATGTTTGGTGACACAAAAGTGATTTAAACACCAAACGGACAACATGACAGTCCTCATCATTTTTATATGATTATTATCACACTGGATAGGGGTTGTAAACAGCAAAACACATCTAATCAATGGATAGTGGGTTTTTTCAAATTCTGGGGATTGTTGTAAATTTGGCCCACTTTTTGAAGAATTCATTTATTTCTCGAAATTTATTTCCAATGATTCACACTAAAATAAATAAGAAATTGGCAGTTATGTTACTATTCATGACAGTGGTTTTAGTTAGTTGTATTCCTAAATACCTAATTCCAAATGATGCTGATTTAAAAACCGCGCAATCGCACTGGCCTACTGCCACAGCACCCCAATTAAAACAGGGATATAATATTTACATTGACCAATGCACAGATTGCCATCGGCTTAAAAAACTAAAAAAGTTTACCGAAGATGAATGGACGAAAACTTTGCCGAAAATGGGCCGCAAGGCGCATCTGGATTCAGCACAGTACAGTAATGTGGTCCATTATATTTTCGCAAAAAGGGAAAACATCCTTGCCAAAAAGAAAAAGTAGGTATTTCTGCATCAATAGCCATTTATGCATATTTTAATAGCTTTGCAGGTCCTTATAAAGTAAAATAAGATATATGCAAAATCTTTCATCCCGACTTGCCAGGCTTTCTGAGTCACAAACAATAGCTATGGCAAGACGCAGCCGGGAACTAAAGGCCCAGGGAATTGATGTAATTAATCTAAGCCTTGGGGAACCGGATTTCCCAACCCCTGACCCGATAAAAGTTGCTGCAAAAAAGGCCATTGACGAGGATTTTAGCCACTATACGCATGTGTCAGGTTATTTGGAATTGCGCCAGGCCATCACCCAAAAATTTAAGAGGGATAATAATCTCAATTTTGAAGCCGATCAGATTGTAGTATCAACCGGTGCAAAACAATCAATTGCAAACGCGATACTTAGTATAATTAATCCGGGAGATGAAGTTATAGTCCCTGTACCATATTGGGTGAGTTATCTTGACCTTATAAAATTAGCGGAAGGTAAACCTGTTTTGGTGGAGGCCGGAATTGAGAATGATTTTAAAGTTACGGCAGCTCAACTTAAAAATGCAATTACTCCAAGAACCAAATTAATGATATTCAGTTCGCCATGTAACCCAACCGGAACTGTATATACACAAAAGGAACTGGAAGGATTTGCAGATGTTTTTGCCGCATATCCTGACATCTATATTATCTCAGATGAAATTTACGAGCATATCAATTTTGTAGGGCAGCATTTCAGTATTGGTAGGGTAGAATCCATTAAGGATAGGGTTATTACCGTTAACGGGCTTTCCAAAGCTTTTGCCATGACAGGCTGGAGGGTAGGTTACCTTGGTGCATCAAAAGAAATTGCAAAAGCATGTGATAAAATTCAGGGACAAATAACCTCTGCAACTTGCTCGATAGCCCAGAAAGCAGCGCATACTGCGGTTTTGCTTGATCCTTCAATTACCTATTCAATGCGTGATACATTCAAAAAGCGCAGAGACAGGGTATTGGAATTGATGAAAGAAATTCCCGGACTTAAAACCAATACACCAGATGGTGCTTTCTATATATTCCCTGATATAACTTATTACATTGGTAAATCCTACGACGGCACCTTGATTAAAAATGCAACCGACCTATGCTTTTATTTACTCGATAAGGCACGTGTAGCATTAGTTCCCGGTGCAGCTTTCGGCAATGATAATTACCTGCGTTTCTCCTATTCGGCCTCAGAAGATATTTTAGTGGAAGCAGTAAAACGGATGAAGGAATCTCTTGCATTATTGAAGTAAAAGATTTTTAAAGTTCATAAAGTGGAAAGTAAAGACTTAAATAAAATATTCGATTCGTTTAATAAGCTGAAGGTGCTTATTATCGGAGACATCATGCTCGATGTTTATTACTGGGGCGATGTTAGCCGCATCTCACCTGAAGCGCCGGTGCCTATTGTGGCAGTGCGTAAAAAGGAAAGCCGTATGGGGGGTGCCGGTAACGTTGCCATTAATATTCAGGCGATGGGAGCAACGCCAATATTGTGCAGTGTTATTGGTAATGATAGCAACGGGGAAAGCCTTATACGAATTTTAAAAGAGAAAAAGCTTCCGACGGAAGGAGTTCTGGTTTCCAATGACAGGCCAACTACAACCAAAACCCGTATCATCAGCAGTAATCACCATATTGTAAGGATTGATGATGAAATCGATGAATATATTGGAGACAAGCAGACCAAAAAACTTTTAGAACAAATACAGAAGTTTATTAAGGATGGAAAAACCGATGTCATCATTTTTGAAGATTATGACAAGGGTGTAATATCCCCGGAACTAATCAGCAAAGTAGTTGAACTTGCCAAAAAGCACAAAATTCCTACGGTTGTTGACCCAAAGAAGCGGAATTTTACTGCATATAAGGAAGTAACTTTATTCAAGCCTAATTTGAAGGAACTGCGCGAAGGGCTTGGTGTTGAATTACAGGCAGGGGATTTCAAGCATGTGCAACTTGTTACGGAACAATTGAGGAAAAAGCAAAAAATAGAAAGTGTGCTTGTTACTCTTTCTGAATACGGGGTATTTATCAATTCTGAAAAAGAAAAGAAATTGGTTCCAGCCCATGTCCGCAATATATCGGACGTTTCAGGGGCAGGTGATACAGTTGTAAGTGTGGCAGCATTATGCTGTGCACTTCATTTACCACCCTACGAAATTGCGTATTTGTCAAATCTTGCAGGTGGACAGGTAATAGAAAAAGTTGGGGTTGCTGCAGTAGACAAAAAGCAATTTCTGAAAGAAGCACTTCAATTTATGAATGGAAAATAAATGATGGCATCCTCTCCCATAATACCCTACAATGACCTTAACCTTGGAAAAAAGGAACAGGTAAAGAAAATGTTTAATTCCATAGCGGGGAGGTATGATTTTATGAATCGTATCCTCACTATGCGGATTGATATTTTATGGAGGAGAAAAGCTGTTAAACTTGCCCGAAAATTCCCCCACGATACTATTCTTGATATAGCAACAGGTACCGGTGATTTTGCAATTGAGTTTGCGAAGTTGAATCCCACTATAATTACCGGGATTGATATCGCCGAAAAAATGCTGGAAATTGGGCGGGAAAAAGTGAAACAAAAGGGATTGTCTGGCATGATTGAAATGATGGAAGCTGATAGTGAAAACCTTCCGTTTGGTGATAATAGTTTTGATTTGGCAACATCAGCTTTTGGCGTTAGGAATTTTGAAAACCTTAATAAGGGATTGTCGGAAATGCATAGGGTTTTAAAGTCGGGTGGAAGAATACTTATCCTGGAGGCATCAGAACCTCAGAAGGGGCCTTTCAGGAAGTTGTACAAAGCTTATATGACCAAAATTTGTCCGGCAATTGGTGGGGTGTTTTCTGAAAATAAAGCTTATGATTACTTGAACAAGTCGGTTGCTGCGTTTCCTTCAGGTAAGAATTTTGAAGCGGAATTAGTAAAAGCAGGGTTTACAGAAACAGAGTCAATACCCTTAACTATGGGGGTATCATCAATATATATTGCTAAGAAATAGGATGAAGGGAAATAAAAAACTACTGTAACCGTTATTTACGAATATGTTTCGCCCGAACCACCCATTTTTAGTCACTCTGTTTAAATCAAAATTTGGTTTGAAAAGGTTTTTTGTTTTCATTATTCTTTTGTTTGCAATGGGGGCAGAATGCCAGCAGACTATAAATCTTCCGGCATACACCAGGGCGCGATTGCATTTTGGTTTCATTATTGCTGTAAACTGGGCCGACTTTGCTATTGACCCGGCACCAAATTTCCCAAAAATATCAGCGGATTCTTTGCGGACTATTCGTTCAATTCCGCAGGTGGGCTTTGATTTGGGAATAGTATCGGAATTAAAATTGTCGCAATATCTCAAGTTCCGTTTTGTTCCTTCCCTCGGATTTTCTGACAGGCAGATAGCTTATAGTTTTGTAGGAAAGCATGATACATTTACCGTAACCAAGGATATTCAATCGGTGTTTCTGAATTTCCCGCTCGATTTAAAACTGATTTCAAAAAGGCTTAATAACTTCGAAGCGTATGTAATGGCCGGGATGAAGTATTCGACCGACCTTGCATCTCAGAAGGATGTTAACCAAATAATCGCCGGCCAGAAGGCCACAATTAGGTTACGCCGGAATGACTGGGCTTACGAGGCTGGTGGAGGAATTGAGTTTTACCTCCAGTTCTTTAAGTTCGGAATTGAAATGAAAATATCACAGGGATTGCGTAACCTTGTTATTCCCGATAATTTCATTTATACCCAATCTATAAATTCGCTTAAGTCGAAAATATATCTCTTGTCCTTTACGTTTGAAGGCTAGTCGGAGGTCGGAGCCCGACGGCAATAATGTTAGGCCATTTCCGGCACATCTATTTTAGTGCTGGTTTTCTTAATGGCATTCATTCCACCCTCTACATTGGTAAGGTTTGTAAAGCCATTCTTTTCAAGTATCGAAGTGCTTATCATCGAGCGGTAGCCACCTGCGCAATACACATAGTAGTGGTCATTTTTATCAAGCGTTTTTAATCCTTCGGAAAGTTTTCCCAATGGAATATTAATGGCTCCGCTTACAGTGCCATGAGCTACTTCACCCTCATTTCTAACATCAAGCGGCTGGCCCTCTTTTTCAACATTAATAGCAAATATTTCAGCAGAAATTGAGTGCACGGTTTTCACCTGATGTCCGGCTGCCTTCCAAGCATTAACTCCGCCATTCAGGTAGCCTTTTACATTATCGTAACCTACACGTGCAAGCCTTAGTATTGATTCTTTTTCTTTGCCTTCGTCGCAAACCAAAATTAACGGAACATTATCTATCAGTGTCCCCACCCAAACGGCAAAATCGCCATTCAGGCCAATATTCAGTGAGCCGAGGATATGTTCCTTGGCAAACTCAGCAGGCATACGTGTGTCGAGCACAAGCGTTCCGGATTCTTGCTCGTTCATAAACGCATCAACTGAAAGTGCAATTGAATTATGCCCGAGTATGGTTTCCATATCTTCAGCATAACCTGCTCGGTTAATTTTCGCATCCATAAAGAAGTATTTTGGAGGGGTTGGAAGCCCTGAAACCATAGTCTGTACAAAGGTTGCACGGTCCATGGGTTGAAGCGCGTAATTATTTTTGCGCTGTTCTCCAATCGTGGTTGTTGTTTCTTTTCCGATATTTTTTCCACATGCAGAACCTGCGCCATGGCCGGGATAGACGATAACATCATCCGATAATTTCTTGATTTTTTCAACCGAATCATACATCATATTTGCAAGGTCTTCCGTTGTCAAAGTTTCGTTTGCCGCTAAATCTACACGGCCTACATCACCTACAAACAGTGTGTCTCCGGAGAATATCGCGTAAACTTTTCCACTGCTATCTTTAGCAAGGAAACTGGAAGATTCTTTAGTATGGCCGGGTGTATGTATGAGTTGAATGGTTTCATTTCCCAGCTTGAATTCCTGATTGTCGGTTCCGATAATAATATCGTAAGAAGCCTTTGCCGTTGGGCCGTAAACGATTTTTGCACCGGTCTTTTTTGCAATATCAATATGGCCTGAAACAAAGTCAGCGTGGAAGTGCGTTTCAAAAATATATTTGATTTTTGCATTTCTCGCATTGGCTATATCAAGATATGCCTGAATATCGCGTAAAGGGTCAATAATAGCGGCTTCTCCTTCCGATTCGATATAGTATGCAGCCTGTGCAAGGCATCCGGTATAAATCTGTTGTATGTACATAGTCTGTTTTTAAGGATGCAAATTTACGAAAGTTAATTTTAAGGGTATGATTTGTCTCACAGAATTACAAAAATGGATGAAAAATAACAGGGAGCGAACAGGAAGCGTAACAGGAGCGTATCAGGAAAAATAACAGAGGAAACAGGAAAAATTGTTTTTTCTAACTTGTTGTTATTCATGTTATTAAAAAACCAGAGTCCTGTTATTAACAGGCCGGAACAGAAAATAAAGGAACTTAATTTGTTTATTTGATAACACGAAATGGAGTCTTTATGAGTTTTCATAATGCAAAAATAATGAGTGAAAAAGCGTTTACCTGAAAAGTCAATGACCTGAGAGCCGAAGTGATAAGAAATCAGTTATTTACAGTTAGTTGGAGTGGGCTGTTAATAATCCTTCCCGGTTCTTAAGCGCTTCTTTTCAGAATGAAGTTTCTTTGTTTTTAACCTTTTCAACTTGCTTTGCTTACTGCGCTTGGTTGGTATGCGTTTTTTAACCTTTTTGAAAGCCTTTTCAAGAAGAGAATAAAATTTTTCTATAGTATTTTCTTTATTTAAAAGTTGGCTACGGTCTTCTTGCGAGACTATTTTCAGAATACCATCTTTATTGATAAATCCGGTTAGTTTGGAAGTTATCAAACTTTTCTGTTCATCACTTAATAGGGTTGAGTTTAAATAATCAAAATGAAGCTCTACCTTTGTAGATAATTTATTTACATTTTGACCGCCTTTGCCACTACTTCTACTTGCAGTAAACTTCCATTCGGAAGAAAAATCGGTGTCCCTGATGTTGTACATGATGCAAAAATAGTGAAAAGCTTCGCATCCTTCCTTCTCTTTCTGTTTTTCTGCTTTAGCGGAATTGCTCAAACCCAAAAGGAATTCTACACCAAAAAACTTAACACCTATTTCTCAAAAGATCATAAGATTGATAATTATGTTTCCATAGGGGATTATGGGATTGCCATAATTTCACCTGACTCCGTAAAAGTGCCGGGGTCAAGGCCGGAGATAGTCTTAAACTGGAGGGATGTGAATAAGTTGGTCCCTGTAATCAGCACAATTTCTGAAACCGAATTAAAGAAACTTTTAATAGATAAAAGGGATAGTTTCAATTATTATTTTCAGAAAGATACCATTAGAAGCAAAGAGCAACTTCACTCGTTAAATGGTATGAAAATTGCTATCGATCCCGGGCATATTGGTGGTGCTTACCACATGGGGGAAACGGAAAGCCGTTGTATGACTTTGGTTATCCCCCAACCCCTTATAAGGGGAGAAGATAGTGTCAAACAAATACAAATGGTGGAGGGGAATTTTTCCTTTTTTACGGCACTTATTTTAAAACATAAACTGGATAGTATGGGCGCACAAGTTATGCTTACAAGAAGCGATACAGGCGTATCTTCACTGGGTATTACTTTTTTTGAATGGAAGAAAAAGATCAAACATAAAGACTACGTTGATAGTCTAGAAAAGAATAACTTAATTTCGGATAAAGGATTGAATTTACTTAAAAAACACCTGGACGATAAACAATTATTTGCACAAGTGTTTGCTTCCGTAGATATGGCAAACCGTGCAAAAAAAATAAATGCCTTTCAACCGGATTTAACAGTTGTGATTCATTACAATGTAAATGAAAAAAATGCGGGCTGGAATCACACAACAGATAAGGATTACGTGATGACCTTCGTTCCCGGTTGTGTTACTTCAGAAGACATGAATAAACTTGCGGGCAGATTAAATTTTTTGAGATTATTGCTGAGTAATGATATTGAAAATTCAGTAAAATTATCTTCAGCAGTTGTGAAGAAACTTTCAACAAAATTAAATGTCCCAATTGCACAAAAAGATGATGCAACCTATCTTGGTCAGGCCTGCCTCACTACACCTGAAAAGGGGGTATATGCAAGGGATTTGGCGCTTACTCGATTAATAAAAGGTCCACTGGTTTATGGGGAGCCACTTTACCAGGATAATAACACGGAATGCTTCTTACTCACAGCCCAAGATGATACCGTTAATGGTTTCTCAGTTTCAAAAAGAATTGAGTTGGTTGCAGAGGCTTACTTTGAGGGGATAGTGGAGTATATAAGATAACTAATGAGGGTCCACATCAATTTTAATCCTTGTCTTTGCGTAATCTTTCCCCTTTTTCAGAAACACATTTATAGAATCATTTACCATTTCTTTCATTTTGAGGGAATATTTATCTCTCTCAATTTTTAATAGTATTTTTTTCTGGTAAAAATTCTGTACCCGTGTTACAATAGGGTATTCAGGGCCAAGCACACGGTCTGCACCAAATCGCTTTTTCAAAGCCTCGGCAAGCACGGGAGACATAGCATCCAAATCCTCCTGATGTTTGTGGCTGAGAGTAATTTCAATCAATCGTGTGAATGGTGGATAAGAAAAGTTTTTGCGCTCTTCAATCTGATCGTAATACATGCCAATATAATCGTTTGCCATTACCCTTGCAATAACAGGGTGGTGGGCATTGTAGGCCTGTACAATTACTTTACCGCGTTTGTTTTTTCTTCCGGCACGGCCGCTAACTTGTGCCATCATCTGAAATGTTTTTTCAGTCGAGCGGAAATCAGGAAAGTACAAACCCGCATCAGCATTAAGTATTCCTACCATGCTAACATTATCAAAATCCAGCCCTTTGGTTACCATTTGCGTACCGACAAGTATGTCAACTTTTCGCTCCTCGAATGAAGCTATGATTTCCGAATGAGCATTTTTTGCCCTTGTAGAATCCAAGTCCATACGAGCTACCCGGGCTTTTGGGAAAAATGTTGCAAGCTCTTCTTCTATCTTTTCCGTGCCAAAACCTTTAGTTGAAATCAATGGACTTCCGCATGCAGGACAAGTCTTAGGAAGTGAAATAGAATAGCCGCAATAATGGCATCGTAACAAATCAGCTTTTTTATGGTACGTAAGACTGACATCACATCGTATGCATTGCGGGACATTGGCACAAATCTGGCATTCTATAAAGTTTGAAAAGCCGCGTCTATTCTGGAAGAGAATAACCTGCTCGTTGTTGTTCAATGCTTCCTCCACACAACCCAACAGAAATGGTGTGAACATCGATTTCATCAATTTTTTTCGGGTGTCTTCCTTCAAATCGCAAACAACAATTTCCGGCATTTCCATTCCACCAAAACGAGTCAACAATTCTACCAACCCAAATTTACCTGAGACAGCATTATGGTAAGTTTCCACGGAAGGGGTAGCAGAACCAAGTATCACTTTTGCATTACTAAGTGAAGCAAGGTAAATGGCTGCATCGCGTGCATTGTAGCGAGGTGCAGGGTCTTGTTGTTTGAATGAACTATCGTGTTCCTCATCAATAATTATCAAGCCAAGATTTGAAAAAGGAAGAAACAAAGCAGAGCGTGTTCCGACGATTACCGAGTAATCAATTTTATTCGGATTAATAAGCCCATTCCAAATTTCCACACGTTCATTATCTCCGAATTTGGAATGATAAACTCCCACTTTATTTCCCCAACGTTTTTTCAAGCGGTTCACCAATTGAGCCGTGAGGGCTATTTCCGGAAGCATATAAAGCACTTTTTTATTTTGCTTTATAGCATCATCAATCAGTTGCATGTATAATTCAGTCTTACCGCTGGATGTAACTCCATGTAGCAAAACAACATTTTTCTCTTTAAATAAATTATTTATTTTTTCCATGGCCTCCTGCTGCACATCAGAGAGGTCATTTGTTTGAAGAATTTTTTCTTCGGAAAGTTTCAAGCGCGAAACCTCTGCTTCATAAATTTCAAGAATATCTTTTTTTACCAAAGAATTCAAAGATGAGAGGGAACTTCCAGAGGAATTCAACAAGGCGCTTTTCTTAACAGGGATAGACTTTTTGGGCCAGTGTGACAGTTGAATGTATTTCATCAAAATCTCTAACTGAATAACTGCTCTCTTTTCGAGTTCTGTAAAAATACCTTGTAACTTTTCCTCGGTTATTCGTTCTGTGAATCGAACATAACTTTCCATTTTAGGTTTGAACTCACCTTTCATTTCTTCCATTACCCTTGCTGCGCCTTTTAGAATCAAGCTTTGAATGACAGGCTGAATATTTTTTATCCCAAGTGCTTCGGAGGCCTCAGTCATGCTTAACTCTATTTTCATTTCGAGTTCGGAGACAAGTTTCCATTCGCGTTCTGTGAAATAATCTTCAGCCACTTCTTCCACCGAAAAGCTTTCATTCTTAATTATTCGAGTTTCGCTGCTAAAGCGCAATCCGGAAGGCAATGCAGCATTCATCACATCACCGGGAGTACACATATAGTAATTGGAAATCCAATCCCAAAAGGCAAGTTGTTTTTCGCTTACTATCGGTTTTTGATCGAGTATATCCTGAATATATTTTGCCTCATATCCTTTAGGGGCTTTATCGTGGATTTTGGCAATTATGCCCACATAAAACTTGCTCTTCCCAAACTGAATCACCACCCGTTGTCCCTGTTGAATTAAATCATTCCAGTTGTTGGGGATACGATAAGTGAAAAGGTTATGTACGGCAAGCGGAACAATAACATCAGCAAATAAAGTGGTACGTTCCTGTGTGGACATAAAATTGAATTATGCAATTTTAATGATTTTCGGGGTGCTGATAAAGCTATCTTTGCTCACCTTGAATAATAAGTATGAAAATCCTCATTAAAAATATAAAGACGATTGTGCAGGCAAATCCTGCTAACAATGTAAAAGTATCAGGAAAGGAAATGGCAAATCTTCCATGTATTAATGATGGGTGGATTTCTATTAATGGAGATAAAATTAACGGAGTAGGGGAGATGAAAGAAGGGATGCCTGCGGAATCACACTACGACCACGTGATAAATGCAGAAGGTAAATTTGTATTCCCTGCCTGGTGCGATTCACACACACATATTGTTTATGCGGGCAGCCGCGAGGGTGAGTTTGTAGACAGGATAAAAGGATTAACATACGAGGAAATAGCAAAAAAGGGAGGAGGGATACTAAATTCTGCTGAAAAGTTAAACAATGCTTCAGAGGATGAGTTGTTTGAGAGTGCCAGAGCACGATTGCATGAAATGGCAATGAACGGAACGGGGGCGGTAGAAATAAAAAGTGGTTACGGGCTTTCTTTCGATGGGGAAATAAAAATGCTGAAAGTGATACAACGCCTGAAGCATCATACCGACATGACCATAAAAGCTACTTTTTTGGGTGCGCATTCAATTCCGTTGAAGTACAAACACAACAGGCAGGAGTATATTGATTTACTTATAAATGAAATGCTTCCCTTTATAGGTTATGAAAAACTGGCTGATTATTGTGATGTGTTCTGCGACCGAGGGTTCTTTACGGTCGGTGAAACAGATGCTATTTTAAAAGCGGCGGCTAAGTTTGGCCTTATTCCTAAAATTCATGCCAATGAACTCGATTATTCAGGAGGGATTCAAGTAGGAGTAAAGAACAATGCGTTATCAGTTGATCACCTTGAATTTACAGGAGATGAAGAAATAAAGGCATTGCTTAATTCACATACAATGCCAACCCTGCTTCCATCAACAGCTTTCTTTCTGGGATTGAAATATGCCCCGGCCCGCAACATGATTGATGCAGGATTGCCGGTAGCACTGGCCTCTGATTATAATCCGGGTTCATCCCCATCCGGGAAAATGGCGTTTGTATTATCATTGGCTTGTGTAAAAATGAAAATGCTTCCGGAAGAAGCCATCAATGCGGCAACCATTAACTCAGCGTATGCTATGGGTATATGTGAAAATCACGGCGCAATTAAGGTAGGAATGCGGGCGAATTTGTTCATAACTCAAGCCATTCCGCATTATAATTATTTGCCATATAGTTTTGGTAGTGATCTGATTAACAAGGTTATTATAGGTGGTAAGATATATAAGGGGTAAAATTAGCACCCAAAAATCGCCTCCCAAAAACTGACATTTATCAGTATTTTCAGATTTGTATAGCGTTTAATAGTTAAAAATGGCCGTATTAGGGAGTTTAGTATGCTAATAATCAGATAGTATATATGATTTTAAGAAGAACATCAGTATGCCGGTATTTGAATGGATATGAACAGACAAATGTTAAAAAAGCAGGGATTCAAGAAAATAATCCTCAAATTATTTGTATTTGTCATTGAGACTATATAATTTAGCGGTCTCTTTCTGATAGAAGGGGTATATTTTGTTATCAAATAATAAATAAATGATGAAGAAACTAATTACGTCCGTTGCACTTGTTGGATTCAGCTTTGTTGCTTTCTCACAGCAGGATGCACAGTTCAGTCAAAATATGTTTGGCAAACTCAATTACAACCCCGGATACGCAGGTATGGATAAAGCTTATTGCGCCAGCCTTATAGCGAGAGACCAGTGGGTGAGTTTCCCGGGTAACCCAAAAACATTCCTCTTTAATGCGGACGCTTACTTACCACAAATAGGTGGCGGAGCAGGGTTAACTGTTTATGATGACCAACTTGGTTTTGAAAAAACATTGGAAGTAAAACTATCCTATTCATATCATATTGTAGTTGGAACCGGAGTTTTGGGTGTTGGCCCTACTTTAGGTTTCATTCAGAAATCGTTAAATGGTGCATGGATTGCGCCTGATGGTTCACCTAACGGAGCAGATGATCCGCTTATTCCCGGTGCAGGAACTTCCAGCACAACCTACGATTTAGGCTTAGGTGCATATTATGCTACCCCGCAAGGATTATATGTTGGTCTTTCATCAACACACTTATCAGCTCCAAACATTCCGGGTTCAGGAGGCAATTTGGTAAAGAACTATTCGTATGATGTTGCCCGTCACTACTATGTAATGGCAGGATACACCTATAATGCAAGCCCAACCTGGGATATTAAACCAGACTTATATATTGAATCAGATGCATCTTCTACCCAGTTTCAATTAGACTGTCTTGCAGAATACAATAAATTAATATGGTTCGGGCTCGGATACCGCATGAGTGATGCCGGAATTGCATTGGTTGGATTAAACTATGCTTTCCCTGGCAGCAAGAGCGGTGCAAACCTGAAAATCGGATACTCCTATGACTTTACAACATCCCAGATTAAGTCATACAGCAGCGGTTCTCATGAAATTATGCTGCAGTTCTGTTTCCGCCCTATTCCGGTAGTGAAGACACAGTTCCACCAAAATGTAAGATACCTGTAATATTGCATTTTGTAACATAATTTAACAGTATAACGTAGAAAGACGACTACACCACAAATAATTGTTTATAAATATTAACTAAAGGATATTATCATGAAAAGACTGTTGTTGTTTGCATGTTTTGTCGCTGTCATTACTGGCTGTAATAGCTATAATGGGCAGTTGATAGGAGTGCAGGATAGACCCTCTTTTTTCCAGGCAACTCCGTATGGTACGGTTTACTTGCCTATGGGAAGTTATATGATGGGGCCGGATGATGTGGATGTGCCATGGTCGTACACTACCAAACAGAAAATGGTTTCTGTTCAGGCAATGTATATGGATGATTCTGAAATATCCAATAATGAATACCGCCAGTTTGTAAATTGGGTGAGAGACTCTTTGATTCACCTTGCATTGGCAGATTTGCAACCTGAACATTTAATTACCCAGGACGAATATCAGCAAGACTTGGATCCACCAATGATTAATTGGGAAACTAAAATTAAGCTGGATAACACAGATGCATTGGATGCAGTAGCTGATTTGTATTTACCTGAACAGGAAAGATTCTACAGGGTAAAACAAGTTGATAGCCGTAAACTGAACTTCCTGTTTTATACAATTAACTTGCGTTTGGCTGCCCAAAAGACCAACCGTTTCTTGCCAGATTACGACGTAGAAAAGAAACACCAGGAAACTAAAAAGTATGTGAATGGTAAAGGCCACTATAAAGTTTGGGACAGACCATTTAATGGAACTGCGTATCCTGACAGATCACGTGATAAAGAAGACCGTGGTGTATTTATTGACAAGCATGTAATTAATGTGTTTCCTGATACATTATCATGGGTTCATGACTTTACTTATTCATTCAATGAGCCAATGACCAATATGTATTTCTGGCATCCGGCTTACGATAACTATCCTGTAGTTGGAGTTTCATGGCAGCAGGCAACCGCATTCTGCGTATGGCGTTCCCAACTGCTCAATAGTTTCTTAATACACATTGGAGAAACCATTGTGAACGACTTCCGTTTACCAACCGAATCAGAATGGGAATGGGCAGCACGCGGCGGATTGGCTGAAAGCCCATATCCTTGGGGTGGTCCTTACATCCGTAACTTCAGAGGTTGTTTCCTTGGAAACTTTAAACCTATGAGAGGTAGCTATATGGATGACGGCGGATTCCATACCGTAGGTGTGTATTCATACAACCCGAACGATTACGGCCTGTATTGCATGGCAGGAAATGCGGCAGAATGGACCAGCAATGCATTTGATGAAGATGCTTACGATTTTGACCACGATTTGAACCCTGACTATTTATATAATGCGGCTGACAACGAGCCTAATGTATTGAAAAGAAAAGCCATCAGGGGCGGTTCATGGAAAGACGTTGGTTACTATCTGCAAACCAGCAGCCGTAGCTACGAATATCAGGATACAGCAAAATGCTATATCGGCTTCCGTTGTGTAATGACCTACTTAGGACGTGCACAAGGCGATAACCTCGACAATGTTTCATCAGCACACGATTAATCTGCACTATAAACCAATTCACTAACCACTAAAAACACACAAATCACTATGGGACTTCTTTCATGGCTAGAATCTAAACAAGGTAAAGTAGTACTTCACAAAACTTATAGTTGGGGAGCATCTGTAGTAATTGTCGGAGCACTTTTTAAAATTCAGCACTATCCTGGAGCAAATGCTATTTTGCCCGTTGGACTTGGCGTTGAGGCGGCTATCTTTTTGCTTTTCGGTATTCAAAAACCACATGAAGAAGTGGATTGGAGTTTGGTATATCCTGAATTAGCGGGTATGCACGGTGATGAAGCGGAAGCTAAAGAAGAAAAGAAAGGCAGTATCACCGAGCAATTGGATGATATGCTGGAAGAAGCAAAAATTGGTCCTGAACTCATGGAAAGCCTTGCAGCCGGAATGCGTTCATTAAGCGAGAACGCTTCTAAATTAGGTACCATTGCCGATGCTTCTGTTGCAACCGGTGATTATGTTACCTCAATTAATTCTGCATCAAAAAATATTGGTGACTTAGCCCGTAACTCAGGCAAAGCTGCTGAATCATTAGAAGGAATGGTAGGAACAGATGTTGGTGGAGCTACCCGCGATTACATTAACAATGTGAAAAATGTTACTGAAAGCATGGGCGACCTGAATACTAATTCAACAAAAGCTTCTGAATTACTTAGGGATCTTTCAAATACCAACAGTTCTACTTATGTAGAGCAAATGGATAAAATGGCAGAAAATGCAGCTTCATTGAATGCCGTTTATGAACTTCAATTGCAATCGACCAACAACCAGATGAATGCATCTGCAGCATTGTTTGAAAACATGACAAAGCTTGTTGAAAACGTTGGAGATTCAGTAGAAGATACCAAGAAATACAAAGAAGAAATGTCCCAACTGACACAACATTTGGAATCTCTGAATACTGTATATGGTAATATGTTAACTGCAATGAACGTTAGAAAGTAGTATCAGCAGGAACATAACTTAATAGATTAGAATTTTTTAACCATATAATATTTAGTAATTATGGCAGGTGGAAAAGAATCACCCAGGCAGAAGATGATAGGTATGATGTACCTTGTATTAACGGCGATGTTAGCATTGAACGTTTCTAAACAGGTATTGAACGCCTTCGCGGTTGTAAATGAGGGTTTGATAAAAACAAACGAAAATTACACCAAAAAGAATCAGACAAACTACGAGATTTTTGAAAAGGCAAAGAACGATGACCCACAAAAGGCGGGAAGGTTTTATAATGCTGCAATGGATGCAAAAAAATTGTCAGCGGCATTGTGTAAACATATCGATTCAGTTAAAGCAATGTTAATTGCAGCTGTAGACGGAGTGCCATTTGATACTGCATATACATCGCACCTTATAGATGTACAGGGAAAGGAGAACTTTGATATTCCTACCCGAATTATGGTCAACACCGCAAAGGCTGAAGATGGTTCGGCAGGCGAGGCACATAAATTAAAAGTAATGCTTGCCCAGTATAGGAATAAAATGTTGGCTTTGTTGGATAAGAAAGTGGATTCAGCAGATGTAAAAATTGGTATGCTTACACCGGAAGTATTCAACACTAACTTAAAAGAAAAACAAAGCTGGGAAGCATATAACTTTGAAGAACAACCTCTTGCTTCTGCTGTTGTTACGTTAACCCGTATTCAAACAGACGTTAAGAATGCTGAAACTTCAGTTGTTCAAAAGCTTCTTAGTTCTATTGACCGTGCAAGCTTTAAGATTGATGCACTTGATCCTGTTGTTTTACCAAATACAACGTACATTGTATTAGGAGACAGTTTCCATGCAAAGATTTTCCTTGCAGCTTCTCAAAAGACTGTATCACCTACTATTACTATTGACTCAATCAATGGTAAACTTGTAGATCAGACAAAAGTGCCTATTGTAGATGGTAAAGGTATTTATGCTGTAAAACCTTCTTCTGAAGGACCGGTAATTTTCTCAGGAACAATCAATATGAAAGCACCTGATGGAAATGAAATCAAGCATTATCCGTTCCGTTCTCAGTATCTTGCTGCAAAGCCCTCAGTTGTAGTATCTCCAACCGAAATGAATGTGTTTTATATTGGTGTGCCTAACCCTGTAAGTATATCTGCTGCGGGTTTTGCAAACTCTGATTTACAACCTTCATGCAGTGGTGGTTCACTTACTAAAACCGCTACAGGATACCAAGTGGTTCTTCCCGGAAATGCTACACCGACCAAGGATTCAAAGTCTGGTCCTTTTTGTACAATTTCTGTTCAAGGAAGGATGCCTGATGGTACTCACAAGAGTCTTGGCGAAGCATCAAAATTCCGTATAAAACGTGTACCTAACCCAACATGTTATGTTGCCAATAAGAGTGGTGATATAGAATTACCAAAATCACAACTTCAAATTGCGACACAGGTTCAGGCACGTATGGATAACTTCGACTTTAACTTAAGTTATGCTGTAACTGCATTTGATATGGTTGTAACCGTTAACGGTGTAACTGTTAAGAAAACGTCCTCGTCAAATTTGTTCACCCAGGAAATGAAAACATTGATGGGACAGATTGGAAGGGGAAGTCACGTTATTATTCAGGATGTGCATGTATCAGGTCCGGATAAAAGGGTTATCCCGGGTGTTAACATTACTGTGAATTAATAATCATTAATAAACGTAGCCATGAGAACTTTAGGTAAAATTTCAGGTGTATCCTTGTTAATGCTGGCAGGGTGGCAGTTTTCTGTTGCTCAGGTAAATCCTGCCAACAACAATGCTAACGCTCCTGTCAATCAGCAACCGCAGGTTACTCAGACTCCGGCTAATAACGCACAGAACCCTAACCAGCCGACAAATAATACGAATGTAATGGGTCCTGACAACCATATTATTGATGGTGCATACAAGCCGGAACATAACCCTTATCGCAGGGTTGTTCCTCCTGCTACCATGCGTGAAGCCGATGTAATGTGGTCGACACGGATTTGGAGGACAATTGACGTACGTGAAAAAATAAATCTGAATTTGTATTACCCAATCCAGAATAATCAAAACAGGGCAAGTCTTTTCCAATTATTAAAAGATGCTTTGCTGGGTGGTGAAATCACAGCTTATTCATTCAACCCGGTTGACTTTGATGACACTTATAAAATCAGGTTAACCAAAACAGAAATTAATGCCCAGTTAAATAGAATTGATTCTGTTCCGAATGAAGACGGAGTAGTTGTTGCTGTGCCAAGCCCTGTAGACCCGGGCGCTGTTAAAGGTTATACTTTAAAAGAAGATTGGTATTTTGAAAAGCAACGTTCGGTATTAGACCCGCGCATTCTTTTTGTATGCCCGCTTACAGCAAACGTTAATAAGAATACAGGAAAAGAAGACGAAAACAGTGCTCCTTTAAGTTTGTTCTGGATTTATTTCCCTGATATCAGGCCTATGATGGCTAAAACCCCTGTATTTAATGCACAAAACGATGCAGAACGCCGTACGTATGATGATATCTTCTGGAAGAGACAATTTTCAAGCTACATTATTCAGCAAAGTAACGTGTACGACCGTTCAATGCAGGCTTATGTAAAGGGCTTGGATGCTCTGCTTGAAGGTGAAAAGATACACGGTAAAATTGCCGGTATTGAACACGACATGTGGCAATTCTAATAAACAGTATTTGATTTTTTGAAAATCCTTGGCCTAAAAAACCAGGGATTTTTTTTCGGGTATAGTGTTATTTTCTACTTAAATGCACGTTACTATGTCTGCCAGATCATGTTGCATTTTATTATTCCTGATTTTGGTGAGCCTGCTTACCAATGGACAGGGTGCTCCCGGGGGTATTGGAAAACCACCAGAAGATAATCCATGGGGTACATCAGAACAATTAGACCGTATCCCTGTTCCTTATGCGAATATCCGTGAAGCCGATGTAATGTGGTCAACACGGATATGGAGGACAATTGATGTGCGTGAAAAAATAAACCTGAACCTGTACTATCCTGTGCAACAAAACCAAAACAGGATAAGCCTGTTTCAATTATTAAAGAACTTATTAATGGAAGGTAAAATAAGGGCATTTTCATTCAATCCTGTAGATTTTGACGATACCTATAAATTGGAATTAACCAAAACAGAAATCAGTTCGCAATTGAATAGAATAGATTCTGTTCCGGATGATAACGGGCAAATTGTTGCTGTACCCAGCCCTTTAGATCCCGCCGGAGTAAAAGGTTATACCCTCAAGGAAGACTGGCTTTTTGAAAAACAGCGGTCCATATTACTCACCCGTATTTTATTCCTTTGTCCTTTATATGAAAATATAAACAAGAATACCGGAAAGGCCGATGAGAATTCCGCTCCGTTGAGCTTGTTTTGGATATACTTCCCGGATATACGCCCATATACGGCTAAAACACCCGCATTTAATGCTCAGAACAATTCGAAACCAATCTCATTCGAGGATATCTTCTGGAAAAGGATGTTTTCGAGCTATATTATTCAACAAAACAATGTATACGACAGGTCCATGGCTGCTTATGTAAAAGGCATCGATGCACTTTTAGAAAGCCAGAAGATACACGATAAAACAGCAGGTATTGAACACGATATGTGGCAATATTAATCGGATGGATTGTTAATTTTATGTAAATCTCCCCCTTTAATCCGGCGGATGTTTATTTATAGTGCGCTTATTCGTAATTTTGAATCCTGTATACCCTAAAGATGAATCAAACAGAAACCAAAGAAAAAGAAATTATTGTTACCGAAAAAAGCCCTAAAAAGTTTTTTGTAGAGACCTACGGCTGCCAGATGAATGTATCTGACAGCGAAATTGTAATTGCTTTGCTGCAAAAGGATGGTTATGAAAGCGCGCCATCAGCAGAGGAAGCCGATGTGGTACTGATTAATACTTGCGCCATTCGTGAGAATGCAGAAGACCGCGTTAGAGCCAGGATAAGAGATTTTAAAACCCAGAAGAAACATAATCCTGAATTGATAATTGGGGTGCTTGGCTGTATGGCTGAGCGATTAAAGACCCAGTTATTGGAGGAAGAAAGCCTGGTAGATCTGGTTGTTGGCCCTGATGCGTATCGTTCATTACCCGGACTTATTACTAAAATTGAAGAAGGCGAGAAAGCTGTGAATGTTGTGCTTTCATTGGAAGAAACGTATTCAAATATCAATCCGGTCCGTTTTTCGGGAAATAAAATTACTGCCTTTATAACCATTATGAGAGGCTGTGATAATATGTGTTCCTTCTGTGTGGTGCCATTCACAAGAGGCAGAGAGCGCAGTCGTGATCCTGAATCGATTGTGGAAGAAGCGAAATTGCTTTTTGAACAAGGGTATCGAGAAATAACTTTATTGGGCCAGAATGTCGATTCGTATAAATGGTTTGGCGGTGGCCCTAAAAAGGATTTTGGAAAAGTGCTGGAAGAAAATAGGGATGTCAAAACCGTGAGTTTTGCTGATCTGCTTGAAATGGTAGCCCTGGTAAATCCTTTATTGCGCGTACGTTTCTCAACTTCCAATCCGCAGGATATGACCGATGAAGTGTTGCATGTAATTGCGAGGCATCACAACATTTGTAAGTATGTTCACCTTCCAATGCAATCGGGCAGTACTAGGGTTTTAGGTATAATGAACCGTGGTTATGACCGTGAAAAATATATTCAACGTATTAATGCAATTCGCACCATAATACCGGACTGTGGCCTTTCAACTGATGTTATTGCGGGGTTTTGTTCGGAGACTGATGAAGAACATAAAGAAACCATTTCGTTAATGGAGATGGTGAAATTCGATTATGCGTATATGTTTCCTTATTCTGAGCGGCCCGGAACACCTGCTGCAAAAAAATATAAGGATGATGTACCGGAAGATGTTAAACTAAAGAGAATGCAGGAAATTCTTGCACTGCAACGTCATCACTCCATGGTTGGAAATAAATCAGATATTGGAAAAGTATTTGAGGTGCTTGTGGAAGGCCATTCAAAACGTTCCAAAGAACATGTGTTTGGAAGGAATACCCAAAACAAGGCCATCATATTTGCAAGCGACAAACATAAGGCTGGTGATTATGCAACTGTAAAGGTCACCAGTTGTACCTCAGGAACGTTAATTGGAGAAATGGTAAATTAAAAAGTATGACCGTTCAGGAAATAAAAAATAGATTCAGAATAATTGGTAATTCACCGTTACTCGACAGGGCCATAGATATTGCCCGGCAGGTGGCGGCAACAGATTTAAGCGTTTTAATTACAGGTGAAAGCGGAACAGGAAAAGAGGCGTTTCCGCAGATAATACATCAGAATAGTTCACGGAAACATGCACACTATATTGCAGTGAACTGTGGAGCAATTCCAGAAGGGACAATTGATTCGGAATTGTTCGGGCATGAAAAGGGTTCATTTACCGGAGCGCATGATACACGCAAAGGATATTTTGAAGTGGCTGACGGAGGTACCATATTTTTAGATGAGGTAGGGGAATTACCGCTTCCAACACAGGTAAGACTGCTGCGGGTTTTGGAAACTGGTGAGTATATCCGTGTAGGCTCTTCAAAAGTACTAAAGACAAATGTGCGAATTGTTGCTGCTACCAATGTGAACATGCTTCAACTGATGGAAAAAGGCAGATTCAGGGAGGATTTATATTATAGGTTAAATACGGTCCCGCTTATCATTCCTGCTTTACGCGAACGGAAAGAGGACATACCTCTTCTTTTCCGCAGGTTTGCATCTGACTTTGCAGACAAATACCACATGCCACCTATAAAGCTGACACGTGATGCGGAAGAATGTCTTATAAATTATTATTGGAAAGGAAACATTCGCCAGCTTAAAAATGTAACGGAACAAATATCGGTAATTGAAAAAGTGAGGGAAATAGATGCGAAAACAATTATAGCATATTTACCTGATAATAACATCAGTACTTTACCGGCATTATTTCGCCCTTCTGGCGGAGACGGGAATATTCCAAATGAATTATCGGAAAAGGAATTGTTGTACAAAATACTTTTTGAGTTGCGAAAAGATATGATTGATCTTAAATCAATTGTATACGGGTTGCTCGAAAAAGGAGATAGTGCACAGCCTATCCAAACTGGCAACACAAGGATTTTAAAAAAATTAGATAACGATATTCATAAGGTGGAAACAGCCATGCAAATTCATCCCGCCACCCACATTGAAGCTACTGTTCACGAAAACGGAATTAAGGAGTTAGATGGTGGCCAAACATTAGACGAGAAGGAGCGTGAGATTATCAGAAGGACTGTGGAGAAACATAATGGAAATAAAAAGGCGGCAGCGAAAGAATTAGGAATTTCAGAAAGAACACTTTTCAGGAAAATAAAAGAATTGTAAAAGGATGTTTAAGCGGATTGCACCCATCTTTCTTTTTGCGCTGCTCAGCGGATGCCATGCCAATTATTCACTAAGCGGGGCATCAATACCTGATTATGCTAAATCTTTCTCTGTCCAATATTTTAAAAACCAGGCACAGCTTGCAGGCCCCACGGTTTCCCAGCAATTTACTGATGCTTTACGGAACTATATAGCTTCCCACAGCCGGTTATCGCTTTCTACCAGTGGCGATTTGGATTTTGAAGGAACTATTTCAGGTTATAGTATTGCTCCGGTTACGGTTTCAGGCAATGCACCAGGACAATCAGCAACAACAAGGCTTACAATAACTATTGATGTAATATATACTGACAAAACAGACGCTAAAAAATGTTTTAATGCATCCTTTTCAAGGTACGCAGATTATCCCAGCAGCCAGAGTCTGGCTGCTCAGCAGGCTGATTTGATAACGCAAATTGACAATCAACTTGTGCAGGATATATTCGACAAGGCATTTAATAACTGGTAATAAAATAAGCAACACCATTGAATGTCCTTTTCTTTATAGCAAAGCGAATAATCGGTAAAAGAGGAAAGGGTGGAAAAATCTCCCGACCCACTGTAAATATTGCAATTACTGGTGTTGCAATCGGAATAGCAGTAATGATTCTTACGGTTGCAATTGTTGTAGGTTTCCAAATTTCAATTCGTGATAAAGTAGAGGGTTTTAATGCCGACATTCAAATAAACAAATTGGATGATAATAACTCCATGGAGCCTGCTCCGATAGACCGTTTCCAGCCCTTTCTGGGTGATTTGAAAAGGTTGCCTGAAGTGCGACACGTACAAGTATATGCAACTAAAAATGGTATTATTAAAACCAAGACAGAAAATGAAGGGGTTATTCTGAAAGGGGTTGGCAGTGATTATGACTGGTCGTTTGTGCAAAAAAATCTTGAAAAGGGAAAGGTATTTCATCCTATTGATTCTGTAGCCGGAAACGAAATAATCATATCGAAAACGATTGCCTCGGAATTAGGGGCTGATACTGGAAGTAAGCTCCTTATCTATTTTATTACACGAACACGCGATGCCGATTCAGCTGGGAATTACGGAATGGAAAAGAGTGTAAAAACATTTTATGTAAAAGGTATATATCATACCGGGCTGGATGAATTTGACAGGCAGATTGTGTTTGTAGATTTAGGTCAAATACAAAAACTCAATTTCTGGAACTACAGGCAGGTTGGCGGGTTTGAGGTTAAGTGTACAAACTTCAAAAAGGTGGAAGAAGATGAAAAAACCATCAATAAGGTAATTGGACAAGACCTTGAAGCCACAAGCATCAGGAAAGTAAACTCTGCTATATTTTCATGGCTTGATTTGCAAAATACCAATGCTGCCATAATTATTATTTTGATGGTTATTGTTTCTGCCATTGCAATGGTTTCTGCTCTAATTGTGCTTATACTTGAAAATGCAAATATGATAGGTGTACTTAAAGCCCTTGGCATGACAAACTGGGGAATCCAAAAAATATTTATAATGGATGGAGCCTACCTTATTTTGTTTGGTTTATTGATAGGTAATATTTCCGGATTATCTCTCTGCTGGCTACAGAGCCACTATGGCCTGGTTAAACTAGACCAGGAGACATACTATATTTCGCAAGTTCCAATTTATTTAGGCTGGAAATACATTGTTGCCCTCAATGTTGGTGCATTTCTTGCTTGTATGCTTATGCTCATTCTGCCATCGTTTATTACTTCGAGGATTAAACCGGCGGTGACGTTGAAATACGAGTAAGTATTTTTCTAAAACCATTTCCCCTTCTTTCAGTATCTTTGAAAGGCATTTTTGATAATTAAATACAAACACATGCAATACTCTGAAAATATTCTTGGAACCATCGGGCATACGCCCCTTGTAAAAATTAATAAAATAACGGCTGATATCCCTGCGCTGGTACTCGCCAAGGTAGAAACCTTTAATCCCGGCAACAGTATTAAAGACCGCATGGCGCTAAAGATGGTGGAGGATGCTGAGAAGAAAGGTTTGCTTAAACCGGGCTATACTATTATTGAAGGCACTTCGGGCAATACAGGTATGGGCCTGGCTATTGTGGCTTCCATGAAAGGCTACAAATGCATATTCACAACAACAGATAAGCAATCGAAAGAAAAATTTGATGCGCTAAGGGCATTCGGTGCTGAGGTTATTGTTTGTCCTACAAATGTTGAGCCTGAAGACCCGCGCTCATATTATTCTGTATCGAGCAGGCTTGAAAAAGAAACTCCCCGCTCATGGAAGGCAAATCAATATGATAACTTATCGAACAGGACGGCACACTATGAACAAACTGGTCCTGAAATTTGGGAACAGACGGACGGTAAAGTCACGCATTTTATTTGTGGTGTAGGCACTGGTGGTACTATATGTGGTGTTGGAAAATACTTGAAAGAAAAAAATCCGGATGTAAAAATATGGGGTATAGATACATACGGTTCAGTATTTAAAAAATATAAAGAAACAGGCATTTTTGATAAAAACGAAATTTACCCTTACATCACGGAAGGCATTGGTGAAGACTTCCTCCCCGAGAACGTAGATATGAATATTATTGACCATTTTGAAAAAGTAACTGATAAGGATGCAGCAATAATGACAAGACGCATTACACGTGAAGAAGCCATTTTTGTGGGTAATTCATCGGGTGCTGTAATGGCAGGTGTTTTGCAGATGAAAGATAAATTTAAAAAGGGCGATGTTGTCGTTGTTTTGTTTCACGATCATGGCTCGCGTTACATGGGTAAAATGTTCAATGATGAGTGGATGAGCGACCGTGGCTTTTTACAAGAATCTGAAATTACTGCGATACAATTAATAGAGCGGCATAAGCACCATCGTTTGGTAACCGTAAAGGCAACAGATACGATACACGAAACCGTTAACCTGATGAAAAAATATAATATTTCGCAGTTGCCTGTTACAGGTGCAGATCATAAAGAGTTTATAGGCTCATTGAATGATACAGAAGTTTTTATGAAGTTACTAGACAACCCGAATTTAGGTACAGGAAAGGTTTCTGAAATTATTCAGCCTCCCTTCCCGTTTGTAGACCCTAAGGCATCTATTAAAGATGTTTCAAGGCAAATAACCTCTGAGAACCGTGCCGTACTGGTTAAAGATATTATGGGTGAACCACACATTATAACAAGGCAAGATATTATTGAAGCGTTCTGCTAAAACTTAATTCTATGGAAAGGAGTTTCACAGATCAGATTGGGCATACCATTACTATCGAAACTTCTCCGAAGCGGATAATCTCACTAGTGCCTTCTCAAACCGAATTACTGGCTTATCTTGGGCTAGATGACGAAGTAGCTGGCATTACAAAGTTTTGCATTCACCCTGAAATATGGTTTCGAACAAAAACGAGGGTAGGTGGCACAAAAAATGTAAACTTTGAAAAGATTGAACACCTTAATCCTGATTTGATTATTTGCAATAAAGAAGAAAACAAGGAGAGTGAGGTTAGGGCGCTGATGGAAAAGTATCCTGTTTGGACGAGCGATATTCACAATCTGGATGACTCATTAGCAATGATAAACTCCATTGGTGATATGGTCAACAAGCAGGATGAGGTTAAGAAGTTAGCCGCTAAAATCAAAAATAATTTTAAAGAATTTGAAAAGACTAAACCAGCGCCGAAGAGAGTAGTCTATCTGATTTGGAAAGACCCCTATATGGCAGCAGGTAAGGATACATTTATTGATTATACACTTTCAACATGCAATTTCAAAAATGTATGCATTGAGGCCCTTGGCAGGTATCCTCAACTTTCAATGGAACAGATTAAGAACTTGCAACCGGAACTTATTTTACTTTCATCAGAGCCTTTCCCGTTTACAGAAAAACATTTAACCGAATTCAAGTCATACTTTCCTGAAAGTATTCCCGTTCTTGTTGATGGAGAATATTTTTCATGGTATGGTTCGCGTTTAGTTGATGCTCCGCAATATTTTAAAAGCCTGATAGAAAATAGTATTAATGTGTAGATTTGTAACTTAATGTACCGGAAGCTTTTATGCGAATAAGGGTTATTTTTCTTCTTATATTCTTTATTAATGGAGTTTCTACTCTCTATTCTCAGAAGGTTGGATTGGTATTAAGTGGTGGTGGAGCCAGTGGTATAGCACATATTGGCGTTATTAAAGCCCTCGAAGAAAATCATATTCCTATAGATTACATTACAGGTACTTCAATGGGTGCGTTTATCGGAGCATTATATTCCGCCGGATACACGCCGGATGAAATGGAAAAGATAGTTCTTTCACCCCGGTATCAGAATATTTCCAAAGGAGTTGTTGATAACAAATTTGTATACTATTTTAAACAAAAACCTCCTGATGCGGCTTGGATTTCTTTCCGGTTTTCGCTTGACACAAGTCTGATAACAAGCATTCCAACACATCTTATTTCCCCAATCCCTGTTGATTTTGAGGTGCTGAGATTTTTTTCAAAAGCGTCATCAGTATCTCATGGCAATTTCGACAGTTTATTTGTGCCTTTCCGGTGTGTAGCTGCCGATATTATGGATAAGAAACCTTACATTTTTAATCAGGGAAATTTGGGTGAAGCGATACGTGCATCTATCTCCTATCCATTCTTTCTTAAGCCGGTTGTAATAGATAGCAAAATGCTTTTCGACGGGGGGCTTTATAATAATTTCCCTTTGGATATAATGAAAGGCTCTTTTCACCCGGATATTACCATTGGCAGTAACGTTTCCGGAAATATTCCTCCGCCCAGTGAAGATAACATTATTTCTGAAGTGAAAACAATGCTTATGACCAAAACAAATTATAAGCTTGATTCGGGTATTAATGGGATGATAATTGAACCCGGAGTTGAAGCAGGAATACTTTCTACCGACCACCCGAAAGCCTTAATTGATAGTGGTTATAATGCAACCATGAGGGCAATGCCTTCGCTGTTGAAGATGATTAAGCGGAGATCTGATTCATCGACTCTTGCATTGAAGAGAAAAACATTTATAAGTAAGGAACATCAACTTGTGTTTAATAAGGTAAATATTTTAGGGTTAAACAGCAAGCAGAATCATTATATAAAGAGGGTTTTGAAAGGAAATTCTGATACCCTTGACCTCAAAAAACTCGAATTACACTACTACAGGGTAGCCACAGATCAAAATATTCACAGCTTGTTTCCGCTCGCGCATTATAATGATTCATCAGGGTATTATGATCTGGATATGCGGATGAAAAAAGAAAAGCATTTTTTACTAAGTTTTGGCGGTGACTTTTCCGACCGTCCAGTAAGTGAAGGCTTCTTCGGGTTGGAATACGATCACTTCGGCAGGAGGGAAATATCGCTTAATGGTAACGGCTATTTCGGAAGATTATATACTTCTTTCCTTGGCTCAGGAAGAATGTATTTTGCATCGCCTTTTCCATTTTACCTGGAATCAGCAATCATTTATAACAGCTATGATTACTTTACCAGCAGCACCGATTTTTTTGTGGATGTAAGGCCTCCATACCTGGTTACCTACGAAGGCTTCGGAAAACTAAATTTGGGATTCCCTTTAGGAAACAAAACCAAAATGGAACTGGGCGGAAACTACACCAACATCAATAATAATTATTACGAAAATCAGAATGTTGATTTTACAACGGCGGATACTGCGGACCAAACCAGGTTTAATGCTGTCTCATTCCATTTCAGATATGAAATGAATTCGCTTAATGAAAAGGAATATGCCAATTCCGGTAACAGAATTATGTTTCAGGCGGAATTGGTGGATGGGAGGGAAGATTTTAAACATGGTAATTTAGATACCTCATTAAATAATGTGAAAGGGAAATTGAGGTATTGGGAACAGTTCAAAGTTGTTTTTGATAATTATTATTTAGGCAGAGGGTTGATTCGTTTCGGAACTTATTTTGAAGGAGTTTATTCTAACCAAACGCTATTTGATAATTACACAGCAACCATTCTTACTGCTCCTGCGTTTCAGCCAACCCCGGAAAGCATGACATTGTTTCTTCCTAATTACAGAGCCTTCAGTTATGTTGCAGGCGGGCCAAAATTTATAACTACGTTCAAATCTATTTTTGATTTAAGACTCGAGGCTTATTTATTTTTGCCTTATCAGGCAATTTCACCGGGACCAAATTATACTGCGGTTCTTGCCAAGCAATTTGCAACCAAACATTATATTGCAACGGCTGCGCTTGTTTACCATTCTCCGGTTGGGCCTATGAGTTTAAGCCTGAATTATTTTGATAATACAGTTCCAACAACAGTTAAAGTTAGTCCGTTCAGTATATTTTTTCATGTAGGTTTTATAATTTTTAATGAGAAGTCAATTAATTAGATGAGGAAAAATCTGCATGAATAAAATTGTAAAAGCACACCTTGCATTGCTGGCCGTTAACTTAATATATGGGGCTAATTATAGTATTGTAAAAAAACTTGAACATAGTATCGACCCATTTGCGCTTGTGCTTATAAGGGCAGTGGTAACAATGATTTTGCTTTGGATTACCGGTTTGTTTGTGCGCGATAAAACCATAGAAAAGAAAGACTTCAGGAAGTTGATGCTGCTTGGGGTATTTGCAATAGCGCTTAACCAATTGTTGTTTATTAAAGGGCTGTATATGGGCAATGCTATCAATGCAGCCATAATAATGATACTTAGCCCGATAGTGGTTATATTAATTGAAATACTTTTCCTGAAAGAAAAAGCACCACTAATACGTATAGCAGGAATTGCAACAGGTACCTTGGGAGCTGCCATTTTATTGGTTTTTAAACCGCCCGGCGCAACCGGAAATAATTTATTATTAGGCGATATTTTAATTTTAATAAACTGTATTTCCTGGTCTATTTATATGGTAATGGTAAAGCCTCTTATGATAAAATATAAAACGGCCACTGTAGTAAAATGGATTTTTCTTTTTGGTTCAATTTATGTGTTGCCATTTGGTTGGTCAGGTTTCAGTGCATTTAATATTTCCGCAATGACGGGCGGGCAATGGGCTTGTATGGCTTATGTGGTAATAGGAAGCACTTACATTGCTTATTTCCTGAATACGTATGCTCTTACAGAATTAAGTGCATCTGTAGCGGCTACCTATATTTATTTGCAGCCCGTTATTGCTGCATTGTTTGCCATCAGTTTAAAGCAAGACAGCCTTGACATGGTAAAGGTTATTTCCGCATTACTTATAATAATTGGCATATATCTTGTAAGCCGCAGCCGCAGGCCTGTTGAGAAGGTTGTGACAACAGAAATTTCCGGTGGAAGTGAGGAAGAATAAAAGATTCTTATTCCCGGTTTTAATCTAAAAACTCCTTAAATACATTGGTATTTGCATCTCTTCGTTATCTTTGGGAAAAATTAAGATATGTTGCAATCGATGACCGGTTTCGGGAGTGCTTCAACCCGCATAGGGGAAAAGAAAATTGATGTTGAGATTCGTTCGCTTAACGGCAAGCAGCAAGACATTAACCTGCGTATGCCATTTTTTTACAACAAAGCAGAACCGGGCATTCGTTCAGTGGTGGCTGAGTTGCTCGACAGGGGTAAGATTGATATTTCAATAAATGTTTCTACCGGAAAAGGTGGAGGTGTGGCTACCCTGAATAAAGAACTTGCACTGCATTATTATAATGAGATGAAGTCGTTTGCAAAAACGATAAATGAGAAAAACGTTGACTATTCATCAATTCTTTTCAGAATGCCTGATTTGTTTAAAGTTGAAGAAACAGTAAAAGAAGCCGAGGTGGATGCTGTGGTTGCATTGGTGAAAAAGGCAGCACAATCAGTTGCAAAATTCAGGCAGGCAGAAGGCAAAGAACTTACTAAAGATATTGTTTTAAACCTTTCATCTATCGAGAAAAAAGTTTCGGAAATTGAAAAACTAGATGTAGCCAGAATACCTAAAGTGAAAGAAAAACTGCAAGCTAAAATTAGTGAAGGAATAAAGGGCCAAATGGATATGAACCGTTTTGAACAAGAAATAATTTACTTCATAGAAAAGTTTGATGTGAATGAAGAAAAAGCCCGTCTGAAAACCCATTGCGCGTACTTCAGACAAAACCTTAATGAAGATAAAGGTGGCAGGAAGTTGGGTTTCATTTCCCAGGAAATTGGAAGGGAAATAAATACCATCGGCTCAAAAGCTAATGATTCCGGCATTCAAAAATTAGTGGTGGAGATGAAAGATGAACTGGAGAAAATAAAAGAACAACTTTTAAATGTCCTATAATTGAATGAACGGAAAATTAGTAATAGTCGCTGGTCCTTCAGGCTCGGGAAAAACAACCATAGTAAGGCATTTGCTGGGTGTTTATCCCCGTCTCGCATTTTCAATTTCAGCTACAAGCAGGCAAAAGCGTGAAGGCGAAATGGATGGAGAGGATTACTATTTTCTTTCGGTTGAACAGTTCAAAGACAAAATAAATAAAGGAGAATTTTTAGAGTGGGAAGAAGTATACCCGGGTACTTTTTATGGAACATTCAGAACCGAAGTAGAGCGTTTGTGGCAAGCTGACAGAGACGTAATTTTTGATATTGATGTGAAAGGGGCCATGAATCTAAAAAAGTATTATCCCGATCAGTCCATTTCTATTTTCATACAACCACCCTCACTTGAAACATTAGCACAACGCCTTAAAAAACGTAAAACGGAAACTCCTGAATTTTTCCAGCAACGAATAAGTAAAGCAGCTGAAGAACTAACCTACGCCTCTAAGTTTGATAAGATTATACATAACCATAATGACTTGGATGCTACATTGGCAGAGGCGGACAAGATGGTAGGGGAGTTTTTAGAGCTAAGAACTAAGAGCTAAGAATGGCAATCGTCATTGCGAACGGAGTGAAGCAACCCCGGAGGGCTTCATGAACACTTCGAAAAAATAGATTCGTGAATAACCTCAATCCTACTTTTTTCGTTTTACTGAACCTTCACAAACATCACCTTCCTCAATCCCGTCAATCCAAATTTGTAAGGTATTTATCCGTTCTTGTGTTAAATCTGTACGATACATTGACCAGCACATTGGAAAGACACTACCATAATGTCTATTAAGTGCGTCAGGAAACTTTACTTCCATTTCTGCATCACGAAATTGTAGCCAAATACTTTGAGATGTTT
Source organism: uncultured Bacteroidota bacterium (assembly GCA_903901055.1). Taxonomy (GTDB): domain Bacteria; phylum Bacteroidota; class Bacteroidia; order JABEUT01; family JABEUT01; genus JABEUT01. Next base: position 35,602 of record CAIUPO010000081.1, read on the forward strand.
TTATGTTTTTGATAAACACCGTATCTGCGGCATAATCTTTCATGATATTTTGATAAATTGAATCAAGCTTTTTATCCGCATTTTGAGCCTTATTACTCGCATCTACATTCATTTCGAATTGAGTCTGGGCATTGCAAATAAGTACTGTTTGGCATAAGGCAAGAAATAGGATTAGCGCTTTCATGCTTGTAAGAATTGATTTTGGTAAAATTAAGTATTTTTTATGCCTATAAAACTGCTTATTATCGGATTAAGGGGTAAGTATTAATCTAGATTAAGGCAATTTCTTGTGCAGAATGCCTAACTTTGCACCTCAATACACAACTCCATGAGCGACGATATTCACGAACACTGCGGAATAGCCCTTATCAGACTACTTAAACCACTGAGTTTTTATAAAGAAAAATATGGAACGTATTATTACGGAATCCATAAACTTTACCTGCTCATGGAAAAGCAGCATAACCGTGGCCAGGATGGAGCGGGTGTTGCAGGAATTAAGTTTGATATGCCTCCGGGCACTCCGGTAGTTCACCGCATGCGCTCGGCTTCTGCCAATGCGTTGGAGGAGATTTTTGGTAAACTAAACCACCGCTATGCCGATGTGCTCAAAAACAAGCCACACAAGGCGGAAGATGAGGAATGGCTCAAAAAGAATGTTCCTTTTTTATGTGAATTGCTATTAGGACATGTACGCTATGGCACTTATGGCAAAAACGCTACTGAATACTGCCATCCGTTGAAACGCCAAAATAATTGGTTGACCAAAAACCTTGTTATTGCAGGTAACTTTAACCTTACCAATGTGGACGAGCTTTTCCAAAAGTTGATTGACCTTGGGCAGCATCCACGTGAAAAGACCGATACTGTTACGATACTTGAAAAGATAGGTCATTTCCTCGACAGGCAGAATGAAGAGCTTTTTGCACGATTTAAACAAGCGGGGCATAGCAACACTCAGATTTCTTCTATGATTGCCGAACATCTGGATATAAAAGATATCCTTTTCAATGCAAGCAAACGTTGGGATGGTGGGTATACTATTGCCGGGTTACTCGGGCACGGTGATTCATTTGTTATGAGAGATCCTAACGGAATCCGTCCTGCATTCTATTATCATGACGATGAAATTGTAGTTGCAACATCAGAAAGGCCTGCATTGCGCACCGGATTTAATATTCAAACCCGCGAAATAAAGGAGTTGAAACCGGGCCATGCACTTATTATCCGAAAGGATAAAACGGTTGAAGAAGTTGAAGTACTTAAGCCCGGAGAGAAAAGAGCCTGTTCATTTGAACGGATTTATTTCTCACGTGGTAACGATCAGGACATCTATAAAGAAAGGAAGAGCCTTGGTAGAATTGTTACGCCAACCGTTCTCAAATCCATTAATTACGATTTAGAAAATACTGTTTTCTCTTTTATACCTAATACTGCTGAAGTGGCATTCTTAGGCATGGTAGAAGAGGTAGAACATTATCTTGATAAAGCTAAGGAAAATGAATTGGAGAAGATTACTGAAACAGGAGATAAATCAAAATTGAAGAAACTCTTGTCAGTGCATCCAAGGGTTGAGAAAATAGCATTGAAAGATACTAAGCTCCGCACCTTTATTACCAATGATATTAACCGTAACGATAAAGCTGCACACGTTTACGATACTACTTATGGGGTTATCAGAAGGGGCATCGATACCCTTGTAACGGTTGATGATTCTATTGTAAGGGGAACAACGCTAAAGCAAAGTATCTTCAGGATATTAGACAGACTAGGCCCTAAGAAGATAATAGTAGTGTCATCGGCACCGCAAATTCGTTACCCAGATTGCTACGGAATTGATATGGCAAAGCTGAGCGACCTGGTGGCATTTCAGGCGGCGGTGGCTCTTTTAAGAGAATCATACAAGGATAACCTGCTTGACGAAATTTATGAAAAGGCCAAGGCAATGAATGAGCTTCCACGTGAAAAGGCGGTAAACCTTGTTAAGCAGATTTACGACCTCTTTACCCCTGACCAGATTTCAAAAAAGATAACAGAGTTGCTCCGTCCCGATGATATTAAGGCCGATATTGAAATTATATACCAATCGGTAGAAGGTTTGCATGAAGCTATTCCAGATCATAAGGGCGATTGGTACTTCACAGGCAATTATCCTACCCCGGGTGGTAATAAGGTTGTAAACCGTTCCTTCATCAATTTTATGGAAGGAAAGAACGTAAGAGCCTATTAAAGGAGTTATAAGTTATGAGTTATAAGTTATGACCGATAGTACTTTAAGCAAATTTGGAAATAACTTATAACTCATAACTAGCTAAATGCTTCCTCTGCTCTTATTTCTTGAAACAATCCTGACTTCGGTTGCCCCAGCACCAAACTTTTGATACGAAGCGTCGGAATATTCAATGCCTTCATAAGTCTTTAAAAGGTCCCGGATGGTTTGACGAAGAACACCATTTCCAACACCATGTATAAATACCACTTTTGTAAAGTGTCCATTGATTGCCATTTCGAGCTTTTTGCGAAAGTACTTTGCTTGAATATCTAATTTCTCGGTATTGGTTAAGCCATAATGGTCTTCCATCAGCTTATCTATATGTAAATCCACAAACATTTCATCCTTTGCATGAGATTTTGATATTATCGGTGCAGGCTTCTGCTTTACTGTCGAATCTTTATGTATTACTCTTAAGTTTTCGAGTGAAAAGGCCGGAATTGCCACTAAATCCTTAATGGGGACATCAATTTCGATACCTTTTGATATTTCAACACGGGCTTTTATTGAAGAAATGAATTCTTTTACAATTCCTTCCCCTTTTTCATTTAAAAAACGCACAGTATCACCGACTTTCATCCGCATAAATCGCTGTTAATTAGGAATTAGGAATTACGAATTAGGAATTCTTGCAAAAATAGTCTTAATTCCTAATTTCTAATTCGTAATTTTTAATTACATTTGCAGCCCTTTAAAAAAATCAATAGCCATGAACCTCATACAATACGTTGAAGAAAAGTTAGCCGGAAAGAAGGAATTGCCTTCATTTAAAGCCGGAGATACCATTACCGTTCACTACAAAATTAAGGAAGGCGACAAAGAACGCGTTCAGCAATATCAAGGTGTTGTTATACAATGCCGTGGCGAAGGTGCTTCAGCAAGTTTCACCGTAAGGAAAATATCAAATGGTGTTGGAGTAGAACGGGTATTCCCTGTAAACTCAGCATTCATTGATAAAATTGAAGTGAATAAAGTGGGCGTGGTTCGCAGAGCAAGGATTTACTATATCCGCGAAGCAAAAGGCAAGAAAGCCCGTATTGAAGAAAAGCAAAACTACGAAGTAGAAACAGCTAAGCCTGCTGAAGCTACTGCTTAATAAGTAAGTTTTTATTAGTTAATTATATGTGCAAAGACTTTGGAATTACCAAAGTCTTTGTCATTTCTTGGGGGTTGGTTTATCGTTCATCTTCTTCTCATTCCTTTTGCCCTTGAAGTATGCATAAAGCATGAAAAGACCAGCTATTAGAAGGCCGTAGATAAAGTATGATTTGGAGAGACCTTCAGGGCTAACGAATGTGAAGAGCCTTTCTGTACGGAATCTTTTCAGGAAAGGAACATTTTGTTTAAGCGACATCCAAACGAAAGATGCCCTGCCTACAACGTGGTCTTCGGGTACAAAACCCCAGTAACGTGAATCTTCGGAGTTATGGCGGTTATCACCCATCATAAAATAATAGTTCTGCTTAAAGGTATAACTGGTAGCAGGCTTACCATTAATATAAATGTCATTACCTTTTATCTCAAGGTTGTTGTGTTCGTAGGCACTAATCAACCTTTTATATAAAGGAAGGTTTTGCATATCAAGCTTAACGGTTGCACCTTCTTTAGGTATCCATATAGCGCCATAGTTATCCCTGTTCCAGTTATAGCGAGGTGAGAATGGAAATATATCCCGAGGATCGCCATACCCGCTCTTGTCAATATCAGGAACTATACTATCCACATTTGAATATCCTTTTAAGGTATTCATTGTAGTTTTCGGGAGGTTCATTACATAGAGTATCTCGTTCCCGTCTTGGTAAGCGTTTGCAGAGCCTTCATCGGTAATATCAAGCTTTTTAAATACAGCCGGTTCAAAAGGCTGCTTGGTATAAATGCGATAGCCAATTTGAGACTCCCCGGGTATATCGTCTGCCGTTCCATTAATATATACTTGTCCGTTTCTAACGGATAAGCTATCACCCGGAATACCTATACAACGCTTAATATAGTTCTCTTCCCTGTCTAATGGCCTTATCATTACTTCTCCGGGCAGGGTGTCAAGTCCTTTAGCTCCCTGGAAGTCTTTTATCAAGCGGTTATGCAAAATATTGTCCCTGCCATAAGTTCGGCAAAGCGAGTAGAAACTTGGGTTGTTTATATTGGCTGTAACTGTGTCTCCTTCCGGAAAATTGAAAACAACAATGTCATGGCGTTTCACTTTTGTGAAACCGGGTAGCCTGATGCTTGGATACTCCAGCCATTCCAGGTAACAGTTGATATTATTTATCAATGAACTGTGGGCAAAAGGAAATGAAATAGGGGTCATTGGTATACGCGCCCCGTAACTTGCTTTGCTTACAAAAAGGTAGTCACCCACCATAAGCGATTTCTCCATTGATGGGGTAGGGATAGTGTACGCCTCGAAGGTAAATGTGCGGATGATGGTTGCGGCGATAACTGCAAATACAATAGCTTCGGTCCATTCGTTTGCAATGGATGGTTTAGCTTTCTTATCTTTTGGCGGTGCCGGGGGCAGGATTGCCGCTTTACCAAAACCATATATAGGCAGGAAAATAGGGAAGAGTATTCCGGTTACAATCATTATTAGCGCCGGATGCATAGTCTCTTTTGAGTTTTTCTTTGTGAGGATGCCCAACAGTGGCTTTCCGGTGAGGTAAACAAGGTAAAGCGTAATAAGGTAAAGTGCAATTGTGAGCATGCTGCTAAATCCGAGTGCAGGTATAATATATAGCAATGTGATTGCCTCGAATGCAAGTGTAATAAGGGCAGAAAAAATATCAATATTCTTGTTCCTTGGGAAGCGTGCTGATGTGATTCCAGTGATAGCCATAATCATCATAAAGCCTACGCCGGGCACTAAAAAGATGAATATCCACCACCACGGCTTTTTAAGCAGTTTCAGCCATATATAATAGTTGTAGATGGGTATTAAAGCCTTCCAGCCTTTTTCGCCCGCTTTCTCAAATATTTTCCATAGGCCGGCTATGCTGGCAACTATGATTACGTATATAACACCTTGTACCTGAAACATGCATTTTTTGTATAAGGCTCAAAGATACGTGTTTGGCAGAAACGCTAACTTTTAAGATGTTAATGAGTGTTAAAAAATGAAAATTGATAGTTGAAAGCATTATTCAGAATAACAATTGCAAACCTCTTTTTAAGGGGTTTTTGAAAATACCGTTATGCAACGTTATGCAACACTTTTGCAAATTTTCAAAACATGAAAATGGCTTGTTGTTAATTGAAATAGAATTTGTTATGACCATAGTACGCTATTGAAATAAAAAATTAAAAGGTCGTACTAAAATAAAAATAAATATTTAATATATTTCATATTCAGGATAGCTGTGTTTATAACTATTCGGGCAAAAGTCATTAGACATCTTTCCTAAATAAGTATTGATTTTTAAAATTGACTAATCGAGCAACGACATTCCAGGCCAGACCATAATTCTTGTGTTTACCTCTGTAGATGTGTTTAACAATGCGGAATATTTTGCATTCACGA
>CAIUPO010000082.1 GCA_903901055.1 uncultured Bacteroidota bacterium
TACACGTTTGTATTGCTATTGATCTCTTTAAGGAATAACATCTGATCTTTTGGAACTATATATTTTTGAAGCCTGCGTTCCATCATGTACTGAATGAACAAGGCCACGTTATTTTCGACTACAGTCCAGGCATTGTACATCTTGATAATCATTTCCAGGCGCTTATGCGTTTTCTTGATGTCATCATAACGACCGCACCATGAGGCGACTACCTTGCCCTGTTCTATATAGCGGGTGATATTTCCATTACCCTCATCACGAACCCTTTCAACTGAATTCTTATATACGAATATCGAACATAGTGATTGTGAGGTGGTTGTCTTACCTTCACCTACAGGATCGACTGAAGCATAATATGTTGACCAGGGAGCATCTTTAATTGGGCGCTCCCATATCAGAATAGCACCTTCTTTGTCTTCGGTTTTGGCACTGATCGGGAATTCACTAATAGGAATTTTGTTTGTTGATTTGAACATCGGTTTCCCATCCAAATCATCAACAATATCAAGGATCTCATAAGGGTATTCGCCTTCTTCAATCCGCTTCATTTGAGCACTTACCTTTTCCTGCGGGAAAATACTTTCTTCACGGAAGGCAAATGCTTCTTCTATATTTCGTGGCCTCTGGGATACCTTTAACTGGTAAGCAGCCGGCGATAGTTCCTTTTTAAGTGCAGCAAACTCTGCTTCAAGAGCTGCTAATGCTTCCTTGACAAGTGAGTTACCATATTCATCCATAAACGGCCACATCGACCACTGTTCAGGAATAAATAAAGCTGTTTCACCTATTGTGCCCTTACTGTCAATAAGGTTACTGGTTACCGCTCTGAATTTATTTCTTCTCGGATGAAGGACGAATTCCTTTAATGGCCCACATTGGCTCAAGTCACCGACAGATCCCGCAATGATGAACAAGCCAGTGGTCATCATACCTGATCTCATAGCCGGCTCAATATAACCATAGGTCTCATCAGCCTTTGGAGCGATACCGCCTTCCTCATGAAAGAAGATCGTACATGGACCACCTACACCATTTGTTGCATCCTTTTCAAAGGACATTGTTGTGATTGTTGAACCTAAACCCTTGAATGTATCACGACCATCGATAGTTATTTTAACCCTCTGCCGCCATACACCGGTCTTTCCGGGATCTGCCGGACGATACCAGGCAGTATGTTCATTTAAAAAGCTGGAATACTCGTCTAAGAATTTCCAGGAACCTTTTTCATTGATATAATCTTTTAAGCTGGCTCCCATTTTCAGGATGGCACCTTCTTCAAACCAATACTGGTTCAAGAGTTTTGCCATGTGGAAATAAGAGCTGGCTATCTGACGTTTCTTGAGGATGGCAGCGTGCTCATAATTAAGTTCGGCCAGGATCTCATACAGGGCTATATGATATTGAGCATCGCGGACTTTGGCAAATCCGAATTTCTTTTCTTCCTTATCATAGATAGGAAGGAAGTTTAACCACATGTAATAATCCCTGGGTATATACCAGGTCTTACCATTGTTTTTATAAATAGCACCACGACGGCATTTTTCACTTTCGGTATCCCAATACTTTCTATAATCCTTTGATCCTATGGGTGTACTGTGAAGGTACACACCAGATGTATTGAACTTATGCGCCTCGGCATTGAATTCAAAAGAGGTCTCGTCAAACTCGTATTCACCAGGTTCTTTAAAAAGCGGGATCAGGTAATCCCTGAAGTCCTCACGAGTCTTAAACATCGAATAAGTCCAGATCCCGTTTTCAAAGGTCGGTACTTCAATAAAATGTAATGGTTTAAGTGATGGAGTCATAAATTATCCGCGTGCTCCGAATGCTGTTAAAGCCGTAGGATGATCTATATAAATTGTTGTTCCCAGGAATGGACAACGTTTTTCGTTTGTGGTCTCACGATTAAAACAAACTTCATAGATGAGAGTTCCCACAGTGGCCGTGCCGGTAGGATCTTTGTATTCGATGCCTGTGATCTCACCGCTTTGTATTTGAACGGGGCCAATAACATATACAACTTGTGCAATGGCCCATAACGGGGTAGGAATAACAGATACCGTAGGTATAGGTGGTGAAGAAGGCATAAAGGATAGGGTTTAGGTTATATTAAAAGATACGAATTTTTTGTCACATCTGGTCGTATGCCAGTTTCTTTCCACCGCGAACGCTGGTGTTTTGTTCTTCCTGAAGATCTTTCAGCGTTCCCTTATAGGATTGCCGGATAGCATCAAACTTGGCAGCAGCAGTAACAAGCTGATTTATATTACCATCCTTACCATCCCGCATTTTTGCGGTTGCCATATAATCAGCCATGTTGTCAAGCATATTCTTGATACCATTATAGGCTCTCACAGTTTCAGTTTCGTATAGCTTCTTGCAGAACTCAAGGCCGAATTGTACCTCATCATCCTCTGTTGAAAAGTTAGCTTCGATTTCTTGCAGTATCGTTTCTTCCTTTTCAGTATCCCTCATGTGAAAATAAATATTCAGCGTCGGGTCAGGACAGGTCATATAGAAAAGATATTGGTACACTGTCAAGTAATCATCTGGATACGCATCCATGATTTTCCGGAGACTCTTGTTTGCAAAACAATGCTCTGTTGGAATTACCTGACCATTAGATATATCGAAAAGCCTTACCATTATTCTTCTGCTGTTAATGTGTAATGTTTACATCCCAGTTCCATTTCTACCTGGAATTGTATATAACCACCACGACCTGTGTATATTCGGCCAATACCTGAGTCAATAATATAAGAGCCATTTGGGATCACTTCCATTAATTCGGCAGTTCTGCGTGATCTGAATTCTGCATCGGTTTCATCTGGCCGGAAAATACATCTTGGCAAGACAGTATTTTCAGCCTGTTTTGGAACTGTAATTGTTGGTATAATAGGCTCGACTTTTTCCTTACTGAAGAAAAAGTCGCCAACTATCTTCCTAAACTTCTCGTAAGAAATTGTGGAGTAATCAGCAACTTTTTCAATATCTTCTTTCATGCTCATTATAGTACTGCTACTTTCTCCCAATCTTCTGACATCATATCAATCTGGTTTGGAATCCAGGCCAGGCCGGTTTTTGCCAAATCAAATACGCTGTTTACTTCAATAAACTGGTGGATCTCATTGGTGACAAAAAGGGCAATATATCTCCCTTCTTTCCATCCACGCCTACGAACTTTGTGGCCGGCTTTTATAGCCAGTATAGAAAAGTCAAAGCCCAGGTAACCTTCAGTTGTCAACCAGTCTGTACGGTGTTCAAAACCAGGGAAATTTGGAGTATTAACCACATCGCCATTTTTACAGAATACTTTCAGGATACCATCCTCACGGAACCAGTATCCACCCCATTCAGGAAGTTTGATTTTTTTACCCAATAGGGTCTGATTTATTGCTTCTTCAATCTTCATATCGAAGTGACTTTACTTTTAAGTGATATGCCCGGTTTTTAATACCGAGGTTAGTTAATTGCCTTCTTAACCAATTGTTTTTATAAACCTTAATAACAAGAACCCTTCCGCGTCCGGCCCACAAAATATCTCCCTTTTGGAAAATAGTTTGACCAGGAACCGAGATGCGAAAGGGTCGCTCGTTTAGTCCGTACATCATTACGCTCCGAATTTTTTAAGTTCAGTGATAACGGTACTGGTTTGAGCTTTGGCCTCAATCAAGGCAGCTTTCTCTTTTACCAGTTCATCGAGTTCATCAGAAACAGCTTTAAGGTGGGCTTCCTGCTTGGCAGCAACCGCTTCCAGTTTTGCCTTTGCCCTGGTAAAGAAGCCCAACACAAGTGTTTCTTCTTTTTTCAGTAAGGCGAGTGATTGACCTTTAATCCAGCTTTCAAGTGTGATGAAAAGTTTACGCATTGGTTTTGATACTTATTGGTTTTATATAAGTGCGGTCCTGACGGGATTCGAACCCGTGTTACCGGCGTGACAAGCCGGCGTACTAACCCCTGTACTACAAGACCTGTATTCTTACAAATACTGTTGGGCGACTTTGTATTGCTGCGGAACCCTGTAGCCTTCTTTATTCCGGGTAAAGCCAAAGTTGAAAAACTCTTTACCTTTCAGATATGCTTTCAACATTGCCTGATGGTATCTCCGGTTCCATTTTGTTAACATCAACATTTCAGGTGTTGAGTGATCTAACTTTGGGTTTAGGTCACCTATGAATTTGCGTTTTGGTTCTGTGTTTTTTGTTTTGGACATATTGGCTTTAAGTTTGGCTGTGGGGGAAGGAGTCGAACCTTCATGATCTTATTTCAGAGCCTACGGGCGGACTTTAACCGACTAACAAGTGCCTCAAGCAACCTTGAGACCGTTGACGAGTTGCACGCCATTGCCGTATGCCGACTGAACACTCGACCGCTCCCGAGACAGGGGAGTGCGTCTGCCAGTTTCGCCACCCTACATTATTATGCTGCTTCTTTAAGTTCTTTATAGGCCCGGATTTCCTCTCTGTGGGTCTTTGCATAGTTTAGCATCACAACCACTTCATCTTTCAGATAAGGCAGCGGATAGTAAATTATATCCTTGATAATTGGATTACCATCCTTGTCAAGTTTACTTACCGGGTAATCATACTTATCCCGGCCTTGTTCTTCAAACTGCACATGCTGCAGCATTAACTTACCTGGCCTTAATCCTGGGTTATGTTTGATGATGATATACAGGTACAGGCTTAACTGCAAGGCATAATGATTCAGATTGCAATCATCCAGGTGTTGAAGTGGGGCCTTCATCTTCGCACTGATACCTTCCCAGTTCACATAGCTGGACTCTTTAATCTCTTTGTTAGTTTTGTAGTCAGAAATGTCAACAGTGTTGTTATAAACCATTACCTTGTCACTCTGGCCGCATACGCCCATTGATTTCAGGTAGAGCATAAGTTCGGGGTAGCAACCCTGTACCAGTCGTTGAGAGGGCGCGTATTTAATTCCGTTTTCCTCAACCGGTTTGAAAATTGGTAACTCAAATCCGTTGTACCCGATGCTGTCTATTGCACATAAATCATTCTCACGTTGGTTGTGATACCAGGTTCCAAGGTCAGTAGCACGCTTTGCCTCATTGGTCCATGCCTGGCGGATTTCAGCCGGATCGATACGATACCATTTCGAGTTCTTATTTTTGCTCGATTTGAATGATTGAGCATGGGCATCAAAGTGACCTTTGAACCATCCTACTACACTGGTTGCTGACAACCAATCGATACCATCAGGAACTATACTTTTATACTCGTGATTTTCTGCGGTGAACTGTATCATTAATAATTATTTATTGAGGCCCTCACTTTATCTTCTTCATCCTGGCTTAATACAAGACCCCATTTGCCTTGAGGACATTCTGCTGATAATGCTCTTAGTTTAAAACCCAATGAGCATCCACATGAACCGCAGCATGGTTGACTTCCTTTGACAGCACACAAACTGCCATCAGTATTAAATGACGGACATGCTTTACAGATGTCCATGCGATCATTGAACACTTCTTCAATATCTTCTTTCTTGAAGATCTTGTTCTTAATGCCTTCAGCTATTGATGCTTTATTGTTCCAGATTTGCTGAAATAATTGTCTCGACATTTTGTTCGCGTTCTATTTTGTGTTTCTTGATAAATTCTTTTCTTTGAGTTTCGGCCAGTTTTATACCCGTTAGGCGATCCAGTAAGCTGATCCTTTCAGTCAGGGTTCTGATGTAGTGCTCACTCGGCTTTTCCTGGCTGTTGATCTTTTCGAGGATGCGATTTGTATTCGCCAATTCACTATCCAGTTTCCAGTGCTTCAGTTCGAAGTCCCCAAGGTTAGGCAAGTGGACAATCAGCTTTGGAATATCAGCAAGTGCTTTGCGGGTAGTATTCCAAAAGAACTTGCTGACTGCTTCAACTGCATCCAGTGGCATGTACAAATCCTTTGCTACACCCGGCAATAACTGCTTTACATTTTTAGGCTGCACTCTTATGTAAGAATTTAAAGTCTAACAGGATGGTCCCTTGTGTTGAAATGTTCAGGTCCGGATTGATCATAATTTGCTTTTTGTTCTTTCCGTTCTTCACGATCAGGTTAAGTCTTTCACCTTTAGCCAGTGCATTCCTAACGGTCTGTACCGATTTGAAAATTTGGTGTTGAGTAACGGTCTCACAGAATATCTGTAATTCCTGCGCCCCAGTCTTAGCCAGTAGAGTAAGGCAATCCAGGTCGGCATCACTAATAGAAATTCTTTCTATGTAGCAATGAGTAACAAACTGAAACCTGATAATGTCATCATGGCTCATTATTACTTTCTTTTCTACTTGGACTACTGTACTCATTATTTTTCTTCAGTTTCGTTTGGCTTACCTTCAACCGCATTCTTTTCAGCTTCCTGCTGTTGTAGCTTATATTCCACGATCTTATGGTTCATTGTGATTTCCTGCCAGGTGTAGCTGGCTATTTCAGCTTTGGCTCTTTGTACCCTGGAGCGAAGCTCAAGGAATTCCACGTCCTCTTTCATCGAGGCCATCAACTGTTCATATTTCAATTTCGGTTGATCTGGTCCATCGACTGGTTCCTTTGCCTTTTTAAGATGTTCAGGATTGATAAGCTTACCGCCTTCGTCTTTTTGTACTTTCTGGTTTAGCATTTGGTTTGTTATATAGAACTCCCTACAATCAAATATACAAAATAAGTTTAAATTATACAAGTTTAAACTAAAAATATATAAATTATTTAATAAGTTATATATTTTAAAAGATTAAACTTTTAAAGTTTAAACAAGAAAGCCCCAGAACGGGGCTTGTCGGAATAAGAGATATTGTACTGGACTATCCTTTTGGAAGTGAATAGGAAGGTGAGGTTTTTGCAACCTTTTGGCAACTCTGCTGGTTACACCAAAATTGAGCTACCTTTTCGCCTGGATCTTAATTAATTTTTGTGTATCAGAACTTGTGAAATACATCAAACGTTAAGAGTTACTTCGCAATGGAAGTAGGGCTGACTAAAAATTTAATGATAATAGAAGATATAGTAAGGTTAGTTAATAAAAAAAATGTTGACAAGTTGGAAACTTTCACTAAATTTAACCGTTAAATATAAACATCTTTATGTAATTCTTATAAAGATTTGATGCTTTTTATCACTTTTTACTAAAATAATTAGTATATTTGAAGCCCCAAAAGCGACCCACTTTTATGCCTGATTTCAAATTAGATAAAGCAAAAGCAAAAGCAGCATTACTTTATATTGCAACAAACGTAACTGCTATTGACGAACATAAATTATACAAGATTTTATATTTTGCGGAGCAAAAACATTTGGTTCAATATGGTCGCCCCATTACTGGTGATGCTTTTATTAAAATGCCATTTGGACCGGTTCCTTCATATTTAAGGGATAGAATATGTAATAACATTGAACCTGATAATAGTTTTTTAAAGAATGGCATTTTGATTATCCCAAATGAATATCCTGACGAAGATGAACTTTCCCAAAGTGATATTGAATGTTTAAATGAATCAATAGAAGAAAATAAAAGCCTAACTTTTTTTCAATTAAGAGATAAATCTCATCAATTAGCATGGAATTCCGCTTCTAATTCAGGAAGAATGGACACTTTGAATATAGCCAAAGAAGGAAATGCTTCCGAAGGTATTCTAAATTATATAATTGAAAATTTAGAAAATAATTTACCCATATATTAAGATGGGATGGAATTTCCAAAAGAATTTATTTCAAAACTTGTTCAGGATAATACCCATGACTGCAATGTTATTGAGGTTTATTGTACAGATCTCAAAGGGGAGTCTAAAGTTAAAAAGTTAGTTATTGTTTCTAAATCCACATGTGGTACAAAATTCGGGTGTATTTTAATAAACAGTGACAATTATCCCTTAATCAACAACACCCATCATTTACGCTCGTTGCAATTAACAGCAAGCGTTACAAAATATCCAGACTTTTTGGAGTATAACAGCTATTTCGATTGTTCAGATATTAAACAAAGGACGATAGAAGAAATAGAAGAAATTTTACAAAAAGAACCAAAAAGAATGATTGGCAAGATTGATATAAATGACCACAAATTAATATGTGATGCATTAAAATCTAACAAAACTCTATCCGCAAAAATCAAAAAACTTTTCAATCTTGAATAATAACTAAAAAACATTTTCTACCTTCAAGCCACCGAACAAGTGGCTTTTTTATTAAGCTAAAAATAAATTGTGAAAACTAAACTATATAACAAACTATTTGTCATTGCATTTGTGCTATTGGTTTTAAATTTCTCTTGTTCACATAAGAGCGGAATTAAAACTAAAGATGCCTCAACATCTGATAGTGTTGTGACCACGACTTCATATTCCACACCGTCAAAGTATTCAAATAGCGATAAAGATGATGATGACCAATCCACAAGCTCTGATGAGGCAGAAGATAAATCACAAATTGAAGATGGCACCTATAGTGCCACAGTTGATTATAATAACCCCAATACCAATTATTCAGCAACGTACACTTTAAACGTAGAAGTTGAGAATGGCCAAGTAGTGCAAATAGACTTCCCCAACGGCGGCTATTTGGATGAGGACCATATAACTCCAGCCGATCTTGATGAAGATGGCAACGCAAATATCGAAGGAGAGGATGGGAAGACATATGACGTGCATATCGAAAAACCTTAGTTCGGATTTATATAACTGAATTAAACAGTCCTGCTACGAGTTTTCAAGGAAATATCGATACTACATGCATACATTGAAAGAAGATTTATTAACTTCGTTCATACCTTAACTTTCTATGATGAAATGTACATCACTTGTCACAATCGTTAGTTTAGCATCGATCCTATTTACTAATCCGGTTTCTGCCCAATATTTAACTTTAGACAAACTTTTAGCATTAAGTGTTGGATCAGTATCATCAACTGAAGAATATCTGACGAGCAATAACTGGGTATTCGAAGACGCGTCGGCACAAACCGACACGACTTTGGGGAAGGCAACGTTTGCCTATGGAAAACTGAACTTTGATGCAAGCAAAGCCCTATTATGGCTGCATTATTTCTACAGCTCGTCAACTGGCAGGAAACGAATTTATTATGAACTACACGTACCATCAATACAGCAAACTTGTCGTCCGAGCGAAAACACTTGGTTTCAAGAAAATACAAAACAAATTGAATGATAACAACATTATCACGGACTATCAAAAAGGCTTGACAGTGATCAGATTTGAAACTACGTCAACGTATTCCCAGCAAGACTATGCAAGTCATACATCCTATACGGTATTTATCATTACTACTAATGATTACATCACAAACTTTCTAAAGGATGTTTTGTGAAGAAGAACCAATGTTTTTGTAATTCACCGATAGCAAATCTTACACGGAGTGTAGCCCATCTTTATTGCCTGGGCTTTACTTACCTTTCTAATTTCATGTGTACACTTTGCCAGTCCCCTACAATCTCTATCGTTGTGGTATTTATGTCCAGTTGGACTTACACATATGTAAACACTGTCAACAGCTACTTTTATGTGGTACCGAATGGGTGCGGCATTAGCAATACTTAAATTTAGAAGCATGGAGAGGATAAGGATAGCTTTTCTCATGATTATCTTTTATGTCTGCCGTAATGGTTACTTGTTCTTGTATTCCGGTAATGCCCTCCTCTATGTGAACTGCCATGGCCACCCGAATAATGTCCTCCATGACTATACGTATGATGGCTACCAGGATAACGGACATGTTGAGCAAAAGAAAAGGAAGCTGTAAGTAAAGTTACAAATAAGATAAAGAGTAATTTAGGTTTCATGGTTCTATGGTTTGTTTACATAAGTAAATCTATTAACAAACCCATAGATATCCAAATGAAAAAACACCTTATTTTTACGGTATTTTCATTCAAGCATTGGTAGAGAATAACGATCAATCTATATTTGAAAATGCCTTTATGTAATTACTGTGCTTTTTCAAATTCCAAGTAAATAGGCCTCCGCAATCAATAAGCTTGCTACATTGTTCGCATTCTGGTAAATAACTGTTTTTCCAGTCAGAAATTGATTTTCTTGAATATTTCCATAAACTTTCAGGGAGAACGCATAATTGGGAATTATAAATGGAAACATTCATGCCTTGTCCAGCTAAGAATTCGACAGATTCTTCAAGTTCATCGTTATAATCGTATGGATCGATCCAAAGTTTATCAATATTGAATGGCGTATATCCTATATATTCTAACCCCATAAAAGTAATATGTTCCACAAATGGCAGATTTTTATAGATGTATTTCGCAAGCTTGACTAACCTCGGTATAGATTGCTTATGGAGAACAACTCTAATTTCTATTCGCTGATTATACCTGGCTAAGTTGTGCAATCCAGCAACTGTTTGATAAAATGCATTATTCGCCTGAACAATATAATCATGGATTTGATAGTAATCTGCATACAAAGGAATACCTAACATTAACCTGTTACAGTTAATTTCTCCTAATCTTTCTGCCATACTGTTCCATGCAAAGGTTCTTCCATTTGTTAAAACATGAATTTCAGTATCGGGTAAATCATGCTGTATCTGTTCAATCATATTGAAAAATAGCTCACCCATTAAAGTAGGCTCTCCGCCAGACAGATTTATTTCGGGGCAATCTTTAGGAATCAGTGGTATTAATTTTTTGAGTATATTATAATAGTGATCAATATCATCGCGATCTCTTGGTGGTTGTGAACACATTAAACAATTACTATTACATCTCTCCGTGGTTAACAAGGTATTGTAATGAGAATTAATCCGATAAAGAGTGTTAATATTTCCAGTTGTGCCTACTGCAATTAAATCACCTTCACTAAGGTGATCGAGAGATGGAATATTATACACAAAAGCTTTTTCAGAAAGAAAATTATTTGTTTTTTGTGTTGTCAAAACCCCTATGTAATCTCCATTCGGTAAATTTTCAAAGGGTTGTTCTGTTAATAGAAAGGTATTGGAGTCAAGATTTTTATCATTCCGAGTTACCCTTCCTATCAATGACTCGTTCACATTCTGTGCAATACCTCGTGTTTTTAATAACATTACTTTGAAATTTTTAATAGTTCATATCGGTTGGAAATAGTTTTAATTCGTATTGACTTAAAGAATTTTAAGAGTTTAAAATAGTCAGGATACCTTTCTTTATTCATTTGATTATCAATATTATTTAAAATATAGACATTAGAAATGCTCTTGTTGCTCAAATAGTATTGAATCCTCTTTGCGGAAGTGGAATAAGCATCAACAATGATTTGATTATCGTTTCCAAATAAATGAAAGATCAATGGAATATCCGTAATAATTATATCATTCTTATTTATTAAAGCAAGAACTTTTTTTGCAGGTTCAATTCTCGTTAAATTTTCCTCATCACTAAAATTAACTCTTAATTGGTAACTATAGATAAAAGTAAAAAATAAATAGCCGACAACCATTAAAACCGAAAAGTACTTTACGTAGCTATTGGAGATTTTCAAGTTTATTGAAGAAAGGCAAATGCAGACTAACGGGAAATAATTACTACTGTATCGTAACGTATCGAAAACATTTACCTCTCCAAATTTAACCTGATAGTAACTTCTGTAATGGGTGGAGTATAAAAGCACATACAACAGAAACAATGAGAATGTAATGATCAGTTTAAGATTTAGCGCCTTAAATAAAAAGAATACTGAAATAATAAGCGCAATGCCAGTCAATCCCCAAAATTCCGCATTAACGTAAGATGCTAAAAAAACAGGGAATATCATCAGAGTATTTGAAAAAGCAAATGTCAGTGAGGCAATCGCTGTACCTTCCTGATTTTCAATGTCCCTAAAATCAATCAAGAATCCGATGGCAACAATAATCACTGCCGACAGTAAGAAATAAACCAAAATATTTCTGATGCCGTATTGCTTTAACTCCTTTCGAAAAAAAAGAAAAATTGCCGTCAGCGGAGTTATTGCAATCAGGACAATGTTTTCTCTTTTTATCAGTATTGATGCAGCAAGAAAAAATAAGGAACACCAAAATGAACTTGATTGAATAAAAAATTTCCTGGTAACTGTCTTAAAAAAGAAAAGAACGAATAGCAATAAGGAAAATGACGAGAACGTTTCGGCCAGGCCGGACGTATTAAATAGATTAATGAACGGTGTTGTTACTAAAAACAGTAGTGGCAAAAACGATCTCCAATGTTGTTGCGGGTAAATTAATTTTATGATTTGATCAACGACAAAAATAACCAGGAAACTAATAATGAAATTGAATATAAAAATATTGTAAATCGAATAGCCGGCTATTTTGTTGATGAGAGAGATAATAAAAGGCAAAGCAATCAAATGCCCGCTATACGTAGTTGTGGCGTTACAGGCCGTCAAAGAACCATCAATACAAGAATTAACCTGTAGCGGTTTGTAACTCCAATCGTAATTGTAATTTATGCTTCGAGCGGCATCGCTATATATGTAAGAATCTTCATATTCAAGCCCAAAAAATGGATGCTGAACAAATTCGATCTTATTTAAAATGGATAGAAAAAAAAACGGGACTAAGTAAACAAAAGAATGCCTTTTTAAATAGTCTTTAATTTCTATTACCATACACCCACCTTTCGAATATTTTCCTGATCTTTTTGTCGTTTTCCATGAGTTCTATCAGGTAGCGTATTACTTCCATATTTCTCTGACAAAAAGTGCTGGTTGGCCGGTATCCCCACAAATCCCCCTGTGTCGCTTTGTTGTGGATTGGGTCGGAGCCGCAATAGGCTTGGAATGCGCATTCAGAACAACCCGGTAAATTTTCATTAGTCCATACCTCTGCCAATTCATAGGCTTTTGCTCCATAGAATATTTCTTTATAGGAGTGGGTATCTAAATGCCCTAATTTAAATGTGTAATCCTTCATTTCTGCCAGCATACGGCTTTCGTCCGTTGCATACACGCTACCTTCGTAATTAAATACGATGACGTTATTTATTGCACCGGCAGGGGAATTAAGATCAACGTAATTGACAGGAAAAGGAGTTAAAATTTTCTTTAATATAATTGTCGAATAGTCTTCTGAAAAGAAACAGCCTTGCAAGTTATATTCTAATATCCTATTAAGGGCGATCTTATAAAAACTTAAAAATTTCTCTGTATCGTATTTATTTTTCTTTTCATTTTTTACAGCAAAACCATAGGGGGAAATTGGCCTCAGAAATATATTTTTGAAACCGAGGTTAAAATATTCATCAACTATTTCAATTGGATATTCAAGCGATAAATTTGAAGTTGTCATCAGGGCAGATACCTTATCCCAACCCAATATTTCTCTCGCAAGTGCTATGCCGGAAATTGTCAGTTCATAACTATTCTTTCCCGGTCTTTTTCTATTTTCATTATGTACGAATGCCGGTCCATCCAATGAAGTAGAAATAAGAACATCATTTTCCTTGCAATAATTTAAAATATCCTCTGAAACAACTGCAAGATTGGTACAAATAACATAGGTAACATGCTTATTATTAATTATGGCCAATTCTTTTGTCTTTCCAATTGCGTAAACTATATTTTCGAATGCAAGAAGCGCCTCGCCTCCCTGGAATTCCATAGTGACATTTGGATTAGGAGATTGCATCATTAAGCCAATTCCTTTGTCAATATGAACTCTCGACATATCGAATTGATCTTTATCTGAAGTAACTCTGGAAACTTGGCAATAATGACAGGTGTGCTCACACCGTAATGAAACCACAAAAATATGAAGCGAAGTAAAGTAATCAATAAATGATTTCTTAGTCCTATAACGAGTAGCTAAAACATCTATCAGGGGGTGAATCAGTTCTTCAGAAATAAAGAAATTGGAGATTAAATCCCCATACAGTTCCGCATCTGATTCTTTATCAAGCTTTTTTTTAACTATTTTTTCAAACGTTCCATTATTCAATATCAGATAGTCTCCTACTTCATTGACTATGATTTCTTTTTCTGGCGTCAATCGGTGAAAACGAAAAGGTAAAAGGTTATAAGTCGATTTTTGTTGAAGGTCGTATATATTGGAATCTTTAAACTTCCTTGTTGGTTTACTAATAACTTCCATCATGATTTAATATCGAAGCCAACTGGATCAGATATATCACCAATGGGATCTTCGTCAAACTCGCCATTTGAAAACGCTTTTGCTATAAGCAATTCCCTGATATTTTTAGTTTCCTTTGTAACAATATCTCTTAAATTAAAATCAATTAAATCTCTTTCGATCTTCAGAAGATAAAAATCAAAGTCTTCGGGATTAAGATTTAAATCTGCTTTTGGTCTAATTATAATTTTATACGTGTCGATGTCTGCAAACCCCACTGTAGTATGAAATTTGTCCCCGTACCAATAAAGGCATTTAAAAATCGAATCTTTAGAATATAAAGAAACAGAGCAGTAAACGACTATTTCATCGTCCAATATTTCATTCTTAAAACTCATAAATCAAATTAGGCGTAACTAACCGATGACGAACTATGAGAAGAATGGGAGCTATGTGATGAATGTGAAGAATGTGAACTGTGTGAACTATGTTGGGCTATTAAAAGACCATTTAAAGGACTATTCAAATTGATCTTAAAAACTGTCATTGGTTTTATCTTACCTACCCGAGGCTCTTGAATATTATAGTCTCCATTTTGATTTTGCTCCGAAGTACTTTTATTGGCTTGAGAGCCTGTTATTAAGGCTAATGCTGAAGCAAAAATTAATGTTGTTTTGTTTGCAAGATTACTAAATCCGCTTTTTTTAGGTTTCTCCATTTTGAAAGGACTTATTGATTATGATAAAGTTAAATATAAATTTTGTAATTATCAATTTTTAACCCTTTTAAATTTATAGGTGTAAATAACTGGAGGTATATAATGTTTCAAATTGTCAAAATCCACCTCGTAATCGTAGTAATGCCCAGATAAAAGTTTCCCATTGGAATAAACTTCAGAAAATGATAGGACTTCTTTCCCAAGTGCAGCATTCCATTCCGTACCTTCAAATTTACCGGTAAAATTATTCCCTTTAATTGTATATCTTTTTTTCCAAACCAAACTATCGTTAACATAATAGGCAATGCTTTCTTTTTGGCCAGTACGAAAATACTCTGTCCAAATCCCATTTTTAAGTCCATTTTTAAAATACCTGACAGAGCTTAATTTTGGTGGAAAGCCTTTAGCAGAAGCTTCGCAATCGCAATAATATTGTTTTATTAAGGTATTCCAGGTAGAGCCACTTCCAGCTTTGTATAAAGGGCTGCCATAAGGGGGTTTGGGAATGTCGTTAGAATCCCATTTTATGTCAAATTTTTCTAACATTGGATATGTGGCATTTATATTAAATCCCCAACAATCATAATAAGTATGTCCAGCATTTTTTAAAATTATTTGTGACCTGCCAATTATTGGAATTAGAAAAAAAACGATACCATACTTTAACATCATCTTTCTTTTCTGTTTATATTTGATTTTACTAAATTAAATGTAAAATTTTGATAAATGTAAAATTTCCTTAAATCTTAAACCATATAAAATGAAACGCTTATTTATAATAATTACATTCTTATGTTTATCATTAGTTTCAAAAGCACAGGGTGTTTTTGGGGCTTCGCATATAGAGGTTAGAGATACTTTGATAAAATACGGATTCCAATATGTAAAATCAGATAAATCGGATATAGGATCGCGTTATGATTTATATAAAACGTCTGACGATGCTATAGAGGTATAATGTTATTTCAATAAAGAAGAAAAGTGTTATGAGTACAGACGGGTTGAACCCCGGACAACTTTAATAGAAAGATTAGAACATCTTAATAAGAATTTTATTAAAATAGATAACACATATTGGGTAAGTAAAGATGCTATGGTTAAGGTACTTTTTTATGCTCCGGAAAACGATACTTCCTTTTTTTACATTTCCTACCAATCAATGACAGATACCGACAATTAATTTATTACAAGTCAGGCGTTCTACCAACTGAACTACAGAAGCGATTTTGCAGGCACCCAGAGAATCGAACTCTGTCCATGCGAGGTTTTGGAGACCTGCTGCATACCATTATGCTGATACCTATTTTATAATGCTGCGGTGAGTCCGTTTCTGTCAAAGGGAATCCAAATCTGTCCGCAACATTAACTCGGGGTGTTAGATGGGGATCGAACCCACAACCACCGGCACCACAAGCCGGCACTCAACCAATTGAGCTAACTAACACAGTTTTCACTATAGGATTCGAACCTTTACCTTTGGGACCAAAACCCAACGTGCTACCGTTGCACCAAGCGAAAATATAAAGGTTGACGAAACCTTAACGATAGTCGATCCTGGGAAGTTTATTACCCTGAATGATGTAATATTCTATTGCAGCAGTGAGCACCTGCTTCAATCCTTCAGGTTTAACAGGTCCTTCCCAGATCCAGTTATCATTCATTTTAAGGAACCTACCAGTAGAAGGACCAGGAAACGAAAGCCAGTAACTCGGTATCGTATCCGCAATCACTATCATCACCCTGGCAGAATGTAATTTGCCTTTGTAGGTGTACTGAATGATCGCCAGCCGCTCGTCTCTGTGCATGGTGCAAAGCTAATATTTTTAGTAATTACAAAAAACAATTTTACTATATGAGATCAAGACTGGATTCGAACCAGTGAACCACCCTTTTGCAGAGGGAGCCATTAGACCTCTCTGGTACATGATCATTGCTGGAATGGCAGGGATCGAACCTACGACCGGCAGATTAACAATCTGCAGCTCTATCTATTGAGCTACATTCCAATATAATTTGAGCTACATTTCGTAACTACTGGATAATCAACATCGGCTCAATTCTGAGCTGATGGGATTTGCAGAGAGTGAGGAATTTGTTTACCACTTAATCCGTTTTGATATGCTAACTTTTTTCCTCCAAACAAGTAATTTATTTTAGCTAATTTTATAATGAATTTATTAATTTGATGTACAGATTATATTTCAAATAACTATGAAAAAAACATTCTTTTTTGTTCTTTTTCTTTATCCAGTCATAAACTGTTATTGTCAAACAAGTGAACAGTATTTTAAAAATGGAACTTCAAAGGCTGCACAACAAGATTACCTTGGAGCAATAGCGGACTATAATCAGGCGATAGAGCTTAACCCTAAATTCACTGATGCTTTTGTCAATAGAGGATGTGCAAAAGCTAACCTACAGGATTACCGGGGAGCTAAATCAGACTTTAATGATGCGATAGAACTTAACCCAAAGGATGCATTAGCTTATAACTTTAGAGGACGGGCAAAAGCTGCCCTACAGGATTACTTGGGCGCTATAGCAGATTTTAATCAGGCGATAGAGCTTAATCCTAAGGATGCTAAACCTTATTACGATAGAGGAACTGTAAAAGCTGGCCTACAGGATTTCCGGGGGGCTATAGCGGACTATAATCTGGCGATAGAGCTTAACCCTAATTATGCTGCTGCTTATAACAATAGAGGTCTTGCAAAAGATGACCTACAAGATTACCTGGGAGCTATAGCAGACCTTAATCAGTCGATAGCGCTTAACCCTAATGATGCTGAAGGTTATAATAATAGAGCAAATGCAAAATATGACCTACAGGATTTCCGGGGGGCTATAGAAGACTTTAATCAAGCGATAGTGCTTAACCATAATTACGCTGCTGCTTATAACAATAGAGGGAGTGCAAAATATCATATTGGCGATAAAGATGGGGCATGTTTAGATTGGAGTAAAGCTGGAGAATTAGGGAATGCAAAAGCTTATGATTTGATAAAGAAACTTTGCCAATAGAATAATTCATTTATAATCTTTGATCAGTAATCATTGATATCTCAGTATTGCTTCAAAATCAATAATACTTATTGCGTCTATTCCATAGGTGTTTCTATAGCTTTCAAGAGGTAAGTCAGATACATCATTGTTTATTATTGACCTTGCCAAATTTATTGTATCATCTACAAATGAATTTTGTGAATTTTGCGAATAATTAGATGACATATCTTGTAAAAATTCGCCTTGCTCGCAATTTAAAATTGCATCTAATAAGCTGTCAATGGAATATTTTCCAGGGGTCTTAGATTTAAGGTGATTAAAAAGATCTTCAAGGTCTTTTAATTTCCAAACTTTAGGTTTTTTACCCCCACGTTTTTCCTCAATAAAATTATTAATCTGATGAAGCGTACAAATTGTACTCAAATCTGGTTCAAATGGATCACGGAATTCCTTGTGAAAGAACATTTCAAACACCACTATTTCAGGTTGCTTTTTTACCAAATCCGCCTGCTTTGCCAATTGTTTAGTGAACCTACCGTTATCAAATTTTTCTTTCTCGATTTTACATTCGCATACCCCAATTTTTATGCCTTTTTTGTACTTAAATACAAAAACCGCATCAATTCCGTGTTTTCTTTCTGTAGTGTCAGTACTGCATGAAACAGCATATAGTCCATTATACTTGCCACCACCTGTAATTCTTGGGTAACTTGTTAATGTAAGAAAACGGCTTACGTAGTCACGTTCATTAACAACTAATCCTTTAGTAAAATCTTTTCTTGTTCGCGAATCCGCATCAGTAAATATGTTGCAGATTTCAGCAATGATAGGGATAGGTATCCAAGGCATATCTGTTAGATTTTTGCCAATATAGCATTATAATATCGGGAACTAAAACTTATCTAAGTCACTTGTTTTTTATGTTTAAACTTTTATATTTTTAAATAAAACAAAAACAAATAAAGCAGCAAGTAGACTACAAAGCAATAGAGCGTCAATTATTAAAAACTCCGTGCCGATCTGTCAAATGATATAAAACCTGATATTACCCTAAAACACAAAACCCCCAAACTTTTTAAGGTTCGAGGGCTTACGTGTAAAGGAGGTATTTTTAATTAGAATCCCATACCAGATCAAGCCCTACTCACCGGATGATTCCAGCAACTAAAGGATTGGGGTTGATATGAGATAATTGTTTTCATAGTGTGTCTGTAGGGTTCCTATATGTATAATATACGAATTTAAAATTGATCTCCATATAAATTTAAAAAATTTAAATAACTTTTTCTTTTGATCCAGATACCTGTTGTCACCATTGGCATATCATTCCACCGGCTCGGAACAACTATACCAGGCGCAGGGACTTTCATGAATTCCCGTGCCATGAGTGGCCCATCTACACCAGGTATGGTTGTTACGCTGGGTAAAGGCTTTTATGGCATTCAATAACTTCATACTATAAGATACCGAAAAGAAATTGCGCAAACAAGTAGCGACATCTATGTCGTCACCTTATGGCCAACAGGCTGAAAATCAATGATGTAATTTCGGGGTGACGACACCAGCGCCGTCAGAACTATACCAACTACTATTATATCTTATCTTATATATTATTTATTGGTATTGTTCTGACGTCATCCATGCCGTCACTCCCCTCTTAACTAACTCTTTCTTAACAACTTACAAAACAGGGGTGACA
>CAIUPO010000083.1 GCA_903901055.1 uncultured Bacteroidota bacterium
CCGTAACAGCAACTCCGCTCGGGTCAATTTCTACAACATCTAATCTTCTTCCCGAATTTGCAGACGTGCCAATTCCAACGTCTGTTCCGTTATCTTCTGTTATTCCAATACCAAGTGTTGTGGGGCTTGTCCATCTGGCGAGATAATCTGTAGTTCCTGTACCTAAGCTGCCACCTGTGCTTAATAAATTCCAAGATGAACCTGTCCAATAATAATATCCGGGAACGACATCATTTATTGTTTTTGTATTGTAAACTATCAAACCCGTATCCGGTGCAGATACTGGCAACGCTGAGTTGGTCGCGCTTAAAGAAATATGCGGCGGCAGAAATCCCATATTCGATCCTGCATTTCCTGTATTTAAGTCTAGTATGGCAGCACTGCTTGGCTTGGCACCTATTTTATTAATACCAATATTTTGAGCAAAAGATTGAGAGGATAAAAAGAATATAAATCCAAATGTAAGAGGGACAATATTCAATTTGATAAATAATTTTTTCATGGTTTTTTTGTGTTTAATAAGTGCTGCAAAACTATTACAGACTATGCCTTTAATCAAGTTACATAATAATGTAGGTTAGCCTAAAAAGCCTGCCGGGAAAGGATTTTTATTTTTTTTCAGGCACACTGACTCCGGTTGAATTTGCAGTTGAAAAAACATGCGGAGCAGGAATTATCCTCGGTTGAGTTTGTTTTGTCTGCGTTTTAATTGTTGGAACTTGCTGATTTGAGTTTGCAATTAGTACAAGCTTCGGAGGCGCTGGCGCATCCGGAAAACGCATATCAGAATATTGAGCGATGGTGCCATCGGCAAGGGTTTTATTAATACGGTTTGCAACAACTTCGTAGGTGAATTTTACATTTGAATTTCCACCTTGCAATTCTATCAAATCAAATCCTGTTGAAGTTTTATTCGTTACATATACGCCTTTGCAATCTCCTTCTAATGTTATTAATACACGTAAAGGATGTTTGTCGTCAATGGCAACATTCATTGCATAAATACTATCAAGATTAATATGAACCTTACCATTTACAAGAGTTGCAGAACCATAATCCTCAAACAAAACTTCAGGGGCTTCAGCACAAAACATTAATTTTTGTTTATTATTTTTATCCGGAACAACGGTGCTTTTCGAGCCATTTGAAATCTGTCCGAAAGTTGAAACGGCAAATTGGTCGTAAATACCAGATTTGTAGTTGGCAAAAATACCTGCGGTAGCATTAGTAGCATCAACAAATCCGCCTACACCTGTCCCCGTAGTATCAAAGCCTTCTACTCCAAACCCATCTAACTGGCTCGACTCACCAAAAACCCCTATCCCTTTATCTCCGCCGTTAATGGCGGTATTCCTTCCATAGAGTGCAATGCCCTGGCTATTAGCATTTGCTGCCTTCACGCCATATCCGCTTTGTTGTGCAGTATACCCGTACACTCCAATTGCATTGCCGTTGCTGTATGGAGCGCCGGAAAACCCAAAAACGCCTGCACTAAATCCATTTGGTGAAGAAGTAATACCTATAACACCGTAATCGTTTGCTGTTTCTCCTATTACTCCATCCCCTATTCTTGAGTATCCTCTAACTCCATTTCCGTTGCTGTCGATACCTTCCAACCCATAACCGAAATACTGAAGAGAGGTTCCTAACACACCAATACCATTATTGAAATTACTTAAATATGGAGCCGTATTGGCACCATAAACACCAACGCCATCAGCGTTGGCATTAGCGCCATTTACGCCATAACCGGCAGACTGAGATGTTTTACCCAAAACTCCGGTGCCTATATCCGTACCGGAAGTATTATTTACTCCAAAAATTGCAACACCGGCGCTATTAAGATTCGTGCCTAATATACCAGTACCAAACGACGCACCTGTTTGTCCGTACACTCCTGTACCAAATCCAAAACCGGGTGCAACGGGAATTATACCACCCAAGGCAACTCCATTCACATTTGTACTTGTGCCATAAACACCATAACGGGCCTCCTGCGCTGTTGAGCCCATTACGCCAATACCGGTTCCGGAACCGAAGGTTGCAGAATTTATTCCCACTATTCCTGTATCTGAAGCGGAAGTTTGGTTGACATATAATTTATTCCCCGCTGATGGAACACCACCAATTCCGACATTGGTTCCATCATCAGTTGTTGCACCGGTACCAAGTTGAGTAGGGCTTATCCACCTTGCAAGATAATTGGCAGTTCCTGCTCCTATACTCGATGAGGTTGCCAATAAATTCCATGTTGAACCATTCCAATAATAATATCCGTTTACAACATCATTTATTATTGCAGTATTATACACTATCAAGCCTGTATCAGGCAAAGTAACTGGAGCGGCCGTATTGGTTGCCCTCAAAGAAACATGCGGGGGAAGAAAACCTAAATTCAACCCGGCATTACCTGTGTTCAAATCAAGTACGGCAGCATTGCTTGGCTTCGCACCTGATTTATTGATACCTATGTTTTGTGCATTGGAATAAAATGCAAAACTTAATGTAAATAATATAGACGCAACTAACTGAGCAGATTGTTTTTTCATAAATATTTTTTAATTTGCTGTATGGTTATATCCACAAATAATTTGAGCAAAACTATTACAGCCTCACGTAGCAATCAAGTTACATAATGATGTAGGGAGGTCAAAAAAGAGAGATGAGTTATAAGAGATGAGATATAAGTGAAAAGTTTGTCTTTCCGCTTATCTCTTATAACTCATCACTTATCTCTTATTAAACGAGTTTATCCTTAAGCGCTTTGGAAACCGCTTCAGTCATAGAGTTGACGTGAAGTTTTTTATAAATAACTTTAATAAAATGCCGCACGGTATCAATGCTAATCTCTAATGCAACAGCAATCATTTTATAACTATAGCCTTTGGTTAGAAGTGTTAGCACATCAACTTCGCGAGGAGTAAGGTAAATATCCGCTTTGGCTTCCTTCTCTGACCTCGGAAGTAATTGCAAAACTTTTTTTGCAACCTGCGGAGTCATTGGTGCGCCACCTTCCTTCACGTCTTTTATTGCTTCAATTATTTTTACTGAGGATGTACTTTTTAGCAAATAGCCTGATGCGCCTGATTGAATGCTTTCGAAAATATTTTCGTTATCATCGAAAACGGTGAGCATAATAATATCGATACCGGGGTGCTTGGCTTTAATTTGTTTTAGCGCATCCTTCCCTGATGTTCCGGGCAGATCAATATCCATGAGTATTACATCCGGATTGCGCAATTCAACATCAATTAAAACATTATTGGCATTAGAAAATGCCCCCATCAATTCAAAGTCATCGTAAGAATCTATCATCTTAGATAATGTGAACAGAAGATCGGGATTATCTTCATATATCACTACTTTAGTTTTATGCTCCTTTTCCATTTATAATTTGCAAAGGTATTTCATCTGAGCTTTTGTGTCAAGCTACATAATTATGTAATGGAAAAAATGAGTGTGAGTTTTGTTCCTTGTCCTACTTTGGTATCGACAGTAAATGTTCCATGCATTAATTTCGCACGTTCCTTCATATTTTTCAAGCCATTCCCTTTGGCAGAAGGCTCATTTGGATTGAACCCAATACCATCATCAGTGATTTTTATTTCCATCTTCTCATCTATTTTCCATATTGCAATCGTTACTTTTTTACATTCAGCATATTTGGCAATATTATTTATGGCCTCTTTAAATATGAGGTAAAAGTTTTTCTTATGTTCCATTGGAAGCTTAATATTCTCCACGTCTTTCCCCACTTTAAAATCATATTCAATCCCTTTTGGCTCCAACATTTCAGAACAATACATACGCATGCGTGTAAGCAAGGCATCCATCAGGTCATTCTCCGGATTTACAGTCCACACAATATCTTTCATCGATTCCATAGTCTTATGTGATGACTCAGAAATCTTATTGAAAATAAACTGAGATTCTTCTGTTGTTGGCGACACATTCTTTGCAGCCATTTCACTTAATATAGAAATTGAACTAAGCGAAGAGCCAATATCATCATGCAGGTCGCGGGCCAATTTTGTCCGCAATTTTTCTGCTTCCAGCTTGCGTAATAACCGCAAGTAATAAAACAGGTATCCTAATGAAAAGACAGCAATACCGCAAAGCGAGACGAACCACCACGTTTTCCAGTATGGTGTAGAGATATGTAAATGAAGCGGGTGCTGTGTTTCAATCCATTCTCCGGCGGCATTTTGAACTTTTAGTTTTAAAATATAATCTCCGCCAGACAAGTTTGTATAACTTGCGTAATGCCTGTTACCGCAATAGTTCCAGTCATTATCAAGTCCCTCCAGATAATAGGCAAACTGGTCACCTTTTTCGTTTAAAAAATCAAATGCCGAAAAAGTAAATGAAACATAGTTATCCTTATAACTTAAAAATACCGGCTTGGTTATATCTGATAGATATTCTTTGTTCATAACACTCATGGAAGTAATTTCAGGATGAATGTACGGGGAAGTTTCTTTTAAATTATCCGGGTGAAAATAAAGCAACTGGTCTGCTCCTGCAAAGTATACTGTACCGTCCGGAGATGTACATCCGGCTACGTTCACCATATTAGCCAGCTGCATTCCTTCAGGGTAATTAGCAAATGTATTATTAGTCAAATTCCAGTTTGAGAGTCCCTTCCCTGTTGCCAGCCATAAATTGCCATTTCCACAATCTACAATTCTCCTTATTTTATTGTCATCAATCCATTTTGGGTTTTTTACGGTACGGAATGTTTTTTTAATTCCGTCATAAATAATTAATCCGTCTAATTGGGTTGCTATATAAGTGTTACCTGTTTTGTCGCAGTAAATATCATTTATCCATCCACGTTGCATTACAACGGCGTTTTTATCGCCCGGTATATTCCAATTTATTTGGTTAGTCGCTGCCCGCCCGGATGAATCGTTCGGACGGGCATCCATGCAGTAAAACCCGTCTTCGTAGGTTCCTACCCATTTATTTCCCATTGCGTCCACACATAAACATCTCATTATGTTCATGTGTTTTGTAATAAGATTTGAATCCCTGTCGAGGTAGTGAGCACCTTTTCCGGTAGCCGGATTATAACTAAAGATTCCTTGTGAATAAGAACCGAACCAGAATGCACCGGAATTATCTCTGCCTATACCTTTTGGGGTGTCAAAATAAAGTTCTTTTAATTCTGGAATTTGCTTTCGGGCGGTATCGAATTTATGGGTATTAATATTAAAACGAATAAACCCCAGGTTAGCCCCAATCCATAAAGTATCTTTAAATGGATATAAAGAGAATATTTCATCCCTGTGTTTTTTGGGGCTTGAAAACGGACGGCTGTAATGTGAAAAATGATGATTAGCCGGATTAAACTCAAATAATCCTGAGCCAACTGTTCCCAACCACAAATTATTATTGTAACACAATTGCCGTATGTTAAGTTCATTAAAACCCGGAACTCCTCATTCTTCACTAGATAGCCAGTGAAAATTCAACTGACGAAGATTAAAACTGTTAATACCTAAATCTGTACCGATCCAGATTGAGTTTTGGCGGTCCTTCAAAATACACCATACATCCCCATTGGACAAACTTGCAGCATCTGCCTTCGAATGAACATAATCATGGTACGTATTTCTTTTTGTATTAAGAAAAACCAGTGCTCCACCTGACCGGCCTAAAAGACATCCCACCATCATGGTAGAGTCATTTAACCTGCAAAAATCCCACGGCATGTATTTAGGAAAGCCAATATCAGTAGTATCAAGGGTGTGTTTTTTTGTTTCGAATGTTTTGAGGTTAAACTCATAGGCATTCGGATGTGAGTATTCCCCAAACCATAAATGTTGATCCGTATTGTCATAGTACAACTCGGTAAAAAAGCCTTTGGCTATTTTAAAGCTACTTACTGCCGTTTTAAACGATTGGCAATTATCATCGGAATATAATAATGCAGTGTCCATCAGAATAAATATTCGGCCGGCGGATGTTGATGCCATACCATGAATCAGGTAGCCGTAATGGTCCTCGGTAAAGGATTTAACAAGTGAAAATTCAGGATTAACAGGGTTGCTTTTATATATTCCTGCATCGGTGGAAACCAATAATGTACCTTTATTATCCTGAATTACATTGGTAACAATATTACTTCCGACCTTAGATGAACCTTTGTTGAAATAATAATTTCTAAAATTCTTTTTAACCGGGTCAAATTTGCTTAACCCATAGTAAGTGCCAATCCATACATTGTGCAATTTATCTTCGAACAAACAAATTATCCTGCTGTTACAAATTGAAGTGGAATCACCTTCGCTATGCACATATGTAACAAGGGAATTTCCATCGTATCTCGATAATCCGCCTCCGGTGCCATACCAAATGTAACCGCTGCTATCCTGAAGCATGCAATTCACAATATTGTTAGGCAATCCGTCTTCAGCGCTTAAATGGTTAAAACGGATTTCATCCTGTGCATTTAAATGCGCAGAACTTATTAATAATAAAAAGAAAACAATTTTGTTTTTGAAACTTATTGTCACATCAGGACTTTTGGCAATATTAGCGAATTTAAGGTATAATAGGCTTTAAAAAAGCGCCCTGCATAATCATGTAGTAAGGTTTTTGCTGACATTTACAACAGCTTACGACGACAAATCTGAACACCTGTATTGTAAGTTGTTTCCACAATCTTTCGTTCGTAGAAATATTACGGTCGTTAATCAGGTTTTAACTTTTGATAGAACAATAGGCAATATTATTTATGTGAACCCAGATACTTTTTTTTAAGAAAAGCACCTTAGAATCACCAAATCAACTATCTTTTCAGCATGAAAAGAAGGTGTTTTTTAATTTTATTTCTTTTCTGTACAATCTCTGCCAATGCTCAGGATACACTGCGGGTAAGAATCTTGATACCTGAATTGTCAGGGCTTGCATTCAATACTTATGATAATTATATTGTGCATAACGATACCATGTATTATGAGAAAACTGACCCAAACTATGGTGATTCCACTCATGCCAGAGTTGAAAAATTTCTTGAAAAATTTAAGATTGATGAAGGATTCATCAAACAATTAAATGATGCCGTGAATAATTTAGATTACGACACCTGTTCAGTTAAAATAGAGGATGACTGCGACGGAATAACCATGGGCTGGCCAAGGTTTTTTGTGCTTGCAAAAAATAAACATACATGCATTAATTGTTTGGTTGCTAATGTTTATAGGAAGAAGTATTACGACATTGTAGATATTTTTAATTCCATTTGGGCAAAAAGACATAATGGCGACATTATAATAGATTATGACAAAGACGATTTACTTAAGAGAGAAAAACGGTGTAAAGGCAAAAGATAGAATCTGTTACAAAATTCACCAGAATAATATTTTTCATACATGGTATTGATTTTTCTATAAATTTGTCTCATAAAACTATCTGATTATGAAATATTTTTTACTCTCCGTTTCGGTGTTATTGTCGAATTTCCTTTTTGCGCAGCATAAAGAACAAGCAGAAGCTGCCGTGGCCAGGGGAATACCTTATCATGACAAGGGCGATTATGAAGGTGCCATAAAAAGATACGACTCTGCACTTAAAATGGATAACGACAACCTGCTTGCTTTGGCAGAAAAGGCTTATAGTTTATTGAGTAGTGATAAGTATGATGAATCAATTGAATGCTGTAAAAAAGCAATTAAAAAGCACCCCAACGAAGAAGGGCTGAAAATGCTTTATGTAACCTACGGAACGGATTACGATTACGAGAAAAAAACCGATAAATCAATAGAGGTATATGAAGAGGGGCTAAAATTATTCCCTGATTTTTACCTCCTCCAATTTAACAAAGGTATTTCGCTGTTTAGCGTTAAAAGATACGATGAATCTGAAGTTTGTTATCAACGAGCTTTAATGCTCAACCCTAACCATGCTGGCTCTAACAATGCTATCGGCCGCTTAAATTATATAGAAGACCGTAGGGTACCAGCCATCTTCGGGCTATGCAGATTACTTGTTCTGGAGCCGCAGAGCGAAAGGGCAAAGAACGACCTTGATTATTTGCAAAAAACAATGAATACCGGTGTTGAAAAAAACGCCAAAGGCGATATCAACATTTATGTTAAACCATCAGACAGTACTAAAAAGGAAAATAATTTTTCCACCATTGAGATGATGCTCTCCATGACCGCAGCCCTGAGTCTTGACACCCTCAAGCTTTCACCTACTGCCAATTTTGCTTATCGTTTTGGTACTTTTTGCAGTACGCTGAAAGAATCGAAAGATAAAAATTATGGTTTTTATTGGGATTATTACGCCCCATACTTCATCGAGATGAAAGATAAAAACTTTGTAGAAACCTTCTCCCACATCATTTTTGCATCAACCGATGATAAAGAAAATGATGATTGGTTGAAAAACAATAAGCAGGCTATAACCGATTTCTACGACTGGTCAAAAGGATTTACCTGGAAACAGAAATAGGTTGATTTAGGCTGTCGGAGAAAGGAGTTTAAAATCTTTATTAACCTAGCTTACCAATGCATTTAAGGGACGGTATCAAGAATTTTATTATCCTTTTGTTTTGCTCACTCCTGTTTCTAGCAGGTGCTGGATGCAGTAAAAGTTCAGGTAATAACCCTTGTTCCGGTTCCACATTTTACATACCCAATTCATTTGAACCAAATGGAAATGGGATAAATGAAACTTTTGGCCCTAAAGGCACAGGAATAGCCAGCTTTGAAATGTGGATATTTGATGGTAACGGTGTTCAAATTTACCATTGCACAAGTATAAACAATCCGTGGAATGGAACTCCGGATAATAGTTCAAATACAATTTGCACTGAAGGTACTTATATATACCGCATGAATGTAACTGATGCCAGCGGATATTCCCATACTTACAACGGGACTTTACTATTGATTAAATAAACCATTCAGAAATGAAAAAGTTTGCAATTTGTTTTTTGATTTTCACCCTCACAGGGAAAATTTTATTTGCACAAGATCCGGCTTTCTCACAACCTTATGCTAATCCTTTATATCTTAATCCTGCTTTTGCAGGAACAGGAACAAGCCAGCGAATTTGTTTGAACTTCCGCGACCAATGGCCAAACATACCTGGCAATTTTATAACCTATAATTTATCTTACGACCGGAATATAATTGACTCATCCAACGCAATAGGTATTCTTGCAAACTATGATAATTCAGGGCAGTCCACATTAATCACTAAAAACATCAGCCTTATTTTTGCTCATCAGTTCCATATTAAATCCTTCACCCTTAGCATTGGAGTTCAGGGAACTTATCGTCAAAAAAGCATTAACCCGAATAATATTAGTTTTGGTGACATGATAGATCCTGTTAGAGGATTCATTTATAATATCAATTCACCTGACTTTTTACTACGCACAAGTATTGCTGTTCCCGATTTTGCAGCGGGTATACTTGGATTTGGAAAAAACTATTTTGTTGGTTTTGCCATGAATCATTTTACCCAACCCGATGAATTTTTTACATCAGGGGCAAGCCCATTGCCTATTAAATATGTTTTTAATGCAGGAGGCATTATACCTATTGGTAGTTTTATTATTTCTCCTACCCTGCTGCATCAAAAACAACAGGACTTTAACCAGACGGTTGCTGAATGCTATTTAAGCAAATGGCATTTAACTGCAGGTGTTGGCTATCGCTTTAACGATGCCATGATATTTACACTCGGCTATCATAATTCCTTCATGAGACTTGGCTACAGTTATGATTATACCACTTCAGCATTAACAAACATTACCGGAGGTAGCCACGAAGCATCTCTGGCAATTCTTGTACACTATAAGCACGACAGATTTAAAAAAGTAAATGGAATAAACTGTCCATTTTTTTAATCTTTTCATAGGAGGCTTAATTAATAAACAAGTTATGTAATTTTATATTAATATATTTATTTTAACTAATTAGCATTAATTAAATTAAATATAAATTGCGTCACACCTATTTTTTCACTGACATGCACTTACTAATTGGATATCAATTAATAAACCCCTATTTTTAGCTTTCAAAAACTTGATGTTTTGTGACACAACGGCGATTTTCACTTATTCGAAAATAGGTATGTGCGTTTTAATAAATAAAAATAATCTGCGCTTCAAATAGTATTCTTCATGTTTCACTCTCCACTATTCATTCCCTAGACAGGTCAATGACTTTTGAGAACACACACATTTCATACTTTATCTTTGCATTGTCCGCCATAGCATTAAAGCGAAGGCGTGGCAGTATGAATAAAAAAAGCACGGCATATTTCAATCAAATTTGGTGCGTTTTGGGTTTGGTCATTCTCTGTTCCGTCCTGTTAATAACAGGAAAAAAATTTGCAACTACCTCATATTCAATCGGTGTTAATAACTCCGTTTCCTGTTATTGCCCCTGTAATGCGCCTGTTATGGCTCTGTTAATGCCCCTGATATGTTCCTGTTATTTTGCAAGATTTTTTGGCAAACAAATTCCAATTTTTCCTCCCTAATTCCTGTTAAGAACGTAACATAAATCACTTTTATGAATGATTCCTGTCATAGATTGACTTTTTGTCCTTGACGAACTTTGAGTAATTGTAATAATCATGTTCACAAGGTACTTTTTGGTTTTTATTTGTTCTATGGCTGTTGATATAGTTCCATTGCCGTTGCCTCCGGCATTTGTATTGATGATATTTTTTCAGATCTATTTCAATCTTAACCTGTGGACTGTAATATTTGTAGGTGTTGCAGGGTCTATACTTGGCAGATATATCTTAACTTTATACATACCTTATGTAGCTAAAAGATTATTTAAACCATCTAAAAATGCGGATGTACAATTCCTGGGGGCGAAGCTGAAAGAGAAAGGATGGAAAAGCCAGGTGGCTATTATCACCTATTCATTAATGCCATTACCCACTACCCCATTATTTATTGCAAGCGGAATGGCTAAAATGAAACCGCTTTTTATAATTCCCGCTTTTATTGTTGGCAAATTTACGAGCGATATGCTTGCGGTGCTAATGGGGAAATATGCAGCTGAAAACACCCCATCCATTATGTCAGGAATAATTTCATGGAAATCCATATCGGGGTTATCGCTTGGCCTCCTCCTTTTAACCGCCCTTCTTTTTATTGACTGGCGCACCCTGCTTCAGGATAAAAAGTTCACCCTGAATTTCAAAATCTGGAAGTAACCAAAAACGCATAAAAAAGCCCGTCAGGATATTATTCTGACGGGCCCGAATATTAAATCATCTATTACAATGCACCTTCATCATAAGCCTTCTCTCCATGCAGAGCCGTATCCAAGCCTGCATCTTCATGCTCAACAGTAACCCGTACTGGCGTAACCAAATTAATTAAGTAAAGCATTATATACGTAAACAGGAATGCATACAACGATGCCCCGGCTACGGCAATAACTTGCTTTGCAAAAAAATGTGTTCCGCCCAACATTAAGCCATCAGCACCGGTTGCGTTCATCGCCTTGGATGCAAATACGCCAAGGAGGATTGTACCTAATACACCACCAATACCGTGTACTCCCCATACATCAAGTGCATCATCCCAACCCATTTTATTTTTCAGATGAACTGCGAGGTAGCAAACAATACCGGCGGCAATACCAATCATAACAGCGGATGGCAATGAAACAAATCCAGCGGCCGGAGTAATAGTTGCAAGCCCTGCAACAGCACCCGTAAGCAAGCCCACAAACTTTGGCTTTTTAGCCATGCTCCATTCTATAACTAACCATGTAATTGCTGCAAAAGAAGCCGCAACGTCGGTATTTAAAAATGCAAGTCCGGTGATGGAGTTCACATCCAAGGCACTGCCTGCATTAAAGCCATACCAGCCAAACCAGAGCAATCCTGTACCGATAGCTATTAGTGGGATACTGTTAGGAGGTGAAGCAACATCTCTTCTTTTACCAACATATATTACTGAGGCTAATGCAGCGAAACCGGCTGTAGCATGAACTACTATACCACCTGCAAAATCAAGCACGCCCCATCTTGCAAGCAGTCCGCCACCCCACACCATGTGCTCAAATGGATAGTAAACCAGTACCTGCCACAATACCAAAAACAAAAGATAGGACTTGAAAGTTACCCGATTAACAAACGCGCCAGTAATAAGGGCGGGAGTAATAATTGCAAACATCATTTGGTATGCAATAAATACAAACTCAGGCATGTGATGATTCATCGGGAAAGGTGTATTCAGGTCTACCCCACTCATAAAAGCCTTATCCAGATTACCGATAATGCCGCCCATAGCATCGCCACTAAAGCAAAGTGAATATCCGCAAATGAACCACATAATAGTGGTAATACCCATCGACACAAAACTCTGAATCATAATCCCGAGAATGTTCCGTTTTCCTGCAAGCCCGCCATAAAAGAAAGCAAGGCCCGGTGTCATTAACATAACAAGGCTTGTTGCTAGCAGCATAAAGCCAATAGTTCCTGTGTCGAATGTATTCATGTTGTTTTTGTTTAGATGTCAATACTAATAAAAAAATCAGAACCATATACCCATATTAAGCATTATTTCTCCCTGCGTGTTTATATATTGCCCATTTGAATAAAATATATTTTCACCCGGAGCCATGTTCAGATCTCGCCCTTCAAGCCTTATGAATGCATTAGCTAATGGTTTATATTCAATACCGAGCGTTCCGCCCATAAGCTTAAAGTTGATTATAGGTTCTGCTAAAAAACTTTGTTGGTCATTGAACATTTCAAACCTACCATAAACTGCCATCTTTTTCAAGAATTGATATTTAAGAGTACCAATAGCACTGTACGCTTGTGCGTATCCGTTTCCGTTAAGGGTGTTTTGCTGCAAAATAAAATCTCCTCCTACTATGGCCGAAATTTTATGGCTAATGGTTAGGTTAATAACAAGGTTATTCAAGAGCCGCCAGTGCGATATTGGAATAGAATCCGGCGTATCATCGCTCATTAAATTATAATAACCAACGCTGAAATAGTCGCTTAAATTATAGGTAACAGCAAGCCCGGCAGCCTTTTTATTATTGGTGGACACAAATTGGTTATACCCATTAACACCATATAATGCCATGTACAGTTTGTCGTTATTTCCCGTCCAGGAAAGCCTTATGCCAGATTGCCACCAGGGTTCATAAAAAGTTATGATGGAAACAGAACTACAGATATTATCCTTTGGTAATAAACCTTCCGTCCCGATATGTGTTTTGAAAAAACCTGCATCAAGCCAAAGGTTTTTATACAAACGGACTCCTGCATTAGCCTCTTGAATATAATTATATACGGGCGACCACGCCACAGAAGGTAAGTCGCCATATTGCAATGTAATTGTTGCCCTTAGCCTGTCTGCATTATACTGGCCTGTTAGTTGGGCGATATTCAAACCGAAGTTATTACTGTATGGAGAAATAGCACCGAATTTTTGTGGTTGTCCATGTCCGGCAGAGTCGGTATAACGGGCATAATAAACATCTACATAGCCCCCGATTTTAAACTTTGGGGCAGAATCTTTCTGCGGAATAATATCATTGGTGCTTATTATAGGCACTGACTTTTGTTTTACAGTATCCCTGTGAGGCCCCAGCTGATTATACGGTGCCAAGGATTCGATGGGCGGAGTCTTTTTAACAGACACTGAATCCACATACGATTTAATGGCAGTTCCTTTAGAGGCTTCCATAAACGGAAGTTTCAACGTGAAACCTCCTTTATTACTTTCATTATTATCGACAGCTATATAATACAATTCTCCCTTTTTAGCCTTCACAACGGAACTGTAAGGAGAATGGAATCCGGGAGCGACGAACGCTTCAGTACCCCTTACAGAAAGTCCGGATACACCCTTATTATACTCGGTCGGTTTCGCAAAATTGGCACGTATAGGTTGTATTTTCTTTAGCTTTTCCTGCCGGCAGAAATCATCTCCGTCTGATTTAAAAAGCAT
This sequence comes from uncultured Bacteroidota bacterium, assembly GCA_903901055.1. Lineage (GTDB taxonomy): Bacteria > Bacteroidota > Bacteroidia > JABEUT01 > JABEUT01 > JABEUT01. The sequence continues at coordinate 13,958 of CAIUPO010000083.1, forward strand.
AAAATCAAAATCATCAGTGGGGATATCGGGAACGATTTGAAAGGCTAGTAGGGTATCAAAAGGAACAATAAATGAAAACCAAATTACTTTATGGGTTTTACCTAAATACATGCTTTCATTTCCTTTTTCATACAAGGAAGAATCCGCCCAGGCGACAGGTGTAACTGGCCCGTAGGAAAAGGCATTAACGGGAATCGCATCATTACAAATAGAATGCTCCTGCGAAAAAGCGGAATTAATCCCTCCTAAAAATGCGATAACAACAAATACCTTTTTCATCTTTTACTCTTCCACTGTTACAAAATCACATTCAACACACTTTTGCAAGTATACCTATATTGCTAATTGCGTAAAAATATAAAAAAATCCTACCGAAAACAGGGAAAAAAATCAGCTGATTATTTATATCTACTGATTATTTGCTGCAACATAGCTGGCTCAATATTGAGGACAATTCTTTTCAAACGGCTGGTTGCTCCCTTATCTATTTGAATAAGGCTGCGGCTAATATCAAATTCTTTAGCAAGGAATTTTACAAGGTAATCGTTTGCCTCTCCGTCGATAGGTTTCGCCCTTATTTTAACAGTAATATTGTTTTCAGCGTCAACAGAAATCTCATCTTTTGACGAGTTGGGTTTTACTTTTATTAAGAGCTTTACCATAGGTTACAACGCAAACTTCTCCAACTCTTTTGCCACATGAAAATGATTCCGTTCAATTTCATTTATGGCGGTTGTATCTCCAATTAATGCAGGGTTGGTGTGGTTCATATGTATGAAGTGGACTTTGCTTTTATCCTTATCAGAAAGGCCGGAAAGCAACTTCATAGTCTCTTCAATAAAAGGATGCGGTACTTCCTGCATTTTAGCACCCGGTAATTCTCCATCTTTAAAAAAAGTTCCATCAATAAAAACAAGGTCGTTATCTTTCACTACCTGGGCAATGTCTATCTGCCATTTGTCCCATTTATTTATGTCGGGAATAAAAATAATCTTTGTTTTGTTTGTCCATATTTTGAAGCCCACTGTTTCAGAGTACTCATTGCGATGCGGCACCAGGAAAGGAGATACATGAAGGTTGGGTGTTAACTCTATTGTGCTATCCTCTTCCATATCCTTCAACTCAATATTATTAAGCGCCACCAACTGGCTCCATGGCCCGTTATCTTGTAAAAAGTGCTTCATCCTTGGCATAGCATAAACTGGAATCCGTTTTGTATTCATCGCCTCCCTACCCAGATACATAAGCCCTGTATAATGCCCAATGTGAGCATGGGTTAGGAATATCCCATTAATGCCTATTCCCTCAACAGGACAAATACTATCCAGCAGATGCAATTGGAAAGTAAAATCAGGAGTGCAATCAAAAAGCCATCGCTCTTTTGTTAACGGGTTAACTATTGCAAGGCATGAAACATAATGCCGTTTTTCTTTTCCTTCGTAATATTTTTGGCAGCATGGCTTTTTACATCCTGCATGTGGATACCCGCCATCCTGAGCAGTTCCCAGAACAACAAGAAATGGAGTTTGCTGGTCAAAAGTATTAGCATTTCCAGGCTTATTTAGTTTGAAGGCAAAGCATAGAGGAATCAGTCCTGCAAATAAAACAATCCCTATGAATTTTAACTTCTTACTGCCTTTCATAAAAATGTTGTTGAATGCGAATGTAGGAGAAATTGAAATATCCGTAATAGACAGATGCGCTTTTGTAATTAATAATTTCTTAATATTGTACTAACCTACCAAACGCCAAACCATGAAAAAGTATTTTTACCCTCTCGCATTCATTTCATTTCTATCATCTCCACTCTTTTCACAGGACTGGATTAGTATGATGAAAGACCAGAACACAAATGTGCATGATGTACAAAAAGCATTTGCTAAATGGAATTCTAGCCAGCAAGCGAATGAATCCACCTTAAGCAGTTATGAGCAAACTGCCGAAAAAGAGGATGGCAATTATGCACAATTTAAAAGATGGGAATGGTATATGGCACCTCGCACCTTTCCAAACGGCGAGCGACCTAAGCCGGGTGTTATTGCAAACCAATATGCAGAATACCTACATAGTCAAAATGCAGAAAAGAGTATGCGTAAATCACCTATGTCTTCTTCCAATTGGGTATATACCGGTAATGACAGTGTTCCTGTAATAGGCCCAAGCGGCGGTGGCGGTGGCGGTGCCGGCCGTATAAACTATATTAGATTTATGCCGGGCAACAACAACATTTTATTTGCTTGTAGCCCAACAGGCGGCCTCTGGACCTCAAACAACGGAGGTGCTTCGTGGTCGACCAATACGGATAATTTACTCGACATGTCAATAAGTGACATTGCAATTGACCCAAACAATACTAATATCAGATATATTTCTACCGGCGACGGTGATGGAATTTATGGCGGCTACACAACGCTTTCAACTGTGGGTGTTTTAAAATCAATAGATGGTGGCAATACATGGAATGCAACCGGCTTGTCTATTCCTCAATCAACCAGCGGGCCCGCATTTTCAACGGTCAACCAATTACTCATTAACCCTAATAACACAGGTAATCTTTTTGCAGCGTGTTCATTTGGTTTGTATCGTACAAATGATTCAGGCGCAACTTGGGCGAAACTCGACACCGGAGATTTTAAATCCATCGAATTTGAGCCATTTCATCCGAATACCATTTATGCCGGAACATTTAACGGAGAGTTCTATCGCTCTGACGATGGAGGTACAACGCTTACCCAAGTAACAACATCATTGCCTGTATACAAAGCTATGAACCGTATCAAAATTGCAGTTTCTCCGGCTGATTCAAACTATGTTTATATTGTAGTTGGACAAACCGGAACCTACCGTTCTACTGACAGAGGACAAACATTTACGAATATGTCTACCAGTGACCAGATTCAATATCAGTGGTGGTACACGATGGCGCTGGCAGTTTCTCCAACCAATGCAGATTCACTTTTAGAAGGAGGCCTTGATATTTATGCTTCAGCCGATGGAGGAGCCACATGGGCACTGAAAACTTTATACTTCAATATCCTTTTGCCTTATGTTCACGCCGATGTTCACAGTATTAGTTTTGCACCGGGAAGCGGTTCAAACTATTTTGTTGCTTGTGATGGCGGCGTATTTAAAGGTAACCAAGCTAATGTATGGACTGACATTAGCCATAACCTGCATGTAGCAGCACTTTATAATGTAGGCCCTTCAGGCTCAACCCCGGGGCTATGGCTTTCAGGCTGGCAAGATAATGGTGTGAACCTTTCAAGTCCGTTCTGGGAGCAGGTTCTTGGCGGAGATGGAATGGTTTCCTTTATTGATTACTCCAATGATAACGTTTGGTACGCAGAAAACTACCAGGGCGATTTACAAATCTCAACTGATCATGGTACGACATGGAATGCAATAAATACAGGAGTTGGCACAGGCCCTTGGGTTACAAAATGGATGCAAGACCCAAGCACCCCTGCTACACTTTACAGTGGTTTCCACAATGTATGGAAATCTACCAACCAAGGCACAGCATGGACCCAGATAAGCACCTGGGGCGATACCAACTATTTCATCAGCGCTATGGCGGTTGATGAATTTAATAGCAATGTAATGTATGCTGCACAACCCGGAATTATTGAAATGACCACCGATGGAGGAACTACATGGACGAACATTACCGGAACACTTCCGGTTGGAAGTGCGGCAATTACCGACATCACCCTTGACCCTTTTAACTCAAATCATGTTTGGGTTACTTTCTCAGGATACTCTGCAAACAACAAAGTATTCATGTCTGCCGATGGAGGCACTACCTGGACAAACTATTCGACTGGGTTACCAAACCTGCCGGTTAATTGCATCGTTTTTGTAGATGGAAGTTATGCTGAAAGCGTATATGTTGGCACCGACGCAGGTGTGTTTTATCGCGATGGCACCCTTTCCTCGTGGGCTCCTTTCAATACGAATCTTCCTAACGTAACAATTAATGACCTGAAGATATTTAAACCAACCAATACATTACTGGCAGCCACCTATGGACGCGGTGTTTGGTCAACCGCTGTTTATACCGGGATAAATTCCATTACAGCAGATAACGGCGCATTCAATATTTATCCCAATCCAACAACGGGAAAAGTAAACTTCACATTGGATAATTTGAAATCAGGAGAATATACAATGTCGGTTTATAATATGCTGGGGCAAAAAGTTTATTCCAATAACATTAAGATTGAGGGCCAGTACTCCTCTTCACTTGATCTTTCCGGATTTGGAAAAGGTGTTTACCTATTTGCTATTAATGGCCTGGGGCAATCTATCGAGAAGAAGATTGTTCTTAATTAATCACTTCGAATAAAACGAACACCATGAAAAAGTACTCAATTATTATTGCTGTGCTGTCATTTATTTCTATTAACTCAATCGGACAGGATTGGGTTCGAAAGATGAAAGATGGAAAAACAAATGTACATGACGTACAGAATGCTTTTAATTCATGGTATTCAAATCATAAAGAAGAGGCAAAAGCCACTAATAAAAAAGGAAAAGATGATGATAGTTATGCATTGTATAAACGATGGGAATGGCTTATGGAACCTCGCACCTACCCAAGTGGAGAGCGCCCTTCTCCTGCTATTTTCTCTTCGGCTTATATTAAATTACTCAACAATGAAAAAGCAAAAAGCCCTGAAAACATGCAGTCGTCAGCTAACTGGAGTTATAAAGGAAATGCTGCAGTACCAACTTATGGAGGAGATGGCAGAGTAAACAAATTGAGGTTTTACCCCGGCAACTCTTCTATTATGTATGCCTGTACGCCAACAGGAGGTTTATGGAAAACCACTAATGGGGGTATATCCTGGTCAACAAATACAGATCAATTATCTGAACTAGGAACAAGTGATTTAGCTATTGACCCTATCAATCCAACCATCATGTATCTTGCCACCGGAGACTGTGATGGCCCTGCTGCAGACTTTTGGTCTATTTCAACGATTGGTGTTTTGAAATCCACGGATGGCGGCAACACTTGGAATCCAACCGGATTATCATATACACAACAAAGCACAGGGCCGGGTTATGGCACGGTTACTGAACTTGCATTGAATCCCGTTAACACGAATATTATTATCGCCGCTACTTCGAATGGAATGTACTATTCCGCGAATGCAGGAGCTACCTGGACGCAAGAAGATACAGAGTATTTCAAGTCGGTAGAGTTTGAACCTTTTCATCCATCTACAGTTTATGCAGCAACAGGTGATGGAAAATTTTTCCGTTCAATTGATGGAGGTATGTCGTTTAACCAGGTAACAAACGGACTTCCTGCATTCGGACTAACGGCAAGAATGACAATCGCTGTTACCCCTGCTGATTCTAATTATGTTTATCTTGTTGCGGAAGACGCTTCAAGTTGGAGTTTTTATGGATTATACCGCTCAACTGACAGGGGGCAAACATTTACGCAGCGCTCTAATTCGGGCTCAGGAAACCTTGGCATGGCCTATGGCTGGTATGGTTTACCATTGGCAGTTTCACCAACAAATATCGATACTGTTCTAACCGGAGGAATAGACGTTTATATGTCGACAGATGGTGGTGCCTCATGGAATCTTAATGCTTCATCCGGAGGCAGTCCTTATGCGCATGCCGATGGACATCACTACATATTCCTCCCAGGTAGCGGGGCTTCGTGGTTTGATGCATGTGATGGAGGTGTGTTTAAAGCAACCGCAGGTGGAAATATTTACACTGACTTAAGCAATAACCTTCAAATTGCTGAGATATATGCAATAGGCCCGTCCACACTAACATCTGGCTTGTGGCTCTCTGGCTGGCAAGATAATGGCACCAATGAATCAGGACTCCCCTGGATGGAAACGAATGGTGGTGACGGCATGGTGCCTTTTATAGATTACTCAAATGATAATACTATGTATAGTTCTAGCCAAGGCGGCGCTCTTTATAATTCTTTTGATGGAGGGGTAAACTGGAACTACATTGCAGGACCTATATCTGAAAATGGACCATGGGTTACACGCTGGTTACAGGACCCACAAAAAGCAAATACCTTATTTGCCGGATTTTCGAATGTGTGGGAATCGCCGGACCAAGGCAATACTACATGGAATCAGATTAGCAACTTTTCATCGAGCACCAACCGGATTACAGCACTGATTGTTGATCCTTCCAATGATAAGGTAATTTATACTTGCTGGCACGATTCTATATTTATGACCTCAAACGGAGGCACAAGTTGGAAAAATATTACTTCCAATCTTCCTGTTGGTGAAGCATGGATGACTGGAATAACTGTTGACCCTAACAACTCAAGTCATGCATGGGTAACTTTTTCAGGATATGTGGATACAGCCAAAGTTTTTCAAACCTATAATGGAGGAACTAACTGGCAAAATATATCTTCAGGGCTTCTTAATTTGCCTGTGAATTGCATAGTATTCCAACCAAATAACCATTCCGGAATTTATGTTGGAACCGATAAAGGCGTTTATTACCACGACACCATTTTAAATTCGTGGGTGTCGTATAACACAGGTTTGCCAAATGTAATGGTGAATGATTTAAAGATTGTAGATGCAGGTGCAAATCTGCTTGCAGCAAGCTATGGTAGAGGTGTTTGGGAAACCCCAGTCTATATATCCTCCGGGACTAATGACATCGGGAATTCAGAAAACCAATTTAAAGTTTATCCTAATCCGACAGGTGGAAAAGTAAACTTCACATTAGATAATTTGAATGCGGGAGAATACACCATGACGATTTATAATATGCTGGGGCAAAAAGTTTACTCCAACAACATAAAGATTGAGGGACAGTACTCCTCGTCACTTGATCTTTCAGGATTTGGAAAAGGTGTTTACCTCTTTACCTTAAATGGAAATGGCGAAAACCTGAAAAAGAAAATTGTAGTAGAATAGGTTTCTTGTTTGCAAATTCATCTAGCATTCATTTTCCTGAATTAACTTTATCGCCAGATTAAAGTCTAATTACCGAAAATGGCATCTGCACAAAAGAAAATACAACATCTATTCCTCAGGGCAGGGTTTGGCGAAACCCCTGACAGGATTACTTCGTTGGTGAATGCACCTATTAATTCCATTGTTGACGGCCTTTTCGAATCCTCAAGAGATTATAAAGACATTGATTATCTCCCCTACCCTTTAAAAGAAAACGAAGAAGAGAAAGGGGTTGGAGGTTTCAAACTCATAAAAATGTTCTTGAAGTCTTTTGGAGAGATGGAAGAACTGAATGGGGAATGGCTTTTCAAGATGACATACACTGAAGCAGTTTTACGTGAAAAGATGACATTTTTCTGGCATAATCATTTCTCCACATCTACCCCACTGGCTTACCTGATGCAAGTTCAGAATAATACATTGCGTAGCAATGCGCTTGGCAAATTCGGAGATTTACTAAATGCCATTGCCAAAGACCCTGCCATGATTATCTACCTGAATAATCAGCAGAACAAAAAAGAACATCCTAATGAAAATTTTGCCCGCGAGGTGATGGAGTTATTTACACTTGGAGTTGGCCATTATAGTGAAAAAGACATTAAAGAAGCAGCACGCGCCTTTACCGGTTGGGAAGTGAATGGCAAAGGAGAATTTACTTTTAATGAAAAGGTGCACGATTCCGATGAGAAAGAATTTTTAGGGCAAAAAGGAAATTTTAAAGGAGAGGATATTCTGAATATTATTCTTTCTAATAAACAGGTTGCTGTATTTATTTGTACTAAAATTTATAGAGAGTTTGTAAACCAAAATGTGAATACTGAAAGAGTGCAAACACTTGCAGACGGTTTCTTTGCTTCGGGGTATGATATAAGCGCTCTGATGCGCCAAATATTTACTTCCGATTGGTTTTACGATGACGAAAATATTGGAGCAAAAGTTTGTTCACCTGTCGAATTGATAGTACGTTTCAAAAAATTAGTAGGCATTGATACCAAAAATAAAAAGACATTGATTGATGTACAAAAGGCGTTAGGACAAGTATTGTTTTTTCCACCCAATGTTGCCGGCTGGAAAGGCGGCAATACATGGATTGACAGCACTTCCCTCCTGCTTCGTTTAAGTATGCCGTTTTATATTATAAGGGGTGAAGGGATTAAAATAAAATCGAAACCACACTTTGAAGAAAACCCGGAAGATGCACCTCCACCAAATGAAGAACGCGGTAAAATTGAATCGGACTGGACAGCACTTAATTCTGCCTTTAAAAACCTTCCGGCTGAATCGCAAATGGAAAGTATGCTTGAGTATTTTATTCAATGTAATACTTCACGAATTGACATAAACCTTTTGAAAACAAGTTGGACCAATTCTGATAAGCCTGCCCTAACTGGTACAGGCGGGGATAATTTAACGTTAAGTATGGCAGCCATCATGTCATTACCAGAATTTCAATTAATCTGAAGTATGGATAGAAGAGGTTTTATACGGAATTCAGCCCTTGCAACAGCATCTATGATGGTGCCAAGTTTTCTAAAAGCATTTGGTGTTGGTAAAAATGGACTTTATACAATGCCCGCAAACACAACAGGCAAAAGGCTTGTAGTTGTTCAACTCTCAGGTGGTAATGACGGGTTGAATTGTGTAGTGCCTTTCCGTAACGACCTTTATTATAAAGCCCGCCCTTCGCTTGGTTTAAAGGATGATGATATTATTAAAATCACCGACGACGTCGCACTGAATAGCAACCTAAAAGGTTTCGCAGATTTATTCAACAATGGAAATTTGGCGATAATAAATTCCGTAGGCTACCCTAATCCAAACCGCTCGCACTTTCGCAGTATGGATATATGGCAGTCTGCCAGTGATGAAAACCAATATGTGTATTCCGGATGGGTAGGAAGATACCTCGACGCCACCTGCAATGGAACTTGCGCTAAGCCTTATAATGCCGTTGAGTTAGACGATACACTTAGTCTGGCACTAAAAGGAGATGCATCTAAAGGACTCGCTTTTAGCAGTCCGCCACTTCTTCATAGCACTTCCCAAAATCCTATTATTCGCGGGGTTGCGAATGAATATAAACCCAACAACGACCATCCTGAAGTTGAATACTTGCAAAAAACATTGGCCGAAACAATGGAGTCGGCAGATTATATTTATGCGCATTCAAAAACATTTAAGTCAACAAGGACCTACCCTACCAACGCTTTTGGGAACCGTTTAAAAACTATTGCTGAGTTAATTTGTTCTGGTTGTGATTCCTCTGTTTACTACATTTCCCTTCCGGGATTTGACACCCATGTATTTCAAAAAGGACAACAAAACAGAGCGCTAAAAGGCCTTTCAGACGGATTAGCTGAATTTTGTCAGGATTTAAAAGACAACAACAAATTTGATGATACTGTGATAATGACGTTCTCCGAATTTGGCCGCCGGGTTGCTCAGAATGCCAGTGGTGGTACAGATCATGGCACTGCCAACAACATTTATGTTATCAGCGGCAAACTTTCGAAAGCCGGGCTTTACAACCCTATGGCAGACCTTCAAAATTTGGATGAAGGTGATTTAATTTACAACACAGATTTCAGGCAGGTATATGCCACGATGCTGGAAAAAGTGCTTGGAGCTGATTCAGAAAAAGTGCTTGGTAAAAAATTTGACTTAATGAATTTTGTATAACATTAACCATGAAAAGAATATTGATAATATCCTTGCTCTGTTTGAAAATATTGACTGCTGATGCACAAGACCCAACTCCAGCTAAGCTCAATGCTGCTCCTGCTAATAAATGGTATGGCATGTCTGGTGCACAATTAATTTTCTCCTTTGGAGATGTAAATGATGGAGGAAAAACCCTTGGCAATGTAATGCGTTTCACCTGTTTTTTTCATGTGCAGCATAAGTTCCATTATGACTTTGGGCAAGCTTTTGGCATGTACACGGGCTTCTCCATCATTAATGTAGGGTTTATAAATAAACTCTCGGATAGTTATGATGCTACCTTAAAACAACGCTCCTATAGTTTTGGTATCCCGCTTGGATTAAAGATTGGCAATATGCCTCATGGAGACTATCTCGCTATTGGCGCTGAAGGTGAGTGTATGTTTGCCTTTAAACAAAAGATGCTTTACAATGGTAGTAAGTCCATTTTTAATGATGCACTTTTTTCTTCCCAAAATGTAAACCTCTTTAATCCTTCTGTATTTGGAGAGTTGCGTTTCCACAATGGTTCTTATGTACGCTTCAAATACTATTTATTGGATTTTCTGGTAGATAAAACTACCACATTCACTTTACCAGGAACTAGCATTGTTGAAACATATACTCCCCAAAAAAGCACACTATATTATATTTCTGTTGGCTACCTTTTTAAGAAGAAACATAAACATCATTTGACTAAGAATGATGTATAGTGAAAAGTAAACAAGACTCAATTGCTATACCTATCATCTATTCCCATCCTAAACTTCACCCAAAAATTCAACTTGTTATAAATAGCATCTTCCATCCGGCAAAAAATGGCTCCTTTTGGGAGGGTATTTGTGCAGTCCAATTTAAAAGGTCCTGCTTGTAAAATTGGGGATGGAAGCGTTGTATTGTCTTGAATTCCGCGTTCTCGAATGTAGCTTTCAAAAACAATATTTGTTTTTGAAAGTAAGGGAACATTCCTCCTAAATATTTCTGTCGGCTTTAGAATCTGACCTTCACAAGTATAATTATTGGCAAGCAGGCAGCAACTAATTATTATTACAATCTTTCTCATACTTAAACTATATCTTCACTATCAAATATACGAAAATTACGGTTGATTGGTTTACATTCGCTTTCACCTCCAATCCCGGATATTGAGGAAAAGGCTTAGGGCAAGGCTTATAAAGAAAGTTGCAGCGGTAACAATATCTACTCTATGTTGCGAAAAGTTAATGCCAGTCAATTTTAGTGCAAGCATGTGGGTATACGAATCAGTATCATACATGCCTAAGTGCTCTCTTACTTTCCAATGCCATTCAGTACAAACGCAGTAGCCCCAACCATACCAAATCCCTAATACAAACCAGGAGAAACTGGTGAGTAAAAGCATAACCAAATTCCATTTCCGTGTTTTCTTTGGTATGTAACCAAAGGTGTTGAATAATAGAATTACCGTGTGAAAAACAAAGAAAAAATAATTAAGGAATTGATACATTTTAAAAGATTAACCTTACCTGTTAAGTATAGGTAAATATTCACTCCATGGGCCAACCTCCGTTTTATATTGTTTTGACATTACACGGGCAATCTGGGCTATGTGGTTCAGATCATGCACCACCCAGGTTGAAAGAAGTTGCTTCAATGTTACAGGGCCAAACTCAGGATGAATACCTCTTTTTAGCAAATCATTCGAGTCGATTCTTTTCAACTTAATTTTCACAATATTCTTTTTGCGAAGGGATTTAAATTCCTCAATCAATACCTGTAACGATTTGCCCCTGCTATCTTTAAGCTGCGCAAACCTATCAAATGGGGTGAATTTTTTCTTTGAACTTTCGGAAAGAATAATCTCCATTCGGGTTATCCAGTCTGTCTTTTCTCCATGCACTAAATGGCCAATTACGTCATAAACACTCCATGTGTCAGGACCTTCATTCTTTGATGTCCATTCTTCAGAAACACCTTTGAGCATACCTTCAATTACTAAAGGTGTCCTTTCTAAAATTTCAATCGATTTGTGTAAATCAAATCTCATGGGCGTTATATTACTGCCTACAAAAATAATAGAATTCCCCGGAATTCAAATAATATCTAATTTTATCCGGACTAATTAAACTAAAACAAATGGAAACACCCGAATTACACCCACACACCGAAGTTGCAATTAAAATAGACAAGAATGTTCTCACATACTCTGAAGTACTTGTATTTACTACGCTTTATAATGTTTATAAAATTCAAAACGAAGCCTTTAGCAGCAATTCCCAGATACTAAGCCAGATTTCATTTGAAGCTGGTGAGAAGCCTATTTACATGACTGGTACATCTACCTATTCGGGCTATCTGATTGCGGCATTTGAGAATGGGAAAGTTGCTAAAATTAACTTCTCGAGCTATGAGACAGAAACCAAACGCAAGAAGTTAAACAGTGCGTATGGCAGTGAATCAAAATTGATTTTTATTGAACATATAATTGATGATATTGACTTGGTAGCCTTAAGCAGTATTAACAAGGTTGTATTATTTAACACAAGTCAAATTAATCCTGTTGGAAGCAGGACAACCAAAGGTTTTCATGTAGTGAAAGCCAAGGATGGCAGTACAGTTTTAAAAGTAAAAAAACGGGAAGATGTAAAATTTGCCGATCCGGAATATTACCGTAAAGGGTTAAATACTGTTGGATACTATTTAAAACCAGGCGACGAATTTTAATAAGTTACCTGAATAGAATTTGTCTTATTTATCCAGTCCTGAATACTGGGGTAATTGGGATTTATCTGCGCTGTTTTCCTCCAGGCATTTCTTGCAGAATCCATTTGGCCGGAGCTGAAAAATACACCACCTAAATTGAACCAAAGGTAAGGGTTTGAAGCGTCACACTGAATACCAGTTTCATATTCATGAATAGCTTCTGGAAGTTTTCCGTGCTGAGCAAACTTGTTGCCCGTATAGGTGAATATTTTCCCTAACAATATGTAATAATCGGGCAGATTTGGCTCCGCGGCATATATTCTTTTGGCCTTATCCCAAAAACGTTTAGCAGTATCAGGTTGTATTAGCTTACAGTACGCAATACCTAAATTCAAATATCCGGTTAAGTCGGAATCATCTAATGTGATTGCCTTTTCCAGATACCTTATTCCTTTGCGGGCAACCGAATCAGATTTAAGTGTATCAGTAATTGTTTCACTCAAATTAATGTATTGCGAACCAGCATTGTCGTTTGCTTTTACACTATTCGGCACCGTATTCACATCTTTAGTAAATAATGTGAAATTATTTTTCCAATCCGAATTACGGGTTACCACTTCTGTTCCGCAAAAAATTACAATTAGGCCAAGTGCGCCAATAATTAATCGTTCTCTGTTTTTAATATTTATCTTCTTTGCTAACTCAACTATCCCCCACGAAACAACCATTACAAAACCCAATGAAGAATGAAACACAAGCCTTTCTCCCATTGTAGTACCAATATTCAGGGGGAAATTAGAAACAATAAATAGATTTAATAAATAGAAATAAACAGGAAACAATAGAATATGTTTTTTTACTAGGAATCGGATTCTTGTTATAATAATGGCTACATAAGCAATAATACTAAGCCAAAACCATGGACTTGAAAAAGTATAATAGGGTATTTGGGCATACCCATAATCGTAAGCAAGAGGATATGGAAATAATTGCATCCAGAGATATTTACCGAGGATTACAAACTCAGTAGCGGCTTTTTGCATAGGGGTTGCAAGGAGATACGGATTGTTTAAAATATCCAGGTCATTATGGGCGTGTGGGATGCCAATAGATTGAATACGGACTATAAAATAAAGAACAACTATCCCAAAATAAGGCAAACTATTCAATACTGATTTCCATATTTTTTCTTTAAAATATAAAGTGAAAAGAAGTGGTATTAAAAAAAGAAGCGTTATGGCATATTCCTTCGACAGTAAAGCAAAAAACATGCATAACAATCCCAAAATAAGGTTTTTTGTTTTTTTTGTTTCTCTGAATTTAATACTGAAAATGCAAGTCAGCATTATGAATAAGAGGGAAAGAATCTCATCTAAACTTTTAATGTTAGCTACCACCTCAGTATGCAAGGGATGGATTGCAAATAAAAGCGCTGAAATGAATGCAATATCTTCTCCGTAAGGTGTTTTACGGAACAAATATTTCCGAAGAAAATAAAAAATAGTTAGCACGCAAAGCGCATACAGAAGGACATTTAAAACATGCCCGGGTAGTGGAGATTCACCAAAGAGTTGATGCAAGATTGCAAACACCACAATTGATAAGGGCCTGTACCTTCCACCCGATAATTTTTGGTTGGAATTTGTTTGCTTGTAATAACTGTCGTAAGCATCCTTCGTTAAAATTTTCCCAATCCCTGAAAAGCCTTGTTGTACATATTCATTCCGTTGAATCACTGCTTCATCATCCAATGCATATTGATTGGAAAATGTGTTTGCATAAAAGCAAAATGCAACTAAAAAGAGTATGGCTACTTTTACCTTTAACGGGACTTTAAAAATAAGTGTAACGGGCTTTTTTACTTGTGCAGGTTGAGTTTGTATTTTCTTAGTTGCCACAAGTCCTGCTCTTGTTAGTTTATTTTCCAGAACTGCTATTGGGAACAGTAACTAAATTGCTCAGACCATTACGGGCATTTCTTGCAATACTATCAGTCGGATTTAATTGCAAAGTTCTCTTCCAGGCAATCTGGGCCGAATCATAGCGATGCAGAAGGAAGTAAACTCCTCCTAAATTATACCATAACTCTGCATTTGATGTATCTTCACTTATCCCCTTTTTAATTTCCTGTAATCCTAAATAAGGATTATTTGCACCTACAATCCTGGCTTTTAGCAGGAATGATTTAGCCAGCATAGGTTGAAAGACCCGCACTTTCGGATGATTTGGATACAGACCAGCCTGAAGAATGTCAAAGTAATATTTTGCCGAATCAAGATTGGAAAGAAAATAATATGCAATTCCTGCATTTATAAATGGGTCGGGGAATGATTTGTCCAAATCAATTGCCCGGCGGCATAACATAACAGCCGTATCAAGCATGTGCGTTTTGCGGCTAGCATTTTCACTGGACATTGATAAATTTATGTATCCCATTGCAGCATTGCAATCGGCAAACTCGCTATTGGGAACCACATTCACATCATGACCAAACAAAGTATTGTCGTTTTTCCAATCTGAATTGCGTCCGATGGTTTCAACTGCACAGATTAAAATAAGCACTGTCATAACGCCCGTTATTGCAGTCCTGCGCATTGAAAAGGACACTTTCCTTGTGAGTTTGATTGCAAGCCATGATATAACAATTGCAAAACCGAGTGAAGCATGATAATCGAAGCGTTCACAAAATACAGCGCCAACATTGATTACGAAATTGCAAATTGGAAAGAGCATGAATAAAAAGAAAAAAAACGGCAACGCCATTACATCTCTTTTAAATAACAATTTACATCCCCAATAAAAAATCCCCAGGTAGGCAGCAATAGAAAGCCAAACAGTGATATCGGCAAAATTTTTGTAGGGAATCTGGTTATAAGAATAGTCGCATGCTAAAGGATAAGGCACAATAAGCATATACAAGTATTTTCCCAGTGCATAGCACTCTGTGGCAAACTTTTGAACGGGGCTAGCAAGATAATAAGGATCCATCCTGAGGTGATTATTAATATAAATAATACCTGCATTGGAGTGAGGTACACCCACCACTGAAATACGAAGCCCTATATAAATAATATAGGTTACAAAATAGGCCCCAAGCATAACGGGAATAGGACTACCACTTTTTTTCCCTGAAGGATGAAGGAAGAACAAGATTGGTAATAACACCAACAACATAAGCCCATATTCTTTTGACAGGAGTGCAAGGAAAAAGCTCACAATTCCGAAAAAGAGGAATTTAATATCATTCCTTTTTTGATATTCCAGACTGAAAATAAATGTAAGAACAATAAATAGAAGTGAAAGTATTTCGTCAAGACTTTTAATATTAGCCACAACCTCGGTATGTAGCGGATGTATTGCAAACAGTATCGTTGCCAAAAAAGCACAATCTTCGCCACGGGGCAATTTCTTTAAAAGAAAATTAGACAGAAAATAAAATATGGCACAAACTGTTGAAATAAAAAAGAGTACATTAATAAAATGCATTAGCATGGGGTTATCTCCAAACAAGCTATGTTCAATTGCAAAAAACACAATAGACAAAGGGCGATAGCGACCACCTGTGAAGCTTTGCGTTGCACCTAATTGCTCCAGATAACTTGCGAAAGCATCATGTTTCATAATATCGCTAATTCCACTTACGCCATTTTGCACATAATGATTTCCCAGGATAACACCCGTATCATCAAGGGCGTACCCATTCATTAATGTATTACCGTAAAAAACCAATACCAAAACACAAAGGAGTATGTATTTTGTTTTCAAAGGAAAATCAAACAAGGGCTGTAGTACAACCGGTGCGGGATTAGCTGGTTTAATATTTTTCTTTGCCATTGTCAGTTCAAATATACCATAATTGATTTACTGCCCATTGCTTTGAGACAACGCATTTAACCCCCGCTTTGCATCTTCATTGTCGGGCTTATACTGCAGCGCTTTCGTCCAGGCATATTTAGCAGAATCGTATTTCTGAATTGTAAAATATGCCCCGCCTATATTGTACCAGATACCGGAATTTTCAGGATCCCACGTTAAGGCTTTTTTCAAATTATAAATACCTTCCTGAGCCTTTCCATTCTTCCCTAAATCAAGTCCGCGGGTAAAGTAAAACTGACTCAGCAATGCATATTTCGATTTTAAAGATGGATGATTCGGATGCAATTGGCCAACCATATCCCAGCAATACTGGGCACTATCGAGCAAACCTTGATGAAGATAGACACCGCCCAAATTAAGGTATGCCGCCTCGTACTTGGGATTAAAATGAAGTGCCCGTAATGAATATTTCCGTGCAGAATCAAGAAATGCCTTTGCCTGGTCAATTGTGTTTTCTTTCCTTTCCGAAAGTGATAGATAGCCCCAGCCTGCATTATTGTTTGCAAGGCAACTATTGGGCACCACCCCGGCATCGTGAATAAATAATGTTGTATCATCGTACCATTGAGCATTGCGTGTAAATGTTTCTCCAAGACATGCCACACCAATAACAGACATAGCCGAAATAAGAGCGCTTTTTTTACTTATTGGAGGTATTTTTGAAATCGCCTGAAAAAAGTAATACGACAGAATAATTACCAATCCTATTGAAGAATGGAACACAAGCCGCTCACCCATAGTAGCGCCAATGTCCTGAATAAAATTTGAAATCAACAATATATTCAGAAGGAAAAAGAATACGGCAAATGAAAGAATACTCCTTTTTTTCAATAATAAAACGCCCCAAACAGTTATTGCAATGTAAAACAAGATGGATAGGATAACTGTTATATCGGAAAAGTTATGGTACGCTATCTGACTATATGAGTAATCGCTCGATAATGGATAGGGTGCAAAAAGAAGAACGATATATTTCCCAAGTACAAACCACTCAGTAGCCATTTTTTGAACATGCGTTGCATAGTAATATGGATTGGAAAGAAGATCCGTACTTTGAATATTACTATGGAACCCAACAGCATTACCGCGAAGTACAACATAAATTAAAAACACACCTAAGTAAGGTAGGGTGCCCATAATTATTGCATCGGGTTTTTTATTATCGAGCAAGTAGAATAAGAAAGGTATGAAGAGTACTAAAAGTATTGCATATTCCTTCGCCAATAAGGCCAGAAGAAATGAGCCCATTCCAATCATAAGGTCTTTCATGTTTTTACCTTGAAAGTACTTCAGACTATAAATAAAAGTCAGCATTATGAATAGAACCGATAATATTTCATCCAAACTTTTAATGTTGGCTACAACTTCAGTGTGTATTGGGTGAATGGCAAATAAAAACGCTGCTAAAAAGGCCATATCACCACCCCAAGGAATTTTTTTGAACAAAAACTTTTCAAGAAAAACAAACAAGGCAAGAACACAAGCCATGTATGCAATTATGTTTATTAAGTGGCGGAACCCGGGAAGCATAGTTGAGTCACCGAAAAGTTGTTGTTCAACAGCAAAAATAATTTCAGATAATGGCCTGAAGCGTCCACCGGACAATTGTTTTGAAGGGTCGCCTCCCATATCGGAATAAAAACTTGCATAAGAATCATTGGACATTATTTTTGGGATTCCTGAAAGTCCCATTTGCACATACGAATTCCTTACAATGGTGATGTTGTCATCAAGAGCATACTTGTTGGCAATGGAGTTTGCATACAGAATAAAGCAAACAAGGCATAGTATAATGTACTTCGTTTTTAAAGGAAAAGAGAACACTGTTTGCTTAACAAACGGAGGTGGGACAGCTTTAACTTGTTTTTTCACCGGTGTTGCCACGTTCAATCCTTTTTCTTTTTTACGGGAACTAATGCTGACAATCCTTGTTTTGCCTGAGCATGATTGGGATTAATTTGCAAGGTCCTGTTCCAGGCATAATAAGCCGAATCGTATTTACCCCAGGTAAAATAAGCTCCTCCCAAATTGTACCATAACTCTGCATCGTTGGGGTCTACATTAATAGCTTTATACATTTCCTTTGTTGCCCCGGCATAATTACGTTGCCCGCCCATCTTGCTACCTAAGGACATATACTGCCTTCCCAACAGGAAAAAATAGTTTGACAATTGCGGATAGCTTGGGTAGTTTTTCCTTACTATTTTCCAATAAACTTCTGCGCTGTCGGGCATTTGCTGTTCGAAATAAGCATCGCCCAAATTAAGATAGCTGCTTACATAAGCACTTTTCTTATGAAGGTAAATTGACTTCCGCAAATAAATAATGGCGGTATCGAGTTTATGTTTCTTTCTAATGCTGTCCTTGGTTTCCTGTGCCAGTTCAATATAGCGGGCACCTGCATTTCCATTCAGCATAATGCTATTGGTTCCGATTGTAACATCGTGCGTGAATAGCGTAACATCACTGCGCCAGTCGAGGTTCCGGGCCATTGTTTCATACCCACAAGCAATAACTACTATTGAAGTAAAAATGAAAACCACTGCCCGTTTTTGTTCCAATTGCATTTTTTTAATGGCCTCAAAGGCGCCATAGGCAACTAAACATACAAACCCAAGTGACGAATGGAAAATAAGACGCTCGCCCATTGTAGCACCAATATCCATAAATAAGTTTGATACGATTGCGAGATTGAAAAGATAAAAAGCAACTGCAAATGAAAGCGGATTCCTTTTAACGAAAAGCCAAATTCCCAATCCCACAATACCACCATACAGAATTACAGTGCCAATCACGGGCAGGCTAAATAAATCCTGATAAGGAATCTGGCAATAGGAATAATCGCTTACAAGTGGATAAGGGACAATTAGCAACCAGAGATACTTAAACAAGACAAATAACTCCGTGCCCAGTTTCTGCGTTTTGCTGGCCAGCAGATATGGGTTATCTAATATCTCATTTGTATAAACGTGACCGTTGAAGCCCACTGCATGCCCACGGATAAAGAGGTAAATAATAAATATCCCCCAAAAGTAAAGGCATGGCATAAGGTTCTGTACAAAGGTTTTCTTGCGTAAAATGTAAAACATCATGGGTATCATAAACACCATTATAACCGCGTATTCCTTTGCTAGCAAAGCGAGGAAAAATGTTACAACACCAAAGATAATGTCGATAGGCTGGTTCTTATCCAGAAACCGGAGGCTGAAGATAAATGTGAGGCAGATGAATAATATTGACAGGATTTCATCCAGACTTTTTACGTTAGCCACCACCTCGGTATGTATGGGATGTATAGCAAAGAGTATGGTTGCCAGAAACGCCATATCCTCGCCATATTTGAATTTCTTGAATAAATATTTACTAAGGAAATAGAAGATAACCATTACACATAGCACAAAACAAATAACACTGAAGAAGTGCCTTATTCCTGCAATAGTAGTGTCGTCATTGTCGCGGGAGATGAAGCGTTCTATGGGCTGTAAGCCATCCCTTACTTTTTCCGGGCCACCGCCCGATTGTGCAAAAGCCGCGTGTTCAATAGCAAAGATCACTTCTGAAAGCGGGCGATACCTACCTCCTGAAAGCTGTTGCCCGGCATTCATTTCCTTGTAATAACTGTCGTAAGCATCGGTAGTCATTATGTCGCCGATACCGCTGAAACCTTGTTGGACGTATCGGTTCTTCTCGATTACAATACCATCATCAAGACAGTATTTATTGCCGAGGGTATCTACATACAGTACAAAACTAAGTAGTGCAACTATGATAAGTTTGATAGAGAAAGAGAACGGAAACACAGGCGTAACAGGCGGTGCTGGGGGTGCCTGTGCTACTTTAGCCTTCGGAACTGGCCTTGGTGCCGGTTTCTTATTCGCCATTATTGGTAAACAAGTTTAAACTGCAACCTCTTTACTGTTCCGCGGTAGTTCTTGCGGATGTTTTTGTCGAGCATGGCAATGTCTTTATATTGCTGGAACATTTCTATCAGAATCATATCGAAGGCCGAACTTTCGACAAAGTTAATTTCTGTTTCGAAACCACAAACACCCAATGCCCCGGTATGTTGTAAAAACCGACGGATATTTTTCTCTTCGGTGTTCAGGGTTTTGCAACTTCCAAAGTGGATTATCTTATCGTGGCAACTGTCCTGCAGCATATCTGCAAGTTCGTCGAGGGTTACAAATTCCTTTCCCACTTGTATGCTTTCCGGTTGGCCATGAAATGCAAAGTAACAAATGGAGTAATCTTTATATTTCTTTTGTTGCCAAAGCGAAAGATAGTACTCAAGATTTTCCCTTGTGCCGCACTGCTTGTAGATGTAGTTTATCTTGCAATTCTGTTCCAGAAAATTCAGGGCTGCCCGAACACTCGAATTGTCGCGTAAATCTTTTTGCCAGTCCCCTTCCAAACAAAAAACGTATTTCCTATAGTACTGTGCTAAGCTCATATCTTTAACTGTGTGAGGGGCAAAAATAGGAAATTGCAAGTACAAGTGGTCAGTTGACAGTGGTCAGTGGTCAGTTAAATGTTATTAATAATGGGGTAAAGGGCGATTTTCGCCCTTATGAACCCCATACAGGTCGCGGTATTACTATCTGATATATAGGATAATTGCAATGAATTACCCCTGCAAATGCTTTAGTTTCGGGATTTATGGGCAGAAGCCTTATGAAACCTTCTGTTGGATGCCATTTCGCTGAAACCCGAGTTTTTGGTCATTTCAATAAGGCCACCCTGGGCTATTTGCGAGCTATTGCCTCCAAACTCATACACACTTTCTACTATTGCCGATGAAACTGTATATCTGAATATTACACCTGCATCGCCGGAAATGCCACCCTTTTTGGTAACACCATATATATTACCATCGGTGGCCATTGAAAGGGTGCCCATTGGGTTAGCCCCGTTTGTATCGTTAAAGTTCACAAGTACAGCTATTTTGCCCGATTCATTGCAACGGAAAAGAGTTCCGAAATTAGATGCTCCGCCTGTATAGGTGGTTCCATATAGGTATCCGTCGCCTGTATTAAGTAGGCTGCCCAAGGGTTCTGAGCCTGTGGATGCGCTGAAACTATTGAGCATATTGAATTTACCCGATGTAGAGCATGAGAAAATAACCCCTGTTTCGTTGACGCCGCCCATAAAGGTAAGGCCATATAAAAGGCTGTCTCTTACTATAGTAACATTGCCCTGAGGCTGGCTGCCATCAATACCATTAAAACTATGCAACACTGTCAAACCATCAAAAGGGGAGTATTTGAATATCTCGCCCTGATCGTTTGCGCCACCAAGGCGGGTCATGCCGTAAAAGTACCCGTCTTTGCCCTCTTTCAGGCTGCCGAGGGGATAAGCCCCATTGGTTTTATTGAAACTCACCAATATGGTTACCTCGCCATCGGGGGTACATTTGAAGATAGTGCCTACATCGGCGGCACCACCTGCGTTGGTCATGCCATATAGGTTACCATCGGAGCTGAGGATAAGGCTGCCAGTAGGGCCTGCGCCCAAAGCACTGGTAAAGTCAACCAGCTTGTCGGCGCTATGGTGCTGGATATCGTAACGGAACAGGGTACCCATGCCGTTTGTGCCGCAACCTGCGGTAACTCCGTAAAGGCAGTTATTAATGGTGTCTTGCACTATGCCACCTGTAGGGGTGCACCCGGTTACACCTTCATTAAAGTTAAAAAGGGTTTCAATGTTTCCTGTGGAGTTAACGGTGAATAAGGTGCCGTGATTGCTGTAACCGCCTTTGGGCGAGAGGCCCACCATGGTTACCTGGGCATTACTGATGCCGAAGGATACGGCAAATAGAATTACGAGTAGCTTTTTCATCTTTGGTTTTAATACTGTTTAGTGACCTTTACTACGGCCTAAACCAAAGATTGGTACAGATAGTTGTGAACATACCACCTGCCTTACCAAAAAACACCCTTTTTATGGATTGTTAATAACCCAAAAAAGGAGGAGATTTTCCGGATTTCAGTATAAAATAACAGGAACTTAACAGGAGCAATAACAGAGAGATAACAGGCGCATTACAGGGGCAATAACAGGAAACGGAGTTATTAACACAGATTGAATATGAAGTAGTTGCAAAATTTTTTCCTGTTATTAACAGGCCAGAACAGAGAACGACTAAACTCAAAACTCCCCAAATTTGATTGAAATATGCCGTGCTCTTTTTATTCATAATGTAAAGATAAAGCATCCAATGTGTGTTTCCACAAAAGTCATTGACCAGTCGGAGCCCGACTGGCAATAATTAAATTAACAAGGATAACAGAGAGCAAATGACACTAAGTAGAGGGACCGAATTAGTGTCAGAGCTGTATAATAATTTTTGAATTTGAATACGGGAGTTTTCCCGGGGTAGGGATGGGATTAATCACAGGAAAATGAACGGGGGAGATGATTTAGATTTGCGCAATACCTTTAAGGGTTATGTTTTTTGATAAATAAGCAACTTTAAATTAAAATTTTATGGCAAGTTTTATTGTAAGAATTGTGCTTCACTCCAAACCTCCAGAACATGCAGATTATGATAAATTACATGATGCAATGGAAGATACAGGATTTTCTAGGCAGATAGATAATGATGAGGATGGAGTCTGGTATCATTTGCCTCCAGCAGAATATATAATTGAAGGCTCCTATACCTTACCTCAAGTTTGTAATAAAGCAAAAGCAGCCGCTAAATCAGTAGATCCAAAATATGGTATCTTAACTGCTGAAGTAACTAATTATAGGTGGATTGGTCTCGAACCTGTTTAAGATATTTTTTTATACTCTTAAAAAAATAGTGTTGAATATTTGCTGAAATTCATATCACATATTTATTATTTTTGAAATATGAAAAAGACCATTTTCCTTCTTTTTTTAATTGCAACTCATTGTTATTCATTTTGCCAGACTACCCAAGAAGTTGTATCTCTTTATTCCAAGCAACAATACTATCTCAATGGGGCTACTATGGCTGCTTTAAATGGTAAATCCCGTATTTATCTAGAAGTAAATTTACCACAAAATACGGTTGAATGGTATTATGTTCTTACAACTTCACCGAATACGGTAGAGCAACCAAACATAGAGCTCGCTGCTCAACTAACTAAACTAATTGACCATACTGGGCTGACTGCCATAGCTGTTAGTGCATTAATGGCTCCAACTGGTTCTGGGAATGTAGATGTCTATTTAATTAATGATGCATCAAATGTAAATAAATTTATAAACAAGGACGATTTATGGGGAAGTGGATTTAACTATGTTTCTTCCGATTCCAGGCAAAACTTTATACAAGGAGCAGTGCAAATTAAAGATGCAATTAGTGGAACTGTTTACATAGGAATTAGGAACCCAAGTATGAAACAAGGAGTATATGTAACTATTGAAGTTGCTGCAATTGTGAAGAAAGAGGATCTAAATGTTTGGTCAAAAGAGCAGAAAGATACAGTTTACAATAGTTTCTATAGTGCGTTATTAAATAATGGCATTTCTGAAAATAATGCAAAGGAACTTTCAACTTGCATAATAGAAAACCTAACTTCTCAAAAAACACCAGCAGAACTCGATGGAATGTCTAAAAATGAAGTCAATGATTTGATTTTGACAATTTCAAAAAAATGCAAAGAAAATATGCAAGGAGGTCCTAAAACACAAGAGCAGGAGAAAGCTGTTACTTATGGAAATTTAGGTTGGAATGCATATCAGAATGGTGAAATAGATAGGTGTATTGAATTAAGTAAAAAGGCTATTGGCATTGATAGTACCTTAGGATGGGTTAAAACTAATCTTGGGCTTTGCTGCCTGATAAAAGGCGATGAATCTGCGGCTACTGATTACTACGTGGATGCTATTTCTGCAATAAAAAATGATAAGCTAAGTGTTAAAAAATATTTCGAAGCAGCAATTCAAGATATTAATGATGCATTAAAAAAATATCCTGACTTAAAAGGATATAAGGACATAGAAGATTTATTGCAAACGGAATTACGCAACTACTAAAGTTAAGTTTCTTTATTCTCAATTTCCCAGTACCCGTGAAGTTGTACTTCGTGGGTTAGTAACCATTTAAGCTTTACTTTAGTAAGTTCATAACCATCTCGCCCTTACAGGGCTTAAAATATTGTGTGTAATTATAACGCAGGGCTTCACCCTGCGCTATTGAGATGCCGCCCCTTCGGGACTTGTGAGGAGATAGTTGCATGAGAATATAAAGGTGTTCAAAAAGCCCCAACGGGGCAATATCAAATAACGCAGGGTGAAGCCCTGCGAGAAATGCAACCCACCCCTACCCCTCCTCCATAGGAGGGGAATGCGTGAGGGATAGTAGTGGAAAGCCCGTAAACTGCCGAAAACAGAGATTTCCACGTTCCGCGAAAACGCCGGAACTCGCAATGACGGCAGGGCGGGGTTGAAGCCGAAGGCGACTACGAAGGCAAGTAAAAAATAAGTCCCTCAAACCGTGAAGTAATACTTCAATGGAATGAGGGACCTAATGCTTTGACTTATTAAATTACTTATCTATTGCTTGGAAATTTTTTGATAAAAATTACCGTTCGCAGTTCTTACTTCAATAAGATATATACCACTTGACAGGCTACTGATATCAATACTTTCGATAGAATTTCTTACCACACCTGAATAATTCTGTGAGTTAAGAACCCTTCCACTCATATCATAGATTGTGATTGTTTGGAGTGAGCCGGAAATGTTTGATAAATCAACATTGATTTGATTTTTTGCAGGATTCGGATAAACTCTTATTCCATCTTTTGCAAGCAATTCATTCAGACCAAGAGATGCTTTTTGAGATGTAAAAGTGAGGTTATCAATCTTAAATGTTGAACCTAAATAAGGTGTATATTGTGCATTTGTGGTGTCATGATTATGGGCAGATGAAATTATATCAATCATAACAGTATCGGGCATCTGCGCTAAGTTAAAAGGAACCGTAGCGTAAGTCCATGATGTTACATTATTAAAGACAATAAAATTTGTTCCATATATATTTTGCCCGTTCTTAACAAAATTCAGATATATAGCAGCAGTATCAGCAGAAACCGGAGTGTACTTGTACCAAAACTGAAGCGTATCTATTTGTGTAGTATAAGGGAAACCGCCTAGTTCATGGCACATGCCATGGCAATTAGGGTAGTAACCTGTACTTATCTGTCCGGGTTGTGCTCCGCCATTAATGGAATTTACTGTAGACACTTGAAGAGCATAACTACCTGCATGCCTATCGGATGTTTGAGTAATGCCCGGATAATTTATATACCATCCCGGAGGAATTTTTGCGGTATCTGTATTCCAATTCTCAAAGTTTCCGTTCAACTTTGCAGGCTGATTGCTTCCCACTCCGGTAAAGGTAACGCTATCAATTACCAAAGTGCTTCCAGGCACTACTCCTTTACTGTAACTTTTGCTGGACTGATTATTAAAAATTGCA
Organism: uncultured Bacteroidota bacterium; assembly: GCA_903901055.1. Classification (GTDB taxonomy): domain Bacteria; phylum Bacteroidota; class Bacteroidia; order JABEUT01; family JABEUT01; genus JABEUT01. The sequence continues at coordinate 39,632 of CAIUPO010000083.1, forward strand.
AGTGAAGAAACGGCTCCAAAAATTACGGTATCAGGAGTTTGAGTTAATGGATGAGTTGTATAATACGAGCGAAGCGTATAGGTGGATGTTGACTGTGAACTTGGGATAACAAGCAGAAAGGAATCGATGATATTTCCTGCAAGTTTAAACATAACAAAAACTGCTCCGGTATCTACTCCCGCAGTAGTGTATTTATACCAAAACCTTAAACCAGTTGGTTTTTGAGCATAAGGTATTCCTCCGTCAAGTCCATTTCGGCCTACATTGGCATCAACAATCAAGCCTGGTAATGTGTCAGTTCCATTCAGTACCGAAGCTATTTGAACGCCATAGCTTCCATATTTTCCGGCAGTTTGGGTTACGTTAGGCACATAGGATGATGAAATTGTGCTATTGAATAACAGATTGGATGTGTTAAAATAATTCGGTGATTCTATGAGTGTCGTGTTCCAAACCTCAAACCCCCCATCGGGGATGGATTGCGCTGAGATTGCACCAATAGCAAATAATGCAACAGCAAATGATAGTATTTTTTTCATAATATTTTTTTTAAAAAGTTGGTTTTTGAATATTCTTTAATGTTGCAAAAATACTTCGGCATACAAGCGTCTTTTATGAGCGTTATCATCATAAATTGTGAGAATCATCAGGAACCACTATACGTAAATATTTTTCACTGTAAAACACCAGGTAACAAACATCAACCATATTGGCTCTAGCTACTACTTTAATGTGAATGGATTCCCGTTGTTAACTGTATATCTTTGGTGAATCATTAAAACCCAACTTGTGAAAACAAATTCCCTAATTGCAATTGCTGTAACAAGCCTATTATTTTCAAATAACTTAACTACCCGTGCTCAACTTACCTCATTTGCCGAAGGAGATAAGTATGGACTGAAAAATGCTGCAGGTGAAGTGGTCGTTAAACCCAAATACGATGATATTTCAGATTTTTATGGAGGAATGGCAAGGGTTGATATCCAGGAAAAATATGGGTATATAGATACAACGGGTAACGAAGTTATTCCACTTAAGTATGCAGATGCCGGTGTTTTTTCCGAAGGATTAGTTGAGGTGGAAATGAACAATAAATACGGTTTTATAGACAAAACAGGGAAGATGGTGATTCCTTTTAAATATGTAACTGCCGAACCTTTCAAACAGGGATTGTCATTTGTAAGGCTTGCGAAGCCTACGGTAAAAGATAAAGACAATGTAAACGGAGGCTTTATCAATAAATCAGGGAAAACGGTTATACCATTTATTTATAATGGAGGCGGCCACAACTTTTCGGAGGGGCTGGCAATGGTTGCTACAGATAATGATAACATTTTAAAATGTGGATATGTAGATACAACTGGCAAGGTGGTAATTGAATTAAAATATGAACTCGGCGGCGATTTTCACGAAGGGCTTGTATCGGTTGAATCAAATGGTAAAAGGGGTTTTATAGATAAATCGGGGATGGTGGTGATTGATTTTAAATATGACATCAAGAATGTAGGCGCCCGGTTCTCTGAAGGGTTGGCCGGAATAATGGATGGAGGTAAATATGGCTTTATCGATAAAAAAGGTAACACTATAGTACCTTTTATTTATGAATTCGCTTCTGATTTTTCGGAAGGGCTGGCAGCCGTGCAGTTGGACGATAAGTGGGGATATATTGATACAACCGGCAAAATTGTTATTCCATGTCGTTATTCAAAGGGATGGATTTTTAAAAATGGAAAGGCCTCGGTAAAACTAAATGATACCGATGATTTTTTTAACATTGATAAACAGGGCAACCCGGTTAAGTAGGGATTATAACACAATCAAATTCTATAAAGACGTTAACACCCGGAATTTGCGTGAGAGATAGAAGTGGAAAGCCCGCCTTCGCTAAAACTATGGCGGGTGAAGCCAACTATAAAAGGCGGCCTTGCAACGGAAAGCCCGACCCCGAGGTTTTGGGAGGGGACACGCCCAAAGAAAGCTAAGAGTGAAGAGGTAAGAGCTAAGAGTAGCGATTGGAAGAGATTCTTCGTTTCACTCAGGATGACAAAGTCATGGAGTTAAACCCACCCCTACCCCTCCGATGGAGAGGAATTAAAACCAACAAAACATCAGGTAATTAATAACAGCTATTTAAAGAATTTCATTAATATTGTAACCGTAAATTAACACTAGGGTAATGAAAGGCTTGGAGAAGCGATTGGAAAAAATTCTGCTAAGAACAGAAAAACTTATATCTTTGCAAAGCGAATCAACCCGCAAAATAGCAGATTTAGAATCTGAAAACCAACGGCTTACTAAGGAAATAAAGGGGCTGGAGGAACAGGTTTTAAAGCTGAAGGACCAGAATCAATTAATGACCTCTGAACAACAAAAAATAAATAACCAAAAACAACGGGAAATAACCCTAAAAATAAACGACCTCCTGAGTGAAGTAGATAAATGTATAATCCGGATGAAAAAACCGGAAGTAACTAGCGAGCAATAGACAAGTGACGAACATAAAAGTGAATATATCCGGCAGAGAATACCCTGTGAATGTGACCCCTGAAACCGAGGCTGCAATGAGAAAAGCAGCGGACCAGGTGAATGACCAGGCGAAAAAATTCAAAACTGCTTATGCCATAACCGATCCACGCGATCTGCTGGCCATGTGCGCACTTCAGCTTGCTTACCAAAACCTTGAATATACCGACACCTATTCCGAATCTGTTGAAAGTAAATTAGATGCAATAGAAACGGCACTGGATATTAAAGAACATACATAAATTACTTTCCGCAGGGGTTCATAACACCAACCAACCATGAACCTCGATTTAATGACCATACTGATTATTGTTGCAGCCGCCATTATTGGCATTGGGCTCGGCATATTAGTAACCAACATGATGCTCAAAAAGGGCATCGAAAAGAAAGCTGACTCACTTTTAAAAGATGCTGAGAAACAGGCTACCATTCTGAAAGAAAAACGGATGCTGGAAGCGAAAGAACGCTTTCTGCAACTGAAAGCGGAACACGAAAGCTTTACGGTTGAAAAGACCAAACAACTTACGGCTACGGAAAACCGTCTGCGCCAGAAGGAACAGTCCCTAAACCAGAAACTGGAACAAACCCAGCGTAAGGAAAAAGAACTTGACACTGCCAAAAACAACTACACAGAGCAGTTGAAAAATGTGGAACGCAAAGATGCGGAACTGAGTAAAATGCATGCCCGCCAGATTGCTCAATTGGAAACAATTTCGGAGTTGTCGGCAGAGGATGCTAAATCACAGTTGATTGAATCATTAAAAGGTGATGCAAGAAACGAAGGTGCTATTGCTGCTAAAGAAATTCTGGAAGAGGCAAAACTCACTGCCAATAAAGACGCTAAGAAGATTGTATTGCAATCCATTCAACGGGTTGCGGTGGAAACTGCTGTTGAAAATGCTGTTACGGTTTTCAATATTGAAAACGACGAAATGAAAGGCCGTATCATTGGCCGTGAAGGAAGAAATATCCGTGCGTTGGAAGCTTCTACCGGTGTTGAGGTTATTGTAGATGATACCCCGGAGGCAATTGTGATTTCCTGTTTTGACCCTGTAAGAAGGGAACTAGCAAGAATGGCACTCGCTCAACTTATACAGGACGGACGTATTCACCCTGCCAGAATTGAAGAAGTTGTTGAAAAATGCCGTAAACAACTGGAAGATGAAATTGCGGAAGTTGGTAAGAGAACCTGTATTGACCTCGGCATTAATAACCTGCATCCTGACCTTATAAGGATTGTAGGTAAAATGAAATACCGTTCATCCTACGGACAGAATTTATTGCAACACTCCCGCGAGGTTGCAAACCTGGCCGCTACCATGGCATCGGAGTTAGGACTGAATCCTAAACTGGCTAAACGTGCCGGACTGTTACACGATATTGGAAAAGTGCCTGATGAAGCTCCAGAATTACCGCACGCATTGTTGGGTATGAAGCTTGCAGAAAAATACAAAGAACGTCCTGATGTGTGCAACGCTATTGGTGCCCACCACGACGAAATAGAAATGACCGACCTCCTCTCTCCTATTATCCAGGTTTGCGATGCTATTTCAGGTGCAAGGCCAGGTGCAAGGCGTGAGATTGTGGAACAATACACCAAACGTCTGCGTGACCTTGAACAACTTGCTCTATCTTATAAAGGGGTAGAAAAAACTTATGCGATTCAGGCAGGCCGTGAACTGCGTGTAATTGTTGGCAGTGAAAAGATTACCGACAAAGAAGCAGAAGTGCTCTCCTTTGAAATAGCTCAGAAAATCCAGAATGAAATGACCTACCCGGGACAAGTACGGGTTACAGTTATTAGGGAAACAAGGGCAGTGAATATTGCCAAATAAGTAGAAAGGGAAAAGTAGAAAGTAGAAAGTTGAGAGTGAAATCTTTTACTGTGCACCGGTGGTATCGGCGTCATTTAGTTTCAGGAATTCTATAACCTGATGAGCCTGTTCTTCCGTTAGATTCTTGCCTTGCCCTTTCAGGCCGCAATCTGCTTTAAACTGAACCATAATATCGGAATCATTTTTCACCATTCGGTCTAAGTGGGTGAAGGTATTCATCATCCATTTTTCCGATAAAACATTCGTTACACCTTTTAGTCCAGGACCTACAAGCCTTTCGCCGGAAAGCTTATGGCAGAAAACGCACCGAGTGTAATAAATATTACGCCCGTTTATTGCCATATCCACAGGCGCCGGCTTGGTGCAGGTTTCTGTTAAAAGTAAAATTAATCCTACTACTGTAAATACGCCTACTTTCCAACTGTTTTTCTTCATGGCTGCCTTCATCATTATCTTGCAATGCAAAGTTACATCCGTTTAAAAGGAATACACCCGTTTTGGGCATAACATTCATCAGGCATAATGGCTGATATTGCGCAATTTAATCTACCAAAATAAAGCAAGAATATTCAAGGTGAAAGTCCGAAATTTCCTACCTAAAGCTAGTTAGAATCCGGCACTGGTAAATAAACTATTGGCTTAATTTATTGAGCCGGTTTAAAATATGATCTATTACTTCCTGCCAGCCCGGTGGGGGATTTATTTGTTACCTGTTTTATTTTTTCTTCTTTGCCCTTTGATACTGTACTGGCCATTGTATATCAATACCTAATTCATTTGCTGCTGCAAGTGGGAAATAAGGATTTCGCAAAAACTCACGAGCCATAAATACGAGATCGGCGTTGCCTTCTTCAATAATACTGTTGGCTTCCTGTGGAGTGGTAATAAGCCCTACAGCACCTGTTAGTGCGCCTGTAGCTTTTTTAATATTCTCCGCCAAACTCAATTGATACATGGGTTTCAATTCTATTTTAACCCCAGGAATGTTTCCGCCGCTGGAGCAATCTATAAGGTCGATGGTTTTTGTTTTTAATATCTCCGCAAGCCGGATAGAATCCACAATCGTCCATCCAATTTCACTCCACTCGGTAGCTGAAATGCGCAAGAATAAAGGCTTTTCTTCGGTCCATACTTTTCTTACCGATTCAATTATTTCCAATAAAAAACGGATACGGTTTTCAAAAGAGCCACCATATTCATCAGTCCGGAAATTACTTGCAGGTGAGAGAAATTCATTTATCAAATACCCATGAGCACCATGCAATTCAATCACTTTAAATCCGGCGTCCATTGCCCTTTTAGCTGCATCCTGAAAATCCTGAATTATTTTCTTTATTCCATCCACGCTTAATTCTGTTGGATTGCAATAATCACTTTTATATGCCACAGCACTTGGCCCGACAGTTTGCCAGCCGCCATCTTCGGGGCGCACCAATTTACTACCCTTCCATTCTGAAGCCATGCTTGCCTTTCGGCCTGCATGAGCTAACTGAATTCCGGGCAAAGAGCCTTGTTGCTCAATAAATGTTGTAATGCGTTTTAAAAACGGAATGTGTTCATCTTTCCAAATACCCAAATCATCCGGTGAAATTCTTCCTTCGGGAGAAACGGCTGTTGCCTCTGCAATTATCAAGGCCGCACCACCAATGGCCCTGCTGCCTAAATGAACCAAATGCCAGTCATTGGCAAAGCCATCCACACTGCTGTATTGGCACATCGGCGAAACAACCAGGCGGTTCTTCAACTCAACATTTTTAATTCTTAAAGGAGAAAAGAGGTTTGCCATAGTAATTATTTATTTCCCAAATAAGTTCTGAAGTATCCGCACTCCTTAATAATCTCTTTATAATACTGGGTTTTGGAATAGTCAGTTTTTAACATGGCGAAGTATTTTCCCGCTATAAAATCTCCTTTAAAATCTTTTGGGATGTTCAGATAAAAATAATTGTGCTCGCACTTTGCAGCGCGGAAACAGCATTTAGCTTTAAGTTCAGCGTTCTTCGTAAGATTCATTGCCTTCACATAATAATCTTCCGCCATTTTACAATCCAACACATTAGGAATGGAGTAATCCTGCTCCGAATACGGGCCAAACCAAACGTGCACATATTGATCTCCGATATCGGAAAAGTAACCACGGCAACTGCCAAAATAAGTCATGTTATAATAACCGTTTGCCATGCGGTAATAATAGGTTGCCGCATTTTTGGGATCTGTTTTTAAACTATCCTGATAAGCAAGCATTCCTTGGGCAAATTGATAAAGGTTCAGCGACTCATCCTTAGGCTCATTGACATCTACAGGTACACTATCGCCACATTCAAAGCAATCATTTATCTGACTTACGAAAGGGTTTGAAACATCATTCCAATGACCGTAACCATCATTGTCCTCCGAAGTTTCTGCTGAATCAGACCCAACAACATGCTCCCTTTGATATAATGCAACAGCTTCCTTAAACTTATAGTCATAAACAAGGCCCTCCGCTTGCATGGTCACAATATCATACTTTGATTTGGCAAGTATTTTCAAGGCATACACCTCCATGGGAGTTTTATTCTGTTTATTAATTATTTGAACTATAGTATCGAGCACTCCGCTGTGTGCAAAACCGGTTTGCAGCCCAAAACAATAAGCCATTGCCCGGTTTCCCGATTCATGATATTTTTGAGCTATGCATTCAATAACCCAGGCAAAAGCTGTGCCTTTCCTGTACCCCCAGAAGTCCTCTTTTTTTTCTACTGTGTGCTTTGACCCCAACCATGCCAGGTCATCTAAAAAGTTATTCCCGAAATTTTTGTCTTTCACATCTGCCGCTTGCACCTTTCCCATAATAGATATATACCTTGCTTCTTCCATAACCAGTGAATCACCCGCAGATTCCACTTTTGCTTTATCGAGGTATTTATCATAATCGGTTTTGCCATTGATCCATTCAAGGTAACCTGCACAAAGGTTCCACAGATAAGGCTTTTCACTATTCTCCTTAGCAGCTACTGTGATAACAAAGTCCAGTAAATTGTTATTCATTCTATCAGTTGAAATATGAACTCCGCCGTAGGTATCAATTGACTGGCCTTCCAATTGGTTAATACCTCGCATCAGCATCAGGCCTAGCAACTCCGATTTAGGATTGATTTTATAAATTTCCTGCATAGATCCCAAAGGGTCGGCATAGACCCCAAGTAAAAACCACAAATTGATTTTTTCCGAATCATTTTTTGCCAGCGCGAGAGATTGATTCCAGTCTGAATCTTCCTGCGGGTGAAAACTCGTGTAAGCAGCATCCCGCATTGGGACACATCCCGCAAAGATTTGGGAATAGAGATAGTCAGCTTCGGCAATATTCCCTACTTTCAGGTCTGCTCCGGCCAAATAACCCATGCAACGGAAACGGATGCTATTACCAATAGACTGAATCAGTTTTTCGTTTTGGTGATAATAATTAATGCACTTATCAGAATCGCCGCTCATAAAATAAAGACGCAAAACCTGGAACACATAACGCTGTTTTATAAAATCACTTCCTGCGTTTGTTACCTGCTTTTGTCCTTTATCCGCCAGGGTTAACATTCTTTTGGTATCGCTGCGAATACTATCTTTCCTTGCTTTTACTTCATCTTCGTCATACCAGCCTGATATTTGCGTAGCAAAGGGTTCACAGCGCTTTGCATAGCCCATGTAAAAAAGGAAGTCGCTTACTTTTTTAGTGTCTTTATACTTCAAGATGGAGCAATTTCTCAGTGAGGTGTCTAACGGATAACCGGACTTTTTAACCGCAAAAATCAGCGAGTCTATCTCCCCCAACCTGGCTTTGTAAATAATGTAGTCTAAATCTTCATTTTTTACTTTCCCGTCAAAGTAACCTGCCCATTCACCAGTATTTATATTATTAAAATTGCTGAGGACGTCGAACCCTATTCCGCCATGATCTTGCGGGTCGGAAGAAATAAAAAATGAGTCGAAGTTCCCATTAAGGTGTGCAACATCCGAAGAAACAAATGAAGCCACATAATCAGGGCCCATATCACCACAAGCCAAACCGATTAAAGCAGCCACAATAATTATACTTAACAAAAGATAAGGAGCACAGGTCTTTATTTTTTTTTTCATCTTTTATCGGTTAGAATTCGCATACTTACTGAAATATCCGCATTCTTTAATTATCTCTTTATAGTATTCCGTGTTCGAGTAGTTTGCTTTTAAAATTCCAAAATATTTTCCGGCCCTGAAATCTCCTTTAAAATCCTTCGGCCTGTGGGTATAAAAGTAATTCTGTTCACATTTAGCAGCCATAAAACAGCATTTGGCTTTAAACTCCGAAGAGTTTGATGCATTCATAGCCTTAAGGTAGTAGTCCATTGCTTTGCCGCAATCCATATAAAAAGGCCAAGGATCGTTTATTGTATCGTTACTATAATATTTATAATCAAATCCTGCATATTGCATATAGGTCGCTTTGGTGTCGTAAAAGCTTCTGTTATTTCCGAAATAACTCATGTTGTAATAGCCGTTTGCAAGCAAAAAATAAGTGTGCGCTTTATGAAGTGGGTCGGATTTTATTTTGCCTTCCAAATCTACCATTGCCTGGATAAAATCTTTTCTGTTATTCACTTCCGGCATATTGGTATCACCAAATTCATCGGCACTATAAAGACTGTACCCATTATTATCACAATCGTGACAATCATTTATATGAACCTGGAAAGGATCGCCATAGGGTGGTTCGTTACCCGCACTGTCCGCTTCATTCAGCTTCGCCAAGGCATCTTTAAATCGGAACTTGTAAAGCAAATTCACCGCCTGAATTTCGACAATATCTTTTTTAGAATATGGCAATTGGTTCAAAGCATATTGATCAAAAGTCGTTTTATTATTTTTATCAATAAATTGCTCCATCTTGTTAAGCAACGACAGCTTTTGAATAATCGGCTTGTTATTGGCGCAACTGAAACAAGTATATTTCACTGAATCGCCAATCAGCAAATATTTATCGCTTAGCTCATCAAAAATATACTGCCTCGCAAAATCCCTCGGAAAGTGTTCAGGATGTTTTGCAACCTCCAACCAGATAAGTTCCGGGACAATGCTTTCCTCAAATTTTCTGTTGCCTGCTTTTCCATTATCAATCTTATCCAGCAAGCCAATAAGTTTGCATTCTTCCCATACAAGTGTATCACCAACAGCTTCACTTTTTGCTTTACTTAAATACGCAGCAAAACTTTTGTCTCTATTAGTCCAAGCCAAATAGCCGGCGGCCAAATTCCACTCGTATGGCTTAGTCGTATTTTCTTTCCCGGCAACTTCTTTTACAAATCTGAATAATTCCTGATCTCCCTTCATCCCTGTCAAATTAGTCGTACTGTCAGGGTTTTCCTGCATCGTTAATTCACCAGGGCCAAATACAAAATTCCCTTCATCAATATTTATAGATCTTGTCAGCAACATGCTTAACAAATCAGACTTCGGATCAATTGCATATATTTCTTTCAATGACCTGAAGGAATCATGGTAAATGCCGAGCATCTGCCATAATACAGCTTTCTCTTTTGGAGATTTTGCCATTGCCAGTGTTTGGTTCCAATCTTTCTCTTCCTGCGGATGGAAACTGAAATAGGCACTTACACGCATTATATCATTATCTGAATAAATCACAGAATACAAATAGTTGGCCATGCCGAATTGTTTGAGTCCATAATAAGCACCTGCAGCGTATCCCATGGTACGGTATTTCATGCTATTGGAATTTGTTTCCAACAGCGTTTTTTGTTTGGTATAAAATTGAATGCAGTTATCATATTGCTTGCTTATATAATATAAACGCAACAACTGAAATACATATCGCTGTTTAATAAAATCGCTTTTAGGGTTAGTCATCTGTTTTAATCCTCCTGCCACCAAAGCATTCATTCCGGATATATCTTTTCGGGGATCTTTGTCTTTATCCCTGTCATCATACCAGTATTGGTATTCATACGTACCATATTTCTCACATCGTTTGGCATACCCCACGTAGTAAAGAAAATCAAGGGCAGTACGGGTATCCTTAATTTTTAATACGGTATTACTTTTCAATTCATTTCCAGTCGGATACCATCCTGACTTCTTAATAGAAAATATCAACGTATCAATTTCTCCGGCACGTGCCTTGTAGAGTATATATTCCAAATCTTTATCCTTAACTTGCTTTTGAAAATAGCTACCCCATTCCTCAATATTCACTTCATTAAAGTCCTCCAGATAACTGCTTTTCCGTGTTGAAACATAAAGTGGATCTGGGGTATAAAAAAACTCGGCGTACTTTTCTTCATGCGTAATTTCAGGCGGGAAAAAGGAATGAGTAAATTCATCACCACCAAAGTCTCCGCAGGCCAGAATTATAATTCCGGTAACAATTCCAATACTAATTGGAAAGAGAGAAGATTTTTTCCAAATCCTTTTTATCATAGTTAGTAAGGTAAATCGAATCATAATCAAACAACGTAACTGTGCGCCTTTCATCCTTCAGATACCTGCCTGCATTTTCAGCCGCACTTTTGCATAAATCCGGAGTAACCTGTTCCAATTTAACAGTATCATTTTTCATGAAATATTTTCCGTGAAAGAAGAATGCTTTATGAGAAACAAAGATATCCGTTCCACCTGAACTGAACATGGAAGTATCGGAAAAATCTTTATCAACAGCCTTTTCAATAATGCCTGTTACTTTGCCTTCCCGAACACAAATAGCCCAACCAAAAACAGGCAAGGCAATATCCAATGGAAGCGGATACGAAGCTATATGAGAAGCATAGTTATTGGCATCGCGGGTATTATAAATGGAATTATAACCGGGAACTGAATTAATTTTCCCCATATTGTAAAACATAAGCATACCCCTATCCACAGGAGGTACGCCGGTCTTTTCTGCGTACTTAATTTGATGGAGGCGAATTGTAGCTGAAAGTAGCTTGCCGGCCTGATTCATTTCTTTGTGAAAATAAGTTAGCAGATCAAAATATTTCCGACGTGTGCCATCTGTCCAGTCACAATCAAATTGCAACTCTTTGAAGTTTACATTATTTGCACCGGCAATATGGGAAACCTCATTCAGTATATGCCTGCTGAGTTCGTCAATACTATCCAATGGGGTTTTATCCAAAGCTTTGTTTGCAATAAATACCACCGGAACATATTGAAAGGTGTTGGTGAATGTCGAGTCAAATTTAATTTCATCAACAGGCAGAACTTTATTGTACTCGTCATTCCAACTCACATCAAAAAAGTGCAGATAGAGTTTACTAACAGCCACATTTTGCAAATAAGATTTATCCTTTTCTGACAAACTGAAATTGCTGCGCCAATAATAGAAAGCCTTATCTGCGTTTATGCGGGGATGCCTGCAGGAAACAGCAATAATAAGCGTTACGATAAACAAACAGCCATTCAGGTATTTTCGACGGGACATAGACATATCATTACAAACTTACGTTTCTTAATAATATGCACCCCCTATTTTTCTAATAACAGCTATCTTAGCGCTTGAATGAAAATCATTATCCTTACCCAATATTTTCCGCCTGAAGTAGGAGCAGCACAAAATCGCCTGTTTGAAACAGCTAGTCGCCTGCAAAAAGATGGTGCCGAGGTTAAAATACTTACTGCCATGCCCAACTACCCGGAAATGAAAATTAAAGAGGGGTATAAAGGTAAATTCTACATGAAGGAAACCCTTAATGGACTCGAGGTTCACAGGGCTTGGATTTACGTGGGGAATAATAAAAAAATACTGTCGAGACTTTTTAATTATTTCTCGTTTGTTTTTACTTCGTTTTTTATAGGCTGGTTTAAACTCGGCAAAGCCGACTTTATTTTTTGTGAGTCACCTCCACTGTTTTTGGGGATGTCAGCAGTATTACTAAAGAAACTAAAACGAAGTAAATTGATTTTTAATGTGGCCGATCTATGGCCTGAGGCTGCTGAAAAATTGGGCATTATCAAGAATAAATTTGTTTTGAAGATGAGCAAAAAACTGGAAGAGTATTTATATGCTTCTTCAGCAGCGGTAACTTGCCAGACGAAAGGAATAGTAAATAATATAAAAGCCCGTTTTCCTGATAAAATTGTGCATTGGTTGCCAAACGGAGTAGACCTTTCTCTTTACAAAGTGGATGAAGTATCAGAAGGATGGAGAGAGAAAAATGGGTTTTCAAAAGAGGATTTCCTGCTTATTTATGCCGGTACAATAGGCCATATTTACAGTTGGGACATGGTGCTTGAAGCCGCCAAAATAACTCAACAGCACCCTTCCATCAAATGGATATTTATAGGTGATGGTGCGGCCAAAAGCAAGGTAATTGAGAGAAAAGTAAGTATGAGTCTAACTAACGTTTTCTTTTTCAATCCGGTTCCACGTTCTGCCTTGCCGGAGATATGGAAATCCGTAAACGTTCTTTTTTTACCATTATTAAATATTGAACTAAACAAAGGAGTAGTTCCCGCAAAAACATTTGAGGCTATGGCCATGAAAGTGCCCATATTACTAGGTGCTGAGGGTGAAGCAAAAAAACTTTTTATTGATGAAGGGAATGCCGGCATTTTCTTTATCCCTGAAAAATTGGACGATTTTGTGGAAGAGGTAATGTACCTATTCAATAATAGAGAAGAATGCAAGCGACTGGGTGAAAATGGCTTGAAATATGTTAAAGAAAATTTTGACAGAAGCCTTGTAACCGATAAATTATTTGCACTTTTATCAAGCTTAGTATAACAAAATGCATCCGATTTTCACAAAAATAAAATTCGTTCTGCTTGCACTTATAGTGTTCTTTATACCTTGTTATTTATTCCAGAATCATAACCTGGCGCCATTGTGTATTATTTTATTTTCAGTTGCCTGGGTTCTGGAAGGTAAACTGATTGAAAAGTTTAATTCATGGCGGCGGAATAAATACGCTTTGCTTTTCACAGGGTTTTACTTACTATATGCACTTGGACTTTTGTATACATCAGATTTAAAAAGTGGTGAGTTTACATTACAAGTTAAATTAAGTATGGGGATATTCCCATTATTACTGGTGTCCGACGGAGAACTTGCAGAGAATAAAAAAAGGATTTTAATGTGGGCATTTATCTCCGGCTGCGTAATAAAAGGCCTTTACTGTCTCGGTTATGCTTCATGGAATTATTATGCAACAGGAGTTGCCGAATTTAGCTATTCCAAATTTTCCGAGCCATTACATCCAAGCTATTACACCATGTATATTAACCTTGCACTCTTGTTTATTTTTTACATGGTTACATCTGCCAAGCAGATAATAGGAAGGAAAGAAAAAATCGGATTACTTTTCATTGCGCTATTCCTTCTGTTTTTAATCATACGCCTTGAATCGAAAGCCGGCTGGATAACGACAGGGTTGCTGTTCATCGCTTTACTGATAAAATTGTTTTCCATTAAGACTTACAGAAAAGTTGCAATTGCCATTTCCTGTGCAGGTCTTGCAGTAATCGTTCTACTAAACCATGGCGTCTCCAGATTTACTATGGTGAAAACATTAATGGCCTCAGGGAAAATGGACAGTACATCGGGAGAATCAACTCAATCGAGATATTATGCATGGAAAGCAGCAAAGCAATTAATAGCCGAGAAACCTTTGATTGGATATGGAACGGGGCGTTCATGGGAAAAACTACAAGACCAATACTTAAAAATGGGCTACATAGGCCCACAAATAAAGAAAATAAATGCCCACAATCAATATTTGGAAACCGCTTTAGATATTGGGCTTGTAGGGCTACTCTACATGATTTTATGTTTTATACTTCCGTTAATTTATGCAATTAGAAAGAAACAATTTATTTATGGAGCGTTCCTTTGTATTCTCTTGCTAAATATAGTAGTTGAGTCGATGTTTGAGCAACAGGCCGGAACATTGTTTTATGGAGTATTCAATTCCCTCCTAATGTTTAATTTTGCAATATGATAAACTTTGCACCTCCACGAATAGACGAAAAAACAATTGAAGCAGTTGCTGAAACGCTGCGCTCCGGCTGGATTACCACAGGCCCGAAAACAAAACTGCTGGAGAAAAAAATATCAGAATATTGCGGAGTTCAACAAACATTATGCGTTAATTCCGCCACAGCAGGACTGGAACTAGCTTTACGCTGGTTTGGCGTTGGTGCTGGTGATGAAGTTATAGTTCCTGCATATACTTACGCTGCGACAGCCAATGTAGTTATTCACTGTGGCGCAACTCCGGTTTTAACTGACATAAATAAAAATGATTTTTGTATTTCGGTTGAAGCGATTGAAAAAGCAATTACATCACGGACCAAAGTAATTATGCCGGTTGATTTTGGCGGCTTGCCATGCGATTATGATTCCATTAACACTTTAGTAGAAAAAGTAAAAAATAAATTTATTGCACGAAGTGACAATCAGCAAAAGCTTGGAAGGATATTAGTATTATCAGATGCTGCGCACTCAATGGGTGCAACATATAAAGGGAAAACTGCGGGCATCTTAACTGACATTTCTGTATTTTCCTTTCATGCTGTTAAGAACCTTACTACCGCTGAAGGTGGTGCAATGTTATTTAATCTTCCTGCACCATTTGATAATGCAACAATCTACAAAGAACTAAGCATACTTTCACTCCATGGCCAGACAAAAGATGCGTTGGCGAAAATGCAAAAAGGAAATTGGAAATATGATATTGCAGTTGCCGGTTTTAAGTGCAACATGACTGACCTCGCGGCCACTATCGGATTAATAGAATTAGAAAGATATAAAGACGATACGCTTGTTAAACGCAAAGCAATTGTAGATGCCTATTCAAACTTCTTTTCAAAATGCAGTTGGGCTGAATTACCAATCAGTAAAGACAATGATAGGGAGTCATCCTATCACTTATTTGCATTGCGAATTAGAAATATCACTGAGGAACAACGGGATAAAATCATTCAAAAAATATTCGACAGGGATGTATCAGTAAATGTACATTTCATACCTATACCTATGATGAGTTTTTATAAAAACCTGGGATATAAAATGAGCGACTATCCGGTAACGTACGATAACTTCTCCCGTGAAATATCACTACCTGTCTACTACGATTTAACCATGGAACAGGTGGACATTGTTGCCAAAGCAGTAAAAGATTCTGTTGAAGAAGTGATATAATGGCAAAACGCATTTTTGATATCATTTTTTCTATTTTAGGTATTATTATTCTTTCCCCTTTTTTTGCAATTATTTCAATTATTATATTGCTGACTTCGGCGGGTGGAGCATTTTACAGGCAGATTCGAGTGGGTAAGAATAGCAAAGAATTTAAGTTATTAAAATTCCGGACTATGAAAGTTGGCTCAGATAAGGATCTCCGCATAACCGTTGGAAATCGCGATAGCCGAATAACAGGAATTGGCTTTTATCTGCGCAAATATAAGTTAGATGAGTTGCCGCAATTATTTAATGTGCTGGTTGGAGATATGAGCTTTGTCGGGCCACGCCCTGAAGTCCCCGAATACGTTGCCCTTTATGATGCAGAGCAAAAAACAGTTCTCAGTGTAAAACCCGGAATTACCGATTACGCTTCTATTGTATATTCTGAAGAAAATGAATTGCTCGCCAATGCCGAAAACCCTCATGAACTCTATGTAAAAAAGGTTATGCCAGCGAAATTAAAACTGAACTTACGTTACATAAATGAAATGGGCCTTACTACCGATGTGAAGGTTATTCTAAAGACGCTCGGAAAAATTTTCAAGCACTAGCTTTGGCATTCTTTGAAGCCAGTTTAAGCAAAATATAAAGCGGATATCCGCCGAAAAACACTACCAGACCAATTAATGCCTGGTTTGGATGTTCCAAACAAATACTCGCACAAGCATATAATAAAACTAAAATAAATATTATCGGAAGAAGAGGGAACAGTTTCATTTTATACCCAGTGTAAATTTCATCCTTCATGCGCTTCCGAAGGACAAAAATGGTAACAACTGCAAATATCAAAGCAAGATTATCTATAAAAATAATGTAGTTGACTATTTTTTGAAAATCACTACCCAAAAATAACGAAACTAAAATTACAGCAAAGAAAAAAGTGAGACCGAAAACCTGAGTTTGTGTCTTAGGATTTACCTTTTTGAAAATTGGAGGCAATATCTTGTCTTCAGCCATAGCATAATATATGCGGGGGTTACTCATGAAGGAGGCATTCAGAAAACCTAGCACGGAAGTGAAAATAATAATGGAAGTTATTTTGAAACCATTCTCACCAAAAAAATTCTTTGCCAATTCGGATGCCAGAAGTGGCTTAGTTTTCATTGCTTCAAATCCTATTACTTGCACGTAGGCAATATTTATAAGCATGTATAGTGTTACGACAATAGCCATTCCACCAAAAATGGCGAGTGGTATGTTTCGTTGAGGATTCTTAATATCAGCCCCAAGATTGATTGTGTTCTGGTACCCACCAAATGCAAAAAATACATTTACAAGACATAGTCCTAATGCTTTAAAACTATCTGAGGTTGTCTGCTGAATTACTGATGTTGAATCAACGTGGGAGTGGTGCCCGAAAACCGCCAAGCATAATAAAAGCATCATTACAATTTTAAGACTGCTTAGAATATTTTGCGCACGAGAACCCATTTTTATTCCGGCATAATTCAGTAAAAATAATGCTGTAATAACTGTAAAAGCAATAATAGTTTTTATCGTATCAGGTGAGTACGCCGCCTGCCAAGCATCTGGAACTATAACAGGGCGGATATAATCTGCGCCTATTAAACCTACAGCTACAGCGCTACCTGCATTAATAATTACCAATGCCCAGTTAAACATAAATGCAAATGCCGGATGATAGGAATAAGAAAAAATACGGTAATATCCACCTGCGGCGGGCAACCTTGCTCCTATCTCGGCAAATGTGAGGGCCCCGCAAACACTAACAAAACCGCCGACAATCCATGAGGCATAAAAAATAAAGGGAGTGCCTGCATCACGGGCAATATCGCTTGGATTGCGGAAAATTCCCACACCAATTATAAAACTTACTACCAACATGGTTAAGTCCCATCTGCCTAATTTGGATTGAATACTCATTAGGTCAAAGGTAAAAAGATTTATAGATAAGAATCCGTTTCTTTTATGTATCCTTTTGAAAGAATCTCATTATAGAAGTATCTTTGTATTTAGAATATATGGTATCAATACTATTCAAACCGAGGTTAATTAAACTCCTTTTCGCATTATGTATGATAGGAATTTCTATTCCTGCATCTTCTCAAAAAAAGGATTCGGCGGCCAAATTCAGAATTAAAAAAAGTGCGCCTTGCCAGGTTACATTTGCAAGGAAACTGATCCTGGGCAAGGATTCAAACTATATACCCATATTTAGTTTAGATGAAATATTAAAAGACCCCTATGTGAGAATTATTGGTTGCGGAGGCTATGCCATATACTCTTTTGAAATTGTTTTTGGAGTAAATGGAAGCATTTATAAAATGGCAAATGCCGGCAACTGGCTTAATGAAAAAACACTAATGATGCTGCGCAAAATAGATAATGGAAGTAATGTGATTATACAAGATATAGAGTATACATTACAAAACGATAGCACAAGAAGCACAGGAATTATGCCTGCAATTAATTTTAAGATTTATCAAAAAAAGAAATAATTTAATTTAGCTTAGTATCAATAAACTCTCTGCTCTTCTTTATATCCTCACTTAAAACCCTGTCGCTTGAGTTAAAAGGGATTTGCTTTCCAAACTCCTTAAGTAATTTCTCCAATGCGGGCGAGGTTTTCGAAGGCCTGCGGAAATGCATTGCCTGTGTGGCATTTATCAATTCTATTGCAAGAATTGTTTTAAGATTATCGAGAATTTTATAACATTTAGTAGCAGCATTAGCGCCCATGCTAACATAGTCTTCTTGTCCGTTGGAGGACACAATACTGTCAATTGATGAAGGTGTTGCGTATTGCTTATTCTGGCTTACAATTGATGCCGCGGTGTATTGCAAAATCATAAGGCCTGAGTTCAAACCCGCATCCTTAGCCAGGAAGGCAGGCAATCCACGTTTGCCGGAAATTAGGCAATAGGTTCTTCGTTCGGAAATATTTCCAAGGTCAGCTAAAGCGATGGAGAGATAATCGAGAGACATGGCAAGCGGATGCCCGTGAAAATTGCCACCTGAAATAATTTTATCCTCCACTGGAAACACCAGCGGGTTGTCGGTTACAGAATTTATTTCAATTCCGAAAACGGAGCTTACATGTTCTATCACATCCCTTATTGCACCATGCACTTGCGGTATGCAACGGAATGAATAAGGGTCCTGAACATCCATTTTAGGTTGCGAAATAAGTTGACTGCCCTTCAAAATATTCTGTATGAATAAAGCGCAATTCCTCTGCCCGTGATGCGGACGCACAAAATGAACTAACTCATCAAACGGGGCAGGATGGCAATCGTACGCATCGATGGACAGTGCAGCAATAGTGTCGGCCATTTTGGAAAGTCCTTCGGCTTGCATTAAAAGCGAAACTCCATAAGCACTCATAAACTGAGTACCATTAAGCAGAGCAAGGCCTTCTTTGGGTTTTAAAGTGAGAGGCTTCCAACCCATTTCTTTGTTTAGTTGGGCAGTTGTAAGTTTTTTATTTTTATAATATACTTCTCCTTCCCCAATTAATGGTAAACACAAATGAGCCAGAGGAGCCAAATCTCCCGATGCGCCTAGAGAGCCTTGTTGGTATACTACCGGAATAATATGATGATTAAAAAAATCAACTAATCTTTCTACAGTTGCAATGTCAACACCGGAATGACCATAGCTGAGCGATTGAATTTTCAACAACAACATCAACCTTACAATTTCCTTTGGCACCTCCTCCCCTGCCCCACAGGCATGTGAACGGATAAGATTGGTTTGTAGCTTACTGTAATCTTTCGGTGCAATCTTTACATTGTGTAACGCCCCGAAACCTGTATTAATACCATAGAACGGAGCATCGGAAGATTTTATTTTCTTATCTAAATACTGGCGGCATTTAATAATTCGCCGTTCAGCTTCTTCCGAGAGGGCTATTCTGCCATTCTCTGAAAAAATAGTTTTGATGGTTGAAATATCAAGTTTATCGTTTATCTGGTAAAGTCTCATTTTATATGCTTTGTTAAATCCGCAATCGGGACTTCAATTTGTTCTTTTGTAATCATGTTTTTGAGTGCTGCCCTTCCACTCTCCATTTCCTTTTCACCAATCGAAACCACGTAAGGAATATTCCGTTTATCGGCGTATTCAAATTGCTTGTTTATCTTTTTAGTATCGGGATATAACTCTGCGCTGATACCTGCTGCGTGCAAGTCTTTCAGAACCTTCAAACAATATTGAGCTTCTTTATCTCCGAAATTAATCAGCAATACTTTTGTGGTTGCTGCTATTTCTTTCGGGAATAAATTCAATTCTTCTATCACATCATAAATCCTGTCTGCACCAAAGGAAATTCCAACACCTGAAACATCAGGCAATCCAAATATTCCGGTGAGGTCATCATAACGACCGCCGCCAACAAGGCTGCCGGTAAATTGAGAAGTGCATTTTGAGGTATCTACTTTTACTTCGATAATAGTGCCTGTGTAGTAGTTGAGGCCACGAGCGAGGGAAATATCATGCTTTATAGAGATATTTGGGTTTAAATGCTCTATAGTGTTAATAATATATTCTAGTTCTTCTCCACCTTTTTTTGCTATTGGTGAATTCTCATAAACTCCTAATTTTTTGGGACTAAACACAACGTCCTTTACATCCTTCTGCTCAATTTGGTTCAGTTTTTCAAAAATACTTGGAGTGCTTCCAGCTTTGACTAATATAATATCACGCAACTTTTCTATTTGAATATCTGTAAATCCTTTTTCTTTCAATCCATTTTCGACTCCTGATGGACCAACCTTGTCTAGCTTATCCAATTCTATCGCTATTTCAACCATTCTTTCAGGTTCACCGATATATTCCGCTATCCCCTGCAATATTTTCCTATTATTAATTTTAATAATTACAGGCACTCCCAACTTAGTAAATACCTCATCAATTATTTGAATTAGCTCTACTTCATTCAAAAGGGAATCACTGCCAATAACATCTGCATCGCATTGGTAAAACTCACGATAGCGGCCTTTTTGTGGGCGGTCTGCGCGCCACACAGGTTGTATTTGGTAACGCTTAAATGGGAAAGTAATATCGTTACGGTGCTGTACTACGTACCGGGCGAAAGGAACTGTAAGGTCGTATCGGAGGGCTTTTTCGGAAATATTATTAGTTAGTTTTTTTCTTGCATCAGCCTGTCGATCTTCTAAGTTTTTTCTTGCATCTTCAGATCCAGTTATACTATACACTGTCATGTTAGCAATTATCTCTGTCAGTTCCTTCATTTTACTTTCATCTTGCAAGAAACTGCCTAAATAGTTGCCACTATCAAGTATTTTAAAAATAAGTCTGTCACCTTCATCACCGTATTTACCCATAAGGGTTTCAGAGTTTTCAAAAGCAGGTGTTTCTATAGGCTGATAGCCGTAGCTTTGATATACCTTACGGATAGTATCAAAAATGTAATTGCGCTTCACCATTTCCTGTGGTGAAAAATCGCGTGTGCCTTTGGGTATAGAGGGTTTCATAAAACAGTTGTCAGTGGTCAGTTATCAGTTGTCAGTCGAAGTTTCAAGGAGTTAAATTTCAAAAAAAATAACTGACCACTGATAACTGACCACTGACAACTTTGGGTTGTAAAAATACATTCATTTTCAGAATCTGTTTAGAATTTCATTAATTACGTCAGCCCCAAACCCCTAAAGGGCTTTGAATAGCGCTATTCAAAGCCCCTTTAGGGGTTTGGGGCGTAAAGTTTTCAGAAATACTGGTTTCTTTTCGCAATTGTACGTAATATTGCCTGACAAAACAGTCCGCCGCGGCGGACTAAGAGTAAAAATAAAATCATGAAAAAACATCTGCTCCTTTCATTCTTCCTTTTTCAATCTTCATTTTTCATTTTCCTGAGCGCCCAAAACCAAACTTTTAAGTTCCCTGCTGATAATTATCGGTCTCCTGCTAATCAGTATTACTGGAAGAACCGCCCTCCATTTCAGGGCTACTGGCAGCAGGATGTACACTACACTATTTATGCCAATTTAAATGACTCGCTGGATGTGGTGGATGGTGTTGAAACCCTCGAATATTACAATAACTCACCCGATACACTTAAGGAGGCATTCTTTCACCTTTACACAAATGCGCAGAACAAAGATTCATACTATAGTGATCTTTATAAAAATAATAAACAGAAACTCAATTTTGGCAAGTATGAAAAGCAGGATAGCGGCTGCTATGTAAAAACTATAACGCAAGAATTACCCCATCAAAATGCGGAGGAACGTGGCAAACCCTTTAAGCAAGAATTAAAGACCGAAGTCGATAATACGGTAATGAAAGTAACACTATTACAACCCTTGCCTCCCGGTGGTAAAGCTACATTTCATATTACCTTCCGCACTTATTTTGATAATGGAGGTGCGCGCAATCGCATGAAGATGTTTATCTCGGATAAGAAAAACGGCTTCAAACAATTTGATGTGGTGCATTGGTATCCACGCATGTGTGTTTACGATACTAAGTTTGGCTGGGATGTTGAGCAACATATGGCACATGAATTTTATGGAGATTTCGGCACTTATGATGTAGCATTTACCTTGCCGAACAACTATGTGGTTGGAGCCACGGGCAATCTCTTGAACGAAGATCAAGTATTGCCTGACAGCCTAATGCGAAAATTAGATATACGCAACTTTGCAAAGAAGCAACCGGAGTCACCAGCCTCTGTAATTATCCCTCGGGCCAAGACACCAAAAACATGGTTCTTCCATGCAGAAAACGTGCATGACTTTGCACTCACCGCCGACCCTACTTACCGCATTGGCATTGAAACCTGGAGAGGCATCCAATGCATAGCACTGGCGCAGGAAACACATGCATCAAGATGGCAGAATGCAGCATCGTATGCGGCAAATGTAATTGCTACCAATTCGAAATATTTTGGCATGTATTCTTATCCGAAAATTATTGTTGCTGATGCCCGCGATGGAATGGAATACCCTATGCTAACCCTTGATGGAGGCGGAGACCCCGATTACCGTACTACACTTTCGCACGAGATTAGCCACAACTGGTTTTTCGGAATGGTGGGAAGTAATGAAACCTATCGCGCCGCGCTGGACGAGGGATTCACTCAGTTTGCAGAAAGCTGGACTTACCAAAAAATTGACGGGCCTTATGAAGTATCCTATCCGCCTGCAAGTAAATATGTGCGAGAGTATTACCGGGAAGACCCGGTTGTGATTCAGGAAGTTTATTTCGGTTATTTGATGAATAATAATATGGGGATTGGTGATTTTACCGAAAATTATTATGGCAAGTTATTTGCCGCAAGAGGCGCCGCGCGACTGGGATTTAAAGATGTTACACTAAATACCCAATCGGATGATTTCAGTAGTGCAATAGGACATGATGGCGGTTATGGGCAGGTCTATTTTAAGACTGCCACTATGTTATATAATTTGCAATACACATTGGGCGATTCCCTTTTCTTTAAAGCCATGCAGCACTATTTCAACCAGTGGAAATTCTGCCATCCTTATTTGAATGATTTCAGGAATTCCATCACACAATTTGTTCATGCAGATATGACCTGGTTTTTTGATGAATGGTTAAACACAGCTAAAACAATTGACTATGGCGTTAGCTGCGTCAGAAAGGGAAAAGAGAAGGGCCAATACCTGATAACGTTTAAGCGTCATGGAGAAATGCAAATGCCAATTGATTTTACGGTTACAGCCAAAGATGGTAGCCTTCACAACTATTATATTCCGAATGGATGGTTCCAGAAAAAGACAGATGCAACTACCCTGCCGCGCTGGATTGGCTGGGGAAAGGTACAACCTACCTATACGGCGACAGTAACTATAGCAAGCGGTATTTCAAAAGTGCAAATTGATACCACCCACCGCCTTGCAGACCTTAACATGCTTAATAATACCAAGCCATTCCCGATTAAATATTATTTCGATTCGAAGATTGCCAACACGCCTGATTGGGCCAACTACGAGGCCTTTATCGGGCCTTCGCTATGGTATAATTCGTATGACGGCGTGCAAATAGGGTTCCACATAAGGGGGGATTATATGCTCTTTAAAAACAATTTGAATGCCACGGTTTATTTCAACAGCCATCTTGGTGAAGGTATTGCCGGAACTGAAACTCCTCATAAAAACGATAATCAGGCTGCGGCATTTATGCTCGATTACCAGACACCAACTGACAAGTTAATTAAGAATTCCTCGATAAATTTATATGTACAAAGTTTGGATGGATTGAATGAAGCCAAGGTGCTTTTCCAGGTGAAAGACAATTCACTTAAAAACACTTTCTATGCCCAATTAAAAGCTATGTACCGTCCATATTCATGGGACAGCCTATATGACCTTATTCCACACATGTATGAAAATATAACCGGCAATCTTATCCCGACATGGCAATACAAAATGTATAACAACACGCTTACATTGGGAATGAAGCACGATTACCACTATTCCAACTATGGAAAGGGTTCTTATGAATTCAGGTTTAAGAGTTCCGTTTTAACTAATGATTACAGTTTTAATCAATCTTCATTTACATGGTTGAACTCTCAAACCATTTTCAAAAAACTGGTTCTTAAAACGCGTGTCTTTGCACAATACGGGGCAGGCAGCAACACCCCTACCGAGTCTGCACTATATATGACAGGCGCTAATCCTGAGGAAATGTCCGACAACCAATTTACACGAGCTGCGGGCATTATTCCTGCAAGTATAGCCAGTTATGGTTACGCATTAAATTATTATCAGCAAGGCGGAGGGCTGAATGTGCGTGGTTATTCAGGATATACGCTTGCATCAGCTGATTCGAAAGGAACGCCGTTGTTCTCATATTACGGAAATACCGGTGCTTCGGTAAATGCTGAGTTGGAATTCAACCACCTGTTACATTTCAACCCTCGATTCCTGCGGAATACTTTTGCAATTACCACCTATCTGTTTGGAGATGCAGGAACGATTAATCTTACAACCCCAAGCTACGAACACCTACCGCTTGAGTTTACCAATATATTGGCGGATGCAGGAGTTGGTGCAACGCTTACCATTCAAAAGTGGGGACCCTTGCAATTAGTAAAGCCATTGACAATACGATTTGATATGCCTTTACTTATAAATACATTTGAATATAATGCAGGGGTTTATAATAACCTCTCGAGTTATTTCCAATACAGGTTTGTAGTGGGGATAGGAAGGTGCTTTTAAAGCAGATATAAGAGATGCGATATAAGAGATGAGTGTTTCATAATTTAAAAGCGTACCTTACACATAAATAAACGAACCAAATTTATGGGAGTACCATCAAAACAAGCATCCACACCGAGAATGCAACAACTTGAAAAAGATATAGCAGGCTTAAAGTCAGAATTACTAAAACCACATTTTGCAAAATCGCAGGAGCAGGATTATGATATTAAAAGCCGCCTGATTGACAAACAAAACCAAATGATAGCCCTGCTTTTAAAGCAACGGGACGGGGAGTAAATTCTTATCTTTGATTCTGATTTTTATAAATCTGAATGCATACCAGCTATAAAAATAGCACCCTGATTTTTCTTGTTTTCTGTGCTTTTTGTTTCTGTAAACCGTTGTTGGCACAGAATACAAAAGAAGCAGGAAAAGGAACTACCAGCGAACCCTTACCTACCGAATGTTGTGCCTGCATTGCAGGTTTGTCAGGGGATATCCAAATTTCAAAACCAAAACTGCTTGCTACTGTTGGACTAACCACATGCGGATGCAATTATGCTGCCACTGTAATTCGCTTTCAAATAGTGCTCATGGTAAATGGACGATTAAGACTCTTTAATTCCAGTAGCGGTTTGTTTACCGATGAAATGAAATCTTTATTTAAAGCAATGATGGTTGGCAGCCATATCATAATTCAGAATGTTGCGGTAAAGACACAACTGAACGGCGCGAAAATAATCCCCGGAATAAATGTTGAAGTGGTGAAAGAGTAAATAAAAAAGGGGCTTTGAAGCCCCTTTTTCATTTCAAGAAATATTTTGTTTAGAACATTGCGTGGTTAGCACCTGCACCTGATTGTTGAATAAATGGATTAACATTCAGGAAATGGAGAGATAATTCAAAACCTCCAGCACCATGAGAAGCAGTTGTAAGGGCTGAAGTATTAAAGTCGTAGCTGATACCGAGTGCATAGTTACCATATTCAAGGCCTACAATTGCAATTGCAGCATCGCCTACACGGTAGTAAACACCTAAGTCAAGCGCGGTTCCTTTGTGAGTTCCGGTGTATTTACTTTCAGGGTTAAGGGTATAACGTAGTTTTACACCTGCGTCAAATTCCCATGCAGGGCCTTGTTTTAAATAAACAATAGCCGGCATTACGCTCAGGTTAGTGTTGCTTACACCAATTTGCATATTAGCAAAGCCTGTGTATTTCATATATAAACTTGAGCCTGGATAGCTTTGTCCGTAGTAAGACATGTTTGGCTGATTAACGTGATACATAGCTGCACCAGCGCTTGCCCTGATTGCATCATTTGATGACATATTGGTTTGTCCGGTTCCATAGTGATAAGCTATACCTCCGGAAAAATCAGCATAAGAGAATGAGTTTGAAATCAAAGTACCTTCTCCTGTAGGGTTATTTGCGCTGTATAAGCCATTCTGATATTGTTCGTCCCATTGCAATCCTGCAAGTTGAATGCTGTGCTGAGCCCAGCCAGCCTGAAGCCCTGCCGAAAGACAATTGTTGTCGTCTAAATAAATACCACTGGCAAGTGTAAAATCAACTTGAAAAACACCAATATGCGCATCACCTGACTGGTCATCATAAATTGAAAAACCAGGAGAAAGGTAACCATTGCCCCAGTTTTTTAACATGTTATGAAATTCCATTGTGCCTGCCATGGTGGTGTATCCGTTACCGTTAGCCACGCTGCTCCATTGGTTCTTATAGTTAATCCCGGCATAAAAATTACCCGTAAAAGCGCCTGATAATGCAGGATTCAGAGAAAGGGGATTTTCAAAGATCTGGGAAAAGTGAATATCCTGTGAGGATGCGGAAAAACCAAGCATAACACCGATTGCAGCTAATGCCAGATTTTTAGAAACTTTCAAAGTTGTTGTACGCATGTTCAATAGTATATGTATATTAAATTGCAAAAATAGTAACTTATTTGAATCCCAAACTATTTTTTGTGATTTTAACAGTTTTTTCCCTTTTACAAGGGTTTCAATACTACTAAACGCACAAAATATGCCATACGTTGGGTAAGCCATTCCCAAAAAACCATAAACCATTACAATCCAATTTATTCATTATCCATTTAACACTTATTAAGCTTTAAATTCCCACAAGTGTAGCGGAAACGTTCCTAAATGAACTACATTTACATTATCATTAGGCATGGGTAGAGATAAAGAGATAAGCTGGTTATATGAAGAATTACCTTCACTTGTAGAAAAGGGACTCCTGACAGAAGAGGCAGCGTCCAAACTGCGCAATCATTATGGCGAGCCTGAAAAAAATAGCTCGCGAAACCTTATTTTTATAATTTCGGCTATACTGGGTTCCATACTGATTGGCTTGGGTATCATCCTGCTTTTTGCATACAACTGGGATGAATACTCCAGATTAACAAGAACCATAATTACTTTTATTCCGCTTATTGCCGCAGAATTGGTTTTTGGATATGCATATTTCCGCAAACGCACTTCTATTGGCTGGATGGAAGGCGCTTCCGGGTTTCTTTTCCTTATGGTAGGCGCAGCAATAGGTTTGACCGGCCAGATTTATAACATGGGAGGAACTCTGAGCGAACTCCTTCTTATATGGATTCTTGTTACCCTCCCGTTGTTGTATCTTGCCAATACTGTACTTGTATTTTCTTTATACATGATATTGCTTTCCTGGTGGTCATTCAACTCGATGGAGTTTTTCAGGTGGATGTCAACCTCGGATGATTTTTTCACCATCAATAAAATAATATTTCTGCTTCTTGCCTTAGCTGTTGTACCATTTTTATTCAAAAATATTGATAAAACCCGCTTTACTGCAAGAGGAAATATTTTGGGATGGGTTTTTTCTGTACCTCTATTCCTTTCCTATTTTGGTTTCCTAACGTTTACCTCCGGATTATCCTCTTTGTTTTATTACACTTGTTTAGCAACTATAGTTTATGCATTGGGTAAATTATTTTACGACAACACATCGTCACTTTGGCAAAAACCTATGCAGGTTGCAGGCATTACAACCATTTTCCTTTTAGGAATTTGCTGCACCTTTAAAGGCTATTGGGGTGACTTTACACATTCTTACTGGTTTTATTATCATAACTCGGTACACCACCGTGCCACGCATTTGATACTGTACTTAAGCGGATCTATGTTTTTGGCTGCTTCCGCCGCCCTCACATTTAAGAGATTCAAAAAGAAAATTGCAATCAATTACTTCCCTTTGGTTTTTCCCATTATAATTGGCATTGGAGTTATGCTTGCCCATCTTTCGACTGATTTTTTAATTATAACAATTCTCTGTAATTTGTTTATACTCGGGTACGGTATTTACTACATCTATAATGGAATTAAACTTGACAGAATAAGCCTGGTAAATGCCGGAATGCTTTTCCTTTCCATATTGATTGCAGTACGTTTCATATCGAGCGATGCAGGATTTCTAATGAAAGGCATCATATTTATTTTACTTGGATCAGGTTTTTTAGCTGTGAACTATTTCCTTTTAAGAAAACAAAAGAAAAATGGATAGGGAAAAACTACGCATACTCATCTTCTCCCTCCTGATGGTTTTATTCATCGGGGTGCCTGTTTATATGATTCACACCTATACTACTGTTTTGAATAAAGGGAAACTATACAGGTTTAAATGCGAGCGTGTTGACCCCAGTGATGCTTTCCGTGGAAAGTATGTCCAGTTAAATTTCAACCAGGGCAATATTGACAATGCCTATGCTGACTCTAATCTTAAAAGCGGACAGAATGTTTATGCCTATTTAAAAGTAGATTCAGCCGGTTTCGCTTACGTTTCAAAAGTCAGTGTAAATAAAGGCGAGTTGAACGATAATTTTGCAACAACCTTAGATTATGTTTCATCCTACAGCGGTGCAAGAATTAATTTCCCGTTTGAAAGGTATTATATGAATGAAAACCTTGCCCCTCTTGCATCAGATATGTACAGGGTTGAAGCAAAAGTAGATTCAGTTTACCTGGATGTAAGGGTTTATAATGGAAAAGTAGTTCCCGAAGAACTTTATCTGGGTGGAATGCCCGTTAGAGAGTTTCTTAAAAAATACGCACACAATAAATAGGAAATACTCCCCTATTCTATCCGCTTAAGCGGGATATCATTCACCGGGGCAATAATATAAGGCACTTTTTCAACGGTAACCGAACTGGTATCCAAACCAAATGCCTTGGCATCGGAAAGGCTTCGGTGCTTAAGAAGGAAATATATTCCAAGAATTACCTCTTCGCTGAAAGGCAAGTCGTTTTCATACGACAGGAAACGTTCTATAACCACAAACCTGAAATCGCCGATAACGTTTTCTTTACTTAGTGATTCATAACGGCTGATAATATCCACCTCTTTATTGCGCACAAGGTCTTCAACCACTTTGCGGAAAAGCATATTTACACGTGGATCAACACGGAATCCCAAATTAAAATCGATACGGATAAGCCTGTTAGGAATAAGTTCTTTAACGGTATACTCCATGGTATAAGGTTCTTCTTCCACATTAACGTGTACAAGCCAATAAACATCGGCCCGTTTAGGGAACTTTTGGAATATAGAATAAACGATGCGGCTTTCTACTTCCTCTTCGTTATTGGCACTGGTAAGATAAATAAGATGGGTGGCAAATTTTGGAATCTCCTTGTCGTTACCAAGGTCCATCAGTAATTGGTAATAATCTTTCAGTTTAACAAAGTCCGTATAGCGGTTCATAATACGCCTTGCCCTGAACCAGGTAAACATTACACAAATAAGTCCGGAGGCAATAAGCAAGGTAATCCAGCCACCGTGCGGAAACTTAGCCAGATTGGCAACTAAAAAAGAAATTTCAACACTAAGGAAAAGCGCCAGCAAAGCTATTATCAGCACTTGCGGGAAACGTTTCAGGTAAAGGTAATAACTCAATAAAATAGATGTCATCATCATCGTTAGAATAATAGCCAGCCCATAAGCAGCTTCCATATTCTCCGATTTCTCGAAATAAAACACTACTCCTATACAGCCTGCGCAAAGCATCCAGTTTATGGAAGGAATGTATAGCTGGCCCCTTGCATTTGTCGGGAAAACGACCCTCACTTTTGGCCAGAAGTTTAGCCGCATAGCTTCATTTATTAGGGTATACGAACCACTAATAAGAGCCTGGCTTGCAACAATGGTAGCAGCCGTTGAAATGATAATACCACTTATAAGAAACCAGGAGGGCATCATGGCATAAAAAGGACTTTCGCTAGTTAATGTAGCCGGATTTTGATGAAGCAACCACGCCCCCTGACCGAAATAGCTTAAAATCAAAGTTGTTTTAACAAAACCCCATGTTACCCGTATATTTTTTCTTCCGCAATGCCCCAGGTCGGAATAAAGAGCTTCTGCACCCGTGGTACAAAGGAACACAGCACCCAACAGCCAGAATCCCTGGTGGTGATGGACAAGAAGCACATAGGCATAATAAGGGTTAAACGCTTTTAATATATCAGGATTATGCACCAAACTACTAATACCTAAAACGCCAATCATGGAAAACCAAATTACCATAATAGGACCAAACAGAACACCTACGCTGCGGGTGCCAAAACGTTGGAAAACAAAAAGCAAAAACAGAATTACTACGATGATAGGTACAGTATGAATTGTTGGATTAATTTTTTGCAGCCCTTCTATAGCTGATGCAACACTAATTGGAGGAGTAATAATTCCGTCGGCAAGCAGGGCGCTACCTCCTATTATAGCAGGGATAATAAGCCAGTTCCGCTTAGTTCTTCTTAGAAGGGCATATAATGCAAAAATTCCACCTTCGCCTTTATTATCAGCCCTGAGGGTTAAAAATACATACTTGAAAGTAGTCTGTATTGTAAGTGTCCAGAAGATACACGAAAGAGCACCTAAAATCACTTCTGCCGACGGCGAAGCTTCTCCTACAATTGCTTGTAAAACGTATAATGGTGACGTACCAATATCGCCATAAACAATGCCAAGGGTGATTACCAACCCTGCTGCTGTTATTCGATTAATTCCTGAATCTTTATGAACTTCTGACAAAGCTTATTGCTGAAAAAGCGTGCAAATGTAGATTAATTTAACAAGCAAACCCCTGACAACTTATTATAACCTCAACTCTTCCCTTTTTCAAATATCTCCAACCACTACATATTGAATATCTAGTAGTTACATCTAAAAACATCACTTAAAATAGGTTTAGTCTATGACTTATCAACAATTAATCATTGAAAAAATGATTCGGCAGCCAAAAAATCCGGACATTCGCAATCCCAATAAGACCTTTTGGGTAGCCTAACTTCTTAGAACCGAACAAACTATTTGTTAATAACTTTTTAGAGTCTATGAAAAAAATTCTACTGTACTTATCATTCACCCTGCTTACTTTCACGCTGGTGGAAGGACAAACCAAATGCCTAACCTGTAAAGAGGGGATGCATGATGGAATTAATTTTTCTGCAGCAAAAAGTGTTCTCAATTCTTCACCTAAAACAGGTGATGGCAATAGTGCCCTTGGACAAAGCTACGTTCAGCAGAACTTATGCGGAATGAACTATGTTCAGGCATCTGTACAAACCACTACACGTTACACAGCAACTGTTGGTACGGGTTTCCCTACCACACTTAACATAGCAGGATTACCTGTAGGTTTCACCGTACAAAAAGCGTATGTTTATTATGGAGCTTCTTATACAGAAGGAACGGCTCCTGCCACCTCTGTTGATATAACCAACCCTGCTGCTGCAAACAGCACTATAGCGTCTACTATTATAGGCACTGCCCCATCCGTATGTTGGGGAGAAACCGGTACGGCTTCTTACCGTTGTGATGTTACCGCTATGATATCGGGCAATGGAGCATATACTGTTGATCTTCCGGGCTTTGCCAATGAAGGTTATGAAGTAGATGGAGCTACTTTAATTATCATTTATGTTGATCCTGCTGCTACTTATAGTGGGAATATTTCGCTTTGGGATGGTGATATTTCCAATTCTACCGGCGCACCTATTAATGTAACCGAAACAGGTATTACGGCATGTACATCAAGTATTGCCGCTACCGGTTTTGGAATATACGGTGACATGCAAAGCAACGTGAATGGAGGAACAAATACGGAAACATTTAATGGTACTTCACAGACTTTTAATAATAACTTCTGGAATTTTAATGCAATCAACTCGACTGCCAATTTAACTGCTTGCCAGGCTTCGATAACCTATAATTCTTACACAAACAATACAAGTGACTGTTTCTTTATTACTGCTCTTGGAATTTACTGGCAGTATAGCAGTTGTAATGCATGTTCTTCAATTACCTATACCCAATCTCAAGTTAACCCAACTTGCGGCAACAGTAACGGAAGTGCAACCATAACTGTTACCGGTGGTACCCCTCCTTATACTTACGTTTGGAACCCAAGCGGACAAACTACTGCAACAGCAACGGGCTTAAGTGCAGGCACCTATACTGTTACCGTAAATGATGCAGGATGTAACGTTATAACTGCAACTTATACCCTTGTAAATACAGGAGGCCCAACTGTAACAAGCACTATTAATGCGAATGAAAAATGCAATGGAGGAACTTCAGGAAGTGCAACTATTACTGTAGCGGGCGGAACTTCGCCCTATACCTACTCATGGAATCCGGGAGGTTATACAACTGCAACCGTAAGCACCTTAAGTGCAGGAACCTATACTGTTACAGTTACCGATAATAAAGGTTGCGTTGGAACTACAACCGTTACAATTACACAACCTGCAGCATTAAATGCAACAACCACATCCACCTCTGCTACCTGCGGAAATAGTAACGGAACAGCTACTGTTACAGTTACCGGTGGTACATCACCTTACACTTATTTATGGACACCTTCATCAGAAACCACTGCTACAGCTACGGGGCTTAGTGCAGGAGTTTATTTTATAACTATTACAGATGCCAACGGATGTAATATAAATGCTACAGCCACGGTTGCAAACTCATCGGGTGTTACAACATCCATATCGAATAAAACAAATGTGTTATGTAATGGAGGAAACACGGGAAGTGCAACAGTTTCAGCAAGCGGAGGAACTCTTCCATATACTTATTTATGGAGCCCTAGCGGACAAACGACAGCTACAGCCACAGGGCTTAGTGCCGGAAACTATACAGTTACAGTTACTGATAATAATGGTTGCTCCACCCCTGCCCTTGTTACCATTACCCAACCAACTCTTGTAAGAGATTCAATAAGCTCAATAATCTACCCAAAATGTAATGGTGGTTTGGGAAGTGCCACTATTGGTATTAAAGGTGGTACACCTGCTTATACTTACTCATGGAGCCCGGGCGGTCAAACTACCGCAACGGTTTCAACCTTATCAGCAGGAACATATACTATTACTATAACTGATAATAATGGTTGCTTAAGCACCGTTTCTGTTACAATTACTCAG
Organism: uncultured Bacteroidota bacterium; assembly: GCA_903901055.1. GTDB lineage: Bacteria > Bacteroidota > Bacteroidia > JABEUT01 > JABEUT01 > JABEUT01. The sequence goes on from CAIUPO010000083.1 coordinate 72,814, forward strand.
CCTGTGCCAATAGTTGTTACCACAACTAATACTAAAACAACCTGTTCAAGCAACAACGGAACAGCAACAGCAAGTGCAACCGGAGGTACTCTTCCATATACTTATTTATGGACACCCGGAGGACAAACCACTGCAACTGCTACAGGATTAAGTGTGGGTACTTATACTATTACAGTGACCGATGCCAATGGCTGTTCGGGAACATCAACAGCAATAATAACTGCAATAAACCCACCGGTTGTAAAAGACAGTCTACAAACCAATGAAAAATGCAACGGAGGTAGCTCAGGAAGCGCCACAGTTGCGGTAAGCGGCGGAACATTACCTTACACATATCTATGGAATCCCGGAGGACAAACTACAGCAAGTGTTTCCGGCCTTTCAGCAGGAACTTATACGGTTACTGTTCACGATGCCAACGGATGTATTACAACAACCACTGTTACCATAACACAACCGGCACCTGTTACTGGTACAGCAACAAGCACGGGAGTATTATGTAATGGTGGAAGCACCGGTACTGCCACAGTAACAGCGAGTGGAGGAACAGCACCTTATACTTATGTTTGGAATCCAGGCGGGCAAACAACTGCTACCGTATCAGGATTAAGTGCAGGAACATATACGGTAACAATTACCGACAACAATGGTTGTACAGGCACTGCCAGTGTTACAGTTACCCAGCCAGCACCTGTTACGGCAAATGTCTCAAATGTTACTGACCCGAAATGTAATGGAGGTCAAGGAAGTGCAACCGTAAGTGCATCAGGAGGCACGGCACCATTCACTTATCTATGGAATCCGGGTGGATATACGACTGCAACTGTTTCTACACTTTCAGCCGGAACTTATACAATCACAGTAACCGACAATAATGGATGTATTCAAACTACAACAGTAACCATAACCCAGCCTTCGGCCATAACTACGGTTATGTCTCAAAAATCAACAACTTGCGGAAATGATACAGGTAGAGCAAGCGTAGTTGCAAGCGGAGGAACAAGTCCTTACACCTATTTATGGGTTCCGGGCGGACAAACAACGGCAACAATTACCGGCTTAAGTGCAGGTATTTATACTGTTATTGTAGCCGATAATAATGGGTGCACTGCCACCAATACAATTACGGTTACAACTATAAGCAGCATTAATCTTGCTGTAACTTCAACCTCTAATGTGAAGTGTAACGGAGATGCAAACGGAAGTGCAACAATAACACCTTCCGGTGGAACTGCTCCTTATACATACCAATGGAATCCGGGCGGGCAAACTACTGCAACGGTAACCGGGCTTTCTGCCGGAACATACACTGTTTTAGTGACAGATAAGAATGGTTGTAACAACACGGTTGCAGTTGTAATAACCCAACCACAGCAATTGATGGCTCCTATTTCAACATTGAAAGATATTTCATGCAATGGACTAACAAATGGAAGTGCGACAGTTACCCCAAGCGGAGGTACGAAACCATACACTTACTTATGGACTCCTCCGGGAAATACTACTGCATCTATAAGCGGGCTTAGTGCAGGTACTTATACCATTACAGTAACCGATTCAAATGGTTGCTCACTATCATCTGCGGTTATTATTTCGCAGCCACCCGCAATAACAACAACCCTAACTTCAACTGCAGCAGCATGTAGCAGCAATAATGGAACAGCTACAGTTACTGTGAGTGGTGGAACAGCGCCATACACTTATTACTGGAGTCCTTCTGCTGAAACAACAGCAACTGCAACAGGCCTGAGTTCAGGTGTTTATACGGTTACTGTAACCGACTACAACGGATGTAACCAGGTAGATACCATTACGGTTCATAATACCTCAACTTTAAGTATAACAATGTCCGGAACGGATATATTATGTAATGGAGGCAACACAGGTACTTCAACTGTAACGGCTAGCGGAGGAACCTCACCTTATACTTATTTGTGGAATCCGGGTGGTGGAACAACTGCTACAATTACGGGATTAAGCGCAGGTACGTATACTGCCGTGGTTACAGATAATGCGGGTTGTAACCAATTTTCAACTATAACAATTACACAACCAAATGCGCTATCGCTTACAACTAGCACCACCAGTTCAGGATGCTCTAATAATACAGGCTCTGCTACTGTGACTGTAAGTGGTGGCACAGGAGTTTATACTTATTCATGGAATCCGGGTGGTGGAACAACATCAACCATTAGTGGCCTTGGAAGTGGTTCATACACAATAACCGTTACCGATGCTAACGGTTGTACATCCACAGCGGTTGCCAACGTAGGTGGAAGTGGTGTTACAGGGTCCATAACAGCATTCACCAATATTCAATGTTTTGGTTCTAACAGTGGAACTGCAACAGTAACTGCTTCCGGCGGAACAACACCATATACTTACACATGGGCACCGGGCGGACAAACAAGTGCAACAGCAACAGGACTTTCAGCAGGTACTTATACTGTTTTGGTGCAAGATTCCAACGGATGTTCCTTTACATCTACTGTAACTATTTCAGAACCTGCTTCGGCACTAGCTGAAACGAATGCTGTTACAAATGCATCATGTAACAGTACAAACAATGGCTCTATCGCATTAACTGTTTCAGGTGGAACTCCTCAATATACTTTCAACTGGTCGAATGGCAGCACAACACAGAATCTGACAAATATTTTACCGGGTTCTTATACGGTTACTATTAAAGATTCGAATGGTTGTACATTAATCGATTCCATGAAAGTTGGATATGATTCATCCGTATTTGCCAATGCAGGAAAAGATACCGTTATCTGTCATAATTCAACCGTGATTTTAAATGGAACAGGTAGTGTTAATGCAACTTCTTACCAATGGTTCCAAATGCCGGGAATGGTTCTTATTAAAGACACGTCGGTAGTTATTGTTAACCCAAGTAATGACACAACCACATACATTTTAGTAGTTGAAAATGGTACTTGTTTTGATACCAGTAGTATTACCGTGATAATGGCACCTGCCATATCCGCCGATGCCGGACCTGATCAGATAATAGTCGGTTCGGGAACAGTTACCCTTGGTGGTTCCCCAACAGGACCGGGTGGTTCTAACTTCTTCTGGAACCCTGGTGTTACCCTTAATGACAGCTTGATTTCAAATCCGGCTGCCACACCTACTGTTACAACAATATATACAGTAGTTGTGAAAAATTCCGCCGGATGTACGGCAACGGATACCGTAACTATCTTTGTTGAAGCGGGCGTTGTTGTTCCTAATGGATTCTCTCCTAATGCCGATGGAACGAATGACACTTGGGTATTGCCGTTTGCAGGCGAATTTCCGAACATTGTTGTAGAAGTTTATAACCGCTGGGGTGAATTATTATTCACATCAACAGGAAATTATACACCATGGAACGGCGAATACAATGGCAAACCATTGCCTGTTGGGACTTACTACTACATAGTAAAACTGAATGACCCGAGATTCCCGAATGCATTGACCGGACCTTTAACCATAATGAGATAAACTGATTAACCATGAAAAAAATTAAATTACTCTCGCTAGCGCTGTTAGCAACCTGTTGCGGCCTGAAAGCACAGCAGTTGCCTTTATATAGCCAGTATATGCTGAATGATTTTTCCATGAATCCGGCAGTGGCAGGAACACAGCCTTATTTTGATATCAAGTCAGACAATCGCTTTCAATGGATGGGTATCACTGACGCTCCGCGTACCTATATACTTACGCTGGATGGCCCGATTACCAAGCAACATATCGGTATAGGCACCTATGTTTTCACAGATATTACAGGACCTACAAGGCGTACCGGTTTTACAACAGCCTACTCCTACCACATGAAGTTGACTAAAGACCTGAATTTATCTTTAGGGCTTGCCGCAGGTATACTTCAATTTGCAGTAGACGGGCAGGCTATTACCCTTGTTCAGCAAAATGATCAGGCTTTGGTTAATCAGTTTGAATCTGCCATAGTTCCGGATTTTGCTGCGGGAGTTTATTTGTATAGTTCCAAATTTTACGTTGGAATTGCAGCGCCGCAAATCATTCCATTCAAAGCTAAACTAAACTCGTTTGCTGATGCAAATGATGAAATGGTAACCCACTTTTATGCAACAGCAGGATATAATTTTGACCTTGGCACTAATTTCAGTTTAGAGCCTTGTGTGGTAGCAAAATATGTAAACCCTGCCCCACCGCAATTTGATTTAGGTGCAAGGGTTTTGTACTCACACAAAGTTTGGATTGGCGCAGGTTACCGTACCCTTGATGCGGCTTATGCAATGATAGGATATACTTATCAGCAAAACCTTACAATAGGATTCTCTTATGATTATCCGTTAACTGATATTAATAAGTATAGCACCGGTACAACGGAGCTGTTTATTGGGATCAAATTCAATAAACAAAAGACAGCGGACCATCCAATGATGTAAATTTCAGTTGTAAGTCTTAAGTATTGTGGGCGTTAACATTATTTAACCCCTAATATTGATTTTTTTTCTACCTTTGCAAGTCTTTTAAGAAAAGTAATGCCGGGATTTATTAATACAATGCGTTTCACAGTAGTAGTCTGTGGGGTTATGCTTTTAGCATCCTGCGGAGGCGACTACAAAAAAATACAGAAAAGCACCAATAGTGAGGTTAGGTACAACGCTGCCATTGCTTACTATAAAGCAGGAAACTACCTGAAAGCTTTACCATTATTCGAGAGTCTGATTACTGTATACAGAGGTACCGATAAGGAACAGGATATTTACTATTACTACGCATATACCAATTTCCGTTTAAATGATTTTGTGATGGCTGGATTTTATTTTGCCAATTACTACCATACTTTCCCGCACACAGAAAGGGCTGAAGAGTGTGACTTTATGCATGCTTACTGCGAATATATGGAATCACCTGCCTATAACCTGGATCAGACTGATTGCAAAAAAGCCATTGACGCATTCCAGGCATTTATTGATAATTTCCCCAGCAGCACCCGTGTGAAGGAGGCCAACCATTATATGGACATGATGCGTTCAAAGCTTGAGAAAAAATATTTTGAAATTTCGAAGTTGTATTATACCACCCAATATTATCATGCTGCCAGTATTTCACTTACCAATTATGTTAAGTCATATCCAAACAGCCGCTATGATGAAGAGGCCGGTTACCTGATAATTGAAGCAGATTATAAATATGCAATCAACAGTGTTGACAACCGGAAAAGCGACCGCTTTCAGGCTGTAATTGATGCTTACCTTAAATTTGTAGATTCTTACCCTAAAAGCGATTTTCTGAAAGATGCTCAGAACCTATATGATACTTCTGTAAAATTAAAGGGCCAGTTAAAAACTAAAAATTAAACAAATCAACAACCATGGACTATAAAAAGAGCAGTGCGCCTCAATCTACCGTTACCAGAGATGTAAGGAAACTTGAATCTCAAACAGGAAATGTGTATGAAACCATTTGTATTATTTCACGTCGTGCTAACCAAATCAGCTCGGAAATGAAAGAAGAACTGGATAGCAAACTGGAAGAATTTGCAACCAAAACCGATACCCTTGAAGAGGTTTATGAAAACGTAGAACAAATTGAGATTTCAAGAATGTATGAGCGTTTCCCGAAGCCATCATCCATTGCTGTACAAGAATACATAGACGGTAAGATCTATTACCGCATGGCCGACGATAAGAAAGAATAATTTTCTCAGATATGAGATATAAGCTATAAGATATAAGCTAAAAGCAGGATTTGCGAATATCTTATAGCTCATATCTTATAGCTTATATCTATTTACCGTGTTACAAGGTAAAAAAATTGTATTAGGAGTTTCCGGCAGCATAGCCGCTTACAAAGCTGTTTTTTTATTACGCCTTTTAACTAAAGCAGGGGCTGAAGTAAAAGTTATTATGACTCCTTCGGCAAAAGATTTTGTAGCACCCCTCACCTTCTCTGCCCTTTCAAACAATCCCGTTTTAATTGATTTCAGTACACCCGATGGTTCATGGAATAACCATGTTGAGTTTGCAAACTGGGCTGATTTAATAATCCTTGCACCTGCTTCTGCTAATTCCATCGGAAAGCTTGCCCTGGGCTTATGCGATAATCTTTTACTTGCCACTTTATTCTCTGCATCATGCCCAATCTACATAGCCCCGGCAATGGACAGGGAGATGTATTCAAGCGAATCGATTAAAAAAAATATTGCCCTTTTGACCAAACAAAACAGGTTTATTATTCCTTCGGAAGAAGGTGAACTAGCTAGCGGTTTGCATGGGGAAGGACGTATGGCTGAACCGGAAAATATTATCCGATTCCTTAATGAAACCATTGCAAAAGGGTTGCCTTTATACGGTAAAAAAGCATTGGTTACTGCAGGGCCAACGTACGAGGCCATAGACCCGGTACGCTTTATCGGGAACCATTCTTCAGGCAAAATGGGGTTTGCCATTGCCGAAGAACTTGCCAAACAAGGAGCATCTGTAACACTGGTTCATGGCCCGGTGAAAATTAGTACTGCAAATACCTCTATTAAAACGATTGCTGTAACTTCTGCCCGGGAAATGTATGATGCATCTGTAACGGCTTTTAATGGCAGTGATATAACTGTAATGTCTGCCGCGGTGGCAGATTATAAACCGGCAACTACAGCAAAAGAAAAAATAAAAAAAAGCGGTGACTCTATCCAACTGGAACTTGTCCAAAACCCGGATATAATTGCCGAACTTGGAAAAAAGAAAAAGGCAAATCAGTTGTTAATTGGCTTTGCACTGGAGACAAACGATGAAGTTAAAAATGCATCGGTTAAACTGAAAAAGAAAAATCTGGATGCTATCATATTAAACTCCATGCGCACAAAAGGAGCGGGACCGGGCGGAGATACCAATAAAATTACTATTATTGACAAACGAAATAAAACTACTAATTTTGAGTTAAAGCCTAAGATTGAAGTAGCAGCCGATATTGTAACGTATATTATAGCATGTTTAAAAAAATAGTTTTTGTCCTTTTACTTGCCCTGAGTTCATTGCTGGCAAAGGTTTCCAATGCACAGGAATTAAACTGTACGGTAGATGTGGTATCGCCTCAGATACAGGATGCAGCGGCACAGACCTTGTTCAGGAATCTGAAAGATGCTATCTATCAGTTCATGAACAACAACAAATGGACCAACGACAATATCATGCCCACGGAAAGGATTGACTGCAGCATTTTTATAAACATTACGGCCATGAACTCCCCCAGCGATTTTAGTGCAACTATGCAGATACAGTCGCGGAGGCCTGTTTACAAATCGTCGTTTAACAGTGTTCAGATGAACATGCAGGACAATAACGTGCATATCGTATATCAGTTGAATCAACCAATGCTTTTCAACAGTAATACTTATTCTGACAACCTTACTTCGATGCTCGCATTTTACGCCTACATGATTATTGGAACGGATTACGATACCTACTCGATGAATGGAGGAACTCCTTATTATCTGAAAGCCCAGACTGTTGTTGTTAATGCACAGAATGCCGGTGAAAAAGGCTGGAATCCGCAGGATGGCGACCAAACCCGCTACTGGCTTGTAAACAATTTACTCGATGAAAGCTATTATGCACCTTTGCGCAAAGCAGCTTACACTTATCACAGGCAAGGGCTAGATGTAATGTATCAGGATCCTGCAAAAGCACGTCAGCAGGTTATGGATGCATTGCAACAAGTTCAGCAAGTATATAATGTTCGCCCGGCCAACTATAACGTACAGTTATTCTTTAATGCGAAGTCTACAGAGATTGCCAATATCTTTTCAGAAGCACCAAATGAAGAAAAAAGCAGGGTCTACACAATCGTTTCTACCATTGACCCTACCGAGCTTGAGAAGTATGCCAAGCTGAATACGGGGGAGTAAAGTTCAATTAGGAATTAATTATTAGAAATTAGTAATCTGAGACTGTCAGATTATATAAAACCCTGTATATTATTTTAATATTATTATTTATATTTGCTAGATGAAAAAAAACCTTTTAATAGCAAGCAGTATAGCATTATGTTTAGCAGGACTCTTTATTTTGATTCTAACCTCTTCAAATACAAATTGGGTAAAAAAGCTGCAATCAGGCCCTGAAGAACCAATCAAAGTAATCATTCCGGTAGGTGTACCAGATACTTTACGGGAAATTACCACAACTATATCCGTTGATAGTGCAGGAAAGGTTTCCTTAAACGTAAATGACACTACAATTCAAAGTAAAGTAATTGTGGCTATGATGGAACTATTTAAATTGGATGAGGAATTAATATCTCAGGCAAGGAAGCGATTAGGAAGCATACATAACATCTGCGTTCCGGTGAAGTTCCTGCTGGAGTATATTGACTCGGATTCGGCTAAGAGAGAGGATATGACTAGTAAATCTCCCGGAATACCTATTGATAGTAATAAGGTTAATGAATTAGCTTATTGGGTAAATTATTCTTATAAGTATGCTAAGGCAGAGTATGAAACTAAACTCGCAAAAAAGGAAAATGTAAAACCTCCACGCTTTACAATTAAGGCTGACAGAAATGCTAAATATGAAATTGTAAAACAAGTTATTACTGCCTACCAAAAACAAGGTCTACAACATTTTAATTTGATAACACAAGGGAAACCTCAAGCTAAAGCAGAGGGTAAATAATTACTAGCAATTACATCCCCGCTGTTCCTTCTTCCTTATCCTCATCCGGCATTTGAGCCAGTGGAGTTCTGCGGAAGAGTGCAAGTAATTCCCAATTGCGGTTTATGCACCAGTTGATATGGTTACTGAGAACTATGATTGTATTTTTCTTCTTTACATCCCTTATAAAATCGCAGTTAAACCCGTGCCACCATCCGCCGTGGTAAACTATGGTATCACCACCAAATAACATTAAGTGCCATCCAAAACCGTAGCTACGGTTGCCCATCCAGCGAGTGTGGGGAGTGAATGCTTCTTTCAGGGTAGCCTGTGTTACCAGTTTATTTCCATATAAAGCCTGATCCCATTTCAATAAGTCGTTTACAGTAGAGTACACACCTTTATCACCTGCAATTCCATCCAGGAAATCAAATCCGGCACGGCGGTATCCGGCATTATATCCGGTAACTCTGTTAGGTATCGCGGTATCATACTTATCATAAATAAAAGTCCGTGTCATTTGCAAAGGTTCAAACACATTTTTGCGAAGGAAATCAGCAAACCTGTATCCGGTAATCTTTTCTACCACCGAAGCAAGAACCGCATAATTTGTGTTGCAGTAGTTATAAAGTTTGTTGGGTTTAAAATAGCAGCGAGGCTGATACTTGGCAAGCATTGCCATCATCTGCATATTATCAATCAATGTTGCCTGGTCTCTGCATTCTTCACTGCATGTAAACATATAATTAGGCAAACCGGAACGATGGTCAAGGCACATACGGATAGTTACACCCTTATATGGAAAATCAGGGAAATATTTACAAACTGAATCATCATAACTCAACAGTCCTCTTTCTTTTAAAATCATAATTGATACGGCAGTAAACTGCTTTGACACCGAACCTAACTGGAATTCGGATGTATCGGTAAGCATTTCCTTCGATTTAAAATCAGAATACCCAAACTGCTTTGTGTAAAGCACCTTGCCATTATGAGCAATTAAAGCACTTCCATTGAAACGTGAATTGCTTACAAGAATATTAAAAAATGAATCTGCAGATTGTGCTTCGTATTTTTCGAGCGGGGAAAAAATTACGCTGTCTTTAAATTTAGGAAGTTTAACCGTTGAAGTATCCTTTAAACTCTTGGCAGCAACAACGGCTTTCGGATTGAGATCGTTATTTTTTACTTTGCCGATAGCCTCACCACTTGTGAATAATGACCACATCCCACCCCCGCATATAAGAAGAGTTAGCGCCTGCCAGAAAGTTCCTAAATTCAAAAAACCTCCGGACAAGTTATTACCACTTTTTGTTTCCCGCATTCCTATTTTTGTTTAACCTCTATTACTAATAACTTTGATTCGCTCCAGAATAATTTCTGGTTTGTGATAATTAGTGAATCCACTTTTTTATCACCCTTTATTGTATACGAACCTGACGGATGATTTGTTATGATTTTATCAACCTTGCTGTACAAGGGCAATGTGTGTATACTATACATGTCGGCACTGGTAAAATATGAAGTGTTGGTATTTGACTTTAACGACTCGGTTGCACCAACGCCAAGCACACCGCCTTTTTTCATAATCACTCCTTTATTTATCAATTCTTTTTTTGTACCAATCGCATAGTATATTGTGTTTTGTTCAGCTATCACCTGGTGTTGGTGGTTAATCACCTCCATGCTATCGCTAAACTTCTTCATTTCCGATTTCAGATTTGCATTCGCTTCTGCAAGTTTGCTTTGCAATGCAGATATGTCTGCATCTTTCTCAGTAAGTTCTTCAGTAAGGTGCGCAATCATCTTTTCCAGTTCGGCATTTTTCACACCCGAAGCGCCAAGTTTCTTTTTCATAGCGTCGAGTTCTTCCTTATTTTTCATCATCAGGTCGCCGATGAAACGCATGTCAGCGATAATCATAGATTTCTTATCACGTCCTTCGCCATTGCCATTCATGCTCATTATCTTGGCCCTTATCTTAATAGAATCAAGGTTATCCTGAATTTCATTGAATGACTTAATGTACGCAGTAATTGATGAATCCTGCTCCTGGCTTTTCAATGCCAATAAGGAATCATGCACCTTTACGCTTTTCAATTGTGCCTGCTGTTGCAACTCTGCTTCCTTATTTTTGCATGCCATAAGCGAAGAGAAGACCAATGCTATAACAAGATATTTTTTCATTTGTGTATTCCTGTGTTAACTGAATGATGCAAAGATAAAAATTGTAACCAATCTTGCTTACGTAGGTACACTACATTTTTATTCACACTTTTTTCAACATGACTTTTATCATCTAATCTCTGAAGTTGACTGCCATTTGGCCGTTATTGATGTATCTGAAAATTATTACTTCTGTGGAATATTTTCAATTATTGGCACTATGAATGCGGTATTTTACCTAAAGACGTTCAATTACATGATTTATTTTAATCACCCCCAAAGGCTAACCAGAGCGCTAATCCTGCAAGGAATGCAATGCCACAAGATGTGCATTAGCCATCAGGCTGAGGGTAATTCCTTTGGCGGGCAAATACCGGAAACCGGAGCCATCGGCCACAAAAACATTCGAAGTTCCATATATCCTTCCTGAAGGATGCAGATGGAAATCCCTTTTATAGGCACTGAATGGAAGGCAACCGGCATAATGCGCATTTGTGCCATACCCGGGATTTGCCTTTTTTAAAGTATAACAACCTAACTTTCGCATAGCAGCCGCAAATTTCCGTTCACGTTTGCGGATTTTAGATAACTCGGCAGATGACAGATCATAAACTATTTTAAGTGCATCCCTGGTAACAGAATCAGGGGAAGAAACCAGTTCAACATACTTTATAGAAGAACTGCTGTCGGGGTGATGCACACCCATAACTGAAACTGCCGGCAGGAAATATTGCAATAATATCCTACCATCTTTAAAGTTAACGGGCAACTCTTTAATAGCCCGGAATTGCATCATGGACCTATAACTGTAAATGGATGCAGCGCTGACGTTAAGATTCGTATGTTCCGGGTCGTGGAAGAGCATAAGTTGGGCTAACGCAGTACGCGGCTCATTTAGATGCACGCCCAACATAGAAGGTTGCAACATGCCAAAATACTTGAATGGGTCGGAAAGCAAAGGTAACTTTACCTCACGCTGCCCACCCATGGAACGAAGTACTATCCTTGCGGTGCTTAGTGTTCCGGTGCATAGAATGAGTTTTTTGCATTTAAAGCTTTTGCGCTCACCTGTTGCCGTATTAAAGTAGGATACAATTGTTTTCCCTTCCTCCTCGGCATAACTTATTAATAGAATATTTGGCCTGTAGCTGAATCCGGGATGATCTTTCAATTTTTCAATAGTAATTTCGGGCCTGTAGGCTGATAAGCCTGCATTGGAGTAATAATCCATTTCATCGTAAGAAACAGAATTCCTGTCGTCCATTTTTGCAGTAAGCAGGGCGAGTGAAGGTTTACCTAAATAGAATCCTTTATCATTCAGATATTTCTTTTTTATTTTATATTTTTGATATATTGATTCAGCGTTGGAATCAATATTAACCGGCTTCTGGATATTCCTAAGGTTACCCAATGTGTAAGGTAATCCATCATCATCCTCTGCGCTTATGCCAATACGGTCGGCAATTTTCTGATAGGCCTCTTTCATATTTGGAGAAAGCCCTGCTTCTTTCAGTTCTTTATCCGAATAGGTATAACAGCCCAAACCCCATGTACCTCCTAACCCGCCAAGGCTAAGGCTTTCAATAGAATTGAACGTATCTGAAATAACCGGTAAATATTTCTCTGTATGTTCAGTAATATACCTTCGTGCAGGTGTAACAAGGGATTTCCCTCGCTCCTTTTTAATTGAAACGGATTCGAAATTTTTACCAAGCCAGTATTTATATTGGGCAGAATCTTCCCTCCTTATCTGAAGGAAATTTTCTTTCGGGCCTGTCGGTATATTGTCGGAATGGCCAAAACCAGTATCAATCATAAGCACCCTTGCTCCTTTCTCAAGGATAGTTTGCGCAGCCATAGCACCGGTGCAGCCTGATCCTGCCACCACTATATCGTGTATTTCTTCGGCTATATCCACAACAATAAAATTAAACCTACCAGTAATCGGAAGCCTGAAAGAAGTATGCGTAAAATGGCTGAAAAAATATGCTTTTTTGGGTATGACGATGGAAGAAAATAACGGCTGTAGGCTGGAATACTTTCGGTGATACAGAACATCAGGTATATTTTTTTACGTATTCCTCCATCCGGATGAACCATCGCCAAAGCTGCATCAATCCAAGCCACCATCCTTGGGTTATCAATCAAATATGCTATCTGTCTCCTTTCTTTTGGAGTAACTTCAATCCCCAGTTTGTTGTTTGCCGAAACATATAATTGTATGGTTTGGTCTGTCGCTTCCTCACCAACAATATATTTACAAAAAACCTTCGCTTCTTGTTTTATTATTTCTTCATCGGTGGAAAAAAAACTCATTACTCACCAGTTTAGGGGCGAGTAAAAATAAGTAATTTGTTTAAACAGCAGTTACTTTCGGGCAATTTCCATATTAAGCTGATGCCTCGTACGACACAATTGGCTTAATACTTAAAACAGGTATTTTGGAATGGTTTACAATCTGCCTTGCAAATGCGCCCATAAACATACCGGTCATATTCGATTCATGATCGGTCATAATAGCTAGCAATTCTGCATTTACCTCATCGGCATATTTCATTGCTTCCATGGCAATATTATTTCCTTTTACAACCTTACGAACACAAACCAGCCCTGCCTTCTGAATAGCATCCTCAACCGTGCTGACCTTAATATTGAATTTGGCCAAATCTGATTTATCGGTACTTTGAATAAGACCCAACAGATGCACTACGGCTTTACATTTTGCTGCTATAGGTAATACATTGCTTACCTTTTGCCTGGAATGTAAAGACTCATCAATTGGCAACACAATTGATTTTATACCCATCGATTTAAATCCTTCAGGAATAGTAATTACCGGACATGGAGCCAGATTTACAACCTTATGTGCGGTGCTTCCCATAAATAACTCCTGGAACCCGCTTGCACCATGAGAACCCATCACTATCAAATCGATATCATTATCAACGACGGCTTCAGAAATTTTAGATGCAGGTTTTCCTGTGGTAACACTGTTCTTTACAAACACGCCATATTTTTTGGTGATGTTCTCAGCCATCTCTCCTAGTTTTTGGGTAACTATTTCCTGAAGTTTGCCCTTATCTGAACCTTGGCTAAACCATGCCGGCGGATAACTGCTAGCCCCTTCCATAATATGCAATAAAATAACATCGGCACGTGTTGCATTTGCAATAAAGGCTCCTTGCTCAACTGCACAATCACCTGAGGGTGAAAAGTCAACCGGAATAAGTATCCGGTGCAAATTTTTACTATTCATGGGGTGGGTGTTTAAAATTATTAGTTACTCTCCAGTGCTTAATTCCGGTTTAATCTGATTCAGGAAGAATTCTATTCTTCCACTATTTATAATTACCCGCTTACGAGTACAAATATAATAATCAAATTTTGTTATACAAAGGAGATCGTTGATTATTTTTCAACTATAATAAACTCAAAAGAAGCTCATTTAGTATCCCTTACAGGAAAAAATAAGGCATTAAGCCCTTGTAATCAAGAACTTAAAATAAGGGGAGGTTTAAATAGAATTATAAAAGAAAACTAAATCACGCCTGTTCCGCCGGCAGGGTCAAAATCCTCAATATGAGCTTCCAGTGGGCGGATGCTCATTACCGGTATTTTAGAGTGGTTTACAATCTGTTTTGCAACCGTACCCAGGAACATCCCTGTCAGGTCGCTCTCGTGGTCGGTCATAATAACAATTAAATCACCATTCACTTCTTCCGAGTATTTCATTGCTTCTACAGCAGGGTTATGGCCCCTTACCAACTTAGTGGTATATTTAATATTAGCGTGTTTTAAGGTATGTAATACTGACTCAAGTTTGATACCAAATTTATTATCATCAACAGGATCGTTGGTTTCAAGCAATCCCATTACATGCACAGTCGAGTTATATTTCGAAGCTATATCAATAACGTTATTCACCTTTTGGCGTGAATGAAGTCCGTTGGCAATTGGCATTACAATATTTGAGAAACCAACATTGGTGGTAGTCACACGTATGCTTATTACAGGGCAGTGCGCCAGGTTTACCACCTTGTGTGCGTTGCTGCCCATAAAAAATTCTTCGAAGCCACTTGCACCGTGAGTTCCCATTACAATTATATCAATATTATTTTCCTTTATAGCATCGGTAATTGCAGCAGCAGGCTTGCCACTAACAGTCAACTGGGTAATGTCAACCTTGTATTTTGAACTGATTTCTTCGGCTACTTTTTTAAGTTCGGCTACACCCATCTGGTAAACCTTTTCTGCCTCCTGAACAAGTACTGGCTCGCCCGGACCTCCTGTGTAAAGTGTTGTTTCCACTGAATGCAACAGGAAAATTTTTGCATTAAAAAGGTGCGCCATGTTTGCACCGTGTGCTACAGCAAGATTGGCAGTTTCTGAAAAATCAGTAGGGATTAAGATGTTCTTTATAGTTGACATGAATCAATATTGTTTTATGATTTGGAGCGCCAAAAATAGCATAATGCACGGAATGAAAATATTTTTTCTAAAACCCTTCATGGTATTTTAATATATTTGTATAGAAATGAGGAGTATTCTTAAGGCACGACTTATTGCTGTATATATTTTAGTTTCAACAGTTGGGTTTTCCCAAACCGGAATAAAAGCCCATGTTGCGGATAAAGAATCAGGCAAACCTTTGCTTAATACAGTGGTTGTTCTTTTAAAGAACGGCATTGAAACCGCACAAACATTTACCGATTCCAGTGGAGTAGCCAATTTCCGGGTTGCGGATACAGGTATGTTTGATGTAAGAGTTATTTGCTCCACCTATTTCGACTATCTTTTAAAGGGTGTATTAATAAAACACAACATGATTACCCATGTAGAGATTCAAATGCATTCTGTTACATACATAGAACCATCTTATCACTATGGGAATGTATGTACCTTAGGTGGAGACGATAAAATTAAGGAAGGAAGTTTAGGATATGGTAATCTTGATAGCACCGCTGTAAGAAGACTGCCATCAAATGATTTGCGGTATATTCTGGATTTTTATCCCCTCAAATGAATACTGTATTTCTTGAATTGCCGTCTGCTTTAGCTGACAGTGTATAATTGAACTCTTGTTTTTGGCTTTAGCCTGAAACAAACTTATAATAGTTCTTTTAAGGCTAAAGCCATTATTTATTTGGACTTTTTTATTCGTCAGCTAAAGCAGACGGCAATTAAAAATCCGGAAAATTTACAAGCCTTACTCGTGCTGCTGCTTATGGCCTGAATACTCCTGCATTTTTTCTTTGATAAAAACAAAAGTAGAGGAGAGAAGCAGAACCGGGAGGGGAGCCATCATTATCACGATGAACGTCCATTTTACAACTTGATCCATAGAATTTAGATTAGGGGGGTTAGATGTATTTATTTATTATATATAGTTATTTGTTTTTGTCTATGCCATTTGTACTTTGCTGTGCCCGCACGACTCTATTCTTTCAAATAGCTTGGGGAAATCGATTGGTTTAGAGAAGAAACTTCCAGACTCTACTCCATGCGAATTCAAAATCACTTTTTCCTGTTCACATGCCGACATCAGGATTACAGGTATATTGATAAAGTAAAAACTCTTCAACATGGTTATCAAGGTAAATCCGGATATGCAGGGCATCATAACATCGCTTATAACAAGGTCGATTTTATCTTCTGAAATAATGCGGAGCGATTCAACACCATTGCTGGTTGTAAAAACGCTGTAGCCTTTATCCTTCAGCTTTTTTGATAACACCGACAACATTACTTTATCATCATCTACAATAAGTATTTTCATATCATGCAATTCTTTATTAAACATGTTAATTAGAAGGGGTTATCAAGGCTTTTAAAAATTGAAAGTTTACGTTTTCCCTATACATTAATGGAACTATTCCCCGTAAGTCCCTGTGCGGACGTTCACTTTCCTGCTTATGCAGATTTTTTACCAAACTTTTTAATGAGTCGTCTTCTAAGGAATTCTGTTCCATCACTTGTATTTCTAATTTTATACAGGTTTCGGGATGAAATAGTTACAAAAAGCAACGAAAAACTATAAATACTCAGATATAAGATATGAGATATAAGATATAAGATATTGATTGTGTGAAAGAAACAATCAATTTTTTAGCAACTAAAAATTACGGTGTTATTCACCGTTCATTGTTGATAGCTACTTGTTAAAAGCTATTTGCTTACTGTAAAAAGTGATATTGAACCCCAACGTTAATACCTTCTCCCGATAGTTTAAAAGAAGAAAGGATATACTGGTTATAGTTGGAAACATTACTGGTAAGGTTCGGATAATTCATGTTCGGGAAAACCAAGGTGATGTTAAAACCAAACCGTGATATATAAATTCGTGAAGTAATGTGAAAATCGAACCAGGATCCCGAACCGTATATCTGGTCATTGGTTCCATTGCTTGACGTTATAGTGAGGTTTGAATATCCGGCATTGAACCCGGCAAGCAAATCAAAATGGGTATGCCTGATTATATGAAAATTAATGATTGCACCAAATTCAAAAGCAACTGCCGTTGATACTCCACTGTTCGTATCATTCTTTCCATGTATATATTCATCAAATTGTCCGGCAAGGCCCAGGCCCAGCCAGTTGGTAACACCATACTCAGCGCCAATCTGCGGATTAGATGTAGCTGCGCTACCCGTGCTGCTTTGGGTATTTTTAAATCCATAAAAATCAATACTCTGAGTATATGAAGTACGAAGAACATCTATACCAAAGCTTCCATAAGCAACCAGCGAGCCTTTCTGAAAAGACTGGGCAGAACTGATAGTGAAGAGTGATGAGCTAAGAGCTAAGAGTGAAACCGCAATTATTTTTTTCATGGTATTGTATTATGTTGCAAATCTAAAAAATAAAAAGGAGGGGAACAAACCCCTCCTTACACAAAATACTAACAATGGACTATTAAAGCTTCGTTACCTTCTTCTCAACCCTTTGTCCGTTCGATTCGATTGTGAGGAAATATACACCTGAGTGCAGCGATTCAATATTTAACTGAACAGGGCCACTTGCCACCGACTGACGGCTCAACGTTAAAACATTCCGTCCTAATACATCTGTAAGATAGAAATCAGCTTGCCCTTTGATGCCACTTACAGTAACATTCAGGATGCTATTAGCAGGATTAGGATATACTTGAACCGGAAATGATTGGGAATTCAAGTGAGCTATTCCTGATGGGGTAGCATTGCCGCAAGGGCACTTCACTATTACTAAAGAGGTGTCAACCATTGCGCAAGCGGTATCCTGACACCCTGAATTGTCCTTCACTTTACAACAATATGTGCCCGCGCACAATCCTGTTATTATTTGTGTTGTTTGCCCTCCATGTGACCACAGATATGTAAAAGGTGGGATTCCACCTGTTACAGACGCCGATGCGCTGCCGTCGCACGAGTTTGTATCTGGAGCAGTAAATAGCGTTATGATAATACCTGAAGTACCACCAACCGAATCTATACAGCTCGCTGTACAGCAGTTATTATCCTTTACCCAACAAATATAGTTTCCTGCTGCCAACCCTGTAGCTGTTGCGTTAGTTTGACGGGAAATAGTCCACAAATAAGTATACGGCGGAGTTCCCCCTGCAGCCATAACCGATGCAGTTCCGGTTGGGTTTACGCATGTTGTATTATTAGTTGACCCCATAGATACTGCTATTAAAAGTGTTGGCTCTGTAACGCTTGACGAAGCCGTTGCGGTATTGCCTAAAGCATCTGTTACAACTACTGTATAGGTTCCAACAGTCAGTCCGATAGCTGTATCCTTTGTTCCGCCGGAAGGCGACCACATATAAGTATAAGGCATATTTCCTCCACTTGCACTTACAACTATCTTACCAACATTGTCACCGTTACAACATTCATTTTGAATGGTTACAATATTTGCAAATACTTGGGTTGATTTGAATCCGTCTTTACCAAATACCAGTAAAGAGAATAACTGAAATGTTATTACTGAAATAATTATTTTTTTCATATTACTATACTAAGAAGAAAATGGAGAGTAAAAAAACATTTTCAACTCTCCTCTTTCTTTTAGAAACTATTTATTAAAGCTTCGTTACCTTCTTCACAACCTTTTGTCCGTTCGATTCGATTGTTAAGAAATATACACCTGAGTGCAGCGATTCAATATTTAACTGAACAGGGCCACTTGCCACCGACTGACGGCTCAGCGTTAAAACATTCCGCCCTAACACATCGGTAAGATAGAAATCAGCTTGCCCTTTCATACCACTTACAGTAATATTCAGGATACTGTTAGCAGGATTCGGATATACATTCACATCTGATGAAAGCAACCCTATTGTAGCGATACCAGTAGGATAGCCAAGCGAAACATTCGAATAACCTTCCGGATTTAAATCTGCTCCATGTTTTTTAATGGTTAAATAAGTTTGACAAACCACACTCCAATTGGTGCCTATCCTATACCGGAGCAAAGGATTGGTTGGAGCATTCGTATCAACATACGCATTCACACCACCCGGAACTGAATCAAGAACCTGCCAGTGGCCACTACCATTCGAATCCCTTAAAATTCGGTAGTAACTAACTGTAGCGCCCACATAAAAATTCCAGTTCAGATTGATATTATTACCCAACCCATGTGTGCATTGCAACAAAATAGATTGATGGTAAGAACTGATAGGATTGGTATGGCAAGTATCCACCACACCCAATTCATAGAAATAAGAAGTTACATTCGGTGATGAGGTCATATCGCGGAAGTAACAATAATTATGGACTGACACCTCCCCTATTTTGGCATAAACTGTTGATGTTATTCCTCTATAGATTATAAAACTATCAATGGCATTCGAATCTACACCGGGTTTAGCCCATACAACTTCGTTGTGTATTGCATTGGTATCGGATGTAACAAAACAGATACTTGGTGAATAACTTCCGCAGCCGCTTGTACCACCCACTGTGTCGCATACCATAGAGGAACAACCGGTGCTGTCGGTTACATTAACACAGTAATTCCCGGCACACAAACCAGTGATAAGTGCAGTGGTTTGTCCACCCGGCGACCATAAATAGGTGTATGGCGGATGTCCGCCGTATATGCCTGCAATAATGTCTCTGCCATTACAGCCTGAGGTAGCAGGTGTCGCGCTCAAATAAACAGTCATTCCGGAACTGCTTATACTGGTTGTTTTGGTTGAAGTGCAACCTGTATTATCTTTAACTACGCAAGTATAAGTTCCGGCGGATAAACCAGAAGCTGTTGCAGTAGTTTGTCCTCCCGGAGACCATAAATATGTAAAAGGAGCCGTACCGCCAATAGGTGAAGCAGTAGCGTATCCATTGTTTATAGTACAACTCGAATTATGCCCTGTAATACTTGCCGAGAATGTACCATTACTAATTGTACAGGATGAAGTAACAGTACACCCCGTGTTATCGGTAACTACACAGGTAAATGATCCGGCTGAAAGGCCTGATGCAGTTGCGGTAGTTTGTCCTCCCGGAGACCATAAATAAGTATATGGTGCTGAGCCGCCTGTTGTGGATGAAGTGGCATACCCGTTAGCTAAAAATGAACAACTTGTATTGCTATGTGCACGTGCAGTATCTCGGAGTGAAGAAACAGAATTTATAATGGTAACCTGGGCGGTAGCGCTACACCCGCCGCTATCATGGACTGTGCAGGTGTACGTACCAGCTGACAAACCTGATAGTATTTGTGTAGTATTTCCACCCGGAGCCCATAAATAAGTGTATGGAGCAGTGCCACCATACGGATTTGCTGTTGCATATCCATTGGGCACAAATGAACAACTGCCATTATTATGCCCTGTTATAAATTCTGAAAGTGCAGAGCCTGTATTTATTATTACTGTTTGCGTTGTAGTGCTACAGCCGCTATTATCGTGTACCACACAAGTGTAACTGCCTCCTGACAAACCGGAAGCAGTAGCAGTTGTTTGCCCACCAGGTGACCATAAATAGGTATAAGGTAAGGTTCCGCCTGTTGGCACTGCAGTTGCATATCCGTTTGGTGATGAGTTGCAACCAGTGTTGCTATCACCGGGAGTGTAAGCCGGAATAGCAACAAACCCGATAGCGCTTACATATACTGAGTCTAACAAATTACATCCTGAATGGTCGGTAATTGTGCAAGAGTACCAGCGGGCCGATAATCCCGAAATGGTAGATGTAGTCTGCCCGAAAGGATGCCAGTAATAAGTATATGGTGCTGTACCTCCGGAAACATTCGCAGATGCAGTTCCATTTGCGGTAGTGCAATTTGTATTCTGCGTCATAGTAAGGGTAGCTGTTAAGGTAGATGGCGTTGTAATAGTGTATGATGCTGTACCTGTACAACCATTCCGGTCTACAACCGTCAACGTAAATGACCCTGCGCTCATTCCACAACAGGAAGATGTTGTGCAACCCGAGGCCCATGAATACGTGTATGGAGAAGTGCCGCCTGATACTGTTGCACCTTCGCATGCACCAGCACATGAAGTGGAAATAAGATACGGAGTTACAATAATTGCGTTTGGTTCAGTAATAGTAACCGTTGCACTTATTGTGTTGTGCACAGCATCCGTTACAATTATTGTATATGTTCCGGCCGAAAGGCCCGTTGCAGTAGCATTCGATCCTCCGGAAGGCGTCCATTGATAGGTATAAGGTGCGGTGCCTCCGTAAGCAGTTACAGTAGCGGTACCGTTATTCATACCATGGCAGGTAATATTGCTAATACTGGTAATGGAATCAGAAAGGGGGTTTGCCTTAATTTCTGTAAAAGAAAAACAAATAAATAATGTAAATAGTGTGAAGCAATAGAGCTTAATGTTGTTTTTCATGACGGTGTTGTTTTGAATAAATTTTAGTACAAATGTAATTTTTTTGGCTAACCAAAATATTTATAAAAATAAATAATTTATACCTGTTTGAAAACACCATTACGCATGAAGTAAAAGAAAGGTTGGGTGCAAATTGAGTTATGAGTTATAAGTTATGAATTATGAGCCATAGGACACTGTTAATCAGAAAGTTTATTTTGAAATTATTTATATCTTATTCAAACTTTCCTGTTTCTAAAAATTTTTCTAAATCCGATTTTTCCTTGGCAGGTTTATAGGTTGGCAGGTGTTCGTCTTCCCAAACCCTGTTTGCAAGATAGGTAGCGGGGTTTTTACGGTATTGTATATCAGGTGTAGCTCTAATATAAAATGGCAATCCGTTAATAATTAATTGCTGCTCATGAGTTGTAAGTTTCCTCCATTTGTTTTCACATAAACTACGTTCCACTTTCTTGTCGTAAAGATTCCAAAAACTCTCAAACAATTTTTTTTCATTTACATTCTCATTTATATTTTCATTAATATTAACATTCTCATTTAGATTAACATTATCATTTACATTCTCATTAGCTTCCTTTTTGCTTCGCTTTTGCTTATTCTTTGCTTTTATCCCATTTTTATACTTGCCTATATTCGCCTCTAATTGAGGCTTTATCAGTGTGAAAATTGTTTTGCTTAATCCGGTTAATTCAACTGCATTAAAATTTAAAGCGTACTCAAATACAGCATTGTAAACTTCCAGTTGATTTTCCGATGGTAATTCTTTAATTGCTTCATAAAAACTACGGTAAAAAACTGCACTGTCTCTCATGGTAAAAATTTATTTACCACAAAAATAAATCATCAAATGTGTGTTTTTAAAAAGTCAATGACTTCTTTAGTAATTACAAATCTTTCTTAAAGGATATGTTGAAAATCCCACCCTTTTCACCCGACCGAACCGAGGTAGAACCGTGTATTACCGGTCCTCGTAAACATAGTGCCAAATCTTGTAAGGGTGTTTTGGCCTGTCTTCGTATTTATTATATTGAATTTTAGTTTTTTTTCTGTTTGAATTATCATAAGCAAACGTATATAACCACCAGAAATCATGGTTTAAAGAACTAATTGCAACTTCCTCTGTATCTCTTCCCAAATTATCATATCTGGTTTCCCAATCACCATTCATATTTCCGGTACTCCATTCCTTAGTTTCACGGTTATGGCTATCGTAGTAATAAAGTACAGTATATTGATTTTGGCCATCACGGCCCGTTCTTATATTTTTCACACATTTTCCCGCTTTATTAAAATAGAATCTATCTATATAGTACAACTCGCCATTACTGAAAACGGCACTGTCTTCAATATGATTTCTATTACTATCATAAAACATATAAGTGGTAGAACTTGTCCCCCCGTTTAAACCCGTATTATGATTTATGTACTCACTTACACTATCCCATCGATTGTACTTTATTTCTGTAACATCATCAACGGCATTATCAACGATAAAGATATCCTGGACCTCACGCCCGGCACTATCATAGGTATAATAATTAGCCATATCCAAGCAGGCTGAATTCCTATACCACAGGTGGCTCGCAATATGACCTTTCAGGTCATAATCAATTCTTTCATCAACATATTTATGCACCTCCTTTCCACTATCATTTATATTAGATACATATATGGTAAGGCTTTTAAGCGCCTTCTTTCTTGGATTATTGTTCTTGTTTTTAAAAACACATCCTGTCAAAATAGCTAAAATGATAATCGCGGAAATATTTTTCACTTTTTGCCTTCTATTTATCACTCACCGTCGCGGCATTATTCGCTAGCCCGGACCATGACATGATGTCCATCTTAATGGAACCCACAAGTATATTGGCTTGTGCCCTTATAGGGATATGGTTTTTATCGTCGGAAATCCACACTTGCAGGTCGTCATTATGTTTGAAGATACGGCCTTTTTGCACCATAGGCTCAAATACCATGCAGGCAATTTTTCCCACGTCGCTTTTAATGGTATCCCGTTTTATAAATTTAATCCGTAACGACCAGATGTCATTATCCACAAGGGTTATAACACTGTCAATTTTTCCGGGTTGTTCGTTTGAATAATCAAATGTGCGTGAAAAATAAAATGCCGACATCATATCCTGAACGTAAGCTGGAATACTCATTCTCTTTCCGTTATTATTCACTTTGTGATACTCCTGGTCGAAGAGCATATCCTGTTTTATTTTAAACCCACCTTCATCAACACGCCTTACAAACATCAGCGGACACAGGGCTTTTGCATCCATGTAGGTTTCATAGCGGTCGTTCACTTTAAACACCATATTAACCACACCTTTCGAAACCCCTGTACCTACTATATGATAAGCCTTTTTGCCAAGTACAGAAATAAGTGAATCTTCAATTTTAATCGTCGCCTGCCCGGCATCTATAAACCCATAGTGGATGCGGTATGTAAGCTGCTCACCACATTTAAAAGCATCGTTTTTAATACTGCGGCCTTTGTCCTGAGCGTTTGCACCTGAATGAAAAACGAAAAATGAAAAATGAAAAATAATAAAAGCCTGATAAAGCTTTCTATTTTTCACTTTTAATTTTTCACCTTTCATTTTAATACTGTTCTTTTTCGTTTGGAAAATCCTTGCTCTTCACATCCGAAATGTAGTTAGTAACAGCTCCGGTTATGTCTGTGTAAAGATTGGCATAACGGCGTAAAAACCGAGGATGAAATTCGGTGGTTAGTCCGAGCATATCGTGTAATACAAGCACCTGTCCGTCGACCAAATTACCTGCCCCAATACCAATGGTAGGTATTGAAAGACGCTTGGTTACTTCGCCCGCCAAAGTAGCCGGAATTTTTTCTAGTACTAATCCGAAACAGCCTGCCTCCTGCAATATGTTGGCATCTTCCAATAGCTTGTTGGCTTCGGCTTCTTCTTTTGCACGTACTGTATAAGTCCCGAATTTATAAATAGATTGTGGAGTTAAACCCAAATGACCCATCACCGGAATACCGGCTGATAGTATACGTTTCACAGAATCTTCCACTTCTTTTCCACCTTCCAACTTCACGGCATGTGCTCCCGATTCCTTCATTATACGTATCGATGAATTCAAGGCTTCTTTACTATTTCCCTGGTAAGTACCAAAAGGCAGGTCTACTACTACCAATGCCCGTTTCACAGCCCTTATTACAGACTGTGCATGGTATATCATGTGCTCGAGCGTAATAGGCAAAGTGGTTTCATGTCCCGCCATTACATTCGAGGCAGAGTCACCCACCAGTATCACATCAATACCTGCGGCATCAATAGCAAGTGCCATGGAGTAATCGTAGGCAGTAAGCATGGCTATCTTCTCCCCTGCCTGCTTCATTTCCTGAAGGGTGTGGGTGGTTACTTTACGGGGTTCTTTCTTTTCGGCCATAGTTTGCAATTATATTAACAGCAATACTATACAAATTTACGAATATCCTGTTTGGGATGTTACCTATTTAACGTTTGTTAGGAATAGAGGCTAAATGGCATATCTCTCAAAGACGCTAAGACGCGAAAAAAATATTGCAGGAAAAATAGTTGCACTTTATAGCTTAGCGACTTCGCCTCGTTGCGAGAAATTTTCAACTAAAAGAACAGAAAGAACCCATTGGCAAAATATATAAGCCCGATAATACCGGGGAGCATACTTACATACCATATAGGCTTCTTCTTTAATAATGCTGCTATGGCAGAAAGCAATATTGAAACTTGTAAAAACACTGCGGCAAAACCAAACGGCTTGCCATGTTTTCCGGCATCATCGCGCAGTGCTTCTAATGCTTTTGCATCGTTACTTATTTTCTCTTTCTCCACCTTGTAACGTGCCACGCTTTTGGTATAGTTGTCCAAATACTTTTTTGCACTATCCTGAGCGGCTTGGGATTGATTATTCAGCATTTGAAGTTTTAAATTATCAATCTGTATTTCATATAAATATTGCTTAACTCCTTTTGCCTGATAAAAAGCCCACTGGTCGCTGGCTTTTATCTGGCTTCCCATTGATTTACCACTATTACTGGTGGCATTAAAAGTGGAAAGTGTTGCACATAATGAAAACAAAATAGTGGTGATTGAAAGATAATTTAACCACTTCGCTTTCTGTTTATCGGCTTTATCCTTTTCCAACAGTTCGGCTTTAATTTCTGCCGTTACTTCTTTCTTTTCTTGTTCGTTCATGTGCTATATGATTAGTGTACCATTCCACCTTCCACCGTCATATACTCCTCAATTGGCGGACAGGTACAAATAAGATTTCTGTCTCCTGCAGCGTTATCGGCACGTGCAACAGAAACCCAGAATTTATTTTCCTTAAGCCATTGTAGCGGATATGCAGCTTTCTCGCGGCCGTATGGGTGATTCCAATCAGTTGCAATAAGCCTTTTAGCGGTATGCGGAGAATTCTTCAATACGTTGTCAGTTCTGTCGGCTACGCCGGAAGCCACTTCATCAATCTCTGCATGAATGGAAATCATTGCTTCTACAAAACGGTCGAGTTCTTCTTTGCTTTCGCTTTCGGTTGGTTCTACCATTAGTGAATCATGCACAGGGAAAGAAACCGTAGGTGCGTGAAAACCGTAATCCATAAGCCTTTTAGCTATATCGGTTACTTCTATACCTGCACTCTTTTTAAATTCGTTGCAATCGAGAATTAATTCGTGTGCCACATTGCCTTTGCTGCCGGTATATAATATGGTATAATGGTCTTTCAAACAAACACGGATGTAGTTTGCATTTAAGATAGCATACCTGGTAGAATCTGTCAAGCCTTGCGTTCCAAGCATACGGATATATCCATAAGAGATAAGCAGGATAAGCGAACTGCCCCAAGGAGCAGCAGAAACAGCTGTGGTATGATTTTCATTTGGAGCAATCACTACGTGTGATGGTAAAAATGGCTTTAAATGTTTTGCCACACAAATTGGACCCATACCAGGGCCTCCACCACCATGCGGAATGGCAAAGGTCTTGTGCAGATTCAGGTGGCATACGTCAGCACCAATGTTGGCAGGGTTTGTTAGCCCTACCTGTGCATTCATGTTAGCGCCATCCATATAAACCTGTCCGCCGTGTGAATGAATTATTTTAGTGATCTTCTTAATATCCTCTTCAAACAACCCGTAAGTAGAAGGATAAGTAACCATCAGGCAAGAAAGGTTGTCCTTATATAGTTCTGCTTTTTCTTGTAGATCTTTTGCATCCACATCACCATTCTCGGTACATTTTACAACAACTATCTTCATGCCGGCCATAGCTGCTGACGCAGGATTGGTGCCATGTGCCGAAGCTGGAATCAACACTACATCGCGGTGATGTTCTCCACGGCTGTGGTGATAAGCACGAATAACTAACAGCCCTGCATATTCGCCCTGCGCACCACTGTTGGGTTGCAAAGAAGCGCCAGCAAAACCGGTAATGGTACAGAGGTATTTTGAAAGGTTGTCAATCATTTTAGTATACCCCTTAGTCTGGTCAAGCGGTGCAAACGGATGTATGTTTGCAAAACCTGGCATGGTGATAGGATATAGTTCTGATGCTGCATTCAGCTTCATGGTGCATGAGCCTAATGATATCATGGAATGCGTTAACGAAATATCCCTGTTCTCTAATTTCTTGATGTAACGCATCATTTCCGTTTCCGAATGATAGGTGTTAAACACAGGATGGGTAAGATATGCGCTGCTTCGTGATATACTTTCCAGATTAAATTTTTCTGAAAAATTATTTATTTCGTTTGCTATAGGAGTTTTTCCAACTGCCGAACCGAAGATTGAAACAATATCATTTACATCACTTGCATTGGTGGTCTCATCCAAACTGATACAAACTACATTTGCTTCAGGATAGTAAAAGTTGAAACCATCTTTTAAGGCTGCTGCTTTAATTCCATCTATCCCTTGAGTAACGCTAATTTCCAGAGTATCGAAAAAATGGTGATTGTTTACGGAATATCCTAAGTCAGTTAATGAACCTGCCAGCTGTACCGCATTTGCGTGTACTTTTTTGGCAATGTTCTTAATCCCTTGCGGACCATGATATACTGCATACATACTTGCCATTACAGCTAATAAAGCCTGTGCAGTACATATATTAGAAGTAGCCTTTTCCCTGCGGATATGTTGTTCACGGGTCTGCAATGCCATACGCAAAGCATGGCCTCCATCAGCATCTACCGTTACACCAATAATACGTCCGGGCAAAACCCGTTTGAAGTTTTCGCGCACCGCAAAAAATGCAGCATGAGGACCACCATATCCGAGTGGAACACCAAAGCGTTGTGAGTTACCTAATACCACATCAGCCCCCCATTCTCCGGGAGGAGTTAGAAGCGCAAGTGCAAGCAGGTCGGTTGCTACAGCAACATACACCTTATTATTATGTAATCTTTCGACCAACGCTTTGTTATCGGTTGCTTTTCCACGTGCGGATGGGTATTGAAGTAATACACCAAAAACGCTAGCTGTGTCAGCAGTTTCAATATTTTCTATAGCTAAGGTAATTCCTACAGGTGCAGAACGAGTTCTTAAAACATCAATTGTTTGTGGGAAACAATCGGGAGAAACCAAAAAAGTATTAGCGTGTTGTTTATCCGCCGGGCGGGAATGGTAGAACATTAACATCGCTTCTGCTGCGGCTGTGGCTTCATCTAATAAAGAAGCATTGGCAATAGGCATTGCAGTTAAA
>CAIUPO010000084.1 GCA_903901055.1 uncultured Bacteroidota bacterium
AACCCTTTAAGCGGAGATGTATTTATATTCATCAACCGACCTCGCAACCGGATTAAACTTTTGCACTGGCAGGGAGATGGCTTTGCTATTTATTACAAAAGATTAGAGAAAGGCACTTATGAAATGCCGGAAATAAACAGCGCCTCTGCAAGCATAGAACTTGATGCGCAACAACTGTTATTAATACTGGAAGGCATTTCACTTTTATCGGTCAAAAAACGGAGACGATATACACAACATTTTGTTGATAAAAAGCCAATGAATACAGTACATTCAGAGGTATAACCTTTTATCTTTGTATTCATGAAAACGGCATACCTATATAGGGTGTTATTTTAGCTAATTTCCCATTTTCATAATATTGCTTCAACGCCCCATCTATTGCGTCTTCTTTATAGGGAGCAACACTTTTTAATTTACCACTTTCGAAATACTCTGTAGACACCCCGTTCATTTTGTCACTAGCATAGGGAATCTCTCCATTTAACTTTCCGCTTTCATAATAAAATTTGCCAGCTCCATTTTTTTTGCCTTTTGTAAAAGGTGTTTCACCGGAAATACTTCCATTATTGAAATAGCTTTTCAGAACGCCTGTATAATTGCTGTCAGGCGGCGTTTGTCCAAAAGAACTTATTGTAAAGATTAGTAAGTTAACTGCAACAATTTTTGCCTTCATAATTTTAATTAATTTGTTCTCCATCCTCATTGTATATTTTTGATGTTCCTTTTTGCCCGTTATTGTAAGTTGTCTCACTCTCCAATTTTCCATCCGGAAAATATTCTTTATCAACACCATTTATTTTGTCGTCGGTGTAAGGAATTTCACTTTTTAACTTTCCATTCTCATAATAGTATTTTGCAGCCCCATTCGCATCTCCCTTAGTAAATAATACTACGAACCAAAGTTTCCCATCTTGATAATAGGTTTTTACCACACCATCTATTTTGCCCTTTTTAAAAGACGTTTCCTTGTAAAGTATTCCCGCATGGTATTCTTTTACAATTCCATTCAAGGTATCATTCACATAAGGTTTTTCCCAATTTAATTCCCTGCTTATATAGTAATCCTTTTCAGTTCCATCTTTTTTACCATTGCGATAAGGTATTTCAAACTCTCTATTCCCATTTTCATAATACGATATTACCATCCCATTTATTTTATCATTTTTATAAGGTATTTTCCTCCATAGTACACCGCTTGAATAATATTCTTTTTCAGTTCCACTCTTTTTCCCGTCAACATATTGAATCTCGCTTTTAATATGCCTCGGATCAAAATATTCCCGAACCATACCGTTTGGTTGTCCGGCCCTAAAAATAGTAAGGCGATAATATACTGCATTGCTAGCATCAACAATTTCATTATTGCCAGTATAATATTCAACCCATTTGCCTTCCTTTAAACTGTCTTTATATTTATTTTCGGCTTCCAATTTATCTGTGAAGCCCTTTTGGGCAATAAGGTTTGCAGAAAATGCGAAAGATATTATTAATACCAAAATCGGCTTCATGCTTTACTTAATTTCGTCGTCCTGATCGAAATACTTAGTATCCCCGGGCTGTCCATCTATGTATGTGCATTCACTTTTCAATTTGCCATCCTCATAATATATTTTTGCCGTGCCGTTCTTTTTTCCATTAACATAAGGAGTTTCAAGACAAATATGGCCATTTTGATAATACAATTTTGAGATTCCTGTTTCTTTGCCGTTTGCGTACAATACTTCACTTAATAGCGTACCATCATCATAATATTGCTTTTCGAGCCCGTTTTCTAATCCGTTTGAATATGGAAATTCCCCCTGTAGTTTCCCATATTCAGTATACAATTTTACAAGTCCATTTATTTTACCATACATATAAGGAGTTTCTTTTTTTATTTTTCCATTTAAATAAAATTCTTTATGAAAGCTGTCGCGCTTGGGTTGCGCAGTTGCCATAAAGCAGACAATTAAGGATAGAATTATTGCCGAGAGATATTTCATGGTTATTTTATTTCTTTCCCATTTTTATCAAAATGCCTTGTAGATAAAGCTTTCCCTTCTTTATAAATGGTTTCTGATTTTAACTTACCATCTTCGTCATACACACTTTCTATCCCATCCTTTTCGCCGTCCTTATATAGCGCTTCCGACATCATTATCCCGTTCCTGTAATATTCCCGTGATACCCCGGTTAATACATTTTCAACATAATCATGGGTGTATTCCAATGTTCCATTTTCATAATATCCTTTCTCTGTTCCTGTTTCATACCCCATATTATAGGGGGTTACCTTTTCTACTTTACCTGACTTGGAGTACTCTTTGGCGGCTCCATCTGCCCTACCATGTGTAAATGGGGTTTCCGAAAAAACTTTCCCATTCTCATAATACACTTTTACAACTCCATTTTTTTCACCCTTAAGATAAGGGGTTTCACTGCGTATCCTTTTTCCATCATAAAAATATTGTTTAATAACACCGGTATAATTGGTTTCAGTAGGGTTTGTTTGCGCAACCGCTATACTGCTAATAAATAACGGTACTATTGAAAATAATGGAACCCTCATTCCTTATCTTTTTATCCTAAATAAATAAGGGCCGCCTTTCCAGGTAGCTATTTCCAGGTAGCCTCTATCCAACATTATTATTCTTTCTTTATACTCCAGATTTCCATTATTTGCAGGAGTGAAGTATAGCACATAATTTGTTCCAACTGTATCAACAGGTGAAATAGCCCGTAACGGTGCATATTCAACATGAAAAAGACCATGTATTGTATCACTTTTTGAATTTGCCATAAACTTAACATGATACTCCTGAAACTCCCCTCCATCAAGGGTTAGAATATGTGTTGAGTCACCCATATCTCCCCATCTGCCTGCTACCTGTTTTTCAATAGGTGTTAAATTTCTTTTTTGACTATACACCAAACCGGTCATACTAAATAAAAATAATATAATAGTACATTTTTTCATATTTAAATTTAATTGGTTTTTCAATTATTGCTCAAGATTTATTTTGACTTCCTTGCCTTTTTCATCATACATTTTTGTCGACACAACCGAATTGTCGAGATAGGATGTTTCACATTTAAGTTTCCCATTTTCATAATACTCCTTTTGATCTCCATTTACTACGCCATCAACATAAGGAATCACTATTTTCAACTTTCCATTCGGATAAAAAACTTTTACAATTCCATTTGCCTTGCCGTTTGTATATGGATCTGATTCCAATAACTTACCATCTTCATAATATCGCTTTTCAACCCCGTTTATTTGCCCATCTTTATAAGGTGTTTCAACTGCTAATTTACCACTTTCATAATATCCTTTTGATACCCCAATTGGTTTATCGTATAAATAAGTGGTTGTATTATTAAGTTTTCCACTTTTATAATACATTCGTTGAGCACCTGTTTCCTTGTCATTTACAAATGGAGCTTCCTGCCATAATTCTCCGCTTTCATAATAGTCCTTCACCATTCCATTAATACTATCATTGTAATAAGGTATCTCCTTAAGTAATTTCCCGCTTTGATAATATTCCTTTGCCAGCCCTTCAATCATGCCTTCCTTATAAGGATATTCGGCCTTTAAACTTCCCGTAGTAAAATATTCCTTTTCAATCCCATTTTTCTCATTTATTACAAAAGTAGTTTCTTGCGATAAAATCCCGTTTTCATCATACTCCTTCCTTATTCCATTTATTATTACAAGCGGAAAATCAAAAGGGCTTATTTCGTTCGTATCTACTTTTTTAAGTTCTTCCATCATTTCAGCATTACACAAATAGGGTGTTTCACTTTTTAAGCGCCCATCCTCGTAATACTCTTTCCCTATACCATTTGCCCTATTATCTACAAAAGGAATTTCAGTTTTTAACTTACCATTTTCATAATATTCCTTTTGCATGCCATTTTGAAGCCCATTTTTGTAATCAATTTCAAACTGTATAGCTCCACTCCGATAATATAATTTATCTGTACCGCTTCTTACCCCATTTAGGTATTGGGTTTCGCTGCTTACTTTTCCATTTTCTTCATATTCTTTCTCTATTCCATTTTTATTGCCATCAGTGTACTGACACTCATCTTTTAACTTTCCGCTCTCAAAATATTCTTTCACTACACCCTCGGGCTTTCCTTTCACCATAGGCGTTTCAAACATTACTTTGCCACTTAAATAGTAAACTTTACTTACCCCATTAATTAATCCTTTCTCATAAAAGCATTCAGAATATAAAGTTCCATTCTTATTATACGTCCTAACGGGGCCATAAGGGCTGCCATTTTTATATTGGCTTAAGCGGTAATAGGCTATCTCGGCGGTATCCTTTGTTTCATTACTAAATACATCAAAATATTCCACCCATTTCCCATCTTTTCTCCGGTGCTTATAAATATTCTTCGCTTCTGCTTTATTAGTGAAACCATTCAATCCTGATTTCCTTTGTCCTGATGAATTCGAGGCCAATGAAAAGAATAGAATTAAAACAATAGTAAACCTCATTCCGGCATTAAGGTTTATTTAGCCTGAAGCTGAACAAGCAGGTTATAAACTTCCTGAACATTCTCAACAAACTCAAGGCAAGGCGGCTGCCTCATCCAAGGCTTGTATTCATTATTCATGAATGGATACCTTGGAGAACTTAAATATAGTGTTCCGCTTCCATCGCTTTTTACTTTGAAATTTAATTCAGGAATATTTTTAATACTCACCGATTGAATTTCCCTTGAAAAAATACCTGATTTGATAATTACCCGATTGCTTGATATACCATAAATGGTATTTTTCCTCTTCATTGCATCTAAAATAAAGCGACCGAAAACGAGATAAACTCCCACCAATACACCCGGAATTCCCAATAGTGAGAAAATAAAACCGCCTTTCGCAACCATTATAATCCATATAATTATAAACCCGAACCAAAACAAACTGAAAGGTATCAGGAAAAAATCAGACTGACGTAATACCACACCAGTTCGTGGTTTTCCGGTCCATATTAATTTTTCATCATTACTTAAAACAGGACGCAATTCGGTTTCAACATCAATATCTACCATACTTTATTCTTTAAAATCAAAATCACAAAATCAAAATTATACTTTCTTTAACAGATAAATTAAAAAATCCATACATTTGTTTTACGCTCAGTTTAAATAGCATCCATTATGGAACCGAAAGTACACGAGAATTATATTAAGGCATCTAACCTGATGTTTTGGGCATTAGGATTGGGTTTTATCGGCTCATTAATTAATGGCATCTTAGCTGATAACGGGTCTGCATTTTTTATTGGAATTTTCGCCATGATTTTCAACCTGGTATTTGCACTATTAACCCGCCAGGGACATAGCTGGATTAAAATTGTTTTAGCTGTTTTTTATGGACTTGGTCTGGTAATAGTGCCATTTGTACTTATTGCCCAATTTAATACTAACCCATTGGTTGGTTTTATAAGTATAACTGTAACTGTATTGCAAATAACCGCTTTGGTAAGGTTATTCCAGGTTCCGGCTGATTGGGTTCCACCAAAAGTAGAAGAAACGGAAGAGGAAGAAGGAGAAACGGAAGATTTGCAAACTAAAGAAACAACTGAAACTTACGATCCGGAAGAGTATGTGAAGCCAGATTTAGGCATGCCTGAGAACTACGGCAAATTAGGCAATTAAATCATCTCAACCTCCTTTCCCTAAAAGGATTCTACGTTAATCCGGATATAGATTTCATCTTTAATAGTTGATTCTTGACAAGTACTTAGCTTGACAGCCGTCAGGTTTTAAGAGTTTCAATAGTCGTAATTTTATAAAAATTGAATCGACACCCTTTTGAATCAATAGTTGAAAGGGTTGTTTTTTCGTAAAAAATTATTCATGATTGACTATAATGTGCACAGTTTTCATATTCCTGTAATGGGTTTGGGGTTTACTGTTGATACCCCTGTTAAGGTAGCCCGATTTGGTATTTCATCTGTAATCTCTATTATTGAGGACGGTTTGCTTGAACAAATGCGTAAGTACTATTCTGAACAATGGGCTGAAGAGTTTGTTCCCATTGAGGATTCCGACATTAATCATCGTGCAAAAAGGGTTACCGCATATCTTAACCTGGTTAATAAACTGGTGAAAAAGCAAGTCGAAAAATTAGCATCCCTTCCGTTTGAACCGGGCAGTGAAATTGTTAAATACTTTGAGCTATTGCCCGATAACTCGTCTGTTAAGAAACTTTATTTAAAAATGCTCTTCTCGAATTATGATAAAGACCGACTGGAATTACAGGAGCAATTAAGGGCTTTAATAAAAGCAGGCTCAATTGATGTAAACATTATGGTGAAGCTTGACAGAACAAACTATTCAGAAACCGGAGATGCTCTACCCGCAGAATATTGTGACGGGGTATCCGCATTACGGGGTTTTGCAATGAGTGATTTGGATTCGTCAATTGTATTTTCAGCAGGGTATAATCCCCGTATATACAGCTATACAGAACATTTTGATGATTTTTATCCGGATAAAAACGGATATATAAAAAAGAAAATAATTATCAAGGTTAGTGATTACCGCTCTGCACTTATACAGGGAAAAATATTTGCAAAAAAGGGAATAATAATTTCAGAATTCAGGATCGAATCAGGCCTGAATTGCGGAGGCCATGCTTTTGCGACTGATGGATTGTTATTGGGCCCCATACTTGAAGACTTTAAAATGAACCGGAACAATTTAGAATCTGAATTATTATCAATGTGCAATAGTGCCCTTGAACAGAAAGGAAGAACCCTAGTACCTGAAGGATTCAAACTGAAAATTACCGCCCAGGGCGGAATTGGAACTGCAAATGAGCATACGTTTTTACTGGAACATTATAATCTTGATTCTACCGGATGGGGCAGCCCATTTTTGCTGGTACCTGAAGCTACTAATGTTGATAATGCTACGTTAGATTCCCTTTCAGTTGCTGAAAAAGAAGATTATTATTTAAGCGGATCTTCTCCACTGGGAGTTCCGTTCAATAATTTCAGAAACAGCACTTCGGAGATACAACGTTTAGAGCGGGTAGCTAGAGGAAGGCCGGGTAGTCCATGTTATAAAAAGTTCCTTTCATCTAATTCTGAATTCACTGAACAACCTATTTGTACAGCATCCCGCGAGTATCAGAATCTTAAGATAAATCAGTTGCAAAGCCTGAATCTGGAACCGTTGAAATATGAACGCGAGCTAAAAAGCATAATTGAAAAGGATTGCCTTTGCGAAGGGTTAGCTGTTTCTCCGTTAATAAAAAACAACATTCCATTGCCTCACAAATTAAGGGCTGTTGCAATTTGTCCCGGGCCAAACCTTGCCTATTTTTCAGGGGTATTTTCATTGAAGCAAATGGTTGACCATATATATGGAAGAATTAATATACTGAACAATGTTAAACGTCCGAATGTTTTTGTAAATGAGTTGATAATTTATGTTGACTATCTCAAAAAGAAGATTGCCGAACAGGCTGAAAACACAATAGCCAGCCAGGAAAAAGTGATTTCAACTTTCCGTGAAAACTTACTTAAAGGGATTACCTATTACAAAAACCTGATTGTGCATATAAAAAACGAACCTGTGAGTTACCTTGAAGAAATGCGGGCAGAATTAAACGTTATTGAAAAACTATTATTTGGTTTATTAAACCCAGCAGAAAAAACGCTTATACCTTTACTTATCCCTGTAAATTCATAAGCGATACCTATTTCCTTTTTAAAAATTGCAAAGTGCGTTTAGGGGTGCAAAATTCATCAATCAGCTTTTGGGCCCCGTTAACTCCTCTGTAATAGGCATAGTTTAAATCTTCACAGCCTTCATTCTTGTTTCCATTTTTTTCATAAGCATATCCTCTGCCGAAATAAGCATCAGGAAAATAAGGTTCCGTATTATTGGCGTCAGCCAAGTTGGCCTCAATATTAATAGCGTACGTAAAAAATTTAATTGCATCATAATAATTACCTAATGAATCGAGAGCTATGCCGAGAAAGTAATATGCAGTATAATCGCTACTGTCATATTTAATCCTCATACCAAAATCCTCAGCTGCTCCAACAGCATTATTTAATTTAAGTTTCATATTCCCTCTGAAAAGATATACATCATCGCGGCTTGAGTCCATTTGTATAACGTTATCATAGTCGTTTAATGCTCCTTCATAATTCGCCAAATATTCATTCGCCGCACCGCGTTCAAAGTAGGCATCGGCGTCGGTTGGAATTAATCCAAGAACCATTGAAAAATCCTCTACGGCACCTTTGTAGTCTTTCATTGTCAATTTAACATGCCCCCGGTTAAAATATGGATCAGCATAGTTAGAATCCAATTGAATGGCGGTGGTAAAATCCTTTAACGCATCCCCATACGGCCCTATTTGAAATTCAACATTCCCTCTATTGTTGTATGCCATAGCATAAGTTGGATCAATCTCGATAGCTTTTGTGTACTCTTTTCTGGCCCTTAAATAATCCTCATCAAGAACTGCCAGTTCACCACATTTAAAATGCGCCCCGGCATCCTTCGGGTTAAGCTTGTATAGTTTTTTAAAATCCCTGCGGGCCCCGTAATAGTCTTTCATTGCTTCCTTTGAAAGCCCACTGTATATATATGCCGTGGTATCTTTCTTGTTGGCTTTTAATAATTCGCTGCATGCCTTTATTGCTTTAACATAATGCCCATTGTTATAAAGCTTCACTGCATCTGAATCAGTCTGGGAAAATACACATTCAGGAAAAAATAACAAACTATAAGTTATGAGTTTTATCCACCCATTCTTATATTGCTTATAGTTCATAGATTGTAACTTAGTTTATGACCGGCAAAATAAAACCGCTGTCATTTTCAACTGAATTTATTCTTGTACTTTTTAGCCTGCTTAACATGTGCAATATGGTGCTGGCAATGCCATGCATAAAGGAATATTAGATTGACAAGTGTTATTTTCTTGTTATGTTCCGGATGAAAATAAGTTCTGTTTAATTCTTCCGAATTTAACTCGCTAAGCAACATGACCCATCTTTTATGCAAACCTTCCAATAATTGCAACGACCAAGTTACAGGTGCTTCACCTGAATCATCTGTATTTGCCCAAGCGCTTTCATCATAAGGCTTAATAGTTGGGTTTTGTTCTGTATAAGCAAGTTTAGTCCGGATGTAAGCATTCATGTGGCTGTCGGCACAGTGGTGCACTATCTGCCTCACAGTCCAGCCGCCCAAACGGTGCCTGAACTCAAGCGTGTCTTCTGTCATTTTCTCCACTTCTTTCTTTAGGTCGGAAGGGAATTTTTCAATAATTTTTATATTTTTTTCAATATCTTTTTCAGTAAATTTTTTCGGCATTTTAAATTCACCTGTAGGATATTTCAATGCTTTGATAACAGCTTTCTTCATACGACACAATTTGCTGCAATATTAAAACAATTTTTAACATAAGCAGGGGGATATGGAACAGTTATATTATCCTTTATGTAAAGAAACTTTTAGACCTTTGCAGAATAACACTCCTAAGCGAATGAAAAAAGCGTTTTCCACAGTATTTTTTCTTTTTTGTTCAGTTGGCCTCATCTATTGCCAGGATAGCCAACCGATGGGCACAACCAACAAAAAAGCTATTAAACTTTATAATGATGCGGCTTCGTATTATGATGTCCGGAACAACGAGGCAGCTATTGACCTTCTGAAAAGAGCAATTAAAGAGGACAGCAACTTTGTGAATGCCCAGGGAATGCTTGGTTATATTTATGATGATATGGGAAATGAAGATGCGGCCATTAACCAATACAGAAAAGTAATTCGAATTAACCCTAAGTTTTTTCCGAATATATTTTTTTCCCTTGGGAAACTGGAGATGGACAAAGGATATTATGCAGATGCAGAAGCTCACCTGAACTACTTTTTAGAAGGTGGAAAGGGAACCAACCAGATGGATTGGGCGGCAAACCAAATGATAACTGATTGTAAGTTTGGGATTGAAGCAATAAAACACCCCGTTCTTTTTACACCTATGAATATGGGCGCTTCCATTAACACAAAGTTTAGTGAGTATTTCCCTACA
Source organism: uncultured Bacteroidota bacterium (assembly GCA_903901055.1). Lineage (GTDB taxonomy): Bacteria > Bacteroidota > Bacteroidia > JABEUT01 > JABEUT01 > JABEUT01. The sequence continues at coordinate 10,058 of CAIUPO010000084.1, forward strand.
ATGACCGTTGACGGCACTACCCTCCTATTTACCCGCCGCCTTGAACGTATGGGGCAAATGCAAGGGGAAGAAGATTATAACGAAGATTTATACTTAAGTTTTAAGCAGGATGAACAATGGACGAAAGCAATGAATGCAGGCCCAAGTTTGAATAGTGAATATATGGAAGGTGCTTCAACTATTTCAGCTAATGGAAATGTATTAATATTTGTATCCGACAGGCCCGGAGGCTATGGCAGTTGCGACCTTTATTATTCTTTGAGAATTGGTAATGCATGGGGGCGGCCTCAAAATATGGGTGCTCCGATTAATACACGCAACTGGGAAAGCCAGCCATGCCTTTCTGCAGATGGGCTCACACTTTATTTTGTAAGAGGAATAATAGCTGCCCACGCAGTAAAAAACGAAGATATTTATGTAACAAAACTCGGCGATTCCACTTGGGGTGTACCTGTAAAACTGAGTGACACAATCAATACTCAAGGCAAAGAAGAATGTCCTTTTATTTCGCCCGATAACCAGACCTTATACTTTGCATCAGACGGGCATCCCGGAATGGGTGGTACCGACCTTTACATGTCTCGCAGATTGCCAAATGGCAGGTGGGGAATTCCACTTAACTTAGGATATCCAATTAACACCGCAAAAAATGAAACCGGTATTGTTATTGACCCCAATGGTAGGCTCGCTTACTTTTCATCTGACCGCGAAGGTGGCTATGGTGGTATGGATATTTATTCATTTACTCTTTACGATTCTATACGCCCGCAACCTGTAACCTACATGAAAGGAAAAGTGTTTGATGCAAACACTAAAGACCCGTTGATTGCCGATTTCACACTTATTGACCTTGCTACAGGTGCAGTGGTTTCACAATCTAACTCAAGGCCTGTTGATGGTACATTTCTGGTATGCCTTCCTGTAAATAAAAACTATGCACTAAACGTTAGCAGAAAGGGCTACTTGTTTTACTCAGAAAACTTTTCATTTAAAGATGTGAAAGCATCCTATGAACACCCGTTTTTAAAAGATGTGCCTTTGCAGCAAATAGATACAGGCGCTTCTATTGTTTTGAATAACGTATTCTTCCCAACTAATAAATTTGATTTAAGTCCGGAATCGGATGCGGAATTAAACAAGCTAGTTGCCTTTATGAAGAATAATCCAACCATTAAAATTCAGATAAGCGGGCATACTGATAATGTTGGAACTCCTGATAAAAACAAAATTCTTTCTGAAAACAGGGCGAAATCAGTTTATACGTACCTTATTGACCACTCCATTGGCGCAGAACGCCTAACTTATAAAGGTTATGGGCAAACTGTGCCTGTTGCAACCAATGACACTCCTGAAGGCAGGCAGTTGAATAGGAGAACGGAAATGAAGATTACGGCGAAGTAGTCAGAAGCCTGACTTACAAATCCATAGAAATTCTCTCATCCAATTGAAAGGAAAAAAATAGTTAGTGCTAAAGTGAGTCCCAGGATAATTGAAATCCCCACCCAGAGCAATACTTTCCCCTTAGAGAAAATACCAATAATTATAAATATAAGGGATATAAGTACAAGTAGAACAACTATCAAATAGATTATTGCAATCGCATTCATTGCCCTATCCAAAGAGTCAGAATGGTAATGAGGATAATAAGGTGATTCTGCCGTCTTAATTATGTTCTCTGTTGGCGAACTCCCTTCTTTCCCGGAATTGTTAAGTGAACTTGTTTTAAGAGGTAATTGCTTATTTAAAGTTCTATTTTGAATTGCCTTATGGGCTTCCGGTTTCGAAGAAGAAACAGGCAAAACTTCATTTATGTTACAAACTACCGTGGATTCATGTGGGCTATTTTTGGGTTTTCCGGATGGAATCTGATTAACTATTGCTGGAGATTTCAATTTAGCAGGATGCAGAAAAGAATAAAACCCTTTTGTGTATTTTCTTTTACCAACCGATGATACAACTTTGTTACCGGAATTGCATGAAGCAAGAATTATAACCACTAAAATGGACGCAAATATTTTTATATAGGCTTTTCCTCTTGATACCATTTTGACAGAATATTACCACACAATACTAACAAAAATCATTTACATTGAATGAGCATGATATATTGGTAAACCTGATTAGTGGCGGCATCCCAATCAAACTGACAAAAATCATTTGCCAATCATTAAAATCTCATGCCATCAACTGATTTGCATCAATCAATTAAGGAGGGTTCCTTTGTATAATTGGTTAAACTTTAAACCCCCGATTAAAATGCTGAGCAAAATTACACACCTTTTTAAGTATGGAATTATCGGAGCTCTGGCAGGTGGAGCATTAAAAATTCTTATCAACTACGAAAGCCCCAATATTAGTGTAATGCCGCTACTGATATGGGTTGGTTCCGGAGCCGGCGTTGCCATGCTTTTCTCATTGATAGTTGAAAGGTATTTCAACGAAACGTATCACGATTAGCATTCTTGATTAATTATTGTTCAGGAATGATTTAACAATTGCCAATTAAATTTATCCCTGCAATCCTTATATTTGTTAAACCAAAAACAAATTAAGTGAGGACGGAAAGGATTATTGGTTTGATTGCATTAGCGGGACTCATTCTTAAGTTTATGCATGTTGTGGGCGGTATGCCCATTATGATAATAGGCATAAGTACTTTAGGTATGCTTTACTTCGGATTTTCTTTTTATTTCTTTTCTGAAAAAAAACTGGCCAACCAAAACATTGCACTCACAATACCTTCAGGTATTATTTTCTCTATAACCCTTTTTGGTATTCTTTACAAGCTGCAGTACTGGCCTGGGCATGGATATTACAATCTCTTTTTCGGATTCATAGCGTGTCCAGGTATACTGGTTGCTACATATTTTTTGGAAAAAAATTCTGTTGATGACATGGCGGTTTATTATAAAAGGATGATGCGGCGAGCGATAGCTTTCTCGCTCCTTTCTGCGGTATTCTTTTTTACATCATCAGAAACTATTTTGAAAATTCAATGCCGCGATCCTGTGATGGCGCATTTAAAGTATATGGCCTATTTCTATGGTGAAAACCCGGAAAACATAAAGAATCTGGACAAATATGTTCATGTACAGGATTCTCTTGAAAATTTAAAAGATAGAAAATCCTCTAAGTAAGAATCTGAATTTACTCTTAACTAATAGTTAGTATCTGATACAGGGTTATTTTTTCACGAATGTGTTTTTATGTGCCCTCCTAACTATTATCACCCCAACTATAATACAAACCATCCCAATGTAATGCCACAACACAAGTTTCTCACCATCCAACACACCCCAGAAAACAGCAACTATAGGTAATACATACGTAATGGAACTTGCAAAAACCGCCGATGATTTTTTAATCATGTCGTTAAACAGTAATTGGGCCATAGCAGTACCAAATAATCCTAATGTTATTGTGGCAATAAGCGGAACTTTGTTTTGCTGAGTTAAAGGAAGAAGATGAAAACCTCCGGTAAACAAACAATAGATAAGTGCAAGTAATCCTGCAAATGAAACAGAAACAGTAGATATATACAGAGGGTTTATATCGGCCAGTTTACTTTTTACAATATTCGTACTTAGTCCGTAGCAAATGGTGGCAGCAATAACAAAGAAGGCAAAATGATTCAACTCCAATTCTCCTTTTGTATCTACCAAAACTAAAAAAGCAATACCAATAAACCCCACCAATAAGCCTATTACCTGCATCCGAATAAAAGCCTGCCGGAAAAATGCAATACCTAATATTAAAGTAAAAGAAGGTGTAAGCGCATTTAAAATACCCGTAATGGCACTGTTAATGCCCGCTTCAGCATAGCAAAAAAGATAAGCAGGTATGAATATACCAAAGAGGCCCGAAAGTAATACATACACGACTTTTTTAGCCGGAATTTTAAAAACATGAAATACGCCAAAACTGATAAAGAATAGCGATGCAGAAAGCATCCTAATGGTTGCAACTTGTGCGGGACTATAGAATTCGAGGCCACGCTTCATTAATATGAATGAACTTCCCCAGGTAATTACAAGAATAAAATAAATAAGATAAACCAAAAAATTATTTGATTTTTTCATACTTCTATTCCTGTTCTTTCCTTAATACTCTTTTAGAGCAATAATCTTCAATCATTATCGCCAAATTGCCTGTCGGGCATCCGACCGGGCTAGCCGTTCATGGTAAGCATGAACTCCTCGTTCGATTTGGTTCTCTGAAGTCTTTCACGGAGGAATTCCATCGCTTCGATAGGGGTCATATCGGTAAGGTGATTGCGGAGGATCCAGAGGCGTTGGAGCGTTTCTTTATCCACGAGCAAGTCGTCGCGGCGTGTGCTGGAAGCCACAATGTCGATAGCCGGGTAAATACGTTTGTTGGAGAGGCGGCGGTCGAGTTGCAGCTCCATGTTACCGGTACCTTTAAACTCTTCAAAAATAACCTCGTCCATCTTAGAGCCTGTGTCGATAAGGGCTGTAGCGAGGATGGTGAGGGAGCCGCCGTTCTCAATTTTACGTGCAGCGCCAAAGAAACGTTTGGGTTTTTGTAAAGCGTTAGCCTCTACCCCACCCGACAAAACCTTGCCTGATGCGGGAGAAACGGTATTATAAGCCCTTGCAAGACGGGTGATAGAATCGAGAAGAATAACCACATCATGTCCGCATTCTACCATACGTTTGGCTTTTTCCAAAACAATATTAGCAATCCGTACATGGCGCTCTGCAGGCTCATCAAAGGTTGATGATACCACCTCGGCTTTTACGCTGCGTGCCATATCGGTAACCTCTTCAGGACGTTCGTCAATAAGTAATATCAACAAATAGGCTTCCGGGTGATTGGATGCAATAGCATTGGCAATTTCCTTTAACAATACGGTTTTACCGGTCTTGGGCTGGGAAACTATCAATCCCCGCTGGCCTTTACCAATGGGGGTAAACATATCAACTACACGGCTGGAAAGAGTTGCCTGCGGGTGGGCTGCTAAATTAAATTTTTCGTAAGGAAATAATGGAGTTAAGAAATCAAATGGCACACGGTCACGAACGAGGTCTGGGGCCTTACCATTGATAAGTTCTATCTTGGAAAGCGGGAAATATTTTTCGCCTTCTTTTGGAGGGCGGATATAACCAAGGATGGTATCGCCAGTCTTCAATCCAAATAAACGGATTTGGTTCTGGGAAACATAAACGTCATCGGGTGAATTGAGATAGTTATAATCGGCGGAACGCAGGAATCCATAACCTTCCGGGATGATTTCAAGTACTCCTTCTGCTTGAACAATATTATCGAAATTATAGGCAGGTTCCCTTTGCCTTTGTGGTTCTTGTGGTTTTTCCTGAAATCCAAAATCAAGGGGGGCATCCTTGCCTTGATTTTCCGCAACATTTGCAATAGTTTGCGGAGCATTCGTAATCTTGGGTTCTTCCGTATTGAAGTCAGACAAGGGTTCCATCGGTGCTTCAAATTCAATACTCTCCGTTTTTACTACCGGAATATTTTCATTTTCTTCAACAGGCGGAACAGGGATTTCTATATTTTCTTTAGGCGCTTCTTCAGCAACAGGAGTGGAAACCTGTGCATCCAGAATTTTGGTTACAAGGTCGAGTTTTTTAAGGTGGTCTCCTTTGTGAATCTTCAATTCTCTGGCTATTTCACGCAGTTGGATAAGCGATTTGGAATTAAGTTGAAGAATGTCGTACATGATATTTTAATAAAATAATTTGATTGATAACAAACAGAGGGGAGAAAAATAGTATCAGGAAATAATCTGTCTTTGGAAATAAACGAGAGGGGAACGCGATGCAATATTAGTAATTATTTATGAATACAATATGCAAACACTATTTTTTTTCAGATTATGGAGGGAATTATACCTTTGTCCGTAGCTTTTAGCTTACAAATGGCAACCATACTCAACATAGAAACTTCAACGGCAGTTTGTTCCGTAGCCCTTGCTAAAGATGGCAATCTTCTGGCATTGAACGAATCAACACTACCGAATGTTCATGCCGAAAAACTGGCGGTATTTATTCATGAAATAATGGAACAGGCAGCACTCCCCTACGCTGCGCTTGACGCTATTGCTGTTGGAACAGGCCCGGGCTCCTATACGGGTTTACGAATAGGTACTTCTACTGCTAAGGGACTGTGTTATGCTGTTGATAAACCTTTGATAATAGTGCCAACACTAAAGGCTATGGCAATGGCTGCTGTAGCAACTCTAAAAAGAAAGGATGTTTATTATTGCTCAATGATTGATGCACGAAGATTGGAAGTATATACAGGTCTCTATGATTTTGAAGGTAACGAAATAACCCCGGTAGAGGCTAAAATTCTGGATGAAAATTCTTTTAAAGAAATTCTTAATACAACTGAAATAGCATTTGCAGGAGATGGGATGCCAAAAATGAAAACCTTATCTCCGCCGGAAGACATCCGCCGGATTTGGCTGGATGATATATATGCCTCAGCTAAAAATATGATTGTGCTATCTGAAGAAGCCTTTGGTGAAAAGCAATTTGCGGATGTTGCCTATTATGAGCCATTCTATTTAAAAGATTTTGTTGCAGGAAAGAAAATAATGTAATTATCTGCAAAAACTTACTACTATCATAACATTCATAGTAGGTTGATAAACACGAATTTATTATTATTGTATTTTAATCCCTAAGCAATTATGGTTTTCAGCAGCATTGTATTTCTAGTATATTTTTTACCAATTTTTTTATTGGTCTATTATATATCGGCACCCAAGTTTAAGAATATTGTTCTTCTGCTTGCAAGTATTTTCTTTTACAGTTGGGGCGCTCCCAAATTTATTTTTGTAATTCTTGGTACTACCCTGCTCGATTTTTATCTTGTAAAATGGATGGCAACCTCTCCTACAAGGCTATACCGGAGGCTACTGCTTACAATATCTGTTAGCGTAAACCTGGGGCTTTTATTCTATTTTAAATACTCCGGTTTCTTTATTGAAAATGTGGATTTAGTTTTAACACATTTATTCCATGCACATGCTTTGGGCTGGACTAAACTTGTTCTTCCGCTTGGTATATCATTTTACACGTTCGAAACAATTACCTACGTAGTCGATGTGTATCGTGGGGAGCATAAACCTTTGGATAACTTCTGGAACTACCAATTGTATATTATTCTTTTCCCTAAACTGATAGCAGGGCCCATTATAAGGTATCATGAGCTGGCAGACCAGATTACTGACCGCAGCGCTAACGAAAATACAGAAAATCGCCTGATGGGTTTCTACCGCTTTATAATAGGACTTTCTAAAAAAGTACTTATCGCCAACGAAATGGGTTTGCTGGCTGACAGTGTTTTTAAAACAAATTACGCCGACCTTTCATCTTATGCAGCATGGATTGGCATATTGGCCTATACATTTCAGATATATTTTGATTTCTCAGGGTATTCGGATATGGCTATAGGGCTTGCTAAAATGATAGGTTTCAAATTCCCTGAGAATTTTGAAAACCCTTATATTTCTCAAAGCATAACCGAATTCTGGAGGCGGTGGCACATGTCGCTTGGCAGGTGGATGAAAAATTACCTCTACATTCCGCTCGGTGGCAACCGTGTGGATAGCAAACTCAGGCTATATTTTAACCTTTGGTTGGTATTTCTTATCTCCGGTTTATGGCATGGTGCTTCATGGAATTTTGTCATCTGGGGTGCTTACCATGGCACTTTTCTGGCATTGGAAAGGGCTTTCCTACTGAAAGCATTTTCAAAAATCGGGAAACTATTCAGAACAGTTATCACGTTCTTTATTGTAGTTGTTGGCTGGGTATTCTTCAGGGTAGAAAAATTTCATGATGCTGTGCATTATATTAAAAGGATGTTTGCATTCGATTCAAAAGCCTATAACCTGAATCCCGATCCTGCATTCTATCCAATCTTTATTGTCGCAGCTTTCTTTGCATTTTTTACATTTTTCAAATGGACACAGAAATTTCAGGATGCAGTTTTTGCAGGTGAGTACACAAACCTTAGACACTCTGTTGCCACACTGCTTTCTTTAATCTTGTTCATTTTGGCGGTGGGAAATATTGCTGGTTCAGGCTTCAATCCATTTATTTATTTCAGGTTTTAAAACCAAGCTATGATGTTTAGGAGAATACTTTTTGGTTTTATCATGGCATTTCTATTCTTGTCCATGTATCAAAGCAATTTCCGTTTTGTAAATCCATCAAAACTACTCGGGGCATACATTCTTACTGAGGATACTACATTTAGTTTTAAAGGGTGGTTTTCGGGAAAATACCAGGTACATAAGGAAATTTTTGTAAGAGATTCATTTGGACTTAGAAACATATTTATCCGAATTCGCAACCAAGTTGATTTTTCTGTTTTCGACAAAGCGAATACTCCGGAAGTTGTTATTGGGAAGAATAATTATTTGTTTGATAAACGTTATATAGCGGGATATTATGGTACTGATTTTGTTGGTACGGATAGCATAACTAATGTAGTGAACCGATTAAAATTTATTAACGACACACTTAAGAAATTGAATAAAACATTGCTTATTGTTTTTGCGCCTGATAAGGCATGGTTCTATCCTGAATATATACCCGACAGATATAAAACTAATATAGAGCATACAAACTATGGCAGCTACCTGAAACTAATTACCGAAGCAGGGATAGACTGCATTGACTTTAACAGCTACTTCATAGCAAACAAAGGGAAATCTAAATACCCGCTGATTCCAAAATATGGGGTCCACTGGAGTTTTTATGGGGCTGAACTTGCCGGAGATTCGCTTATATCCTATCTTGAAAAGGCAAGGCATATTAAAATGGCACACCCTATTTCAGATAGCATTACTTTTAATACAGATTCACTTTTTGATGTGGATGTGGAAAATTCCATGAACCTACTTTGTAACTTAAAAGGCCCTACTCTTGCTTATCCTTGGGCGAAATTCAAAGTTGATTCAACAATTACAATGCCTAACGTACTTATCGAAGGCGATAGTTTTTACTGGGGTTGGCAAAACAAATTCTTTAATATTCGCGGTACATTATCTCAATCAAGTGATTTTTGGTATTACTTCAAAAAAACAGATAAGAAACAGCCGACCAAACAAGAGTTAAAAGAGAAAATCGCGGAAACCGATGTTGTAATAATAATTTCAACCACTCATAACTGGGCAGGTATAGGTACGGGGTTTATTGAAAACACTTATAATATGTTTAAAGGGGAGCCCACAAAGGAGCAAGTTATTGCATTTACTGAGAATCTAAATAATATTAAAGCCAAAATTAAATCAGATGCTAAATGGCTTGCCCAAGTTAAAGAGGATGCCGAAAAGGGAAATATTTCGGTGGATTCAGCAATTACATTGAATGCAGTCTGGGTATTGAAACACCAACAAAATTAGTTTAAAAAGGGTGAATATATTCCGTAAAATACTTTTTGCTTTTCTTATGCTGGTGCTCTTCGCGTCGATGATTCAAAGAAGTTTACCTCTTCTTACTATAAAGCCCTTGGGTGGAACATATACGCTTCATGACGATACTGCCCTTACCTGGCAGGGTTGGTTTTCAGGAAAATATCAGGCACACCGTGATGATTACCTGACCGACCATTTCGAATTGAGAAACCTATTTATCCGCTGCCGGAATCAGGTTGATTATAGCTTGTTTAATAAGCCAGATGCAGGTGATATTGTTATCGGTAAAAAAGGAGAACTATATAACACATGGTATATCGATTCATATAATGGCGGCAATTTTATAGGTACCAGAAGTATAAATGATAAACTCCGAAAACTTAAATTGATCCAGGAAAAATTGGCGGAAATGCACAAGACCCTGTTGGTAGTTTTTGCTCCCTCAAAAGATTTATACAACCCGCAAAACCTACCGGAAGGCACGTTGAAAAGTGATTCCAACAACCATGATGTGTTTATTAAACTTGCCAAACAAAAGGATTTAAACTTCATAGATTTCGGAACCTATTTTGCAGAACAGAAAGATAAAACTCCTTACCCATTATTCGGTAAACATGGTGCCCACTGGAGTTATTACGGGGCTTGCTTAGGTGCAGACTCCATAATTTCGATGATGGAAAAACTGCGGGATATAAAAATGCCACACACCATCTGGAGAACCAATATCATAAGTGAAGAGGAAGATAAGGATGAACTGGAATTGGAGAGTGAATTGAATTTAATCTTTCCCTTAAAACATGATAAAATGGGGCATCCGCAAATTCAAGATACAAGTAATGCGCACCAAAAAAGACCAACCGTAATGGTTATAGGCGATAGCTATATATGGAATTTAACCAGCCACTATAATTTCTGGAATTGTTTTTCTTCATTTAAATTCAGCTATTATTACAATACGCTTTACACGCCTGGCAAGGGTGAAACAATGAAAAGTGATACTTTTAATTTAACTGAAGCTTTTAAAGCAAGCGATATTGTGGTTGTAGAGGGTACAGAATCTTCACTCAACCACTTTGGCTTTGGCTTTATTGATGCGGCTTTCAAAACACTTAGTAATGATACGATAAGCGACATTGAATTCTCTAAAAAAGTTAAATCAATGCGCAACACTATTAAAGTGCAGCCAATCTGGATGAAAGCTATAACCGAAAAAGCTAGGAGCGGAAATATTTCTGTCGACTCCATGCTAACCAGAGACGCGATATGGATGGTAGAACACGACATTAATTAGTTGCAATACCATTCAAATGCTGCGATTCCGTAAATATCTTTTTGTTTTTCTGTTGGGAGTCCTTTTCCTGCCCTTGCTCGAAAGCAATTTGCATTTAACAACTATACCACGCCTTTCAGGTGCTTATAACCTTGCAGATGATACAGGATTCACTTACGAAGGATGGTTCTCGGGAAAATATCAGGCACATAAAGAAAAATTTGCACGTGATACATTCGGCTTCAGAAGCCTGTTCATACGTGCGAACAATCAGTTGGACTATTCTCTTTTCCATAAAGCAGGTAATGGAAATTTTATCATCGGCAGGAACAATAATATTTTTCCGGAATGGTATTTAAGATCATTTACCGGAGGTGATTTTTCAGGTAGTAAGCTTTTGAAAAGCAAATTCGAAAAATTAAAGTATCTGCAAGATACGCTGGCAAAATTGAATAAGACATTTTTGATTGTAATTGCTCCCTCTAAGGATTTTTTTAACCCTGAAGATATCCCATCTACATATAAAAAAGCAGATTCAAGTAATTACGAAGCAGGGTTGAAGTATTTAAAAATATCAGGCTTAAATTATATTGATTTAAACAAGTATTTTATTGAACAAAAGAACAAAACCAAATATCCGTTATTTTATAAATATGGCAGCCATTGGAGTGCCTATGGGGCTTGCCTAGCCGGAGATTCCATAATTACTACACTTGAAAAACTTCGGAATTGTAAAATACCCCACCCCAATTGGAGAGCCAATATAGTCTGGGAAGAAGCAAGTAATGATGAGTTGGAACTGGAAGATGATTTAAATTTAATATTCCCACTTAAACACGATTTGGTCGGGCATCCGAAACTAACCGCTTCAAAGGATTCAGGAAAGAAACCATCTATTCTATTTATTGGAGACAGTTATTTCTGGGCCTTGCGCGATCACTACAACATTTGGGATTGCTTTTCAACCGGGCTTTTTGATTATTACTTTTCTGCAATCTACCCAAAGAGTGGTCCCGTACCTAATTTTGTTTTAAAAGATGCAATTGCGGGTAGCGATATTGTTGTTGTAGAGTTTACTGAAGCAAATATGGGTGATTTGGGCTTTGGCTTTCCTGATGCGGTTTGCAGAGTAATGCACCTGCATGAAGACCAACAAAGCATTAAACGTGATAGGATTTTGGAAATGCGCAATAAAATAAAATCTCAGCCGGAATGGATGAAAGCAATTTTGGAAAAAGCCCGCCAACGCAATATCTCTGTGGATTCAATGGTTACTGTAGACGCCACTTATATGGTAGAACACCAGAACTAATGTGGTTTCAAATTGTTACTTTCTATGAACAATGTAAATATTCCTTTCTTCGTGCGGGAAATAGTTTGTGTAAGGATATTTCTTAAGGATATTATATCCCGGTATTTCTCCGAATGAAATCATGTACTCATCATCATCCACAAACCACCAACTTTTATCTTTGTTTGGCGGGAAGTAAGTACCAATTGTCCAGCCATTAAACTCATACCCTCCATCAATTTTATGGGGAGATATTTTCATTTCTTTAGTCAGATAACTCAATGCCTCCCAGCGTGACCTGTTCCATTGTATATAATCGTGTGTAGCCGCGGAACTGAAATACCCTAATGCGAAAACATACATCAGTGAAAAATAAAACAACAAGCGCTTGAATTGCCAACCCAATGCTACTTGCGAAATTACTATCAACAAAACAAGAGGGATGATAGGCATTAAATATCGGTCGAAAAAGAAGTCAGGCACACACATCAGAAAGGCATAACCAAGTGTACACAGCACTACAAAAATCCGTTGTGAAGGCGATGAAGCAACCGTATTTTCCTCTTCAGGGTTAATTATCCGGATGATTAAATTAACCATTGTGAGCAGTAATAAAATTGCACCTATAAGTCCTATTACAGAGAATGCAGTTCGGGCAAATGACGAAATATTGTCCACATCATTAATATGCAGGAATGCCACATCGTGCAAGGTTCTTGGGCCCACCGCTCCGCTGTTCAGCATATTCCCTATGGGAAACCTCCACCAGGAAAACAATAATGATGGAATGAAAAACAACAAAAATATTCCGGCGCCTTTTTTCTGTCCCGGAGAAAAACCTTTAAAAGATTTTATACCTGAAAAAAGTAAGACTGGAAAAAGAAACAAGCCACAGTAATAAAGTAAAAAACTGCTGCGTTCAAAAATTTGAGATGCCAGTAAATTCGGTTTGCTTAAAAATTCAGATATGGGCGTATCCTGATAAGGATGCATCTCCGAACCAATATGCTTTAACCATTTAATTGTAAACTCAAGCGCTATTACTGCCACAATTGCTGGTAACAAATATTTTAACCGGGAAAAAATGGAACGATTGCTTTTCATTAATTGGGTTAGCCCGAATGCCAGAGGTATTACCACCCCAAATTGCCTTATTAGCGTGGCAATAACGGAAAATGCAATAGCGGGCAAAATGTATTTTAGTTTTGGCGAATCAAATGCTTTTGAAAAGAAAAATATGGCAAAAATGGCAAATGCCAGAAAGGGTACATCCGTCATAAACGAATTAGCTAAAGGGAAGAATAAGGGGTTTACCAATAATAATAATGCACAAACCAGGGATAGTTTCCTGTTACTTGTAAACCTATTAACCAACAAATAAAAAACAATTACAGCAGCAAAACCCAAAACAATTACCGAGATGCGGAGGGCAGTAAATGAAAAACCGAAAGGCAAACAGAATAAAGTCCCCCACAAAACCTGGGCTGTTAAAACAGGAGAATACCAGTCCGAGGCAAAATAATAGTGTTTATTCACCATATAAGCCACAACCCTGGAATACATCCAATCGTCGTTCAACGGAAAATTACCTATGGGATTAACAATTATCAGCATTACTAATCCAATGATAATTAATGCGCTTATATCTCTTATTGTGGCTCTATTCATTGGTGCAATATTATCAATAAATTCTGTTTAAGCCCTACGCCAACCAATCCGTTGAATTTATTTATTCATGCTATGCGACAATAATTACCTTTGTTCCTTATGATTAGAATACAATAAATGAGACTATCCCTTAAAGATATACCAAAGCAGGAATTAATTGCGCGATTATTGATTGTCGCCCTTTTTATATATGCCTGTGTAATTCTGATGCTGTCGCCAGGTACTTATGATACAGGTGATGGAGTTGCGCATTATTTAATTTCGCGCTACTCATGGCATCACCACCATCTTTTTATTGATGATTGGGGCAAACCTTTTTTCACAATGGTTTCTTCCCCGTTCGCGCAATTCGGGTTAAAAGGGATTACCATTTTTAATATTCTCTGTGGTTTAACGGCATCCTATCTTGCCTATAAAATTGCAGACAAACTCCGCATCCCATTCCCTTACCTCGCAATTATTTTCACGTTTTCTGCACCAATCTATTTTTCGGTAGTTAATTCAGGGCTTACAGAACCCATGTTCTCGTTGATGTTAGTTCTTTGCATCTGGCTCATCATGAACCAACGTTATAATTGGAGTGCAATTGTATTTTCATTTATGCCATTTGTAAGGGCTGAATTTGTTTATGTGCTCCCACTATTTTGCTTTTACTATATTTTGAAAAGAAAATATTTAGCCAATTTCCTGCTTCCCGTTGGCACAATTATTATAAGTATTATTGGGTTCTTTTACTATAAAAATTTTCTCTGGCTGCTTTCAGAAAACCCATATTCTGCACAAAAAGCGCAGCAATATGGAAATGTTCATGGTACTATGTTCAGCTATATCGGGCAGTACCATTATATAACCGGAGGAGCGCTTTTGGTGCTTGTTATCCTTGGATTAATATGGTTTGCCGGAGGAGAATATTTCAAAAAATCAAGTGATAAATCGATAGAAAATAATTACTTTATAGAAGAGGTACTTCTTGTTTATGGCAGCTTTGCAATGATACTTATCGGACACACTATTACTTGGGCAATGGGGATATTCCCTACCCTTGGCCTGATGCGTTATATGGCTCCACTTATTCCTTTAGCATCCATTATTGCATTGCGCGGATTAGCAATATTGAACTTGCTTCCTGATTTGGTAAAATTCCCGAAAGGTAAATTTATTATTGCAGCCATATTTGTTGCGGAAGTATTTTATGCACCCTACAAACTATGGTATAAAATTCCCTTTCAACTTGTAAAGGAAGATGTTGTAATAAAGAAGGCTACAGACTGGCTAAAAGAAACACCCGATGCAAACAAAAAAGTGTTTTACCTTGCTCCCTACATTACAATTTGCCTGAATATCGATCCTTATGATACCGGAAGAAGAGGTGAATTATGGAGCATGAACCCAACAAGGCCTGATTTAAATATGCCTTCAGGGAGTATTATGATTTGGGATAGCCACTTTGGCCCGAATGAAGGGGCCATTAAATATGATACGTTAATGAAAAACCCGAATTTAACCCTCCTTAAGAAATTTGAGCCTGCGGAAAGGCTTCCGGTAATTGGAGGCATGGATTACGGTGTTTGGATATTCAGGAAGAAATAATTTATGCCTTGAAACTATGGCAGTATTTTTACCTTTGCCACATTGTATTCTGATCAGCAAATGAAATTATCTTTTAAAGATTTACCCCAGCAGGAACTAATAGCAAGGTTACTTATACTAGCCTTGTTTATTTATTCATGCGTTATTTTAATGCTTTCATCAGGCACATTTGATACAGGTGACGGGGTTGCGCATTACCTTATTTCACGCTACTCCTGGCAGCACCACCACCTTTTTATTGACGATTGGGGCAAACCGTTTTTCACAATGGTTTCTTCTCCTTTTGCTCAGTTTGGCTTAAAGGGTATTACAATTTTCAATATTCTTTGTGGGCTAACTGCATCCTATTTTTCTTACAAAATTGCTGACAAGCTAAATATTCCCTTCCCTTATTTGGCAATCATTTTCACCTTCTCTGCTCCTATTTATTTTTCTGTTGTCAATTCCGGATTAACTGAACCCATGTTCTCCATGCTGCTAATCCTGTCTATTTGGTTAATTCTTAATGAACGATATTATTTAAGTGCCATCGTATTTTCATTCCTCCCTTATGTTAGGGCAGAGGTTATTTATGTCGCACCCATATTTATGTTCTATTATGTGCTTAAAAGAAAATTTATTGCAAATTTCCTTCTTCCTGTTGGCACAATTGCAATAAGTATTATCGGTTTTTTTTATTACAAACGCGTCTTTTGGCTAATTACAGAGAACCCTTACACCCATGCAAATTCGCTTGTATATGGAAATGTAAGGGGTGATTTATTCAGCTATATTGGAGAATACCACAACATAACCGGAGTTGCTTTAACCGGGCTTATAGCAACCGGCCTTCTTTGGTTTGCTGGAGGGGCCTATTTCAAAAAGACAGGTAACCCTACAGTTGAAACTAATAATTTTCTTGAGGAGGTCCTTTTGGTGTTTGGATGTTTCATAAATATACTTGTTGGGCATACCGTGGTATGGGCTATGGGTATATTCCCTACACTTGGACTGCTCCGCTATATGGCTCCTTTAATACCGTTGGCTGCGATTATAGCACTGCGCGGCTTGCAACTTATTAACCTGATACCTGATTTACTTAAAATGCCCACCATAAAAATAATAGTTGCCGGTGGTTTTGCTCTTGCTGTACTCTATTCACCATATAGGTTGTGGTATAAAGTTCCATTTGAATTAGGGCAAGAAGATGTAGTTATAAAAAAGGCAACTGACTGGCTTAAGCAAACTCCGAATGCCAATAAAAAAATATATTATTTAGCGCCGTATGTTACTATTTGCATGGACATAGATCCATACAACGTGCAAAGGAGAGGTGAGTTATGGAGCATGGATCGCAAACGTCCAGATAAGGATATGGAGCAAGGAAGTATTATGGTTTGGGATAGCCATTATGGTGCGAATGAAGGTGGAATGAAATTAGATACTCTGCTTAAAAATCCGAATTTGGCACTCCTGCAACGTTTTGATCCAGTTGTTCCGTTTCCTGTTTTAGGAGGAATGAATTACGGTATCTGGATATTTCAGAAGAAATAAATTTATTTAAGAGTACACTTCACGATTGTCAAATCATCGAACCAGACATCGGTAGGAGAACTATTCAATGTATAAATCTTAAAATTGGAATTATCTTCTGGCACGGTTATATACATTTCTAATTGCACCCAGCCCGAATTATCTTCCACTTTACCTGCTGCGATGTTTTTATAAAAATCCTTTCCGCAAGAAACTACAAGCCTGCCAATATCTTTACTTGCCGGATATTTCCAAACCGTGATTTTCAAACAATCCCCTTTTTTAAACTTATTGCCTTGATAAGTAAACCCAAAGGTTTTATCTGCCCTGTTTAATCGAATCGCATACTTACCTGTATGCGCTTTTGAACTGTCTTGTGCATCGCCATTTCCAAATAACGTTCCATCTGATGCGATGAAGTTAACACTATCCGCGGTTTTGTTCTCCGCCGAACAAACAAGGCTATCCAAAATAACTCCATTCTTCATTCTCCCATCCATTTTTTTCAACAAAACAAATGGAGGCACATTCGCAATAACATCCCATGAAGGGCTAAAAAAATGTTCGCCTAAAATTCTTGTATATACCGAGTCACTGGTAATATAGTAATCTTTGAAAGTGAAAAGCGCCAGGTAGTCTGCATCCTGAATATCCGGGTATTCATACGCAAACTGACGTTGCGCCAAATGCGGGAGAATAGACGAAGAAGCACAAACTTTAGCATCGGATGGTATCATTTTAAGTGCAGAATGAATTTTTGCTGCATCAAAATCCGCATGAAAAAACCGGGAATCAAATACATTTTCTTTTACGGTTGTTCCCCATGGTGGTATGCGTTTGGAAATATCCATTTTCTCATGGGTTACATAAAATGCAAGCCCACAAACCGCAATAGCTAATGGATACCGAAGCCATTTGACTTTAAACTTAGAAATTATCATGAATACCGAGATAGGAAGTATTGTTATTACAGGTATACAATAATATCCGGCCATTCCCCATCTTACAGGATCATCATTAAACATCTTTTGTGCAATCAGTGGGATAAACCAGATGAAATATTGAGGGCGCAGAATCAATAAAAATGCACCGGAAATTAAATAAATCAGATAAAACTCTTTCTTTTCTCCATCAAAATCATGATTGGACGTTTGATTTTCATATAGCAGTTTAAAGGTATCAATCGGGTGCTTCAAAATATGCACAAGGGCATCCCAGGGGGTACGCCCTAAAGAAGAATACTGAAAAAGACGGTATAGAGTACCTGGCGTTTCAATCATTGGAATAAATACCTTGAACAGAAAAATAAAATAGATGATTGAAGTTACAATCCCTGCAATACAATATTTTACTATTCTTCTTTCTTTCCAGTGCCAGATAGCAATAACAATGAAAATAAAAATGAACCATAAAGGCATATCTTCCCTAGAGAATAAAAGAAGAATGAATACGATAAAAGAAGTGGTGTATTTTTTTGATTCAAAGCTGAGTAAAAATATTGGTATGAAGCAACATATCATTGTGAGGATATTGCAATCCGAACTAAACGAAGAATATCTTCCCTGGAGAAGGAAATAATACAAAACCGATAATACCGCTAACCAATTATCACCGGTTTTCAGTTTTATTAACCTATATAACGCCCAGCCGCTCCATAAAACCAATGTAACTTGCAACAGCAGTAATGTATAGGAACCCGTAAGCCAGTTAAATAGCCAGTAGATTGGGATAAAATAAAACATGGTTAACGAAAAATGATCCTGCAAAAAAGTCATCCGGGTTTCATCATGAACGTGATAGATTGGATCTATGGATACATGAAAATGGGAATAATCCCAGAAAGCAAAATTGTAAGTTGCATAATCGAAAGCGTATGTCCGGAAATAGTAATGGTTTCCAATTACTGTTGCGTAAAATATGCCGGCAAAAACCAGCATTATCAGAATAAGTACCTTTTTAGAAAGTGGCATTCCTTTTAAGGTTTTCAGAAAATTCATAGGGCTAAAGTAACTAATTATTTTACCCCTATAGCATTATAAATAACCTCCTGAATATTGGTACGAGTGCCATACTTCACAAGTTTATTATCACTTGAACCGAAGGCTACCCTGTTCGATAAAAACACATACACAATTCCATATTTTGGGTCAACCCAAATATAGGTTCCTGTGAAACCCGAGTGTCCATAGCTTTCTTCAGATGCGGAATGGCAAGTGGGGCTTTCTTTATTATGGTCAGGTTCTGGTTTATCAAAACCCAAGCCCCTGCGGTTTCCCTGACTGCAATAAGTACAAGATGTAAACTGCTTCACGGTTGCACTATCAATAAAACGCTCACCGCCATAAGTGCCATTTTGAAGCACCATTTGCATAAGTGAAGCAAGATCGGATGCATTAGAAAAAAGTCCGGCATTACCTGCAACGCCCCCTAATATAGCGGCTGAAGGGTCATGCACATTACCCCACAACAATTGTTTACGATAAACACTGTCATATTCTGTTGGAATAATTTTTGTAACAAGCAATTTATATAAAGGATTAAATACCATGGATTGCAATCCCATCGGGCGGTAAATGGTTTCTTCCATGTATTTATCTAAAGGTTGCCCGGTAACATGGTTAATAGCAAATCCGAAAAGAATAAATCCTAAATCACTATACCGGTATGTTTTTCTTTCAAGAGGGGATTGTAATATTTGATTGAGTACTGTGTCTTTGTAATCCTTGCGGATAAACAGATGGGTTGCAACCGGGTCAGGAAATTTTGTTGTAGCAATAGGACTGAACAGGCTGTCTCTGAAGTTATGTCCATTCATAACCCCTTTAAAGAACCATATATCCGCCTTCAGTCCCGATTGGTGGGTTAGCATATCCTTGATCGGTAAATCCTGTTTATTTGTGCCGATTGCTTGTGGCAAAATAGATGACAAATTACTATCCAGGTTTATCTTTTTTTCACTTGTAAGCCTCATTAAACCTACAGTGGTGGCCGCAACTTTGGTAACCGAAGCAAGGTCGTACACATCATCGAGCGCAACATTTGTTGAGTCGTTATAATTATGCACACCAAATGCCTTTTCATAAAACACTTTTCCATCTTTTGCTGCAAGAACAACACAGCCGGGATATGCATTTTTTCTCAGTCCGTAATTAGCAATCGTGTCGATTTTTGCAAGGCTTTCTGATTCTATACCAAGCTCCTCAGGTATTGTATATTCCAGTCGGGTTTTTGTGGTTGTTAGCCCCGCACCACGCAAATAAGCATCGGAAGCTGAAACTGCCAATGTGCCCTTCGCTCCTATTCCTCCAAAGATAAGCTGAGCCGAATAGTCCAGCATATAAGGGGTAAGCTGATACGACATTATTAATGCATTGGCTTTTTCTGCCTGTGGCATGTATTGCAAAAGATAGGGGTCAGAAAAAAGGTCGATAACTACGTTGGTTGATTTTTCAAGAGAATCAATCATAGCTAAAGCCACATGTTTCATCCCGAATGAATCTTCCGGATGGTTGTTCGTATGTGTTATAGCGATTATAACAAGGTTATATTTTTTCAACTTCGGATATAAGGAATCTATCACATCCTCTTTACTGTGCAGGCGCATACTATAATGATCAACAAATGCATAACTGCTTAACCGTGTTTGAAAATCACTTTTGCTTGTGTCGCCAATCAGTAATGACGCAATGCGCAAAGTATCTAACCTTTTCAACGGGAGTAAATTGTTTTTATTTTTAAGCAGCGTAATTGTATTCTGCGCCAATTGCCTGTTAAGGTAATCCGCACTAATTGAGTTAATATCTTTTGTAAGGTTATCAAGTATAATTGGCTTGTAATGATTCAACCCCACCCATGCTTTTGCCATTAATATCTTGCGGCATCTTGCATCAATTTCCTGCTGGGTAATTTCACTGTCGGCTACCGCTTTCTTTATTCCTTCAATTGCTTTAGGCACATCTTCAGAAAAAAGCAACACATCATTACCTGCTATCAGGGCTTTTACATCAACAATACCCGGAGCATAATATTTTGAAACACCTTTCATATTAAGAGCATCGGTAAATACCAAACCCTGAAATTTCATTTCCCTTTTCAGTAAGCTATCAACAATTTTATGGGAGAGTGTAGATGCCCTGTTCTCTGTAGAATCAAGTGCAGGAACATACAAATGGGCTACCATAACACTTCCCATGCCACCATCAAAAACCTTTTTAAACGGATACAGTTCCAGTGTATCAAGCCTGCTAACGGGGTATTCCACTATAGGCAGTGATAAATGGGAATCAGTTTTAGTATCTCCATGTCCAGGAAAATGTTTTGCACAGGCAAGTACATTCTGGCTTTGCAGGCCATGCATATAGGATAAAGCCATTTCAGTTACGTGAATTTTGTTTTCACCAAATGAACGCATTCCAATAATCGGGTTGTCGGGATTATCATTGATATCGACAACCGGGGCAAAGTTTACCTGAACACCAAGCCGTTTGCATTCTCTGGCTATCTCCACACCCATTTGAGAAACAAGCGAGGTGTCCTTCATTGCACCCAA
Source organism: uncultured Bacteroidota bacterium (assembly GCA_903901055.1). GTDB lineage: Bacteria > Bacteroidota > Bacteroidia > JABEUT01 > JABEUT01 > JABEUT01. The sequence goes on from CAIUPO010000084.1 coordinate 31,347, forward strand.
AGTCATTTGAAAAGGAAATTTCGGAACACTGTCCAAACGCATAGCAAGCCCCCATTCAGCATCCATACCAATCATGAGTGGAACGGTGGAAATTGATTGGTAATAGTTACAAAACTCAGCCTGGCGGTATGGCGAGCCTTTGAAGAAAATAATTCCACCAATTTTTTGCTCGTTAATAAGGGTGGTCAGTTTTTCCTTATCGTCTAAATGCTTTTTCGAACTGTCGGAATATGCAGCCACCATGAAAAGCTGGCCAATTCGCTCATCGGGGCTTAATGTTTTAATTACAGAATCAGCCCAATTTTCGCATTGCGCATTATAGAACGGAGGCTGTATTTGGGCGAAACTATATTCACTTTTGATTGCAAAAATTGCAATTATTAAAATTCCTAAACGGTACCTTCTCATATATTCTGCGAAGGTATTTAGTAATCTTCTGCAAATTTTCTGGTTCTATCCTTACTTATCAACAAGAAAAAACTAAAAAGCCCCTGACTAAAAAGTCAGAGGCTTTCCTAATATAAGTATGCAAAACTTACTTTACAATAAACTTTCCTTCCGACAAAATATTTCTGTCAGCTGAATAAACACGATAGAGATAAACTCCTGTAGAAGCCTGATTATTCAGGTTAATTTGATGTTCATCGGTATTTGTTAATACTGATTGATAAACTCTTTCTCCAAGCACATTATAAATCTCTAATGATGAATTTGGACTGCTATTATCAAATTTCAATGTAAACATTCCATTGTTTGGGTTTGGATATAATTGAGAATTTTTATAATCATTCAAAGTCATAATTCCGGAGGTTGATGTACCCGATAAAACAATACTATCTACTGCAAAAGAAGGGTCTGCACCCGATCCATCGCCATCATTCTTCCAGTGGAAAGCAATTTTAACACCCGAATTATTATTAGCGCTGACAGGAAGGGCAACAGAATAATAAGTCCATCTTCCCTGACCTAAACAACCTGTATTTACAGTTTTTGGGGTAGCTGCCAGAAATGCCCATGTAGTTCCGTTGTAATATTCCACTGTATCATTGTCATGGCCCACCTGACCACCTTGTTCGTAATTAAAGGATAATGTAATGGTACTTTTGCCGGTGCAATTTATTACCGGTGAAACAATTCTCTTATCAGTAATTATTGTTGCATCAGTAGCATCATAAGCAGCGCCACAGTCACCCGTAGAACAAAGTATTGAAGAAGGAGAATTTGCAACATTACCGACATGCGCCGTAATTGGAGTGCCGGGGCCTGAACCACACTGGCCACGTCCATTTCCTGTTTCCTGCTGGCTGAAATACCAATCGTTTGAATAGGTACCATTATTAGCAGTTACCGAGTCAATTGTCCATGTTCCGTTAGGGCCGGTATAGGTATGACATAACTGCACACATGAGCTACCAGTCCAGTTTTCAATCCAGAACTGCTGTGATTTGCCTAAAAACGAAAGGGAAACAAATATCCCAATTAAGAGAGGTGTAATTCTTTTTTTCATAATGTTTTACTTTAAAATTATTGTTTCACAAATATAGAATGATTTCAAATATAAGATATGAGCTATAAGATATAAGATATGAACGCTAATTCACAATCTTCTCAACTTGACTTTTGTGCCTGTTAAAATGGGCCTGCATAAAGTCAAGCATCTGGAATATGTTTATCCTTCCAATAGCGGGTTGCTTAAAAACATTTTTATAAAGCATGTCTTCAGGTAATGACTCAATTAGTGCTTTTAACCTAACCCGGGTAGCATTCCATTCCTCGGTTATTAATTTATAATCCACCTTTTCCGGAACATCGCCCAATACTTTTACAGGAGCCTTTAAAGCAATTGGCATTTTGAAAAGTATTTTAAGAGTCAGCAATTTCAATGCTTCCATGAATCCTGTTTTTTTCAGATTATTTACGTCTAACCTTTTTTTGCTCACATAAATAGTGGAAAAACTTTCGGCCCTGTTTAAGTGGTAAAATATTTGCGCAACCGACCATTTACCTTCGGCAGGATGTGCTTCTAATTTTTCAGCAGGAATGTTTTTCAGCCTTTCAATAAGTGCCAGACGTGAATCCTGCAGATTTGAAAATTTGCTCTTAATAATTGAATTCACAAATTATTTTCTTTCCACAAAGATATGCCTAAAAAACAATAACCCTGAAGTGGGTTGAGCCGACTTCAGGGTTATTGAGCAGACAAAGCAGATAACCTAGTGCCTATTAATTTCTCTGCTTACGCGGTTTTCCTGGTGGTTGATATGCCTTTGTTCGCCTTTGGTAATGTGTCCGCCGTGTGCGGCAGCATCCCTTCTTTCTTCCCTGCGGATTGCATGGTCCTGATGGTGGATTTTTGCGCCTTCAGCCCTCGACATTTTCCCATCGGCCACTTTATGGTCTACACGGGCATTTTCATTTCTAAGGCGGCCATTTACTTCTGCTCTGCGCGGATGGTTTTTATCAAACCTGCTATTGGCAAAAACAGAAGTAGAAAGAAATCCTAAAGCTACTATGGAAGCAGCTACTAAAAATTTTGTTGGTTTCATGACAGTTTTGTTATTGATTTATGATGCAATACTACTACCCGAAAATGAAGGACCTGTGAAGAGCGCATCAGGAACTACTCATTGTTGTATCCATTCACCAATAAGGAGTTTTCCTTACGCCATCTAATCCATCCTATTATACGATGTGGTGCAGGTAAATCATCTTCCAAATTGCTATAACTTTTTGTTTCAATTTTCATCCAGTCTCCCTGCATTCGCAGGATTTGGGCGGTATTACTTAAGCTTGAACTTTTATTGGCAATCTGGCAAGTATCGTTAGGGCAAGTATGAAGACCTTTTCCACCGAATACAATCCAGTTGAATCCTTTAAAATAAGCAAACCACGTAAGAAAAGCATTGCCTTTCTCTTTCCTTATCCATAAGGATATTCCGGTAGAATCATTCGAAACAATATGATACATTGTTTTAGTAGAATCAAGGCAACGGAAATAAAGAAATGGTGGAGCTCCTAAATTATCAAATGGAACTATTGGCACTGAGTCCTGCCCGTCCCAAGTGTTTAGTGTGAATGTGACTGATGTTGCTTGCTTATCGACATAAAAATTCACTTTACGATAATAACTGGCATTCAATCCGAAATCAAGTGCCACCACACCTATTCCCAAATCAGTTTTATAAGCTTTCTGGCAGTTGGCATTACTAAATAAACCAACCAGAAAGGGCATCATACCCCAAATGATAATAATCTTCCTTTTCATGGGCATTATGGATCTCTTACAATCCGGAATCCAATAAATTTATCTTTATAATTCGGTTCTATAGCCCCACGTGCAGTTACCATACATCCCTCATCCAGACTCATCCAGGTGCCTCCTCGCAACACTCGCTTAATTCCATTTGCCGGGCCTTTCGGGTTATCAGCAGGGCTTACTTTGTAATAATACATTTCATACCAGTCTGAACACCATTCCCACACATTGCCCGACATATCAACAAGTCCGAGTTCATTCGGTTTTAGCATACCAACAGGATGGCTCGACATGGTTGAATTATCCTCAAACCAGCCTACCTCTTTAATATCATCATTGCCACTGTATTTATACTTGTGGCTTCTATTTCCACCCCTTGCTGCATATTCATATTCCGCCTCGGTTGGCAAGCGGTAATGGCCTTTCTTAATCTTATTCAGTTTTTCAATGAATTGCTGGGCTTCGTACCAACTCACATTTTCAACTGGACAGGTATAACAATCTATATGGAAAGAAGGATTGGAATCCATTACAGAATACCACAAAGCTTGCGTAACATGGGTTTTAAGCATATAAAAACTCTTTACCGTTACTTTATGTTGAGGCTTAAAAGGATCACTCCCTTCAACATCAGATGAATCAGGCAACCCCATTCCAAAAGTACCACCATGAACAAAAACCATAGCAGAATCTAAATTAAGAATGCTTACTGCCATTATGGAGTCCCTTGCATGGAGTTGCTTTGCACGGGTTGTTTTAGTGCCCTGCCCAATACAGTATGTGAAAAATGAAAAGTAAAAAATGAAAAATAAAAGAGCCTTTCGTTTCATTTCAGTCTTCTTAATTATGCAAAACTAAATATTTTGAGGGTTGGTAGTATTTATATCATTTTCCAATCTCAATTTTCCACTCTCAACTCTTTCCTTCTATCTTTGCCCCTGATTAATAAAATATCGCCTTGCCAATCATATTAAGCATATTCACTTTTCTCTCCACACTTGCCGGAGGTTTGTTGGCTCTGCGCTTCCGTAATAAACTGGCACTAATTCTTGGCTTCAGTGCCGGGGCTGTAATTGGTGTAGTGTTTTTTGATTTGTTGCCCGAAGCATTTACCCTGAGCGATAAACATTACAGCATAAATACTATCAGTGCTGTGGTAGTTGCGGGATTTCTATTCTATATGTTATTAGACAGGCTTTCTATACTGCATGCCCATGAGCATGGTAATGAAACCAATCATCGTGGAAAAATAGGTGCAAGCAGTCTTTCAATTCATAGTCTTTTAGATGGTGTTGCAATTGGAGTTGCTTTTCAAGTCTCTGTTCCTATCGGAATACTTATAGCTGTGGCAGTAATTGCCCACGACTTTGCAGATGGAGTAAATACGGTTAGTGTAATTCTAAAAGAAGGTGGCAAAAACAAACAAGCTTACCGTTGGCTTATTATTGATGCAATTGCTCCGGTAATAGGGGTTTTATCAACTATGTTTTACAAAATTCCGGATGCAGCTTTTAGCCTTTTACTGGCTGTTTTTTCGGGTTTTTTCCTTTATATAGGCGCAAGCGACCTTTTACCTGAAAGCGGCGAAAATCATCCTGGTTTCATGGTAACCTTTATGACCATTCTGGGCGTTGGATTGCTATTTGCTGCTTCCATGTTTGCCAAAATTTAAATCGCAAGTAACTTTACCTGCACTGCTTACGTCTCAAGCAAAAACTTATACAGAAGTTGTAGTAAGTGTTAAAAAGAAGTTAATTCGTTTCCACACTAAAAATAAATATTCTACATTTGAAAAATATTACCATTAAAATTTTACCATCCATGAAAAAAACATTATTCGTTCTTAGCCTTATGATAGGTGCGTCATCTATTACAATTGCACAAACTGCGGACGAGATTATTAATAAGAACATCGAAGCCATGGGTGGGCTTGCCAAATTGAACTCCATTAAAACCATTTATGAAGAAGATAGCTTAAATGCCGGAAGTGCGAAGTTGCCGGTTAAAATGTGGATGGTTGACAAAAAAGCAATGCGCGTTGAATTTGCATTTAGCGGCATGGTTGGTTATAGTATATTAAGGAATGATTCGGGATGGAATTTCGTGCCATTCCAGGGCCAGAAAACGCCCGAACCGGTAACATCGGACGAGGTAAAAAAAGGACAAGACGATTTATTTATTACAGACGCTTTTGTTAATTACAAACAAAATGGATTTAAAGTAAGTTATG
>CAIUPO010000085.1 GCA_903901055.1 uncultured Bacteroidota bacterium
AACCAATTTATGAGAGGAAATTTTCCCATCCTTTGCAATTTTAGGGGTTAGAAATTCCTTTAACGTTTTAAGAACACATGCTTCTTCACACAAAGTTATTAATAAATTTTTAGAATAAATAATTTTAAACATAAAACTATCCTTGATTTCAGATACTCCTATCATTATCGGATATTGGTTCACAGCCAAATACAATCAAGGAACATAAACAAAATTATTTGCTAATCAGGATGTATTTATCCTAATATTCCAAGACGCTTGAAGAAATTATCCTTATACAATGTGCCCAGCGGTACTGCATTACCTTCAATATAAATAGAGTTACCCTCAACTGTTTTAATATTTTCCACTTGCACTATATAAGAGCGGTGGGCCCTGATAAACTTGTCTTTTGGCAGTTTGGATTCAATAGCACGTAAAGTAGAATGCAGAATATATTTTTTATCCTTTGTTTGAATGGTAACATAATCACCCATGGCTTCAATCCAAAGCACATCAGCTATAGGCACACGGTTAATTACAGAATCTTTTCGTATAAAAAGATAATTGCGATCGTTGGGCTTATTCCCCAAAAACAAATTTTCAAAATGCCGTTCTGCCTTTGTAATGGCCTTTAAAAAATGAGGCATTGTAATGGGCTTTACAAGGTAATCTACAATCTCATGCTGATAGGCATCAAAAGCATATTCCTTATGAGAGGTAGTAACAATAACAAGTGGCTTTATTTCAAGTTCAGATAACATTTCAAGGCCGCTCATTTCAGGCATTTCCACATCCAAAAAAACAAGATGTGTTTCAGAACTTTTTAAAGCATTAATACCCTTCCTTCCATTTTCAAATGATCCGGCATGTTTAAGGTTGTCTACCTGATCAATCAATTGTTCGAGTAAAAGCCGGCAAGCCTCATCATCATCTATTATAATACAATTTAATTGCATACCTCTGCGTGAAAATATTTATAATTATAGGCTTAATTACCGTCAGGGGTAGCGGAGAAATGCAAGTTACTAAATTTATTTATATTTTGAATTAATTCAGAAATAAAAAAGGAGGACATCTCTGTCCTCCTTTTTTTGAATGAATAATTAAAAGTGAATAATGAATAATCTAAAACACCTAACTATTTTTAGTTTTTCATTTAATTCGTCTTCACCACTTTTTTCTGGCTAACCATAGTACCGTCTTTATCTAATATGCGAATTAAATAAATTCCGTTGGATTGGTTAGCGATGTTTAATTGCAGGTTCTCACTGCTTGCAATTGTACTGCTGAGTTTTCTTCCTGTGTAATCATACATTTCAACAGTCATTCCGTTTTCTAAACCGGAGATGGTAAACTGTCCGTTGCTTGGATTAGGATAAACATTGATATCTGTTAAGCCCGATTCAGGTGATACCTGGTCAGCTCCGTTTCTTGGCCTGATTACCGGACAACTGCTGAAAGAAATACTTGCATACACAGTAGGGCAGTTGTTCGCATCGGTTATCGATACGGTATACGAACCATCAGGAACTGTAACAGGTGAATAATTGCCTTTACTTACTGTGGAGTTACTCCATACAAAACTATAAGGACGGGTTCCTCCGGTTGGGCTGCATGTTATTGTTCCTTTGCCTCCTCCGGTTACACATACAGGGCCTGTTATTGCATTAGGGGTTACCACTGCAGGGCTTGTAAGTACACTGGTAGATGAACCCGAACATCCGTTGTTATCGGTTACCTTAACAGTATAGGTTCCTGCAGAGATTCCGCTAGCTGTTTGAGTTGCCTGGCTGTTCGACCAGAGATAGCCTGTGTAATTGCCTGAACCTCCATGACCGGTTGCTGTTATGCTACCATCAGCACTGGCATAACACAAGGGCTTGGTTTGAACAAAGGTGGCTGTTATAACTGTAGGCTGGGTAATTGTAGCAGAAGCAGCTATTGAGCATCCATTATTATCTTTGAGTGTACAGATATGGCCTGCTGCTGTAAATCCTGTTGTAACAACCTGGGTTGTTTGTCCGGTGTTCCACAAATAAGAATACGGTGTAGTTCCTCCGGAAGGATTAGAAGTTGCTGCTCCATCATTGCCTCCATAGCAGGTTACATTTTTATTCACGGTAACAGTCTCACTTACCGCTGTTGATGGTTGGGTTATAGTTACACTGGCAGTGCCACTGGCTCCGCAATTATCACTTACAGTAACCGTGTAGGTGCCTGCTGAAAGTGTATAGATAGGAGCAACAGTTACGCCATTCGACCAGGTATAAGTATATGGCGCAGTACCATAAGCAACACCCACCGTTGCAAAACCGCTAAATACTCCATTACATTTTACATTCACTGTTTTAGAAGAAACAATACTATCGCGCATAGGTGATGGTTGGTGCAGTCCTACGGTATGCTGTGCCTGGCAACCATTGGCATCAGTAACAGTTACTGTATAAACACCAGCTGTTAATCCGCTCATAGA
>CAIUPO010000086.1 GCA_903901055.1 uncultured Bacteroidota bacterium
TGCGAAGAATAAAGCCATCGATTTAATCCGCCGTCAAAAAGTAAAACACAAAATTGAAAGTGAGCTTGCACCACTTTTAAAATCTGAATATACATTAGTTCCTTCCATGAATGAAATGTTCCGTGAAAATGAAATTAAAGACAGCCAGTTGCGAATGATGTTCGCATGCTGTCACCCTTCAATTAATTTAGAATCGCAACTTACTATCATGCTGAAAACCCTTTGTGGACTTAGCTCAAAGGAAATCGGTAATGCGTTTCTATCAAATGAGGACACCATACAAAAACGACTTTACCGCACCAAAGAAAAAATAAAGGAAGAACGTATTTCGCTCGAGTATCCGGGGGCCGATAGTATGCCTCTGAGGTTAGATACGGTTTTGAAAGCGTTATATTTATTGTTTAATGAAGGGTACAATTCCTCTTACCCGGAAAAATTAATTCGGGATGATTTATGTGAAGAAGCAATACGTTTAACACTTCTTTTAACTGAAAACCCCAAAACAAATTTACCACAAACCAACGCCCTATTAGCATTGATGTGTTATCAGGCTTCCCGCTTTGGAGCCAGGCTCGATGACAAAGGATTTATGGTTTTACTGAAAGACCAAGACAGAACTCACTGGAACAAGTTTTTAATTGAGAGAGGAAATGAATATTTGAATCTTGCAGCCGAAGGAGACATGATTCATGAATATCATTTTGAAGCTGCAATAGCCTCGCTTCATGCCAATGCTAAGTCGTACCAAGAAACCAACTGGGGTTTGATTTTGAATCTTTATAACAATCTTTCAAATCGTGCACACAACCCAATGGTGGCCATAAACAGGTGCATTGTTCTGGGAGAAGTGGAAGGGTATGCTGCAGCTATTATTGAGTTGAAAAAAATTGATGGATTTAACAATAACTGTTATTACAATGCCTCGCTCGGAGAGATGTATTTGAAATCGGGCGATAAAAGCCAGGCTATAATATATTTTCAGCATGCACTGGAACTTACCTCTTCCAATGCAGAAATTGAATTGATAAGAAGGAAGATAAATTTGTGTAAATAATTTTATTATTTTTACTATTCATAAACATTGAAATAATAACCCAAAAGTAAAACCTATGAATTGGAAACTTATCTTCGGCTTGTCATTCTTTGGTTTAATAGTAGTATTTACAGTTGCTTATTTTATACTCTCAACTAGTGCCCCAATTATTGCCTGCTCAGGGATTTTTGTTATTTGGGCATATCTGGTAGCGAAATACGCTCCTGGAAAATATTTTTGGCATGGGTTTTGTATCATTCTTGCAAACTGTGTTTGGGTTGTTGCGGCCCGAATTTTGTTATTAAGTACTAATGCCCTTAAGCATTCGCAAGAATTGGATTTAAAAAATAAAATAGAAATACTGCATGGGCATTCAAGACTGGAATTGATAATTATGGGGCTTATTGGAGCAATAGCCTCTGCTGTTGTTCTTGGTTTATTTTGTTTAGTTGCAAGTAAGGTGGTCGAGAGGAAAAGATAAAGGTTTGTGGCACAAAAATCTAATAATCTAAAAGGCGGAGACCTGCGCTCATTAGGCAAAACAAATACCCTTATTTCTGAAGTAACCAATCAAAAGGAATTCGACGAGTTATTTAAAGGTTTATTTGATACAAACCGGTTAGTGGTAATGCGCTCAGCCGATGCCGTTGAGAAAATAACAATTACACATCCCGAATATTTAGACTCCCATAAAAATGAGTTGGTTGAATTATTTCAAACCGCTAATCATATTGAATTAAAATGGCACTTGGCACAACTCATTCCACGCCTGATTATTCGGTTAAAGTTAAGTGAAGATGAAACAGGTATGGTTTGGGATAGGCTTACACAATGGGCCTTGGATAAGTCTGGTAGCAGAATTGTAAGAGTTAACTCCATGCAGGGCTTATATGATATTCAAAAGAAATTCCCTGAGTTAAAAAAGGATTTCACCGATACACTCCTAAAACTCGACAGGGAAACAATCCCGAGTTTAGTAGCACGAATTAAAATTCTCAGGAAGAAGATGAAAAAGCCCCTTTAGGGGTTTGGGGTAAAAATCAACAAGAAGATGAAATCTTAGCCGTATATTTACGCAAAGAGTTTTCGTGTAATGAGGGTTGTGTTATTTTTTTCTTTCTTGCTTATTCCTTTTATACTAGCCGCCCAAACAGTTGTGCCGCCAGATTCAACCCATTATTTTTCTGTGTATAGTTTATATTATTCCATACCGGATGAAACAGAAACACCCGCCAGTATTGTCCCATTACCTGATGGCAACTCAAACATTGGCATATCCTTTCAGCTTGACAGAATAAAAATTTGGCCTGAGGTAAATGAGATTGTTCGCAAACAATCCTATTTAAGTTTTGATAGATTGGCTTATGAGCATTTAATGAAAGATGCACCAGGCAGTTTTTCCATTTCCGATTTAGTATTCAATCCCCGGATAAAATCAGTTAACCAAAACTCATGGAACAGGGAACCATTGCTGTCGCTTTATTTGTGGTCGGAAATGCATTTTGTGAATTCTGTTTCTGGCTATATGCATTGCTTTGGAAAAATTTACAAAACTACTGATGCAGGAAATCATTGGTCCTGTTTACTGGACAGTAGTAAAGTGGTGGAGAATGCCTATTATAGTGGTAATTGTGTCTATGCTGTTTTAACAAATCGTGATTATATTAAAGTAGATGGCTCTGGAAGTGTTCAGAAAATAGGAAGATTTAAGTCAGGCAAACATGCTGACCAGATCAACACAATCCAATTTCAAAATGACAGCACTACTTTTTTCCTGGTTGGAAACGGACTTAAAGAAATGAAGTTTGCTTTGTATAAATCGGTGAACGATATAATTGAACGGAAGCCACTGATGCGGAACTTACCCGGCTCAACAAAAATGGTTGTTACAACTAAATCAATTATAATATGGGAGGGAGGAAACGTATTTTATAAGTCAGATGATGGGGGTGAAACATGGGTGCATTACCTAAAACAGGACGCTTCAAACTCTTTGATACCGCAAATTAATCTGCAAGGCTTATATGTTGAACACGATAGCATTGTTATGGGGTTTGGATTTTCATCTGCACCCTATAACCCTTACTTTAGCATAGCTAAACTGTTGTTCGACCGGCATCTTGATTCTATGGAAGCCATCCGGTATAAAACCATTTTGGAAACATTTAATAAAACGGAAAAAGTAAAACATGATTCCCTTACGTATTGCAAGTGCAGAGATTATGCCGCATCAATTCAAAATCACAGACAGATTGAGAACGGAACCTTTGTACAAACCCAGCTTACCTATTTGTCGGAGAAGGCACCTGAATTGACTTTGAAAGACGGGAAATTTTGGTACAATCCCAAAGCATTTAATAAAGAATCCACTAAACAAAGTGAAACTATGCCCGAAACGAAAGGCGCTTACATAGCTTCGGAAAATTCGATCGCCTTCACAACAGATGCTCAAAATAGTTACTTCAAAGGTGCCTTCAATTATATGTTTGACGGCAATAATTTTTACATATATAAGTGTGATTTAAAAAGCGGTCAGACTAACATGATTCAATTCCATAATTTCGGAAAAGAGAATGTTTATAATCCGCCTGTGCCCATTACCGGATCAATCGCGGAGAATATTCCCCATGCTTCAGATTATCTCTATTCTTTCACTTCAGATTCTAATAAGTTTACGATAACCTTAACTGATTTGTCAGGCAGACCAATCAATGATGCCTCAATAAAATTTGATGATATTTACGCCACCCCTATTTTCGACGGGCAATATTATTTCGATAAACGGACGTTAAAAGAATATAACCCTTTAGCGAGTATACCAACACTTATAATTATTTCCCATCCCGATTACGACCCGCTGTTGATAAGCTACCCGACAGATGTTAAGAAATATATTCTGCAAAAGAAAAAGAAGAAATGATTGTTACAAGGTAAACGTTTTTGCATAAGCCGAAACTTTTTCCGGAGTGATAAAAGTCTCAGGTTTTATTCTTCCGATAACCGGGAAGTCGCAAAAGGAAAGGATCGATTTTTCCGCCATCAGGTTATCTTCTCCGTTATATACAATGCCTAAGACTTTTAAATTCCGGTCAGCTAATGCCATGCACGATAACATAGTATGATTGATACTTCCCAAATAGTTTTGTGAAACAAGAACTACCTCTGCACCCCATTGTTCCATCATATCAATCATAAGTTCATTTTCATTGATAGGAACCATGAGTCCGCCTGCACCTTCTATTACAAGTATATTGTCAGTCTTCGGGAATGAAATATTCTTTATTTCAATTTTAATTCCCTCCTCTTCTGCTGCCGCAAATGGAGATGCAGGTTTTTTAAGGCAAAAAGCTTCAGGATGAATGATGGTTTTTTTATTCGTGATTAAATTTCTAACCACATCCGAATCTTTTGATTCGGAGCCAACACCCGTCTGAATAGGTTTCCAATAATCTGCCTGCAATGCCTCGGTTACAATAGCTGATACTAGTGTTTTACCAACTCCTGTACCTATTCCGGTTATAAATATTTTCCTCATGCTTTTGCAATGGTTTCGAATAACAAATCAATTTCCTCTTTTGTATTGTATGAATGAAGGCAAACTCTAATACGCTCTTTACCTTTCGGTACCGTAGGGTTCAAAATAGGCCGTACGTCAATATCTTTTTCTTGAATTTTTGCGCATAATTCCCTCACTTCAGTGTTCCCGGGTACTATCAAACTTTGTATTGAACTCTTGCTTTCAAGCCACTCCAACTTATTTGAAGTTTTTATCTTTTCCCTGAAATAAGATATATTGTCGTGTAGCATTTTTTGAACGGGCTCGCTTTTCTCAAGTAGTTCGTGGGCACATTCAATGCTAAATAAACTGTGTAAAGGCAATGCAGTGGTGTAGATAAAAGAACGTGCAAAATTTACTAAGTATTCATTTAAGATTTGAGATCCGAGAACAACGGCACCGTGACAACCTAGCGCTTTTCCGAACGTATGAACCCGTGCAAATGATTCGCTCTCTATTTTCAAATGATGAACAATTCCTTTGCCAAATACTCCTGTTGCGTGAGCTTCATCAACTATCAAATTAGCTTTATACAGTTTGCATAAATCAGAAATTTCCAGAATAGGAGCAATATCTCCGTCCATTGAATAAACAGATTCAACTACAACGTAAATATTGCCTGATGATTGTTTTAATCTCTCTTCAAGATGTATTATATCGTTATGTTTTACCGGGAAACTATCGGCACGTGAAAGCCTTATTCCATCGTGGATGGAAGCATGTACTAATTCATCATACAATATGGAATCCCCTTTTTTTGCTATAGACGAAAGCAATCCAATATTGGCATCATATCCTGAATTGAATAGAAGTGCAGATTCAGAACGATAATATTTTGCAAGGTGCTTTTCTAACTCCTCTGCCTCCTTCGAATTGCCCGACAGAAGCCTTGACCCACCGGCGCCTACTCTTTTATTGCTTCTGCTTATTTGGCTTTCAATCATTCCGAAAAGCTCCGCCGACCTTGCAAAACCAAGGTAGTCGTTAGATGTAAAATCAATGCGCTTAGTGGCAAGGGTTAATTTACGCAATGAATTTTGCTCTTGCCTTTTATCTAATGCGTCTGATAAATCTTTTTCTGCCGGAAACATGCAGCTAAGATAGCGAATTCGTGTGTGAGAATACTATGAAATTAAAAATGATAGCCTTTGTAATCCTCTTTAAATTCAGCATCGGGTATGGTTGAATTTAACTGAAGCTTAGTATAAAAGTATTCTTCAAAAAAGCCTTTATCATCAAATGTCCGGATAACAACCGGCAGGTAATTATCTTTCCGTATAAACAAAACTGTAGATTTTGCATAAGCGCTTGGTAAAAGGATTTGCTGACCCACATCCAATTCATCATCATACCAGGAAATGTCATTCAGGGTGAGGATTTGGTAATCACTCAAATAATATTTGGCAGCCAGTTTAGATACTGTTTCACCTTTTTCTTTCACCGTATATTTTGTGTTGGTATAAGCTGAAAAATTGATTTCTATTTTATAACATGCGTTCCCTTCCCAAACGGTGTCATCATCTCGTTTGATATATTTTGTATAAGCATCGGGATATTTTGAAATGGAGTGGTAGAGAATATTGGAAATATAATTGAACCCCATTCTTGTAAAGGTTTGATGTTGTTCTTTACGCATTACCTTACCCAGTGGGTCCAGGTGAAGGTTGACATAGGGAAACCCATTCGGATTTACAGTCGCCTCATTATCGTTTTGTCCATCAATATATAGTACCTCAATTCCTTTATTGATGTCTTTGGAATATGCTTTTAAAGGAATTGTATTAAGTTTAATGGAATATTGGGTGAGTATATTTTTATTCGATATTCGCTCAACAGATGTCATATTGGAACGCAAGGTTTTCACATTCTTTATGGCGGCAAACATATTGCTGAAAATATCCTCGTTTTTTAAAGGTGCAGTTTGACCATACATGCTACCAATCCCAAAGCAGAGGAGGAATAAAAGACCACTTATTTTTCTATGTGAACAAGCAATTTTCACATTCAAAATGTTTTGTTTATTCAAATGCAGAAATGCCTGTTACATCCATACCTGTAATGAGCAAGTGTATATCATGAGTGCCTTCGTAAGTAATAACTGATTCCAGATTCATCATGTGGCGCATGATTGGGTACTCACCGGTAATTCCCATACCACCGTGAATTTGCCTCGCCTCTCGTGCAATTTGCAAAGCCATATTCACATTGTTGCGTTTTGCCATCGAAATTTGAGCAGGGGTAGCACGTTTTTCATTCATCAGTTTTCCCAATCTCCAACAAAGCAATTGAGCCTTGGTGATTTCGGTAATCATTTCAGCTAATTTTTTCTGAGTAAGCTGGAAACTTGCAATGGGCTTACCAAATTGAATACGTTGTTTGGAGTAGCGTAAAGCTGAATCATAGCAATCTAATGCAGGACCTACTGAACCCCACGAAATACCATAACGAGCCATATTCAAACAAGACAATGGTCCCTTTAGGCCTTTAACGCCGGGAAAAATATTTTCTTTTGGAATTTTAACGTTATCGAAAACAAGTTCGCCTGTAGCACTGGCTCGAAGCGACCATTTACCGTGTGTTTCCGGAGTAGTGAATCCTTCCATGCCTCTTTCCACAATCATTCCGCGTATGACACCTTCTTCATCTTTTGCCCACACCACCGCGATGTCTGCAATAGGTGAATTGGAAATCCACATTTTAGCCCCGTTCAATAAATAATAAGTTCCTTTATCTTTTATATTACTTACCATGCCATTTGGATTGGAGCCGTGGTCGGGTTCTGTAAGCCCGAAGCAACCAATTTTATCTCCAGATGCAAGAAGTGGAAGCCATTTCTTTTTTTGTTCTTCGCTGCCAAAAGCATAAATAGGATACATAACAAGCGAGCCCTGTACAGAAGCCATAGAGCGGATTCCGGAATCACCACGTTCTATTTCCTGCATAATGATTCCATAAGAAATATAGTCGAGTCCGGCACCACCATATTCCTGAGGAATGGTTGGGCCGAATGCTCCAATCTCTGCCAATCCTTTAACAATTTGTTTTGGAAATTCCGACTTTTGGCAAGCCTCTTCAATAATAGGGCTGATAGATTTTTTTACAAATGTACGCGCAGTATCCCGTATTAATTTGTGTTCATCGGTGAGCAATTCATCTATTAAATAATAGTCGTGTCCCTGATAATTATCTGTAGCCATTTTATTTATGTATTTCCTTTGTGCTGCAAATTTAACATTTAGCCGAGAATCTAAACCTGATTACGGTTACTCTCCTCTATAACATTGGTTAATGCTTCAAAATCCTCCCATGAAAGCTGTTCTGCCCGCTTGTGTCCAATATCTGGATTTATTTTTTTGCTGTCTATCAATCCAGACAGAGCGTTCGAGAGTTTTTTTCTACGCTGGTTAAAAGCCGTTTTTATCACCTTTTTGAATAGAACTTCATCACACCCAATCGTTGCATTAGTTTTTCTTTTCAATTTTATAACCCCTGAATTTACTGCCGGAGGAGGTATGAAACATTCGGGTGCAACGTCGAATAAGTACTCAGTTTCGTAATAGGCTTGAATCAATACACTCAAAATTCCATAGTCTCTGTTTCCGGGAGGTGAACAAATTCGTTTCCCCACTTCTTTTTGAAACATTCCCACTATTTGCACTATCATATCTTTATTATCTAGCGCTTTAAAAAGTATCTGAGAAGAAATGTTGTAAGGAAAATTTCCAATCAATGAAATTTCTTCTTTGCCAAAATTTGTCGTTAAATCAAGTTGCAAAAAGTCTCCATAAATAATGTTGGGCTTCAATTCAGGATAATGCGTATTCAGATATTCCACCGACTCATTATCAACTTCTGAAACCCACAAATCATTTCCCCAGTCTTTCAACAAATATTTTGTTAGACTGCCCATCCCGGGCCCAATTTCAAGGGCTTTTTTTGTAGTGTGCTCAAGGGTTCCGGCAATCTCTTTTGCAATATTTTCATCTTGCAGAAAATGCTGGCCTAACCGTTTTTTAGCACGAACACTCATTGTTATTTCGAGGGTTTATACCCCGATTCTTTAAAAATCTTATCCGCACTTTTCATAGCCATCAATTGTGGCAAAGTAACATCAGGATTATTTTTCATGTACGTTCTTACCAGCTGCCAGCCAATCCAGAAACCTGTTCTTGAAGGAGCTAAATCGTGATTAAAAATAGAGGTGAAAGGCCCGTCCTTCATAAGTTTATCAGTGGTGGCCTGGTCAGTTGAGTACAATAATTTTTCACGAATAATGTATGCCCACATATTAAATTCATTGTCTTTGCACCACTCCAGTTGTTTTTTGGTATAGCGGATTTTGATGGTATCATTTATTTTAGGCAACATCGCATCCACAGCATACATAATTTTCCCTTCATGTACTATTTCCGCCAGTAAGTCATTCTTGTCTTCATTGGGTTTAAAAACGCTTTCAATCCAACCATAAACTGCATCGCTCAGCATATAATCTTTAGTCATGAATTGGACTTTATAACGTGGAATTTGAGCATAGGTATAAAGCATATTGTTTCTGCCTAGGTATCGTTCGAGTGAAATTCCAAGTGTCGAATCATAATAGATAATTCCGTAGTCGAAACCGGACATAACTGTTACTACATTTGGTAAAGATTGATTAGGGAAGTAAAAACGAAAATGCCTGAAAGCTTCTGTCAATCCTGATTCGAGGAAAGACACATCAGGATACAATTTTTCACAGGTGTCATACGTATCTCGCATGTCTTTGTCGGAAATAAACCGTCTTAATCCAGCCGCATAAGTAGAATCCATTATCCCTCCGTTATTGAGGAAACCGGTAACAAAGTCGGTATAAAAAATACCGTATTTTTTTTGCATCCTTCGGGTATATTCATTGACGCTGTCTTTGGGCATTGCAAATATGTCGCGCTCCATTCTTCCAATGGTTACAGGAGGGACATTTACCTTGGAAACATCAATATCTAAAGGGTTTGGATGGCAGGAAGCGAGTACAAAAACAACTATGAATGATGAACTATAAACTATGAATGAAAGTGCTTTTTTTAAGTTCATATTATCCTAATACTTTCAATTTAGCAAACTTAAGCAGCAGTTGTTTTTTCTCGCCATTGGCGAACATAACCGTGGCTTTACTGTTTGGATAAGTTCCTTCAATGGTAATTACTTCGCCTTGTCCGAAACGTTCATGCTCCACTCTTGCACCGACTTTCAGTCCACTTAAATGGGAATTGTCCATCGGCAAACTTGTTTGAGCCGCTTTGTTCATGCTCACTAATTTCTTTCCGACAATTGATGGGGGAGGATGTTTAACAACTGGAGCAGTTGGTTTCCGAAAGGCGGAGGGTGTTCTGGAATAAACATGCTCGCTGGCTTCTTCTCTGTAAGAAAGATTAGTTATACATTCTGCCGGAATCTCTTCCAGGAAACGGCTCGGCTCGTTACTTTGTGCACTGCCATAACGGTAGCGGCTGATTGCATAAGTGAGCACCACTTGTTTTTTTGCACGGGTAACTGCAACATAAAATAATCTCCGTTCCTCTTCCAGTTCTTCTCTAGACATAAGCGCCATTTGAGATGGGAATAGATTTTCTTCAAGTCCTGCTATATATACATAGTTAAACTCCAAACCTTTGGCAGCATGTATTGTCATCAGCAAAACGCGGTCCTTGTTATTTTCATCATCCTTGTTACGGTCTTCATTGGTGAGAAGTGCAACATCTTCCATAAACATACTGAGTGTTGGAATGATGCCTTCATCCAATGGTTTTTCAGAAAAATCTTTTAATCCGTTAAGCAACTCCTGTATGTTTTCCATACGGTTGAAGCCCTCCGGAGTGCGGTCTTGTTCTAATTCTTTCTTGATTCCGGCAGTATAATAAATGTAATCTCCAAGTTGGTAAGCTGTATAGTTGGGAACCATAGCAGCAAAGCTCTTTATCATATTTACAAACTCGGTAATCTTTTCTGTAACGCGGGGGGTAAGACCAAGATTAAAATCTTTCAGATTATCCAGTACAAGCCAAATGCTAATATCATTATCAGCAGCCGCAACAATCAGTTTATCGAATGTTGTATCGCCTATTTCCCTCTTTGGGTAATTAATTACGCGCCTTAATGCTTCTTCGTCATGCATGTTAATTGCAAGTCGGAAATAAGACATCAGGTCCTTAACTTCTTTACGTTGATAGAAAGAAATGCCACCATAAATCCGGTATGGAATATTTAATTTTCGCAATGATTCTTCAATGGCACGCGATTGCGCATTGGTACGGTAAAGGATGGCAAACTCATGATTCATGGCTTGTTTCGACACCTTGAAATCAAAGATTGATTGAGCAATTTGCTTGCCCTCATCCGTATCGCTAAAGCCCCTCATCAACTGAATTTTTTCTCCATCAGCGTTTGATGTCCAAACTGTTTTTTGAAGCTGGTCTTTATTTTTTGAGATTACCAAATTCGCAGCATGGACAAGAGTTTTAGTGGAGCGGTAATTCTGTTCTAACTTAAAAACCTGTGTATCAGGATAGTGTTTCTGAAAGTTTAAAATGTTCTGAATATTAGCTCCGCGGAAAGCATAGATACTTTGAGCATCATCACCCACAACTGCAATATTTTGATGACGAGCTGCCAACTGGCGCAATATCATATACTGAGAAAAGTTGGTATCCTGATACTCATCTACCAAAATGTACCGGAACATATCCTGGTACTTAAGTAACACTTCGGGATGGTCGCGAAGAAGCATATTTGTTTGATACAACAAGTCATCAAAATCCATAGCCCCTGATTTGAAAAGCCTTTTATTGTAAGTTAAGAATATGTGAGTGAAATGTTCTCTGCGGGCAGCCCTGTCGTCGCTTTGGTATTGGGTATCGTTGGCATAAGTCTCTGCCGAGATAAGCATATTTTTCATCATTGATATCCTCCCAAGTAGAGTAGAGGCCTTGTATGTTGAATCATTCAAACCTAACTCCTTGGTAATACTTCGCAACAAAGCTTTTGAATCATCCGTATCATAAATGGTAAAGTTCTGTGGATAACCGATTTTATCAGCTTCACGCCTAAGAAGCCTTGCAAAAACTGAGTGAAAAGTACCCATCCAAAGATTGCGGGCATCACCGCCTATCAGTTGAATGATCCGCTCTTTCATTTCGGCGGCAGCTTTGTTGGTGAAAGTGAGTGAGAGCACACGGAAAGGATCAACACCTTGTTTTAGCAGATGTGCAATGCGATAAGTCAACACACGAGTTTTACCGGAACCTGCACCTGCAATAATCATTACAGGGCCTTCAACAGCCTCTACTGCTTTGCGTTGTTCTTCGTTCAGTTCATTTAAAAAATCTTCTCCTCCGCTTTTCATAGTGTGCAAAGTTACTCCTATTGAGGCAGACGAGTAAGCATGTTAATAATTTTTGAAAAGAGTTGTATACCTGGCCCTAATTTGAATTGCCGGAGCAGAAGAATTATAGATAACCTGTGAATGATGCAACTATAAGGTGAACATGTATAATGCTATTGGTTCAAAGCATGCCGACCTTTGTACCGAACAAAATACAAGATAAAATGAAAAAACTAATCTTTATAATATGCTTATTTGTTGCATTTTCAATGCAAAGTTGCGTTGCCGTTGTACACCCTATTGGAGAGGGTGGCGGACGGGGTGAACACCATGAACATCATGATGAAGGCCATCACGGCGGGGATGAGCATCACGATCGTCATTAATTGATTTCCTCAGTTGACTGTTTTTGCACCCTCCATTGATGAAGAACAAAAATAGTGGCAGCAAAAAGCAGGAAAGCTCCTGTTTGGTGCAAAACACCAAGTACAACAGGAACGGTATATATAAGTGTGAAAACTCCTAAAAAGAATTGTACAAGCACCATTCCGATTAGAAATTTTATACCATGAGATTGGGTTGGTAATAGTTGCAGTTTGAGGGATTTGAACCAAATAACAATCACGAGCAAAACAATCAGGTATGCATTATAGCGGTGAATAAATTGGACACCAACAAGGCCATCAATAAAATTTTTCCAGATAGGGGAGAGGGCAGTAACTTCAGGAGCAATCCAGTTTTCGCCCATTTTTGGCCAGGTAGGATATACTTGCCCGGCATGAAGACCTGACGTAAATGCACCATACACAATTTGTATCACAACAAAAATCAGTAAAGCCCAGTTCCATTTTCTTAATGATTCAAATTTCAATCTTAAATTGATAGGAGTTTTATTTAGGTCATCGCTTGAAGGATAAATCAAATCTAATGCTACCCAAAAACTATATCCGAAAGTTATAAATGCTGTTATTAAATGGGCCGCCAAAAAATAATGGCTCACATGTGGAACGTCCTGCAATCCGCTTGCTACCATGTACCAACCAAGCACACCTTGTGCTCCTCCCATTGCAAAAATCACGAGGCATTTCATTAAAAGTTTGCCTTTCATCCATCCTTTAAAAATAAAAAATGCAAAGGGTAAAAGAAATACCATACCAATGGAACGGCCAATAAGGCGATGAATAAACTCCCACCAATAAATGTGTTTGTAATCTTCTAACGTGAAGTTATTGTTTACTTGTTTATACTCAGGAGTCTGTTTGTAGTCATTAAAATCAGCATTCCATTCTTCATCCGTATGCGGAGGTAAAACGCTCGATATTTTCCATTTAGCCATAGATAAACCCGAATGGGTAAGGCGGGTAATACCGCCTACCACAACCATACCCCAAATAAGAAGACATCCGGCAAGCAGCCAAATTATAATAGGTTTGGAATGATTCATGGATAGAAATTTATGCAAATGTAAATAAACATGAAAAGTTAAGAATGACAATTATCATAAACTTCTACAAGCCTTAAACCCTAAAGGGGGATTTTCCCAAAGGGATCTATTCGGAGAATAATTGCCAGTCGGGCTCCGACTAAAACCTCATCAATTCTTCGTAAACTTCTTTTGTAGGTAAGCCCATTACGTTAGTGTAAGAGCCTTCAATCCGTTCTATGCCAATGTACCCAATCCATTCCTGAATACCATAAGAACCGGATTTGTCATAAGGGCGATATTTTTTTACGTAGAAAGTACGCTCCTCCAATGAAAGTTCCCGAAAGAACACATCGGTTAAAACATGGAATGTTTTTTTCTTTTCTCTGGACCGTAAGCATACACCTGTAGCAACCCTATGTTTTCTGCCCGAAAGTTTGCCAAGCATATTAATGGCATCTTGTTCATCGGTTGGTTTAAGGAGAGATTTCCCATCAAGCCATACTATTGTATCAGCCGTAAGTAATATTCCATCCTCCGGAATTTCATCATTTGTAAAAGCCATCGATTTCTTCTCGGCTAAAAAATCAACAACCTGTTCACATTGCAAATGGTCAGGGTAAGATTCCTCTACATCCTTTGGGCGTAATTCATAAGTGAAGCCTATCTCCTCCAGTAATTGTCGGCGGCGTAATGATTGTGATGCTAATATTATTATCATAAATTAATAGTCTGTTCGGATTAATTCTAAGGCAATATTCGATTCATAAGCAAACACAAATAAACAGCAAATACCTGTAACCATTATAATTTTTAACCAAGTGCTTATGTTGTGAAAGTTTTTGGAGCCTGTTGCTTTACCTAATTTCCAAACTACAATTATGAATGGTATTTCTACAAAAATAAACACATAGAAGACTGACATATGGTAATGTGCCACCCATCCCCAATATTGTAAAAAGCCCAATAATGCTAGCATGACGAACAACAATAAATAAACAAAAATCTTGACTTTTTTAATTCCCAAAACAATTGGCATTGTTCGGCATCCTGCAATTTTGTCCCCCTCTGTATCCTCCATATCCTTAACAACTTCTCTTATTAAGGAAGATAAAAATGCAAATCCTGCTATTACCCAGGTTCCTGTTCTGTAAGGTAGAATACTAGTATAGTGAGTAATGAAATCAGGACTTTTTAAATCAGCCTGAAGTTCTATATATGAAGCCGCAAGAGGCACTAATCCTAAGAATAAAGCGATTATAAGATTGCCGGCTAGGAAAGTCGATTTCAGTTTGAAGGAATATGCCCATAAACCAACAGCGTAAAAAATAAAAAGAGTACCCAAAAAAGGAACACCCGCATTAGTTGAGGCCCAAAAGCCTATAACTATTCCAATAATACTTAATATCCAAAAGGAGCATAATGCTATTAAAGGAGAAACCGTATTTCCAACTATTACTTTGTCAGGTTTGTTGATTTTGTCAATTTCAACATCATAATAGTCGTTAATAATATAACCTGCTGCTGCAACCAATAAAAATGAAAGGGTAAACAACATAAAAGTGTTCTCACTCACAACGAAACTGTAATCGCTAAACCTATTTATCGGTTTAAGGAAAAAATACCTTACCATGTCCATGGTAAAGGCAATCATAATAAGGTTGAAAGGGCGGATTAACCTTAAGTATGCTAAAAACAGCTTCATTAAAAAGAGTTTAAGCTGTTAAGAAAATTAATTAATCGTTAAGCTTTTGCAGTAGGCCCGCCGAAGTTCATCGGGATTGCATTAGCCTCTGTATCCTGTATATGCCCATGCATAGCTTCAAATTTAGAAACATTGTCCTTTAATGCCTTCATTAATCTTTTCGCATGTTGGGGGGTAAGCAAAACTCTGGATTTAACTTTAGCTTTAGGAACTCCGGGCATAATACGGATGAAATCCAGTATAAATTCGGAGTTGGAATGGGTGATAATAGCTAGATTGGAGTAGATTCCTTCGGCTACATCTTCGGGCAGTTCTATATTTATATTAACCTGTTCAGGTGTTGTTTTTTCGTCCATGGGTAGGTATTAAATGGTAGATATTGAAAAAAATATATCTTTGTGCAAAAGTAGTATTTCTTGGCTTAAATACCAGCTAAAAACCATCAAAGATTAATTTGAGGTTTGTATGTGTCAATATTTATTACTTTTGCACCCAATTTAAAATTAACCAGACCATGACAAATAAAAATGATGCCTCTATTGAAGCTCGCGTAAAATCAATTATTGTTGACAAACTAGGTGTTGATGAAAAAGAGGTAACACCACAGGCTAGCTTCACCAATGATTTGGGGGCTGACTCTTTGGATACCGTAGAGTTAATCATGGATTTCGAGAAGGAATTTAATATTGCGATCCCTGACGAACAGGCTGAAAAAATCAACACTGTAGGAGAAGCTATTTCCTACATCGAAGCTAACGTAAAATAATCTTTTCTTCCGGCACTTTTCGATGCAGTTGAAACGCGTTGTAGTAACGGGTCTGGGAGCCCTTACCCCTATCGGGAATACCCTTCCACAATTCTGGGAAAATTTGATTGCCGGAGTCAGTGGTTCAGCTGCTATTACCCGTTTTGATGCTTCAAAATTCAAA
>CAIUPO010000087.1 GCA_903901055.1 uncultured Bacteroidota bacterium
CAGCAATTTCATTTTTGAAAGTATTCAAATTTCCGTTCCGTAATTTCGTTAGGCCTCCATTCTTTTGTCGGATTACCTAAAATATCGATGTTCTTATACACTACACTTTTCACCCAATTTCCCGTTGAATCATATTCCCATTTAACTATAATTTGTGTGTTATACCAATGATCGTACTTCTCAACTGTTCTTCCTTTGTCATCAATCTTAAACACCGTGCTGTCTGTTACTTTATTATCGGCATTGAAGTCTTTCACACTTAATTTATTTCCATTATTATCATAGGTGCTTATCTCGCGAAAATTTATGCTACCCAAACTGTCATAGGAATATTGGCCTATGCGGTTATTATCGTCATCGTAAATATATTTCCAGGTGTACTGAAACTTTCCGTCGTAGGTATGTATCCAGTCCACTTCATTATCGAGGCTGTCGTATACGTATACAAATTTTGAAATATTATGGGCTTCATTATGCAAGTGAATTACCATTTCAATATTGTTCCCCCTATTGTCATATTTATCTTCTTCCTCAGTCTCAATCCCTCCAGCACTATCAAGTTCAATTGCTTTTATCTTATTCCCTTTATTATCATACGTTGAGACAGTACTTTCATACAGCCTTCCACGCATATCAAATTTATCGTAAGTCATTTCATGGCCTGAACTATCATAAGTATACCTCAAAGTGAGTAGTAAATCTCCCTCTGAATTGAAATTGTATAAGGCAGTTTTGTTCCCTTTTGCATCAAACACCATGGAGTCATTAAGGTTGCCATTCATCCGCAGCTTTATCAGTTTACCGGCACTGTCGGTTGCATGGTAGGATTTCATTGTTACATATTTTACATTTCCCTTCAGGTTTTCTTTTTCCCAGCCTGTAGTTGGTTTATGTTTCGCAATACCATGAGTCTTCGGATGTTTACAGCAAACAATCAATGCTACGGCAAAAAACAAAAATATGTACAGCCATTTTTTCATCAATCTTCCCAATATTCAGTTCCCATTTTATCAATATATCCTTCTTCCAAAACAGTTACTTCAGCTTCTATAGCATTCTCAAAGCCTGGGGGTGGTGGTGGTGATTTCAACTTCTTGCTTTTAGACTTTTTCGGTTGTTTGGGTGCTTTAATAGAAACTTTCGCAAGCCCATATCTGAACGATTCTGCCATTTCATATTTGCATGGAATAACGAGTTTCATATTTTCGTTACAGTATCCAAATTGTCTGTTGGCACTGGCTATAGCCATACCATCTGAAAATGGCCCCCACATTTTTGGTGTATCGCTTGGGTTAGCATTAATGGTCATTAGTAATTGTTGATCATTATCTGAATCGTTGAATGGAATAAACTCACGTAATACTTTCAACTTAGAATTAATCACCCCTTTCTTGCCCGGAAGAACCACTTCGAAGGAATCCTCGCCCAGCACCTCCACAGTTTCATAATCCGGCTGCAGAACGACAGTTCCTTCAAGATTAATAAGTCCGGTTCTGAATTCCGATTTATGTGTGTTGCCATTTTTTTCAACAGACGTAAAACGCATCAATCCTGTTTCCTCGATGTAATCATTCATTTGATATGGGATATGCCAAAGCACCTTTCCCTTTGTATCTATTACTAGTCCTGAATCTTTTTTGGTTTCAACAAGCGCTTTGCCATTGATAAAAGGGAATGCCCTATGGTATTTAATGGGAATGATTATTTTTTTACTGGTATCGCAATAACCCCATAATTCGCCTTTGCGGTAAGGTATCAGAACCGGGCATGATTGGGAAAAAACAACCAATTCCATCACCACAAATAGTGAAGTGAAAAATATCTTATAATTTATTTGAATTATCGCTTTAACAAATTGTTCTTTTTTCATTATACTATTTCTCCGGTGGAAACAAAATCCATTAAAGCCTGCAACTCATGCGCATTCAACATATATTTAGCCATCCGCACTTTGTTATCATTTACATAAATATTGCCATCTTTTAATTCAATATTGTCATCCTTAAATGAATAGCTTTTAACGGTATTGCCAACTATACCTTTCATTTTAATCTCGTCTTCGGAATAATCTATTGCTGAATTGCTCAAGTACAGGAGGCTTATTATAAATAGCATAACCCCTGTTATTGTATTTACAGAGACTCCTATTATGGCGGTAGTGGCCAGGACGAATATGGAGCAGGTTAACATAAATATACCCATGCCTTTTTTATAATGTACTTTTTTTATCATACTACGTTTTGTTAAAATGTTAACTTATATTTCTATATACAAAACATCAAATATACCAATCCCCCTCAAAAATGAAAAACCCGTTAGCCAAGTAAATTTCACATGGCTAACGGGGATCCCGTTTAATATAATATGCTTACTTAACCAGCGTGGCCAGTTTATCACCCAACGCTTCTCCACGAAGCCCGTGAGCAATGATAACACCTTTAGAATCGAGCAAGAAGTTGGTAGGTATGGAGTTTACGCCATATAACTTGGCAGCAGCAGAGCCCCATCCTTTTAAATCACTAACATGGTCGGGCCATATTAACCCGTCTGATTTAATTGCACCGGTCCAGGCAGCAGCACTCTGGTCGAGTGAAACGCTGAATATTTTAAATCCTTTAGCACCTTTAAATTTGGCGCTTTTATATTTGTTATAGGTGGCAACCACATTCGGGTTTTCGCCGCGGCATGGCCCGCACCACGATGCCCAAAAATCAACCAACACAATATATCCACGTGTAGAATAAAGGTCTAACTCAGTTCCGGCAGGGTTGTTGAATTTCAAATCGGGTGCAATATTACCTACCTCGGTACCCACTACGGCACCGCTTGGCTGTATTTTAATAAATGCAAAAAGTCCGAATGCTAATGCTAGGCCTAAAAGTATTACGTTGATTCGTTTCATAGTTAATTCATGTTTTGAGAAGCAAATATACGATATTTTTCATGAATTCCTTATGAAGACTTGGCCTAAAACAGCTTAAGTACACCTTATCCGGCAAAATAAACCGGCATGAATTTAAAACCTCAAGGTAGTGTAAATAGTATTTGAGTATTGTTTAAGAATTTCTTTCCCATTCAATGCCTCAATATTTATTACAAAGTAGAATGCACTAACGTTTCCACCTATTTTTGTAACCAACTGTGCACAAGCTGCTGCAGTGCCACCGGTTGCCAATAAATCATCCACAATAACCACATTATATCCTTTGAATTTTTTCCCAAGATCCTGGATATGCAATGAGTCGGAGCCATATTCCAAATCATAATATTGCGATATAACCCGGCCCGGCAGTTTGCCCTTTTTACGTATTGGTATAAAAGGTATCCTGAGTTTTTCCGCAATAATGATACCCCAGATAAATCCACGTGCTTCGGGTGCCACAATTACTGTTTTGCTGTTTATTCCTATATTCTTTACAAAGTCATTTAAAATAGCTGTGCGGGCAGCGCTGCTATATAGAATCGGATTCAAATCGAGAAATGTAATTCCCTTTTTGGGGAAATCTTTATGCTTGCCTACTAACGATTTCAGTTTGGTTTTTGAGAGTACTGCCATTTTTTTATTTGCAAATTATATTTAATATTCGATTAATCATATCCGGCATTGTTTCATTCAGAAAGAGATTAAAATCAGTGTGTGAATCTGCATTTATGATGTCCGAAACTATTCGGATAATTAAAAAATCAATATTCAAATTTACGCAGGCTTCAGCAATGGCAGTACTTTCCATATCTATTATTACACCGAACTCTAGCCCCTTCATTTTTTCTGTTCGATGAATTACATCAACATCTGTAATGAATGAATCGCCAGACAAAGCTAATCCCTTATGAACTTTGTCTCCGAATTCAATCTTCAAAGCGCCTACAACCCCTGCTTGTTTATCAAACGAAACAGTAAGCCCTTTTTCAAATTGAGGATAGGTATGTTTAGCAATAAGCGGATGGGCATTAAAATCAAAATAATCGAACTCCTCCGGAATACAGATATCGCCTTGTTTCCAATCTCCTATACCACCGCAGGCACCAATAAAATAAAGTTTGGAAATTGAATAGTTGTAATTCAAAACACTTACCCCATGCGAGGCACGGACCTTACCCCACCCCGTAATTAAAATTACAATTAGTGAACCATATAGTTCGCCTTCATAAAAATCGAAATTTGCAAGACGTTTATGGACCAACGTTTTCCGCAAATCGCCGGAAATATCC
>CAIUPO010000088.1 GCA_903901055.1 uncultured Bacteroidota bacterium
TGAAAGTATAGGATCATAAAATAGTTTTCTGCCGAGAACAAACCCGGCAGGAGTGGGGATGTTTTTTTTAATGTCATAGAACGGTTGTGGAAATCCTTTGGGAATATGGAACTCCACATCTTTTTGAGAAATGGAAAAATATCCATTATCTGAAATGAAACTTACCAAAAGCATCAACAGAAAAAGAGGAAAAACAAAAAAATAAATGAGTTTACGTTTCATATTAGTCATTCTTCCCAATGACGCATTATTTAAAGCCATTATTACTACCACTTATGCTAAACATGGCGGAGTAATTATCTGCAATTTCTTTTGCATTGTGAAAATCAGTGACTGAAGATAATTTAGTAAAATCAATTGGATTTGAAGAAGAGAATAATTTATTTAAATCTGCACTAATTGTAATACCTTGGCTACCTTTCCCACCCACAATTATTAGTCGTTCCAATACTATTGATTTTATGCAATTGTTGGGTGACTTATATCCTCCAATATGAAACTCAAGCCTCTTTCCTGTAGAGTTGGATACAGGCGACAGACCCTCCATCTTCAAAAATATATAACCTGTGTTCCAAGCCCAAAACATACCATTAACAGGGTCTAGCACACCTGACTGTGCTCCGCTACAGTTATCTATACTATCTACCCCGAGTGTAAAATCGATGCCATTATATTCCCCAAAAGGAACACTGTCAATGGTTATTTGCATCGAGCCTTTATCCTCCTGATTTATTAAAAAATAACCATGTGAAATGAACTCTTTGCCCCCTTTATTTTTCAGATGAAAATTCCCGACGTAATACTTGAACATACTTACATTATAAGATTGCCCCAAAGCGTTTTTATAATAAACCGAATCAAGTTTTAAAGTTTTGTCTCCTATAAAATTTTCAAAACGGATTGTAAGTTTTCCATACTTGGGTGCAGTAAATGATGTAGCAGCCACAAAGGCTGCTACGTATAGTAAACTATAAACAAGTTTTCTAACCATTATTGCATCTTAACTATCTTTCTGGTGTATGAGGTATTCGACGTTTGCAACCGTAAGAAATATACTCCCGCAGGATAACAAGTAAAGTCAATTGAATAACTCATGCTAGGTTGTAAGTTATGGTATGTTTTGAGCAATTTTCCGGTAATATCATAAAGGCCGCCTTGAATATTATTATC
The DNA here is from genome assembly GCA_903901055.1 of uncultured Bacteroidota bacterium. Classification (GTDB taxonomy): domain Bacteria; phylum Bacteroidota; class Bacteroidia; order JABEUT01; family JABEUT01; genus JABEUT01. The sequence goes on from CAIUPO010000088.1 coordinate 1,171, forward strand.
GCTGGATGGGTCAATGTAAAAATAGGCGTAATCAGTCACAGGGTTAGGGTCTAGCGTAAGATTGATTTCCTTTTTGATATTTTGTACAGATGTATATACAGTAGTAGAATCTGTTGGGGTATTGTGTCCTCCGCCAGGGCCTGTGTTTCCCGTTTGAACGACTCCATAATAGGTCAATCCAAATGTATAAGGATAAACCGGTGTTCTGTTCGAATCAATAGTTACAAAATAGGCATAAGTCCCGAGCGGATATTCAGGAGTTATGCACCATCTGCCATTATTAGAATCTAAATCACCTGAACCGGATATGTATTTATAATCTTCCATAAAATCGCCTAAAGGATAGGTAGTATTTACTGTTGGCCCGTAATTAGCAGAGGTTAAAATTGTGCCATCAGGCAGGGTATCTCTATTTACCATGCTTGTACGCAATTGGTATGAAGGTGTCATGCGTTTAATTCCTCCACTGCTGTTAGGATTAGCATAACCATAAGCTCCATAAATTGGAAACCCGTCGAAAGCATAACCGATGATTGGGGAATGTGTAGTTTTATCAGAATCGTTATATAAACATTTTGGGTTTACATGGTGATGATAGCAGCCATGTGCATCCGGATGACCCAAGCAATTATCAAAACTTACACCCTCAAAATAATATGCATTTCTGTTCCAATATCCTTTATTGTTATATGACATTCCATCGCTGGAGTTATAAATTGCCACGCCATTGCTCCATACACCTATTTGTCCCAGACCAACAGAAGTAGGTGCTCCTGTTTTTTTTATCGGTTTTCGAGTTATTTTAAAAACAAAGTTCTGGTTCGAAGGTATATTTGGATCGCTCATCCATGGACCAATACTATACCCAGGTATACAGGTGCAACTAACAAAAACATTGGATGTATCATATTGCACTATTTGAACATTAGAAAGTATGCCACCATACCCGGTAGCATTAGTGGTATTGCGAATCCAGGAAGTAATTTCCGGGCCAACCTGAGCAGAAGATTGCAGGAAAGATACTATGCCAAGTCCTAAAAAGATTGCGATTTTTTTAAATTTCAAATTCATATTCCTTTTAATTTGGGTTTTAATTTTTCGATACAAAAGTATAACAACCCTAAAACAGGAGTGTAATAGTTTAAAAGAAAAAAGTTATAAAATTCTAAACACAGACTTAATGGCCTTATGTTTTATTTCTTTAAATTCAATTAGTTATCAGTCGCGTCAATTGATGGTGTTACGCTAGGAGGTGTTTTACTTGCTGGCGAATTTGTGCTTCCGAAAATAAAACCAAGTGTAAGGCTGAACGCCACATTATGACCTGCGTCCCAGGTCCCGTAATAAACATTATAAAAACTATTGGGATTCGAATTATCGTGCTTTATAGCAGAAACAATACTATTGCTATACCTTCCTTCAATATAGAAATGTGGAGTTACGTTATAATATATCCCAACATAAGGACTAACATCAATGCGATTGAGAGACAAAGTATAATTAACCTGATTCACGGAATATGAATAATTAATAAGCGAACCTATTGAAACACCTCCTTCAATACCATACTTGTCAGTGGCTGCATTTCGCAAGTTAAAATGAACCTGATGCTTTATCCCAATTACCATATCCACGTAATTCAGTGTCATGGTAAAATAATTTCCGGGCTGAATATAGCCAGTAGAATCAACGACAGGATTTTGTTGTGAGCCTCTTTGAATATACCGGATTTCCATTTGTAAGATACTCTTTGGGCTAATTCTTGCACTAACTGTTCCTCCAATTGTAAATCCTAAATGCTTAAAGTCACTATCATTATCAATGTTATCTGTACCAGGAATATCTGTCATGGTAGCACCGGCGTAAAATCCGGCCCTGAAAATCTGTGCCGAAGAATAGTGTAAAACAGTTAAGGTAATAAACAAGGTGAGTGCTAAACGTTTCATCTATTTTATTGGATAAGATTGAATCTGCAATGCAAATTTATGTTTTCTTGGTAATAAACTTCTAAAATACAATCATTATTATGCACAATTTCAATTCAAACATTGAGGATATCCCCGCAGATTCTTTCATGAATGAAGACTTATTTATATGTTTGCTTTATGATATCTAAAAAAAGATTCCCGTTTTTGTTGGTTTTTTTGCTTGCTCCAATGCTTTTATTTTCCCAGAAACAAGGGCAACCGCTCGTTGATTCTCTTTTGAAAGAATTGCCAATGGCTAGCAACGATAAAGACAAAGTAAAGTTATTAAACAACCTTTCGCACAACTATTATTATATTAAAACCAGTGACGGTTTGAAATATGGTTCGCAAGCGATTGTTATTGCTAAAAAGGCTGATCTGAAAGAAGAACTTGCTGATGCGAATGATGGTTTAGGCCTTAATTTTATGGGAAAAGGTGACTATGATACTGCTATTAATTGTTTTAACGTGTCTCAGAATATTTATGAACAACTTAACAATAAAAAAATGATTGCCCGCGAACTGGGCCATGAAGGCTTGGTTTATGATGCTCAGGGCGATTATCCAAAAGCTATGAAATATTTTTTGGATGCCCTCAAGATTGCTGAAGACGAAGACGACAATAATGAAATTGCGTTGTTATCTGCATCCATAAGCCGGGTTTACGTTAGAGAATCGGATTTAAAAAAAGCCCTTGAATATGGCTTGAAAGCACTGCGTATTCATAAAACTTCGAAAGATATGCTTGGGCTAGGGCTTGATTATAGTACTCTTGGAATTGTTTATATGGAAATGGGTAAAAATGATTCCGCTCTTTATTTTGATACTTTATCTATGGGTATTCATCAAAAGCTTGGTAATAGTGAAGAGGTTAAAAATCAGTTAACTTCTTTGGGGCTTTTATATGTTAAACAAGTCAATTATCAAAAGTCGCTCGACTATGAATTACAGGCGTTAAAGATGGATGAAGAGCTTGATGATAAAGATGCTAAAGCCCGTAACCTGGCACAAATTGGAGAAGATAACCTTAGAATTGCTGAAGATATAAGCGGTAAAACAAAGCAAATGGATTTTATGATGCCAATGGGTCAGGGTGAAAATGATAAAATGGCTATAGCAATAAATTACCTGAACCAGTCTATTGCGATTTGTAAAGAAGTGGGTGATTTAAATACTCTACAATTAGCATATAGTGATCTCTCAGAAGCCCAGTCAACCAATGGTAATTATAAGGATGCTCGTGAATATTATACCCAATACGAATTGTATCGTGACTCTGTTTACTCGGCTAAAAGTCAAATGCGTATTGCCAATCTTGAAATGCAGCGAAACCTGATTCTTAAGGACCAGGAAATCCAAACAAGGCGAAACTTGCTAATTTACATGTTTGGTGGCCTCGCATTGTTATTAATGGTTCTACTATTTGTTATCCGGGAGAGGAGAAAATCTGAAAACCTTTTACTAAATATTCTACCCGCACAAACAGCCAAAGAACTTAAACTAAAAGGGAAAGCTGCAGCAAATAGTTACACATTAGTTACGGTAATGTTTACCGATTTCAAAAATTTTACAAAACTTGCCGAAAACATGACTGCGCAGGAATTGGTGGGGGAAATTCACTACTGTTATAGTGAATTCGACAAGATTCTTTCCAAACATAACGTTGAAAAAATAAAAACAATCGGAGATGGCTATATGGCTGCCGGCGGACTCCCTGTAGAAAATAAAACTAACCCTTCTGATACTGTTAGGGCAGCCTTGGAGATTCAGGAGTTTATGAACCAAGAAAGAGCCAGACGAACAAAGGAAAATAAAGTCTTTTTTGAGTTACGCATTGGAATTAATACGGGCCCTGTGGTTGCAGGTATTGTTGGAATAAAGAAGTTTGCTTACGACATTTGGGGCGATACGGTAAATATTGCATCACGAATCGAATCTGCGGGAGAAGTTGGTAACGTAACTATCTCAGGCGCTACTTACGAATGTATTAAAGACACATTTAATTGCACTTATAAAGGGAAAACAGAAGCAAAGAATAAGGGCATGATTGATGTGTACATTGTTGAAAGCCCCAAATCTGTTTAATCCGGCCTCAATTTCTAAAGGGCAAACTGCACCCCATGCCTGTGCAAGAGGTAGATGGCAATTGCAGCTAATATTCGGTAAATACCGAATATTTTAAATCCGTGTTTTTGAAGATATGTAATAAAGAACTTTATTGCAATCATCGCAACAATAAACGCAACCACATTGCCAATAAGTAATAATTGCAAATCATTTCCCTGGAATCCATCACCTTCTTTATAGAACTGGAAAAGCTTATATGCCGTGGCAACAAACATAGTAGGTACTGCAAGAAAAAATGAAAACTCAACAGCACCTTTACGATTTAGTTTTTGAGTCAATCCGCCAACAATCGTAGCCGCAGAACGAGAAACCCCCGGTATCATTGAAAGAGCCTGGAATAATCCAATTATAAAAGCACTGGAATATTTTACTTCCTTATCGGGTTCCATTTCAGCCTTTTTAAACCATCTGTCTATAAATAATAATATAATTCCGCCAATAAAAAACGTCCAGCAAACAACCATGACATTTCCGAGCATCATGTCGATTTTTTTTATCAGGAGAAACCCTAATATCCCTGCAGGCAGGAAGGCCACAAATAGTTTGTAGTAAAAATTCAGGCTCTTGAAAAATCTTTTCCAATACAATATAACAACCGCTAGTATGGCCCCGAATTGTATTGCCACTGTAAAAGCTTTTGTAAAGGAATCATCTCCAATTCCCATTAATGAATTGGCAACCATTAAGTGGCCTGTTGATGAAATTGGTAAAAATTCAGTTATCCCCTCTACTATCCCTAAAATTATCGCCTCAAGGCTATCCATTATGCTTTATAAAATTATGCAAAGCTATAAAATTATGTATTACATACTTAAGTTTACATTTATAGTTTAATTCATACGCAGTTATTTTCAGTACTTTCATTTTCAATCATTATTATTCTTATACATTTTGTCAGATAGAAAACTACTTTTACAGATCATCCGTATTCTTTATGCCTGAAAGTTTTAGATTAGTTGTTTTATCGCAGGAAAGCAACGTTTCCAATGAAGCTGAAATTATTTCTGATTTATTCGAAGACGGCTTAAAAACATTACATTTACGTAAGCCAAATTCTACCATAGATGAAGTAAGAAAACTTCTTAAATCTATACCCAATAATTTTCATACGAAAATCGTAATACATTCCAACTATGAACTTTTGAATGATTTTGACCTCAGGGGTGCCCATTTGCCTGAATCAATAAGAAAAGAACACAGGGTAAACAATAGCATAAATGTTGTTTCCAGTTCTTTTCATGCTTTAAAAGATATAATTTCAGAAAAAATGGATTTTGAATATGCCTTTTTAAGCCCAATTTTTCAAAGTGTCTCAAAAAAAGGATATCTGCCAGCCCTTGAACAAAATATAATTCAAGACTTTTTTACTTTCTATAGAAATCAAATTCGATTTCCTGTAATAGCTCTCGGGGGTATTACCGACCAAAATATTCTAAGAATTAAAGAAATGGGATTTTCTGGTGCTGCTACTCTTGGTTATATTTGGGAAAACCCAAATCCTGTTGCTCAATTAAAAAAATTGCAAAAAACTTTGAGGGGTTAGTAATTCGTAAGGCAATAAATATTCTTCACGCCCTTTTTAGAAAGTATCGTGGCTGCTTGTTTACTGCGTAATCCACTTTTGCAATAAAGCACAATCGGAATATTGTTATTATCAAAAGGATACTCTTCAATTTCATAAAGCGGAATATTTTTTGACTCTTTTTCAATCGGTGTAAACTCGTATTCATCACTTACATCAATGGACAGATGAGGAATCTTGGAGAATTTTTCGGGGAATTTTCCTTTGGGGATGAATTCAATTTTACCGCTGTTGCAAATAATTTTATAATCACCAAGAGCGCTGATTTCTTTATTGGACTGCACAGTTGAAATACTGAAATTAGTGAACCTGTTATTCAATAAATCAGCAACAAGAAGTTTGCCCGATAAGGTCTCCCCTACTCCTGAAATAATTTTGAGAACTTCGTTTGCTTGAATACAACCGATTGTTCCCGCTAAAGTTCCAAGTACTCCATTATCATTACAATTGGGAGCATTCTCGGGTGCTGGAGGTTCAGAATAAAGGCAGCGATAAGTTGGGCCTTCATTATAATTAAATACTGAAATCTGCCCTTCAAAGCCTAGTATGGAAGCAAATACAAATGGCTTATTCAATATTACGCATACATCGTTTATGAGGTAACGTGTTTCAAAATTATCGGTGCAATCTACAATCACATCGTATTGCCCAATTATTCCCAAAGCATTTGATTTTTCAAGACCTTCCTCAATAGTTATAATATTTATAAGTGGATTAAATACCCTTATTTTTTGGGATGCCGCTATAGCTTTATTCATCCCAATATCCGTCATTTTATAGATAACTTGCCTTTGCAGATTACTTTCTTCGACAACATCAAAATCCATGATTCCTATTGTGCCAACTCCTGCCGCAGCAAGATATGATATGACAGGACAGCCTAAGCCACCGGCACCAATAATTAATACTCTGCTTGCTTTTAATTTTTCTTGCGCTTCCGGTCCCCAAGAAGAAAGTATTAATTGTCGATTGTATCTTTTATTTTCTTCTTCGGTCATTTAATGAGCCGTTAAAGCTTTATCCCAATTTTTCCAAACAGGTTCATAGCCCTGTTCTTCTATTAATTTCAGAATTTGTTCAGGAGTTCGGTCATCGCTGATTTCAAACTGTTCCAATGTTTCAGGAGACGCACTGTATCCACCGGGATTTGTCTTAGAACCTGCACTCATAGAAGTAACGCCGATATTTATTAAATGATTCCGCATATACTCAGGTTCTCGGGTAGACAGGGACATTTCCACTTCATGGTCAAAAATGCGGAGGGCGCAAAGCAATTGGACAAATTGTTTATCACTCACCGGATGATTAACAGTTTTAACCCCCTCAGCAGGCCGCAGCCTTGGAAAAGAAATGCTATAGCGGGTTTGCCAATAGGTCTTCTCTAAATAATTTAAATGAAGTGCAAGGAAAAATGCATCCGTTCTCCAATCACTGAGCCCTAACAAAACGCCAAGCCCGATTTTATTCATTCCTGCTTTACCAATCCTGTCAGGCGTATCAAGGCGGTTGGAGTAATTCGCTTTTTTACCTTTCAAGTGATAATTTTTGTAGACTTCAGGATTATATGTCTCTTGATATACAAGCACTGCATCGCAACCAGATTCTTTAAACATGGTATACACCGTTTCTCCTAACGGTTGCACTTCAATCGAAACATCAGCAAAATATTTTCTTGCAATAGCAATCGAATTGTTGATATACTGAGGATTTGCATGAACTGTATCCTCTCCTGTTACCAGTAATACATGTTCAAATTTTTCTGCCTTTAAAAACTCAAATTCAGTTTTCATTTCTGCTTCCGAAAGAGTTTTTCTCGGAATTTTATTCCCAAAGCTGAAACCACAATAGGTACAAACATTCAAACATTCATTAGAAAGATAAATGGGTGCAAAAAGTTGCATTGTTTTGCCAAAGCGTTGAATTGTCAGGTTATGGCTTTTCGTTGCAAACTGCTCAAGATAGCCTTCTGCAACAGGAGATAATAAAGCCATCAGGTCATCCAAATTGCATTTCTTTTTAATCAATGCAACTTCAACATCATGGCTCGTTTTAGCATAAATAGCTTCATGCACTTCGTCCCAAGAATATTTTTTTATCTGTTCGCTGAACATACTTTACGAATTTAAAAAAGCCGTTAACGGACTGCTCGCTTCTGCAAGTGAACTCGCTTGCGGTAATCCTGATAAAAAGGCCTTGCGACCCGCTTCCACCGCTTCTTTAAAAGCTTGTGCCATCATTACAGGATTTCCGGCTGTGGCAATTGCAGTGTTCACCAAAACGGCATCGGCCCCCATTTCCATGGCTTGTGCTGCGTGTGATGGCATTCCGATTCCAGCATCCACAATAACAGGCACATTGCTTTGCTCGATAATAATTTCTAAAAAGTCTAATGTCTTCAATCCTTTGTTGCTTCCAATAGGAGAGCCCAAAGGCATTACAGCAGCCACACCAACATCTTCCAAGCGCTTACATAAAACAGGGTCAGCATGGATATATGGAAGCACTACAAAGCCTTGTTTAACCAGTTCTGTTGCGGCAGTGAGGGTTTCTATCGGGTCGGGCATTAAGTAACGAGGGTCTGGATGTATTTCGAGTTTCAACCAATTTGTACCTAATGCTTCCCTTGCAACATTAGCAGCGAAAATGGCCTCTTTAGCATTCCTTACTCCCGAAGTATTTGGCAGAATATTAAATTGAGAATCGGTTAAAAAGTTAAGAATATTTTCATCTTTTTTATTAATGTCCACTCGTTTGAGAGCAACTGTTACCAACTGCGAACCGGACGCCAATAAAGATTCTTTCATTTGCACTAGTGAGCCAAATTTACCTGTGCCGGTAAATAATCGTGAGGTGAATATTTTATCACCAATTTTTAATTCATCCTTTGATTTCATAATTTAATTCTTTTTCGCCCAATGCAGTTAAAAACTCTTGCACAGACTTATTTATATCTTCTGCATCACTAATGGCGGATGACACCGCTACTCCATCTATTCCAGACCAGAGAAGTTTATGCACATCGGTTACAGCTACTCCTCCGATAGCATAAATAGGGGGGACTCTCAAGTTAGATTTCATTATTGCATCCATAATTATTTTATAGCCACCCATTGTAAGAACTAGCTTTAGATCTTTCTTGGTAGAAGTAAATCGCAATGGCCCCAAACCCATGTAACTTATTTTCTGCTGCGAAAGCTTAATAACATCTTCTGCTGAATTGGCGCTACCTCCAATAATCATTTTTTTATTCCTGAATATTTTTTTTGCCTCCGAAAATGACATGTCTTTTTGACCGAGATGGACTCCATCTGCATTCACTTTTAAGGCAATTTCTGCATTATCATTTATAATGCATATTGAATTGTAAGTTTTACAAATAGCCGCTATGTCGCCAGCAATTTGAGTCCATGTTTTTTCGTCCTTATTCTTAATACGTGCTTGCACCCATTTCACGCCTGCTTTGCAGGCTTTTTCAGCTAATTGAGGTGAATCGGTAATATATTGCAGACGTGGAAACATACTTAGTTCAAATGATAACCTAATAAGGTATTATTGCTTTTTAAAAAACTTGTAACATATTTTTTTCCCCTACCTATTGCAGTTTCTAACATATCCCCTTTTGCCAAAGAAGCACTAATTGCCGAGGAAAGCACACAACCGCTGCCATGCTTTTCTGCTGCTTTAATTCGGGAGGTTGCATATTCTTGTTTAATGAGACCATCAACAAATAAATAATCGGTTGAAGTTTTTTTATCGCTTGAATGTCCTCCCTTCAGTAATGTTGGACATAGTTTAGATAAATTTATTGCTGCAATATGAGAGTCTTTTGATCCTCCCAATTCACAAGCTTCATTTTGATTAGGAGTTATTAGGGTAAGCGATGCAAGTATTTTTCCCAGCGAAGTTTTATGAATTTTTATGTTCAAGTCAAAACCCGCACTGGCAGAGAGAATGGGATCCCATACAATTTTCGCATTTGGAAAAAACCGTTGACAAAGTTTTACGCTATGTAATACCTCATCTAAATTTTTGTGCATTCCTAACTTTATCGCTATTATCGGGAAGCGTTCTGCAAGCAATGCAACATTCTCTTCTTTTTCATTTTTATCTAACCATGAAACACCACAAAAGACAATATCATTTTGAAACGTGTTACCAGTTATAACGGCCAAGCCGTATACACCCATAGCTTCAAATGTCTTGATATCTGCCAAAACACCTGCCCCGCCCGATGGGTCATACCCCGCAATAGTTAGAGCAACTGGTCTGAATTTATCGGTAGTATATGGACTTTTAATAGGCATTACAAATATATTTCACTTCCCATTTGTTTAAAGGCTTCCGATTTTTCCTGCATACCTTTTTCAATTTCATCCGTACCATTTTCATTTGCAAAATCCCGAATGTCTTGGGATATTTTCATAGAGCAGAAATGTGGCCCGCACATGGAGCAAAAATGAGCAATCTTGGCTCCTTCTGCAGGCAAAGTTTCATCGTGAAATGATTTGGCAGTTTCGGGGTCGAGTGACAAGTTAAACTGGTCTTCCCAACGGAACTCAAAACGGGCTTTGCTTAGTGCATTGTCCCTGTATTGGGCTCCCGGATGGCCTTTGGCAAGGTCTGCTGCATGAGCTGCAATTTTGTATGTGATGATTCCATCCTTCACATCCTTTTTATCGGGCAAACCCAAATGTTCTTTTGGAGTAACATAGCAAAGCATAGCTGTACCGAACCAACCTATCATAGCCGCACCAATTGCCGAAGTGATGTGATCGTATCCTGGAGCAATATCGGTAGTTAATGGACCCAAGGTATAAAATGGAGCTTCGCCGCAAACAGCCAATTGCTTATCCATATTTTCTTTAATCATATGCATGGGCACATGTCCAGGACCTTCA
>CAIUPO010000089.1 GCA_903901055.1 uncultured Bacteroidota bacterium
AAAAGGCAAACCCATTAAATGGTTAAATCATTACCTTTGCAAACTTTTATTGAAAAAACATATTCTGGCGAGGTAGCTCAGATGGTAAGAGCGTCGGATTCATAACCCGGAGGTCGAGGGTTCGATCCCCTCTCTCGCTACGATTCGAATAGATTTTCAATCAGGCTATTTATATCCTCACCCTGATATTGTAAATCGCATTTTCCGTTATATCTGACGTATCAGTACACTCCAATATCATCTCTGAGTTTGAGAAGAAGATTACCCTGAAAGATGTATTATCAAAACTTGCTATAGATGCCTCAAGCATAATAAACCCATTATCGTTAGTGACTTTGTTAATAATGACTTTTGAGCTGTCTGCAAACTTACTGTATTCATAATCACTGCTCCCCAGTTTATCTACTTCGTATACTTTCATCATAAACTGCATTTTGGAATTCATCAGGTTGGTAAACCCATCATAACTGGGCAGTTTGTTACAGTAAGCAACCCCTGACATATTGGTTGCAGTGGCAACACCCGGGGAATATTGAGTACCCATGTGTCCTTGTGAGGTGCCAAATTGGGTAAGGTAAATTACATTAGCACCCAACATAGCAGCCTGCATTTTAACTTTCCGTTCTGCCCTTTCTTTTACCTTTTCCATGTTAGATAGTGCAGTAGTTCCCCTTGCTTTGGAACCAACCTCACCAATTTTATATAAGCCTTGCACCTCGGTATAAACATGAGAAAGGGAAACATTTTCATAATCATCAACACTGTTTACTGTTTTAAAGTAGGTAGCCTCTGCAAATATTTGAACTCTTCCTGACTTAAAAATAATTTTCTGAATGGTATTTTTAAAAACGGAATTGACCAGCTCTTCATTGGGATACGAAAACTTCACCGCCTCCGGAGTAACCTCTTTAACACTACAGGCTATCCTTTCATCATTTGAATAAATGGTGTCCATTTGCGAGAAGCCGCTAATTGAGAATAAAACAAAGAATAAAAATACAAACTGCTTTTTCATATTAAAAGTCAATAGATCAATATAAATGGATAACCCTTGATGAGCCCGACAATTTGATTAATAATTTAGCATCAAAAAGCCAGGTGGTAAAATTACCATAGTTGCCATTACCAAACACATAAAACTTTGTTGACCCGAAGTTCATTACATCACCTGAACCATTGCCGGCATTCATTAAGCCGATATCGGGGGTAGCAGCCAGTATGAGGGAAAATTTAGCATTAAAAGGAATTATGGCACCAATATCGGCATGAAATGATGCTGTAACCTTGGCTGGGTTCTGAGCCGTTAGGCTGACCGGTGTCGGGCTTGCAGGTAAAGTTGCGCTATACATATACCAATATGTATTCGGAGCCTGAGTTAATTGATATTGTGTTTGGGTAACATCGCCCGTTATGCTGCTGCTAACTAAATAACCTAATACAACACCTGCCTCTGCATAAAAACCAAGTCTGTTCTCCTGGCTGCTGATATAGCGCGCCAGTATAGGGACCTGTGCATATAAAAAAGTATACTTTATTGAACCGCTATATCCTGCAGTAACCACAGTATCAGCACCGGCTGACCGATAGGAAGTGACGGTTCCGTCAAAAGCGGTTGTCGCATTTGTATTATCAATTGAATAGCTGAAATTATATTGCTGCACCTGCAATCCGGTTGAGAAACCAATATTTGAAGAAAGCATTTTAGTTAACCCGACACCTGCTTTTAAATTAAGTCCACGGCTAACTTTAATATCAGTTGAGGATAAAGGCGGACCACCAATGCCGGCACCTATGTTAGGGTCTAAGTACAACCCTTCGCGAGAAATTTTAATAGTGTCCCTTTGCCTGTAAACATTTTCATGTCGCTGGTTTGATGAATTGTTATTAGGTTGAATATGTATTGGAAGATTGTATTGTACTCTTACAGGTTTCCCGTCTTTCATACCGGGAGTCCACGCTGGCATTGTTCTTATTACCCTAACCGCTTCGCTGTCAATATCCGGGTAAACTCCGGATAATATCTTCACATCGGCCACTTCACCTGTTTGAGAAATCACAAATGTAACATTCACCGTTCCTTTTGCTCCCTGACTTCCTTCTGATTGTGGAAATTGAAAATGATTGGCAACATAGGCATCAACATCTCCTTTGAAGGCAGGCATTTGTGGCACAAACATATAGACACGATTACTATCCTGTTGAGCAGAAATTACACCGTTTAGAATTAAAATAAGTAGAATGCTTAACCTGAATTTCATAAAACTAAATATTTCACAAATTAGAGATAGTGCCTTGATTAATGATTATATCGTTTGAAGGATTTGTAGAATCACTCGGTATCATATCAAAGGTTGCAGTGTATTTTCCATCATTAATTGCAGAGATATACAAGATTCCGCTTCCCTTATCTACGTACCTGGTTGCCCCATTGATAACTACACCACTGACATTATTTTGGCCTGTAGTATAATGCCCGGTACCGAGTGTTATAGGGAAAGAAATAATTATATCGCGGTGATTTGAATATCCTCGGAGATAAACATAATTGCCAACTATTATTTTAATCGGGGTATAAGATGAAACCGGACCTCCATTTGAAGCAGCTGAAAAAGTAGCCATGTTAGGGTTTGTAGCCGGGTCACTATAAGGGCTTGGTGCAGCTTTTTGGCAGGCACTAAAAAACATTACTGTGGTGCCTGATATTAAAGCAACTGACAGGATTCGTTTAATATATTTCATCTTTAAAATGAATTTGATTAAGGTATTGATTATAAAAGCAGAACAAAATTAATTATTTTTCAATATCAAAATAGAATGGAACTATAAGTCCATCCTCCTCTATTAATTAGCTCTTTTTCTCCCTAATCTTCTTATCTTTATTTTCAACTGCAGGTATTAACAAGAAGTTATAAGGTATTGCCTTCAATTGACCCCTTAATAGAAAATTAAACTACATATTGGAAATTATTCCTACGACACTTACCGGGGGATTAATAGTATTTGCAGAATCACGTGCGTTTATTGAAAATGTTGCATCGTACTTTTCGTGGGTTATCGAAGTAATATCAAAATAACCAAAATTTGGAACATTCGCATCACTGACATAAGTGGTAGTACCATTACTTAAAGTTGCCCTGACACCCGGCGAAGAGGCATCGAAAGAATACCCTCCCGGCCCATCGGATAGGGGCAATGAGACTGTAACAGTATATTGCGGCGAAACACCTTTAAGTGTAACATAAGAACCTTCAATAATTTTAATAGGCGCGAAGGATATACTCCTCCCGCTATTAACAGACGCGTCAAAGATAGGATAGGAAATTACTTTAGAAGGTGAAGAAGATGGGATACTATAAGGATTTGGCGCTGCCTTCTGGCATGAATAAAAACAAGCAAGGCCAATACTTGAAATTATAATTGCAAACAAGGTTGGCGATATATTTTTCATCGTTTTAGCCGATTTCATAAAGTCATTGATTATAAAAGCAGAACAAAATTAATTATTTTTCAATATCTCAATATATTCGCCTCAAATTGGATACTTGAAAAGATTCAATTTCACTCCTGTTGATTTTTAGTATCTTTGTTTTCTACAAAATAAAATCATGAAAAAAATAATCCTCCTCCCATTAATTCTAATGTTTATTGCAGGAATAAGTACTGGACAAAAACTTACTAAAAAAGACAGCAAAAAAATATTGGAAAGTGTATGGAATGATGTGAAAACTAATGACACAGCAAGTTTCAGGAAAATGTGGGCTATGGATGGCCAACAATGGCCTTATCATACCGTACCTTTTGATGTACAACAAATCCGGATTAATTTTCAGGACTTCAAATCTTATTTTGATACTGCGTTAATCAAGAATATGAAAATTGAAGATGTAGAATGTGATTCAGTAACCATAAATGATCCACACAGAGGCTTCTCCAAATACTACATAAGAGGCTGGTTTAAATACAGCAGCACTTTTAAAAAGGGATTCGGATTTTATATGGATTATCTGAATAGCAAGTGGCTCATCCGTTTCTCACCGGATTATTCGAATGCTAAAATCAGCGGAAAGAAATAATCTTATTTTACTCCAAGCACCTCGTTGAAGTACTTAATATAATTACCCTTTTCAGAGTTTTTGGAGAACCTCTCTATTATTGTATTGCGGGCTTCTTTTCCCATCTTCTCACGCAAATTTTCATCATCTATTAAACGGGATATCTTATCGAGCCATTCCTGCTCATCTATTGCAAGGAAGCCATTAACACCATCTTTAATAATTTCGCTGTTAACTCCAACAGGAGACATGATTGCCGGTATTTCAAGCGCCATATACTGCAATCCTTTTAACCCACATTTGCCTTTCGACCACTCATCACTTGGCAGGGGCATAATTCCAATATTGAAGGAAGAAAGTTCATCAATTTCATTTTCTTTATTCCATGCCTGACCGTGAATACCTAATTCTTCATTCACATAATTTTTATCGCCAATAACTTTTATAACAAGTTTCACACCGTACTTTTCTTTCAGCTTTTTAAGTATTGGAATCGCAAATTCAAAATGCTTGATTGTGGTAATACTTCCGGTCCACCCAATACATACTTTACCATCATTCCTTTTGTTGCTTACGTTTCTTTTATATTCTTCAGTATCTATTGTAGTAGGAACTATTTTCACGTTAGAATTATAGTATGAGGCATAGTTAGCCAGGTATTTATTCCCGGCAAAAACCATATCAGAAATTGAAATAATTTTCGCAATCTTTCCCGGATATTTAAGCCAGCGCAATTTTTTATTTGCATCCGATGTATCCCCCAACCAAATTGAATCGTCGAAGTCATACACCAATTTTGCTTTGGATTTACCCAAGCGTTTTTCAAAATAGGAAGAACCAAGTAATAAGGCTTCTCTATGGATGAAAACAATATCAAATTCATTAGCTCTGGCTACATCCTTAAACCGTTTGAAAATAGCTCCCATTAATATCTTGAACTTCTTAAAATAATGCCCTTTCTTATAAAGGTACAAGTCATCATTATCTGAAATAAAGTTGGAATGCTCACAATGAAATCCCTGGCTTTCCAGGTAATCATAAAACTGCTCGAATCTGAACCGCTGGCCCGGCGCCCTGTTTCGCCTGTGTGAAGTAATGAATAGTATTTTTTTCAATGTCTTTTTATCGTTTACAGGGGTTTAGTCTTCCAGCCAAACAGGAGGCAGCTTTTCAGTAATTTCTATGTCTTTAAACCGTTTACTTTTCCGTACTCCGGCGCTTTTTGCCCATTCGGCCATTTTACCCAATCCATCTTTCAACGAAGTTGCCTCATTTGAAGGAAAGTATTTCTTCACTTTTGAATGGTCGGAAAAGGCATGCATAACTTCATTGCGTGCTGCAAGATGCCTTAATTCGCCTTTCAAGTTCATAGCCTCCATGGTTGCAGTAGCCAATTCATTAACCGAATACTCTTTATCAGCACCAATATTGAAAATCTGGTTATATGCTTCCGGATTATTAACTGAATTTGCAATACATGGTGCTACTTCCCCTATATAGCTGAAAGCCCTTGTTTGTGAACCATCGCCAAACACGGTAAGTTGCTTACCCTGCATCAACTGATTCATGAATATACCAACTACATTTCTGTATCGGTCTCCAATATTCTGATACTCTCCATACACATTATGCGGGCGGAAAATAATATAGTTCAAACCGAACATTTCATGGGTTACTTTCAAGTCCATTTCAACGGCATATTTGGCAATGCCATAAGGGTCTTCAGGAATAGGAACCATATCCTCTGTCATAGGAGGTTTTTGATTACCATAAACCGCTATTGAAGAGGTAAATACAAAGCACTTTACTTTATGTTTCACCGACTCGTTAATGAGGTTAACACTCCCAATCAGATTGTTGGAGTAGTTGAAACGTTTAATAAAATGGCTCAGTCCTTCTGCAGCATAAGCTGCAAGATGGTATACGTAATCAAATTTGTGTTCGCTAAATAATTTTCCTAACAAAGCAAAGTCTTCCACCGAGCCCTGAACAAATATGGCTTTAGGATTAACATTATCCATAAACCCTCCGCTCAAATCATCCAACACCACAACCTTGTGCCCGCTGTTAATTAACTCATTAACAACATGAGTACCTATAAAACCTGCTCCGCCTGTGACTAATGAAACGCTCATTTTTGACTGTAAAACGACAAATATACTATTCTGTGAAAATTAAACTAATGACCCTATTATGATTTTATACATCCGTTACGTTAATTAATGATTCCAACCTAATCCGTATCTCACTGCAACGAGAATAAAATTTCTCTAAATTCGCCCTCAAATTAAGGATATGAATAAAGTATATAAAAATGCGGATGAAGCCACCGAAGGCATAAAAGACGGCATGACATTAATGACAGGTGGTTTTGGTCTTTGCGGGATACCTGAAAACTGCATTGCCGCCTTGCTTAGAAAAGGTGTGACGAATTTAACCTGTATTTCTAATAATGCCGGTGTGGATGATTTTGGATTAGGCTTATTACTTCATAAAAAGGCTATCAAAAAGATGATATCGTCTTATGTTGGCGAAAATGCCGAGTTTGAAAGACAGTTCTTATCGGGTGAACTGGAGGTGGAACTAATTCCCCAGGGCACACTGGCAACCCGTGTAGCTATGGGTGGATTGGGTATTCCGGCCTTTTTTACCCCCGCAGGTGTTGGAACTGAAGTGGCTCAAGGTAAAGAGGTTCGTGAGTTTCATGGCCAACAGTTCTTAATGGAGATGGCATTGATTTCTGATTTCTCCATGGTGAAAGCATGGAAAGGCGATACGCTCGGTAACCTTGTGTTCAGAAAGACCACACGAAATTTTAGCGTACCCATGGCGAAGGCAGGAAAAATTACGATTGCGGAGGTGGAACAACTGGTCCAGCCCGGTGAATTGGACCCCGACCATATTCACGTACCGGGTATATATGTACACAGGATTTTTGAAGGGACGAATTATGAGAAAAGAATTGAAAGAAGAACCTTATCAAATTAAAAGACATGCTTGATAAAAACGGAATAGCTAAACGCATAGCACAGGAATTAAAGGATGGAATGTATGTGAACCTGGGTATTGGCATACCAACATTGGTTGCAAACTATATACCACAAGGGATGAGTATAATACTGCAATCGGAGAATGGAATATTGGGAACCGGACCATACCCGAAAGAAAATGAAATTGATGCAGACCTTATTAACGCAGGTAAAGAGACAGTAACTGTACTTCCCGGAGCTGCTTTCTTTGACTCATTTGAAAGCTTTGGCATGATTCGTGCTGGAAAGGTTGACCTTACTGTACTTGGAGCAATGGAAGTAAGCCAGACAGGTGACATTGCTAACTGGAAAATACCAGGCAAAATGGTGAAAGGAATGGGCGGTGCTATGGACTTAGTAGCAGCTGCAAAAAATATTATTGTTGCCATGCAACATACCAATCCTAAAGGTGAATCAAAACTACTTCCTGCTTGCACATTGCCACTTACGGGTGTTAAATGCGTGAAACGTATTGTAACCGAAATTGCTGTTTTGGATGTAACCCCGCAAGGATTCAAACTTTTGGAAAGAGCCCCGGGTGTAAGCGTGGAAGAGATAAAAGCAAAAACTGCAGGAACCTTAATTATTGAAGGGGATATTCCGGAAATGAAACTGTGAAGCATTTCTAATACTTCATGGCAGAGCAAAAAAATAAAAAACCCGGTATAGCCGGAGTTGGTTATTTCCTGATAATTGGTGGTATAGTTGGTATTGTAACCCGGTTTGTCGGAGGCTTCCAAACTGACACCATATCACTGATTAAACTTGGGGTTTCAGTCGTTATCCTCATTTATGGAATAACAACTTTCTTCAGGAAGAAAAAGCCTTAGGCAACTAAACTATTTACCGAATATATCCCCGGTACTGGTATTATTCGCTTTGTACTTATCACAATCAACCTCTATCGTCAGTGGTTTATCGGGCTTATCAAAATCCCGTTGAGAAATATTGAGGGCTTTATCGGCATAAGCTTTTTGCATATAAACTGCCCAAACCGGCAAAGCTTCACTCGCGCCCTGCCCCCACTCCATGCTTTCGAAGTGAATAGCGCGGTCTTCAAATCCTGCCCAGCAGCCCGAAACTAAATCAGGGGTTATACCAATAAACCAACCATCGGAACAATTTTGAGTAGTTCCTGTTTTACCTGCTATTGCATTCATCAATCTATATTTTTGACCTCGTAATCTTGCACCTGTACCATGTACTACTACACCTTCCATCATTTTTAACATAACATAAGCATCCTGTTGGCTCAAGGCTTCCTGTGTCTTAGGCTTTATCTGGTCGAGTACCCTGCCATTTTTATCTTCAATACGCAACACATACGTTGGTTCAACCCAAATTCCTTTATTGGCGTATGTGCAATAAGCGCCAACCATATCCAACTCAGATATTTCACAAGTGCCCAAGCATAAAGAAGGAACAGCATCTATCTTATCTGTGATGCCCATGTGGCGCACTACATTTATTACAGCCTGGGGAGAAAACTGATAGGTTAAAGCAGCTGCAATCCGGTCAACTGATTTTGCCAATGCTTCACTTAATGTCATTTCCTTTCCTTCTTCTGCTGTATCTGCATTCTTAGGTGTCCATGAAGGCTGACCCGGAATAGGAATTGTAACAGGCACATTAGGCATTTTATAGCAAGGTGAATAGCCATTTTGCACAGCGAGCGTGTAAATAAATGGTTTGAATGTAGAGCCTACCTGCCTTTTACCAACCTTCACGTGGTCATATTTGAAGAATCGGTGATCGGTCCCTCCAACCCAAGCCTTAACGAAGCCGGTATGGGGGTCAATGGATGTAAAACCACATTGCATAAAGCTTTTTGTGTATCGAATTGAATCAATTGGCGACATGGTTGTATCCAAGGCATGTTTAGCGTTTTTCCATGTGAATACTGTCATTGGGACCGGAGTATTAAAAATCTTGGTAATCTCATCCTCCGATGTTCCTTCGTCTTTCAAGCTGATGTACCTGTCGGAACGGTGAATAGATGCATTTATTAACTCATTGCTTTCTGCTTTAGAAATCCGGAAATCAAAAGGTGGGTTTCTCCTGTTCTTTAGCTCTTTAAAAAATAACGGTTGCAAAAACTTACAATTCTGTTCCACTGCTTCTTCACCATATTTCTGAAGGCGCGAATCGATGGTGGTATAAATTTTCAATCCGTCTTTATAAATGTCGTATTTGGTGCCATCGGGCTTTCTATGTTCTTCGCACCATTTCCGCAAATAATTATCACGTAAATATTCCCTGAAATAGGATGCAAGCCCTTCATCCGGGTTTTCGGGTTTGAATTTAAGGGTGAGTGGAATATTTTTTAAAGAATCATATTTATGTTGGGTAATATAGTTATAGGTCTTCATCTGGAAAAGCACCACATTTCGCCTGTCAAGCGCATTTTGTTTTCTTTTCACAGATGCCGGATTAAACAAGGATGGGTTTTTTTCCATTCCAACCAGCATAGCAGCTTGCTCTATTTTTAGAGAATCTGGTGTAGTACTAAAATAAATGCGTGCGGCAGATTGTATTCCAACTGCATTATTTACAAAATCGAATTTATTAAGGTACATGGTTACTAATTCCTCTTTGGTGTATTGTCTTTCGAGTCGTGCCGCAATAATCCATTCCCTTATTTTCTGAATGGTAATCTGGAATTTAGACATGTGGGCCTGCCTGGGGAAAAGCATTTTTGCAAGCTGTTGGGTTATAGTACTTCCACCACCTGCATTCCTGTTCCGGCCTAATACAGTTCTGAAAAACACCCTGAATAAACTCCGCAAATCAACACCGGAGTGATCAAAAAAACGGGCATCCTCTGTAGCGATAAGCCCATTGATTACATACGGACTAATGTCTTTGTATTGTATGTTTGAACGGTTCTGCACATAATATTTACCCAGCAAAACTCCATCTGAAGTATATACTTCAGATGCGAGAAAAGTCTGCGGATTTTCAAGTTCATCGAAAGAAGGGAGCTTACCAAACATACCCGATGCAGTGCCTACAGTAAGAAAAAGAAGAATTAAAAGGGGAAGAATGGCGAGAACCCAGAAGATTCGAACATACATTTTGAATCCCTTCTTATCAGGTGCGGCGGGCTTAACCATTGAATGAATTGATTGGTTTTATGGTTCAAACTTACATAAAATTTAAGCGCCTTGAACTGATAAATTAAAAAACAATCAGCTAATTAATGTTAAAATCTATTTTTTGTTTTTCCAAATCTGGCGCAAGAATTTTAATTATCACTTTTTCTGTTTTCATACGTATACTCGATTATTCTTCACTTTGAGTTCATGAAAGTAGTGTATTTTGTACCCGTTAAACCTGTTTCTTTTCTTAATTACCCCTGATAATGAATACAGTTGTTTCACCACTTGTATTAGTACAAACTTTTTTGCTGGTTAATAATAATTCTATCGTCTAATTTTAATGAAAAGTCAGCTACGTGATTAAGATGCTACTTATAGAAACTAATTTGGCTAAAAGAATAGCAGTATCCCTTATACTAGCTATACCAGCGTATTGCTTGCAGGCACAGTCAGACAGTAGCGCTACTTTACATCAGCACAAACACAAAGCCAACAGAAAAATAAACGACAGCCTTTACAAGCAGGAAGATTTTACAGACGTTGCCTTTAAATTTCTCCACATAAAAATTAAGCCGGATACTGCCAAGCTGAAACCCGGAAAACTTTACCTGGCTGTGTTCCCTGCTGTTGGCTATACCACTGTAAATAGTGGTACTGCTACTGTTGCAATGAATGCATCCTTTTACACAGCCAAACTTGATTCAACCAATTTATCCACTATACTTACGTACCCGCTTTATTCTTTGAATCATCAAATCATGCTTCCAATAATCAGCAGCATTTGGACGAAAAAGAATGATATTAATTTTTTAGGCGACTGGCGCATTTATAAATACCCTTCCTACACTTATGGATTAGGCGGAAATTCAAGTTTCTCGGATGCTGATATGCTGAATTATTCCTACATAAAAGTTTACCAGGAAGCATTGAAGCATCTTGCTAATAACCTTTATGGAGGAATTGGGTATAGCCTTGATTACCATTTTAATATTTCAGAAACAAGCACTCCTGTTTCTGACTATGACCAATACAATGAAGGGGCAACAAAAACAATTTCCTCCGGATTAATTGCACATTTAAAATATGACAGCCGCACCAATATTAATAATCCAAAGGATGCCTTTTTTGCAAGTGTTACGTATCGTTACAATTCAACAATGCTGGGAAGCGACAATGACTGGCAAAGTGTTCAGCTAGAAATGCGCAAATACATTAAAATTTCTTCTAACCCTAATAATGTGTTGGCATTCTGGAGTTGGAACACCTTCACATTCGGGGGCAAAGTTCCTTATCTTGATTTGCCAAGTACTGGCTGGGATACTTACGCCAATAGCGGCAGAGGATATATACAAGGCCGTTTCAGAGGAACAAGTTTAATGTATTTGGAAACCGAATACCGTTTTGGTATCACCCACAATGGATTAATAGGCGGAGTGATATTTGCCAACAGTCAGGTGGTACCCAATTGGCCAAGTGATAAATTTAAAACCATCAATCCTGGTGAAGGAATCGGTTTGAGGATAAAGTTAAACCGTTATTCAGATACAAATCTTTGTATCGATTACGGCTTCGGGAATGAAGGCTCAAAAGGGATTTTCTTTAACCTTGGTGAGGTTTTCTAAGGACATTTGCAAGTATCCTTCTTAGCCAAATCATGCACATATATGATTCGGGTAATACTGTCGAACTCCATACAAATAACATTCAGTTTCTTTCCTGCTCTTGTTAGTCCGGTAAAGTTATAAAGCGGATGTCTGTGATTAAAATCCTGACTCTTTTTGGTGTCAACTTTTCCGTATGTAAATGCTTCTTTCACATCATTTGTGTCAACCTTCTGACATTTCATCTGGCAGACTGCAGTATCGGAATAATGGAATTTAGTATGGTTTGCAAGGTCATCCAGTTTGAGCATTCCGGGTGTTAAGGAATTACAGCCACGCCCTCCGAACATCAGATAAGTGGCAATCAACCCAATAAGGAAACCGAACGTATAAAGGCGTACCCTTCTCCACAAATCAGAGTTGCCTTTTAGTTCCATGAACCCTTTTAGATTTTAGAATATACAACTGTTTTCGCAGGAACAACCTTCGCAACCGGTTGAGTTGTGATGGTATTTGCCTGGCCAATCTTAATGAGTGGTTTGTACATACTCACATTGATATGTGGTGCAATAATAAGCGACACAATACTCATCAACTTAATAAGGATATTCATAGATGGGCCTGATGTATCTTTAAAAGGATCGCCAACGGTATCACCTGTTACAGATGCTTTATGTGGTTCTGATTTTTTATAGAACATTTCACCATTGATTGAAACTCCTTTCTCAAAAGATTTCTTAGCATTATCCCATGCACCGCCTGCGTTTGATTGGAATATACCCATCAGTACACCGCTAACGGTAACACCGGCAAGTAATCCACCCAATACTTCCGGGCCAAAAAGGAAACCAACAATAATTGGAACAATAAGCGCAATAGCGCCCGGTGCAATCATTTCGCGGATGGATGCTTTCGTGGATATAGCCACACATTTTTCGTATTCCGGTTTTGCTTTGTATTCCATAATACCAGGTATTTCGCGGAACTGGCGGCGAACTTCATTCACCATATCCATGGCAGCACGGCCCACGGCAGCAATACAAAGTGAGGAGAATATAAATGGTATCATTCCACCAATAAATAATCCTGCTAACACTTCCGGATTATAAATATCGATATGCGATATTCCTGCAATACCAACAAATGCCGCAAACAAAGCAAGCGAAGTTAACGCAGCGGAAGCAATAGCAAATCCTTTTCCGGTAGCGGCGGTAGTGTTACCTACAGCATCTAAATTATCTGTGCGGTGACGAACTTCTTCAGGGAGACGGCTCATTTCAGCAATACCACCTGCATTATCAGATATAGGCCCGAAAGCATCAATAGATAATTGCATTGCTGTTGTTGCCATCATACCGGCAGCGGCAATAGATACACCATAAAGGCCTGCGAAATAATAAGAGGTAATAATACCTGCAGCCAAAACTAAAATAGGAAGTACGGTTGATTCCATGCCCATCGATAATCCGCCCAAAATATTGGTAGCATGTCCCGTTCCGGAACGTTTAATAATTGAAAGTACCGGGCGTTTGCCCATAGCAGTATAGTATTCGGTAATCATACTCATTAATGTTCCTACTACTAATCCAGTAATGATTGCATAATATACATCCAATGAAGTGAAAGACACACTTCCAACTCTATTCATCACCATTTCAGCAGGAAGCATCCATATTACTAAAAAGTAGCAGGCAATAGCGGTTAATATAATAGAGGACCAGTTACCCAAATTCAATGCTTTTTGCACGCTTGAATTCTCATCTTTTATTTTAACGAAAAAAGTTCCAACCATTGAGAATAATAAACCTATACCTGCAATGAACATTGGCAGCATAATCGGTGACAATCCACCAAAATTATCTTTGGTGGCATCTATTTCCTGACCCAATACCATGGTAGCTAAAATGGTTGCAACATAAGAGCCAAATAAGTCAGCGCCCATACCTGCAACGTCACCTACGTTATCACCTACGTTATCGGCAATAGTAGCCGGGTTACGAACGTCATCTTCCGGGATGCCTGCTTCTACTTTACCTACTAAGTCAGCACCTACGTCGGCAGCTTTGGTATAAATACCGCCCCCAACACGGGCAAACAATGCAATTGATTCAGCACCAAGCGAGAAACCGGCAAGCACCTCGATAGTTTGCTTCATTTCATGGCCTGTAACTAAAGCTCCCGCAGGAACAAATATTTTATAGAAAACAATAAATAATCCGCCTAAACCGAGAATTGCCAATCCGGCAACCCCTAAGCCCATAACCGAACCTCCGGTAAATGAAACTTGTAACGCTTTCTTAAGGCTTGTACGTGCAGCTTGCGTGGTACGCACGTTTGCTTTAGTTGCTATCCTCATACCAATATAACCTGCTGTAGCTGAACATACGGCTCCAATAACAAAGGCAATTGCAATAATCGGGCTCGAATCGGCAACAGTTGTACCTGCATAAGCCAATAAACAAGCTGCTAAAGCAACAAAAACACCTAAAATCCTCCATTCGGCTTTCAAAAAGGCCATAGCGCCTTTTGCTATGAATCCGGCTAATTCTTGCATGTTAGCATCCCCTGCATCCTGCTTAGATACCCATGCAGAAGTGACTGCTGTATAGAGCAATGCGATAATACCAAAAACGGGAACTAAATAAACAATTACATTCATAATTAACTATAGTTTGAGAGTGGCTATTTTTAAAAAGGTGCAAATATACGGTTTCATACAATATAATAAAGAATGAATCTTAGATGGAGTCTTCCTTTTTGATTTGAAACCTTTAAAATTAAGTTCATACATTTGCCACTCAATCCAAAAAATCCTACAGCGTAAATGAAAAGTATTGTAATCAGATACGGAACCATGTCGGGCATGTGCATGGCACTCCTTTTATTTATCTGCTTGCCATTTGCCCCAAAATTAGGATACGACACTTCCGCTATGCTTGCCTTTTTTGGAAAAATTGCAGCCCTTATACCCATGTATTTCGGCATGCAGGCATACCGCAAAACTATTGGAGATGGATTGATTACTTTCTGGAAAGCGTTCAATATCGGTCTACTTGTTTTGGTTATTGCTTCTATTTTTTATGCCATTTCCTGGGTGATACTTTATTACTGGGTAGCTCCTGATTTTACCACAAACTTTACAACTTTCTATATTGAACAAATGAAAGCCCACGGAAGCCCCGCCAAGGATATTGCTGCAATGCAAGCCCAGTTTGATGAAGCAAGAAAAACTCCTTTAAATCCTTTTTTAAATGGTGCGGTTGCTTTTACAGATCCTCTCCTTATTGGTTTAATTATAACCCTTATATTTTCGGGTATTGTAAGAAAAAAACCACCCACACTTGAATTAGGTCGTTGATAATATGACTTTTTAAAATGAAAAAGCATTTTCTATTGTTACTCTTTGCAGTATGCGGTTTTATACCATCTTATGCGCAGAACTATGACTCCAGGTTCAGGACATATTCCCATGGATCTTATGAACCAAAGGACTCTATCTGGTTTAATGACGTTCCTTATACCAAGGCACAATTTTATTCTTTGGTTCGCCAAAAAAAATTAAAAGTACAACAAGGTAACCGCTACGGGGATAGTGTTTATTTTAAAGGTACATGGTTTGACCCTGACGAGTATACCGAAAAATATTACTTTGAAACAGCTATGATGCCGGGCTTGGAGTTTGAATACTACAAACCTTTCCGGTCCGATTCAGTAGGTTCCTGGACAGGCCTGTCTGTTGAATATCTTTTTTATGGAAAAGTGCATAATGATGACTTTAATGGTCCTGGCCATGTTCGATTTTATGGCAAACTCGGTATTCTCAACTCAAACAAAGCTAATACTTCAATCATGTTGAGCTATTCATTAGGGCTTACCCTATCATGGGAGAAAAATCCCAAAAGAACATTTTTAGTTCCCAACTTTGGACTTGAAGCGGGTGGGTTCTCTCAAAAACAACTTGGAACAATTTACTTCTTCACCCCCATGGGTGGAATTCAATTCGTTGCCATACAAAACATATTTGCAGGCGTATATGCCGGATACAGATACCCTCTCAGAAACTTCGAAAACATGAGAGGCTTTGTAGCTACAGCCTCGATAGATTTTTCGTTGTGGAAGTAGGCCTTTGGTCTATTTCTGAATTTCCACTTTCCTTACAAGGGTAGTTACGCCATTTTTCTGAACCCTTAAAATATAAGTTCCAACCGGAATTCCAACTGTATTAATTGCAATAGTGTTTTCATCCATAAATGATTGTTGTATTACCTGCTTTCCTTCTATATTAAACAGCGTAATTATAACCTTACCCTTTATTCCATTAAGTGCTATATTAATCTGTTCTTTGGCAGGATTCGGATAAACGGATATTAAGTTTTCATTGTTCAGAATATTTATTCCGGTGGATACATTTTTAACTTCTCTCACCCTGCTATTGCCATAATCAGCAATAAAAATATTACCTGATTTATCAACACATACGCCTTGCGGGCCGCTTAATTCGGCTGCAATGGCTGAACCACCATCTCCAAAAAAGCCTGCCGAACTACCAATCCCTGCCACAGTACTTATCATTCCTGAGGGATCAATCATTCGTATTGCAGATGTTCCTTCATCATCTATATAAAGATTACCTGCGGCATCTATGGCCAACTCCTCCGGATGATTCAATTCTGCTGCTGTTGCCGGACCACCGTCACCATAAAATCCCGGATTTCCAATTCCGGCAATAGTTGTAATAATACCGGAAGTGTCGACCATGCGTACCCTGTTGTTACTCTGATCTCCGATATATACATTGCCTTTGGCATCAATGGCTACACCTGTCGGATCTGCCATTTCAGCCGCAGTGGCCGGGCCTCCATCGCCATAAAACCCATAAGAACCATTCCCTGCAATGGTAGTAATGATACCGCTTTTGTCAACTTTCCTTACACGCCCAGTTGATTCATCTGCAATATAAAAATTACCTTTCTTGTCAAACTTCACATCTGTTGCAAAACTTATCTGGGCAACGGTAGCTTGGCCTCCGTCACCACCACCTCCGCCAGAGCCACTACCGGCAACAGTAGTAATTATACCTGTTATGATATCCACTTTCCGAATACGGTATCCATACAATTCAGATATATAAACATTCCCGGCAGAATCTAAACCTAAACCGCCCGGGCCGTTGATTTGCGCCGCAGTTGCTTGAATATTATCTCCATTATATCCTCCTGTTCCGGTTCCTGCAATTGTTGTAATTACCCCTAAGACATCTACTTTACGAACTACATTATTCGCAAAGTCACCGATGTAAAGATTACCGGATGTATCAACAATTACACCCAGCGGATTTCGCAATTCAGCAATCGTAGCCTGGCCACCATCACCTGCGTACCCATAATTTGCGCTGCCTGCAACGGTATTAATATTTTGAGCCGAACAAAAATTTACAAGAGCATATCCAATAACGATTGATGAAATAAGCCCAAGTTTTTTCATAAAATATTTTAGATTATTTTGGCCAAAGGTATGGAGATAAACAGGGCGTTTTAGCCTATTATTTAGGACTTTTCCACACCTTAATAGGAATAACTTTTAAGAAAAAATACAAATATAAATAGAGCCGCTGCTACATATTCCTCCTATACTGTCCGCCTACTTCAAACAGCGCATTGGTAATCTGTCCGAGGGAACAGAAGTGTACTGTTTCCATTAACTTTTCAAAAAGGTTTTCGTTATGAATAGCAGCTAACTGGAGTTCTTTTAAAAGCTTGTTAATCTTATCGGCATTTGCTTTGTGCATGCTGTCAAGCATGTGTATCTGAAATTCCTTTTCCTCTTTGGTAGAACGAATTACTTCTTTCGGAATGATGCTCGGAGAACCCTTTGATGAAAGGAAAGTATTCACACCAACGATAGGATATTCCCCGGTATGTTTCATGGTTTCGTAATACAAACTTTCTTCCTGGATTTTGCCGCGTTGGTACATTGTTTCCATAGCACCAAGCACTCCACCTCTTTCAGTAATTCTGTCGAATTCAGCCATGATGGCTTTTTCTACAAGGTCTGTCAATTCTTCAATAATGAAAGAACCTTGTAAAGGATTTTCATTTTTTGCCAATCCCAATTCACGATTGATGATTAATTGAATTGCTATTGCACGTCTTACACTTTCTTCGGTAGGCGTTGTTATTGCTTCATCATACGCATTTGTATGAAGTGAATTACAGTTATCGTAAATGGCATACAACGCTTGTAGCGTAGTGCGTATATCATTGAAGTCAATTTCCTGTGCATGTAAAGAACGACCGGAAGTCTGAATGTGGTATTTCAACATCTGGGACCGCTCATCACCGCCATATTTAAGCTTCATAGATTTTGCCCATATCCTTCGTGCAACCCTTCCGATTACTGCATATTCAGGGTCAATTCCATTGGAGAAAAAGAAAGAAAGATTTGGAGCAAAGTCATCAATTTTCATTCCACGTGAAAGGTAATATTCCACGTATGTAAATCCGTTTGCAAGTGTCAGTGCTACCTGTGTAATCGGATTGGCGCCCGCTTCCGCAATATGATAACCGGAAATAGATACCGAATAAAAATTCCGAACTTTATTTTGTATGAAATATTGTTGAACATCGCCCATTAACCGCAATGAAAATTCAGTTGAGAAGATACAAGTATTTTGTGCCTGATCTTCCTTTAAAATATCTGCCTGAACAGTGCCTCTAACACTTGATAATGCAAATGCTTTTATCTTTTCATACACATCTTTTGGCAGAACCTGATCGCCTGTAATACCCAATAGCATTAGACCTAGGCCGTCATTGCCTTTTGGCAAAGCACCATTGTAAGACGGACGTTTTACTCCCTTCTTTTTAAAGTGGTCCTTTATCTTTTTCTCAACTTCCGCTTCCAATCCATTTTGTTTAATGTATAGCTCGCATTGCTGGTCAATTGCAGCATTCATAAAGAAAGCAGCCAATATAGAAGCAGGCCCGTTGATGGTCATAGATACCGATGTCTTCGGGTCGCAAAGATTGAAACCTGAATAGAGTTTTTTGGCATCATCCAAACAACAAATAGAAACACCTGCGTTACCAATTTTCCCATAAATATCAGGACGATATTCCGGGTCGCGGCCATAAAGTGTAACTGAATCAAATGCTGTGGATAGCCTCTTGGCAGGCATTCCGGCACTTACATAGTGAAAGCGTTTGTTGGTGCGTTCAGGACCACCTTCGCCCGCAAACATACGCGTAGGGTCTTCTTCCGAACGTTTGAATGGATAAACACCTGCAGTATATGGGAAATGTCCTGGAAAATTTTCCTGCAAACACCAGTGTAATATCTCTCCCCAAGCTTTGTATTTAGGTACTGCTATTTTAGGGACTTGTGTATGCGACAGTGACTCACTGTGAGTCTTCACCTTAATATCTTTTCCACGTACATTGTAAACGTAATATTCATCAATATAACGTTTCATTTCACTTTCCCATCCTTGTAACAATTTCCTGTTTTCAGGTGTGAGTTTTTCTTCTAATTCCTTCGCTCTTTTTTGGGTTATCTTCTTTACTTCAGCATCCGCTTTTCCGTCAAGCATTTCCGCTACTTTATGCAGTGCATAAAGCTTTTCAGCAATTTCGCTTTGGTCATCGGTCCATTTATCGTAGTTACGAATGGTTTCTGTTGTTTCAGATAAATAACGCACCCTATCAGGTGGAATAATAAATACTTTTTGCGATTGTTCCTCGGAATGCTTATAGGTAGAATGCAGGTCTGCTTTGGTTTTTGCGACGATGGTATCCATCACCGTTTTGTAGAGCCTGTTCATCCCCGGGTCATTGAATTGGGAAGCAATGGTTCCAAATACAGGTAGGTCTGAATCTTTTGCGGTAAAG
This sequence comes from uncultured Bacteroidota bacterium, assembly GCA_903901055.1. GTDB lineage: Bacteria > Bacteroidota > Bacteroidia > JABEUT01 > JABEUT01 > JABEUT01. The sequence continues at coordinate 19,667 of CAIUPO010000089.1, forward strand.
GCTTTTGTGTTGCGCTTGTATTGTTTTTTTACATCACGCAATGCATCGGCTGCGCCTCGTTTATCAAATTTATTAATGGCAATTACATCTGCATAATCTAACATGTCAATCTTCTCTAACTGGCTTGCAGCACCATATTCGGGGGTCATTACATAGAGTGAAACATCCGCATAATCTACCACTTCAGTATCAGATTGCCCAATGCCCGAAGTCTCTAATAATATCAAATCGAATTCAGCAGCTTTCAATATTTCAACTGCTTTGGAAATGCTTTGGGATAATGCTAAATGGCTTTGTCTTGTAGCCAAAGAGCGCAAATAAACACGAGGGTTTGCAATTGCATTCATCCGGATACGGTCACCCAGCAATGCTCCTCCTGTCTTACGTTTAGATGGATCTACACAAAGGATGCCAATGGTTTTGCCTTTAGCCGTATCACCATTTACTGAAAAGTCAATTAAATAGCGGCGTATAATTTCATCAATCAGGGAAGATTTACCCGCTCCGCCTACGCCTGTAATTCCAAGCACCGGAATGTTTTTGCCTTTGGTAAGTTTTTCTATTTTTTTATGGACTTCCGTTGCTTTATCGGGGTAATTCTCAACGATTGAAATGAGGTTGGCAATTGATTTCGCTTCTTTCTTTTTTAAGTTTTTAATGTAGGCATCAACATTGGCAGAGGATGGCACCTTATCGCACTTTTCTAAAATATCATTAATCATGCCCTGGAGGCCCATTTTACGGCCATCATCCGGGGAATAGATACGGGCAATGCCATATTTGTGCAAATCAGCAATTTCGGAAGGAAGAATTACGCCTCCGCCGCCGGCAAATATTTTAATATGTCCACAACCTTGCTCTTTTAGGAGGTCGTACATATATTTCAGGTACTCGTTATGCCCGCCCTGGTAGGATGTCATAGCGATTGCATTTGCATCCTCCTGTATGGCGCAGTTTACTACTTCCTGCGCGCTGCGGTCATGTCCAAGGTGGATAACCTCGGCACCGCTGGCTTGCATAATACGGCGCATAATATTAATGGCGGCATCGTGCCCGTCGAACAAAGAGGCGGCAGTAACGATTCTTATTTTATTCTTAGGTTGGTAGGGGGCTACTTCTGGATGCATAATAAACAATGGCTTTGAAGCGCAAATGTAGGGGAAATTAAGTGAAAAGTGAAAAGTGAAAAGTGAAAAGCGGGTTTAGGGCTTTACTTAAGGGGTTTAAGCGTCTTTTTATCTTCGTTAATCATTACATATTTCAACTTTTTGAATGCTTCTACAAAATCAGGTACTTTTTTAGAAATATACATGTTATATGTGAGTCCAAAACAGCACTCACACGAGCAAATAACACCATATCCATAATATATAAGATCAAGTATTGAATCATCTTTAACTGTAATATCGCATAAAAATGCATGACAACAATTATCAATTACTTTAGTCTCAATATTCAATGTAGAATCTGTTTTAACTATAGTTTCAATCTGAGTATTTCCTAAGTATTCACCTTCGTTCTTACAATCTGTTACACCTATATCCTTAAGCCATAAACTATATCCACTAGCCTCCTCTTGATTTCTCGTACCTGGTAATACCCTTGTTCCGTAAAGAACATTAGTTTCAAAAGACCAATTGAATTTTACAGTATCTGTCTTATAAGAAATTATTTTTTTTCCCGAATTATCACATATTGCATGCCTCATAAAGACAGTATCTTGACTATATATAACAGAAAAAATAAAAGAAAAAATCACAAATAAAATGCTTCTCATTTTTATTTTGGCAATTCCATTCATGCTGATAAAAGTAATACTTTTGGCTTAATTAATACACTCTTTATGCTCTCCATCTCACCCTCTGAAATCCCACAGAATCTACTCCACTCCCACCTTGTGTCCTCGGTTGGGCCACGCCCGATATGCTTTGCCAGTACTATTGATTCGTTGGACAATCCAAACCTTGCGCCGTTCAGTTTTTTCAATGTAATGGGTTCAAATCCGCCTATTGCTGTGTTTTCACCCGCACGTTCAGGAAGAACGGGGAATAATAAAGATACCGTGTACAATGTGAAAGAGATTCCCGAGGTGGTAATAAATATAGTGACCTATAGTATGGTTCAGCAAATGTCGCTTGCAAGTGCGGAATACCCTAAAGGAGTGAATGAGTTTATTAAATCAGGCTTCACACCTATTCCATCGGAAAAGGTACGGCCTTTCCGGGTGAAAGAATCGCCCGTACAGATGGAATGCAAAGTATTGGAGGTAAAGGAAACGGGCACTGGTGGCGGTGCAGGTAATATTATCATTTGCGAGATAATTCATATTCATATCAACGAAGATGTGCTGAATGCCGATGGTAGAATAGACCAAACCAAAATTGATACCGTCGGCCGAATGGGTGCTAATTTCTATTGTCGTGCTCATGGCGAGGCCTTATTTGAACAACCACAACCGGGGCATAACTTGGGTATTGGTATTGATTCACTTCCTGAGTCTCTAAGAAACAGTAAAATATTGACAGGTAACGACCTTGGCAGATTAGGGAATATTCCACACTTGCCGAATGAAGCGGATGTGGCAGCATACAAGGCGACCCTTACAAAGAAGTTTTCTAACCAAGAAGAACTACACCTAGAAGCAAAAAGGCTCTTAGAGGGAAATCATGTTGTGGAGGCATGGAAAGTTTTATTGGCGGGGATGTGAGCAATGCGTAAAATCTCAAAATATCTGCTTTTGCTATTTGTGATTTTATCAGTTAATGAGGCAATATTTTCTCAGTTGCATTATGATACCATAACAGTTTTCAGAGTGAAGGATTATCCCTCACCTATGTTTCAAATTAGCTATGATAGCAGCCGATTCGGGGATTATTCTATTGAAGTAGTTCATGTGTTGAACGTGAGCTATCCGGGAATTACAAATCAGGAGCACCCAAGCGAGCTGATTGATTATTTAGATTGCAAAGGATGGCTATTTCTAAAAAAAGGGACAAAAACAATTCAAACCTTATGCTACCCCAATATGGATGCTGTGGGAGGATGCTCTGGAATTTACATCCCTAAAAAACAGCCAAGACAGGATTATTTTCTTGTAGCGAAGTATGGAGATTATAATGGCAACACTATCCTGATATATAAGGACGGTACAATCACTAATTTGCCGGGAGGAATTTTTCAGGTTTCACCTGATAAACGATATTTATTCTCCAATTATGATTCTGACCAACCCGGCGTATCTATTTTTGATTTCGACAATCATAAAGCTTTACTTACCCCTGATTCTGCTGAATTTGATTCTACTTTAAGAGAACCTTATATCAGGACCTGGTATTACAAGGACCATACCTATATGGCAAGGGTTTATACGGATGATGAAGAAGGTGAGCACCCGGATACATTGCATATTACAGTTGGCAGGTACGATTTAAAAAACAATAACCTTACCTACTCAAAAGCAAATAAAGACTTCTTTAAGAAGGCTGTTGAACTGATCGATTATAGTCCTTATGACTTTAAAGATGGGCGCAAAAGTTGTAATTGCGGGAGATAAAACAAGGGAACTTAAGTATATAAAGCAAAAAGTTCATAAAGTAATCCGTTTAATCGGAGCTTTATGAACTTCAAACACTCGGTAGTAACTGCTACTACTCTAAAGAGTCAATATATTTCTGACGAAGGATAGCTTTCAATTTCTTCTGTCTGCGAACAATCGATGGCTTGTTATAAACCTTACGAACACGTAATTCTTTAACAATACCAATACGGTCGAATTTCTTCTTGAACGCTTTCAGCGACTTTTCGAGATTTTCTCCTTCTTTAATTTGAACAATAATCATGTTAATTCCTTGATGTATTTTTTAATAGGGCTGCAAATATAGTAGTTTTTTCATATCGCAATGAATTGCGATGAAATATTAATATTTTCTTAGTATCCCGAAGGCCGAGCCTTATTCTATGGTTAAATCGGAGAATTGGGTTCTCACTTTGGGCGAGGCAAACCCATTATGGGTTTCCATTCTAAACAAAACGAATTGATTATTATTCAGTTGAAAGTGAGCAAAATTAGGCAGGTATAGAAGAGGTTTATCTTCCTTTTCATTCAACCAGTATTTCTTAATACTATTGCCCGAAAAATCCATTGTAATAAGGCACATATTCCAGCTATCCCTCATAAACCCGATATATTTTGCCGGTTTTAGCACATTTTCATCTTTCAATTCCTCATCTATTCCCGTCTTCATATTATGGGAGTTATTATTATACGTAAGCACAATCTTATTGTCTGTAATATCCATAGTGTATGAATAGGCAGGAGGCTCGGTAAAGCTATTCAATGCTTGTTTCTGTCTTTTGGGAATTCTTACAACCCAGTCCATAGTACCGTTTTTCAAAATACTCCCTATTACAGCATCGTTGTAATAAAATATTGTATAAGCAACATTCAAAGTCTGTCTGTCCGCACCCATTTCTTCTGCACCAAAAAATATTCTTTTATCACTTGTCAGAATCAAGTTTGACATCTCCACCCAATTCCTTCCATACTTTTGCTTATACGCCTGGTATTCCTTTAAGTATTCTGATGAAAAAGCAACTTCCTGTTTTTGGGAAATATGGGTTGCGTTTTTATCTATTCTTACATAAAAAATGCCGAAAGGATCATCCGTTTCTTCATCTTTTGTGCAAACCGTTGCAAACACCACGTCACCATTACTGTTAACTGCCTTTGAGAATGTCGGCCCTGTAAAAATATTTTTTTTTGCACTATGAACCTCCAATCGTTCAAATGAAGTTGAATCCGATTTGTGGTCATACATAAAAATTGCAAAGGTAGGTTTCTCCGTTTTTGTCTTTTTAATGTTCACCATAAAAACAACTTCAGAACCATTGTAAGCGCATTGACCGAACATCATTTCTTTCCCTTCCATTGGCACTTTCAAATCTTTCACCCATAAACGGTTCATGTTCTCATCAAATGCTATGCAATGAACATTTGGGTCATCCTCTTTATAATAATAGGCCAGCAAAGAGGCACTATCTGTTGATATGCAGAAATTATAGCGGTAATCAGGCAACGATTTTCCGATGCCAATTTCATGAATTGCAGTATTTGCAACACTGCCGATAAAAAAATGCGTGTTATCCGGAATTCCTGATTTACTAATTTTGATTCCGTAGGCTTTGTCAAAACTCCGGTTATACATTATACAAATCATATTATCTTTCAAACCACATATAGTATCATATTGCATTTCCTTTTTGTCTGTGCCACTGTCATAAACAATTATTTCTTTCATGAACACAGAGTTGCATGAAAAATCAATTTTTTCAATTTTTGGTTTAAAATTTATATTAACCTCAGAAGATTGATAGCCTTGACATCTTATTACAAAAAAACCAGTGTCATACTTTCCTACAATATTTTCAGATCCATAGCCCTTTCCTTCAATTATTGGACCAAAGTTCATTTTCTGAGCTCTTAATCCTAGGCTGAAAAAACATCCTGTAATTAAAAAGAGGTAAACTTTTTGTTTCATTTCAATTCATTAAAGTAAAACAAACATACAATTTAATTTTATCGCCCTAAATTCCTGAATCCCCTCCAAAAAATGCGGATATCGGTTGCCACTTTATAATCGCGGGCATATATGGTATTTACATCATGAATGGTGGAATTATCGGAAGAAGTCGGGAGGGCATCTACGGGAGAAAGCACCCCCTTTTTAATAGATGGCAGGAGATGGGTTGACTTTTGGGTTTCGTTGGCAGAAGCATATCCAACCCATGATTTTTCGCCAATAATTACCCAGAAGAGATTGCCAAATAATCCAACTGGTTTTTTTTGTATCCAGCAAATAATGGGGCTAACCGCCAGAAGTAATAGGCTTAATATTACATCAAACAGGCGTTTGTTACGGATATTCGGGGTGGTGTTGATGGCATGTACATCAATCATATATAACTCTCCGGACGTATGAATAGAATTGCTTCCGATAATCGCCCAGCTTTCGGGTGGGGCAATTTTAAACTCGAGTTCGGGTGCTGAAATAGTCGACATGGCATCCATGATAGTTTGCGAAGGCATACTTTTAGCACAAAATATTACTTCGTTGATGTTGTAAATCTTCACTGTCTCGCTCCATTTATTGAAACGCTCCCCGTTTTGCCCTTCTTCAGGGCTGAGATAGCGGAGTTCTTCAATTTTAACCCCGGTCTTTTCAAGTAGACCGTGAACCCTTTTGCTTTCTTCTTCTTCACCGATAATTAAAAGTCTGCGATTATAGCTGGCAAATCCTTTTACTTTAAAAACCATTAGTAAGGCGCGAATCGTTGTAAGTGCAAGTACAACCCAAACCGTCCCAATCAAAATTAAAGCTCTTGAAAAGCGGAATGCATCAGGTAAAAGGGCGTACATAATCAGGATAAAACCCGTTCCCCAAAGTATACCTCGTATAATTTTCCATTGCTTAATCGGCTTGTCATATCCACCACTGAAGAGAATGCTGAAAAGCCACATTAAAATGTAACAAGGAAGTATGAGTAAAAGGAAAATTCTTGAAAAGTATTCCTGAGAAGAAAACTTAACATCGGCATAAAAAAGTGAAATGAAATAATATCCTGCATAGATGGTGACAAAGTCTATAAAAGGTAAAATCATTTTGTTGGCAAAGCGATGTAAAATGGCTATGGAAGCCCGGAAGAAGATAGCCATATTCATAAGGAATGAAAAGAGCCTTGCATTTTTATGTGCAAAATGTTTCTGCGCAAAAATGCGCATGGCATTATAAAACACTATCACATAATTCACGCTGCTCTTTTTGGTGCTCTCCCCTTTGTAGTGAATGATACGCGTTAGCGGGAAATAGTAATTATTATAGCCTGCCTGGGTGATGCGATAAGAGATATCTATATCCTCACCATACATGAAAAAGGTCTCATCAAGTAAACCTGCCTTGTCAAGCGCAGCTTTGCGTATAAGCATAAAAGCACCTGCCAGTACATCCACTTTATTAACCTCATCCTGCGAAAGATAAGTAAGGTGGTACTTCCCGAATTTCTTCGATTTGGGAAACAAAAATGCCAAGCCGAAAATCTTATAAAATGCAACTTCGGGAGTCGGCAATGCCCTTTTCGATTCAGGAAGAAAATGGCCGGTACCGTCAATCATTTTAACACCCAAAGCACCTGCTTCAGGGTGTTCATCCATAAAAGCAATGGTTTTGGTGAAGGTCTCCTCCTCTACAATGGTATCGGGGTTCAGCAACAATACATATTCTCCAGTCGATTGCTTTATAGCCTGGTTATTTGCAACAGAAAACCCGGCATTCTTTTTATTCTCAATCAGTTTTACTTCGGGAAATTTTTCTTTCAACATTTCAATGGAGCCATCCACCGAGTTATTGTCCACTACCCATACTTCAACATCCATTCCCTTAGCAGCCTTCCTTACGGAATAGAGACATTGCTCGAGAAAATGCTTTACGTTATAGTTGACAATTATTACGGATAACTTCATAGAGGATGGAACGCGGATGCCGCGGATTGCTTAAGATTATTTAAGATTTTCTCTTTTTTGTAAACTTAATATATTTATATAATCCGTGTTTATCATAAGCAATCCGCGTCATCCGCGTTCCAATGTATTAAATCTATTTACGAACTACTGAAGATTCATAAGGAACACGAAGTATGATAGATTGCCCGAGCGTAACTTCATCGGCATATTGCAGTTCATCGCCCACCGATACCCCCCTGGAAAGCGTACTCATAGCCAGATTAAAGGGGGCAAGCTTTTTATAGAGGTAAAAATTGGTGGTATCACCTTCCATTGTTGAGGGCAGTGCCATTATTATCTCTTTAACACCACCTTCTTCCACCCTTTTAATTAGTGGTTCAATCTTCAAATCCATAGGGCCAATGCCATTAATAGGGGAAATAATTCCACCTAAAACATGATAGGTTCCGTGATATTGTGATGTATTCTCAAGGGCAATCAGGTCGCGGATATCTTCCACCACGCAAATAGTTGAATGGTCACGTGATTTGTTTGAACATATAGTACATACAGGATCTTCCGAGATAGCAAAACAAACCGAGCAATACTTAATATCTTCAGAAAGTTTGGCAATGGTTTCAGACCATTTCATAAGTTCGGACTTCTCTTGTTTAAGCAGATACAATACATAGCGAAGGGCTGTCCGTTTGCCTACACCGGGTAGTTTGGCAAACTCATCTACAGCCTGTTCAAGAAGATGGGATGGTAAATTCATATCCCAAAAATAGGAATAAAAATGGCAATAATGTGCAGAGAGTCAATTCGTCATTGCGAGGAACGAAGCAATCTCAATGATATAGAGACTCCTTCGTTCCTCGCAGTGACGATAGGGATATAATCAACAACCTTAATTAGTGCGCCTAATTGTCTAACTTTGTACTCTATTATTTACCCATGTCTCAATTCAAAATAGTATCTATATACGCAGAAATGACCCCTAACCCTGCGGCAATGAAATTTGTTGCCGATAAAATGTTGGTTCCGGAGGGTGTTCAGTTTGAGTTTTTAAAACCAAGTGAGGCGGCTCCTTCACCATTGGCTCAGAAGCTTTATGAATTGCCTTTTGTGAAAGGGATTTTCATCACATCCAATTTTATTACCATCCTTAAAAATGAAAAAGCCCAATGGGATGATGTGGTTTTTGACGTTCGCGATTATATAAAAGAATACTTGCAAAACGGCGGAAAAGTTTGGAACAATGTAACCGTAAACAAAGCTGAGGTTACTCCTGAAACTACTACCATGGAAGCCATTAATGCTACCCGCATAGACCATGCAGAACCGAACACAGAAACCGAAAGTAAAATTATTGAAGCCCTGGAACAATATGTAAAACCTGCTGTTGAAAATGATGGTGGCGTTATACTTTTCCGTTCGTTTAAGGATGGTATTGTTAAACTGCAACTCAGCGGCTCTTGCAGCGGTTGCCCCTCCTCTACCAATACCCTCAAATCAGCAGTTGAGCAATTGCTGACCCGCATGGTTCCCGAGGTGAAGGAAGTGCAACAGGAGATGGTGTAAAACAAATTTTTAATTTATTAAGTAGGGTGAAGAAAATATTTTTTGACACTTTGAAGGTAGGTTTTTTGCGAAAAATTGTAAAAAAATAACAGGAGGATAACAGGAGCACTAACAGGACAGGAACAGGAAAAATAACAGAAATAACAGGGGAGTAGTATTTTTCCAACACACTGATATTCATCACCCTAAAAAATTCGACTCCTGTTATTAACAGGCCAGAACAGAAAATGATTGCCTTGGCAACATCTAAAATTACACGTAAAGAAGCTACTCTATTTTTCATGATATTTATCTTGAAGGGTATTTATTCACCTTCAACACAAAGTTAGTGCATGAAAAAGTGGTTTCTAAAAAAGTCATTGACTTTGGGAAAAATAAATTTCGTTTCACGCAAATGTGCGCGAAGAAAATACACGCAAAGTGTGCAAAGTTTATATGGTATTTTTTGAAATTAACAGGTAAAACAGTGAACGAAAAGACACTACTTAGTGGGACCGAATTAGGTCGGAGCCCGACAGGCAATTAATTAAATACACTTAGTTTTTGAATTAGGATAAATTAAAAATTGGTATATTGCAGTATGAAAAGGAACTTGTTGTTATTTCTTTTTTGTTTGCCTATTTTAAGTTTCGGGCAGCGATGTATAAAGGGGCATGTTTTTGATGCGCGCACACATCAATCCATACCTAACACCACGATAAGTCTTGTTGAAACAGACAAAAAAACCTATAAAACGCAAACAGATTCATCCGGAAATTATATAATTGATTCAAGCTACTTTTCTCCAAAAGTCCGTTACTTAATTTCTGCCGATAAATCTGAGAAGCCTTATGGTTTCTTGGTTGCTGAAGACTCAATAACGCCTGAAGGTAATTTTTTGTTAGATACTGTTACACAAAATTTTGGTATGACCGAAGAATTTGCAAGGCAATGCCTTCGTTTCCCTTCCGTCCAATTTTCTAAAAATAGTTTTATCCTGTCTCAATACACTAAAGATTCTTTAGGTTTTATGTATAAATTGCTCATTAATAATCCAACTATAATTATTCAATTGGACGGTCATTCTGACTTGACAGAGAAGCACCCCTTAAAACTATCGCAGTTAAGGGCATTGGCTTGCAAATCTTATTTGGTTAGTGAGGGCATTGATTCAGCAAGAGTAGAAACAAAAGGTTGGGGCAACACTAAGCCGCGAATGGAGCAACATTATATTAATTTGGCAAAAACACAAGCCAAAAAAGATTCGTTGGCTCAACTAAACAGGCGGGTAGATTTTCAAATTTTGCGTTGGGATTATTCTAAAAAATAATTTGTATAATCATGCAAAGAATCCTGCTTTTATTTCTTTTTTGTTTGCCGGTATTATCTTTCAGCCAGGAAACTGTAGAAGTTGTCAAAAAGTTTAATGGCTCATCTCAGATTTCTGAAGTTGAAAATGTTTTAAAATCAAATCCATCTATTAAACAAGGTTTTTATATTTCTTTTTATAAAATTAGCGATGAAGCTTTCAAAAAAAATGAAAAAATTCCGCTGGAGGATAGGCCAAACATCCAGTCTACAGGCTATTTTAAATCGAATTTGAAAGACAGCACATGGACGGAATATTATAATTATTTATATAAAACCAATGGCGATTCAATCTCGAGAATTAAAGAAACGGGAAATTATAAGCATGGTAAAAAAATTGGTATCTGGATTGAGTTCTTTAATACCGCCGATGGAATGGTAATGAGAAAATATAATTACACAACCCATTCATTAGTTGGAAAACCTATACCATATATACATGTTGGTGTCAATTACCCACCCCATGCTTTAGATTCGGCAATTCAAGGCACAGTTGAAATCAAATATCATGTTAATAAAGAATGTATTGTTGATTCGATTTTGGTAGTAAAAGGAGTTGGCGGAGGGTGCACTAAAATATGCATTCAACGTATAAATGAATATTGGGAATCTATAAAGGGTGCGCTCCAAAAGTACTACCGACAGAATAGCCCCTGCGATAAAGATAAATCAATAATTCAACAATTTAATTTTAAAATGAATTAGTGTTTCTCATAGATACTCTGCGGATGAAAATATCGTGAAATTAAAAACGATAAAGAGGCAACAATCATTAGGGGCACTAGTAGTGTATATCCACCTGTTACCTCAGCAATTAGGAAGATAGCAGTAAGTGGAGTATGCATTACACCGCTCATCAGGCCTGCCATTGCAACGGCAATGAAGTTGGGCTCGTTTAGTTTTTCAATTCCTACAAAACGGCCGAGGTGAAAATAATTGGCGGTGTAAACAAAATAAAATCCAATCATGGAACCCATAAAAAGTGATGGTGCAAAAAAGCCTCCATTGCCACCCGCGCTGATGGTGAGTTGGGTTGCAAATATTTTAACCAATAGTATAGCAACTGTTATAAAAAGCAAAGCAAATTCGCTGTTGTGAAATTTAAATAGCAAGCTACTATCGAACAACCTTTCATAATTTGAATTGAGGAGCATTTGCACGGTATGGTAGCCTTCTCCGTAAAGTGGAGGAAGAAGGAAAACGATTCCACCTAAAGCAATGCCGCCAATCAGTGCTTTTTTGTAAGGGTTTTTAACTCCGTCCAGCACATTGGCAGAGTACGAAATACTCTTCATTACATAAAGTGAATAAAACCCCGTGATGATGCTGAGCGCAATATAAAAAGGCAGCGCCTTAATATCCCATCCTTGTGTGAAAATATAAAAAATCTGCCCGCCGTGGTATAACATTTGGGAAATAACAGAAGCCACTGCGGATGAAATAAGCAATGGTACAAAGTGAACGGTTGAGAATTTTTTCAGCAATACTTCAACCGAGAACAACACCCCGGCAATAGGTGCACCAAAAATGGCCGATATACCCGCCGATGCTCCGCACGCTAAAAGCAAAATGCGGTCTTCATCACTCAGTTTGAAGAGTGATGCGATGTTAGAACCAAAGGCTGCACCTGTAACAACAATGGGTGCTTCTAACCCCATGGAACCGCCCAACCCGACAGTCAAAGAGGAGGTAATCATGTGAGAATATGTTTTATCTCTCTCCATGTATCCGCCTTTGTTATTTACATTTTCAATCACGTTACTTATTCCTCTTCCCAACTTACCTTTCCGAAAAACCCATGTGTAAATAGTGGCCAGCAAAATTCCAACTACAGGAGTAACCAGCAATATATAATTACCACTTAATTCATAAACTTTAAACAACGATTCCAAGGCGCCGGTTACTAATTTTAAAGCCACGGCTGCAAGTCCTGCAATCAATCCGACAACAACGCAGAGAAGCAGGAAAAAATTATTCGGGCTAAGTTTCAGCTTTTGCTGCCAACTGGAAATAATTGGAATTGCATATCCCTTTTTCATATTTACAAAAGTAAGAATTACTGACTCCATTTTCAGAATAATATTATTTTTGTTTTCTAAACACCACCCACATGAGAGTTATAAAATTTTTAGGAATTCTTATCCTTTTAATTGTTGTTGCAATAGGAGGAGTTCTTTATTATCTTAAAGCAGCTTTTCCTAAGGTGAAGCCTGCCACCGCAATGAAAATTGTTGCTACCCCTGAAATGCTTAAACGTGGCTACTACCTTGCCAACCATATATGCCTTTGCGTAGATTGCCACTCGGCACGTGATATAACTAAATATGGAATGCCTTTAATTTCTGGAACGATAGGCCAGGGCGGACAACCATTTGATCATTCTGAAGGTTTTCCGGGAACGTTTTATTCACGGAATATTACTCCGTATAATCTCGGCTCGTGGACCGATGGTGAAGTTTACCGTGCAGTTACTACCGGTGTAGATAAATTTGGAAAACCACTGTTTCCTGTTATGCCCTACCAGAATTATGGCAAGCTTGACACGAACGACATAAAATCATTGATTGCGTATATCCGCACCTTGCCACCAGTTAAAAATGATGTACCTCCTTCGAAAGCAGATTTCCCGATGAATTTTATCATGAATACCATTCCACAGGAAGCAACACCATCAACTATTCCGGATAAAAGCGACCAGGTTGCTTATGGCAAATACATTGCAACAGCAGCATCATGCACGGATTGCCACACCAAACAAAGCAAGGGAAAATTTGTCGGCGAATTGTTTGCCGGAAATTTCGAATTTCACATGCCTGATGGAAGTACTATTCGCTCCGCAAACATTACTCCCGATAAAGAAACTGGCATCGGAATGTGGACCGCAGAAATATTTTTAGCAAAATTTAAATCTTATTCAGACAGTAATTACCATGCCCCCACCGTAAAATCAGGCCAGGCAAATACCCTTATGCCATGGGATAATTACGCAGGAATGGATAGTTCAGATTTGCTTGCCATTTATGCATACCTTAAAACGGTGAATCCTGTGAAACAGCAGGTGATTCATTACAGCCCACCCGGAGAAAGCAAGAAATAATGGTGTTTTAAGGTTTGATTTGCGCTAGTCCGGAGGTTCAATTTCAGAAATTAAGTGGTTTTTAGCCCTTTGCTTCATTTTATTGGCTATTTTTATCTTTTAGTTTCAGCGTTATTCCAATAAAAAAGCTTATCTTTAATACAAGTAAAAATTAAATATTGAATCTCACCCAACCTGTTCTCCTATTATCACGTATTAGTTAAAACGAAGATAAAAACAGCAGGGGTGATTCACACAATAAATGGCATATAATTACAAAAGATTAAAGTCCGGAAAAAAACTTAGCAAATTCATTTTGCTATTCCTGCTTTTAGTTTTTGTTACATCAAATCATTTATCTGCGCAAAGTTACTGGATGCAAAAAGGAGGCAGCGTAAGTGCTGATGAGGGATATAGTATTTCCCTTGATGATAGTTCCAATACCTATACCACAGGCTACTTTACAGGCACAGCAACATTTGGAAGCCACAGTATTACTTGTGCGGGAGTGTCCGATATTTTTGTTGTAAAAACCAATAGCAGCGGAATTTACAAATGGGCTGTAAAGGCCGGTGATGGAGGCTCTGACAGAGGGCTTGCAATTAAAACAGATAAAAACGGAAATAGTTATGTAACGGGGTATTACTACGGAACCGCCGTTTTCGGGACATATACAGTTACCAGTGTAGGCTTGCAGGACATTTTTGTAGCGAAGTACGACAGGAACGGAAACGTATTATGGGTTGCAAGTGCAGGTGGAACCCAATCGGATATTGCAAATGCAATTACAATTGATAACAGCGGGAATGCCATAATTACCGGACAATTTGCAGGCAAGGCCACATTTGGAACATATACATTAACAGGAACAGGAAATAATATAAATGTTTTTACAGCACAGCTGAATGGCACAACCGGGGCTTTTCTTTGGGCGAAATCGGGTATAGGGCCTCACACCGACAGAGGGCTGGGTGTTGCCTGCGACCCTTCGGGAAACGTATATGTAACGGGGCAATTTACCGACACTATTACGTTCGACAATGTGCATTTAAGCCCGATGTATAATGCCATTTTTCTTATAAAATACAGTAATGCAGGTAAGGAATTATGGTTTCAGATGGCAGGAGGAGGAACGTATAATATTGCAAATGCAATTGCCGCGGATAAAAACTCGAATGTTTATTTAACAGGAAATTTTACGGGTACGCTTAGTTTTTTCGAGAGTACTATTGTAACGTTAACCAATCTCTACCCTAACCGGATTTTTGTTGCGAAATACGACCAGAACGGAAATCTTGCGTGGGATGTTTCAGATGGCTCAATGAACCCGGTAAGTGCCAACAGCATCAGTGTTGACGGTTCAGGTAATCCATATATACTGGGTAATTTCGATTGTATTTTTAACAGCTATGCCGATCAATATGGGCAAGGCACTTTTAATTCAGTAGGTAAGCTTGATATTTTTGCTGCTGAATATAATTCATCTGCCGGAAAATGGCAATGGAGCCGCCAGATTGCAGGACATGGGAATAATTATGGCAACTCGATTGCTGTATCAGCCACTGCCGATGTTTTCACAGCCGGAAGTTTTGACCAGGACATGATAATTACCTCCGCTCCTGCCCCAAGTTTTATTGGATACAATGCAACTGATACCAAGTATTGCAATAGCACCTATTGTTCCGACCCTAACTATGGCCACTTTGCAGAGTTTAATACTTATGGAAACCTTGATATTTTTATTTCGAAACCATTCAACATGGCAAGACAGCCTTATGATTTTTACTTGCGCAATGGTTCCGGTTGCGACAGGCCGCAGGTAGGTGTTTGCATTGGCTTAAGCCCTAACGGCCCTTGTATGGACACAGTGCAATTTTGTTCGAGCGGTGTACTTGAAGCAATAACAAATACTTGTAATTTAGTTGGACCCGCATATACCTATCTGTGGTCGAATGGAGCGAGGACAAGTTCAACATCGGTTGCAACAACAGGCAAGTACATTGTTACCCAAACCTCGGCGGATGGCTGCTTTGTGAGTAAAGATACCATTTATGTAATTATCCATCAACCACCACCTGCTCCATGTATTTCAGATAATGTTGTTATCAATACTAATTCAACCAATCCTCAACCGATAAGGCTTTGCGATAAATCTGTAAAGCTTACCGGCTGCAATTACGGCAATGACACGGCTTATTATTGGACCACTCCAAAATTAAAAAGGATTGATTCTTTAACTATAACCGTTACCCTTCATTCCGACAGCGGATACTATTGTTTTAACGTTGCCGATTCCTTCGGTTGCGTAAATAAAACCTGCGTGTGGGTTGCCATTGACAGCGCTCTACCTAAGATAATTCCAAAATTAATTTGCCTCACATGTAAACACGATACAGCTTTTCTGTGCAAGGGAAATAGTTTTACGATGTTCCCGTATGATTCAATTTCAAATCCGACTGCGAATCCTGCTAAATGTATTCCACCTCAATCAGGCACAACCAATAAATGGATGGTAAATCCTACTACCATTGCTTACTCACTATATACTTATTGCCCACCGGAAAATGCAATGACACCTGCTGATTCAGGGTGGTATTATATTACCGACTCCATAATCCGGCATAACATTTGCGGCACAAATAAAATGGCCGTGCACGATTCTGTTTATGTGAGATTATATCCGCTTCCTCCTCCAATTAATTTAGTTATTAAAGGCAACAAGCAATTGTGTTCCGGAGATTCCGAATGGGTTTCTGTTTCCGGATTTGCTCCGTTTAAATGGTCGAATGGAAGTACTAAAGACAGTATTTTTGTAGGCTACGGAAGTTATTCTGTTTCTGCAAGCGATACAAATCAGTATGGGTGTATATCAACTGGCTTCGCTTCTATCTCTATTACTAAAGCAACAATGAATACCCCTTCTCTTACATTTTTTCCATCCAATGGAATTATATGTCCGGGTGATTCTGTAGAAATACTTTGCACCGGAGGACCTTACCAGGATTATAATTGGTACGGCCCCAGCGGACCAATTGCCACCGACACTTCATTTATATATGTAAAGAGTCCGGGTAGTTATTATGTTTTTGCATCGGATTCTAACCCATGCGGATTAGCTGCATTATCAAATACTGTTTTGATAGAAGCGTATGCAACACCTTTCCTTCAAACACCGACGACTAATTTATGTCCTGGGGATTCTGTTTTAGTTTCTGTTGTTGCGACAAACGATGCGGTAATACAATGGATGGCTCCTTTGAGTGGTAGTTCACCAACAAAATATCTTGACTCCGCAGGAACCTATTCTGTAAAAGTTACCTCATGCGGAATAGTTACCATTTGTACTATCACGATAACCATGTCGCATCCATTTGCAATAATAAGTGCAAAACCGCATACACTTTGCGCAGTGGGAGATTCGCTTTATTTGTCCGGAGATACCGGAATGGCCATCTATAAATGGACACCGGGGAATATTTACGGGCAAACCATAGTTATAAAAAAATCCGGTACTTATACATTAACTGCAACAGACGCTTTTGGATGCAGTGCTACATCCTCCATTAAAATTTCTACCCCATTAAATGCTACTATCACTTCAGTTGTAAACAGAAATTGTACAGGCGACAGCAATACAGGAACTATAAGAGTAACCGCAAGAGGAGGCAGCGGAGATTATTCATATCTGTGGTCTCCGCCAGTAGGTACTAATTCCTTTGAAACAGGATTAAAAGCAGGTTCATATAGTGTGACTGTTACGGATACGAATGGCTGCACATTACAAGTTAATGATTCAATACCTTCTTATATAATCCCTCAGTCGGAAGCGGCTTTCACATTCTCGCCCGATACTATCAGCCCCGGACAAGTAGTTAGTTTTACAAATACGAGTACGGGCGCAAAAACTTATTACTGGACTTTCGGAGACGGGCACTCTTCTAAGGATTCTTTCCCGTCGAATTCATTTCCGGGTGACGGAACTTATTTAATTACGCTCATTTCCTACAATCCGAATGGCTGCCCTGATACTGCTTACGGACACATTGTTGTAACGGATGGAACCAATTTCCCGAATGTATTTACACCAAACGGAGATGGTGTAAATGATGTATTTTATTTTTTAATTAAAGGAGCAACATGCCTGCATGCAAATATTTATAATCGCTGGGGTGTACTTATTTGGGAACTGAAAAGCGTTGGCGAAGGTTGGCCCGGAATCATCCGCCAAACCAATGATCCGGCCTCTGATGGAGTTTATTACTACATACTCGACTATTGCGATTGGGAGTTCATGCACCATACCAGAGACGGGTTCATTCAATTGATTCGAAATAAATAATTTCTTCCATTTCCTTTCCTTTTGATTTGTTGATGGATAAGATTTCATTAAGGCATCACAGCTTTAATTTAACAAATGCTACTGCCGCCTTTTCACAATAAACATTATCAATTTCCGTTTGAGAAAAAAACTTTTCATGAAAAAAATTTACTTCTCTTTAATTGCACTTTGCATTGGATTATTATCCAATTATGCATTTGCACAAACAGGCACCTGGACAAAGGTGACTAACAATGCCCCCAATTACAATGAAGGTGTTACACTTTTAC